>JBBARR010000003.1:0-171318 GCA_040399645.1 Caulobacteraceae bacterium | reverse complement strand
ATCCTGCTGATCGTTGGCGGCAATGATACGACGCGTAATTCTATCTCGGGCGGGGTTTTGGCCCTCAACCAGTTTCCTGAGGAGTATGACAAGCTCAAGGCTGATCCGAGCCTGATCCCGAACATGATCTCTGAGATCATCCGTTGGCAGACGCCGCTGGCCCATATGCGTCGGACCGCGACGCAGGATATTGAGTTCCAAGGCCAGCAGATCCGCAAAGGTGATCGGGTAGTGATGTGGTACATTTCTGGCAACCGCGATGACGACGTAATCGAGCGGGCGGATGAGTTCATTATCGACCGTGATCGGGCCCGTCAGCACCTGTCCTTTGGCTTTGGTATCCATCGCTGCATGGGCAACCGCGTCGCCGAAATGCAGATTCGCATCCTTTGGGAAGAGATCATGGCGCGCTTTGAGCGGATTGAGGTGGTCGGTGAGCCTGTGCGGTTGGCCAACAATTTCGTGCTTGGCTATACGGACTTACCAGTGCGACTGACGGCGAAGATTTAGGGCTAATAAGGCCCTCAGCCAACCTTCTCCCCCAGCCAACCTTCTCCCCCAGCCAACCTTCTGCCTCAGGAAGAGGGCTCATCGGTTCTAGCCCTCGCCCCCTTGGGGGACAGGGTTGGGGGAGAGGGTTGGGTGAGGGGGATTTCATCCACTCTCGCCCATTCATCCTAACCTAAGCCCGTCGAAGGAAGGGGATGTGTCTAGGCTCTGGCGAGGCTCAACTGGATGACGTTGGTGCGTTCGGTGCGGAAACCGGCTTCGCAGTAGCTGAGATAGAACTGCCATAGACGGCGGAAGCGCTCGTCAAAGCCGAGGGGTTTGATCTCGCCCCAAGCGGCTTGGAACCGTTCGGCCCAATGGACCAGGGTATCGGCATAGTTCTGACCAAAGCGCGACACGTCCCGCCATTCCAATCCCGCGCGCTGGGTTTCTTGGAGGAGGCGCTTTTCGCTGGGCAGCATGCCACCGGGGAAGATGTATTTCTGGATGAAGTCGGCGCGGCTGCGATAGTCGGCGAACAGATCGTCCTTGATGGTGATGATCTGCAAGCCTGCTTGACCGCCGGGCTTGAGCACGTCGCGAACCTTGTCGAAATAGGTCGGCCAATATTGCTCACCGACCGCCTCGAACATTTCGATCGAGGCGACGCGGTCAAAGGTGCCTTTGACATCGCGATAGTCGATCAGCTGGATGTCAGCGCGCTCGGCGAGGCCAAGGTCGAACAGGCGCTTACGGGCAAAATCATGTTGGGCCTGCGAGATGGTGACGCCCGTGACCTTGGCCCCGATTTCCTTGGCGGCATATTCGGCAAAGCCGCCCCAGCCGCACCCGATCTCAAGAACGGTCTGGTCGGCGTGCAGGTTCATGGAGCGCGCCAGCGTGGCATATTTGTTGTGCTGGGCCTCACTCAAGGGCTGGTCGGGGCGATCAAACCTGGCCGAGGAATAGGTCATGGAAGGGTCGAGCCAGCGCGAATAGAAGGCGTTTCCCAGATCATAATGAGCATAGATGTTGCGCTGTGAGCCCTTCTTGCTGTTGCGGTTGAGCAGGTGGGACAGGAAGTTGACCACGCCGACTAAGGGGTTGCCATTGACCAGTTGCGCCAGACGATCCCAATTCATGGTGAAGGCTTGCAGCACCGCAGATAGGTTCGGCGAGTCCCATTCATTGGCGATGAAGCCCTCACCAAAGCCGATGTCACCGGCAGCCATGACCCGTCCGATGAAACGGAAGTCCCGGATAATCAGCAGGGCGTCCGGTCCAGGCTTTGTGCCTTGTACGCGAAAGGCCAGGCCCGACGGCAGCATGAAGCTCATTGAGCCGTAGCACCAATTGCTCTTGGAGATGCGCAAAGCCGTGCGAAAGGCTGCTGGAGATCGGCGAACCTCGAGCAGGGCGAGGGTCTCTGCCGTGACGAGGGGAAAATCAGCCAAGACAATCTCGGCGGGGTTCAAAGAAGCGACAGACATTAAAGCCCCTCAAGAGATCGATGGGTTGCTTGCCCAAGACTGACACCAGCCTTGGACCCAGCAGGACGAGCGCCAAAAATGGCGCCCTTGAACCAGAGGCGAACGGCCTCCCAGTGTATGGCCGCCACCACGCCCAAGGTCATGAGCGGCATGGCGAAGAAGAGCTTGATCAGGGCTGCGTCGGTCAAGGCCTCGCGCTTCGCGATCAAGCTCGCCGTAAAATCTATCTCACCACCAACCTGTTTGAGAATAGTCAAACTCAGACGTTCACCCGGCGGGGTGATGGTAAATCGGTAGCCGCCCTCAACGCGGTAAAAGGGCGACACATAGAGGCACTTGTCGGCCTCATGACGTTCGACCTCTAGGCCTTCGGTGGACACCACATAGGCGTGGGTTTGACCAAAGGTATTGTTGACCTCGTAAAGCACGGCTTTGAGCACGTTATTCGGGCCGTAAATGTAGAAAAGCGAGATCGGGTTGAAAACAAATCCAAGTACACGCGGAAAGCACAGAAGCGAGATACGCGTTGTCGGCACATCTAGTCCGGCTTGCTTCAAGGTCGCCTCGACCCATGGGCGCAAAGATGAGCCGTCGCGGGCCCCATGATCGCGCTCGGCAAAAGAAAACAGACCAAGGCGGCCGTGTCTGATGGTCATAAGACCCGCAAAGGCCTGATCCAGCCGATCGACATCGATCAAGATCTGAAAGACGCCATAGCTGAACCTATGCTCACGCGGCGCGGTTCGCAGATGCGTCGTACGGCCCATATAGAGGCGCGCTCTGTTGGCTTCTGAAGGGACGGTCATGCGCTAAGGTCAGCCACCCTATTGTTCGCTGCCCATTCGGGGGCGGGAAGGGCCCCGCCGGCAATGCGATGGTCGACAAAGTCCCAAGACACTGTGCCACCTAAGGCCAGGGCTGCACGCAGGCCAGAGGTCAGGCCATCCTCATGGAAGCCATAGCCAAGCCATGCGCCCGCATACCAGATCCCTCCTCGTCCCTGTATGGTGTTGAACTGTCGTTGAGCGCTGAGCGCTGCCTGATCAAACTGTGGATGGGCATAGTCATAGACACCGAAGGTTAGGCTGGGGTCTGGCGCGATGGGTGGGTTGAGCGTGACGAACAGCGGCCGCTTGGGGTCCAGATGCTGCAGACGGTTCATCCAATAGCTGACCACCCCTTGAGTTGGTGCGCCATCGGCGGTTTTTAGGTCATTGAGCACATTCCAAGCCCCCCAAGCGGCCTTGCGCTTAGGCATCAGGCCGGGGTCGCGGTGCAGATAGGCCTTGTTTGGGGCATAGCCGATGGCCCCGAGAAGGGCGCGTTCTTGCGGATCTGCATCTGTAAGGGCGCGAAGGGTCTCGTCCGAATGGCATGCCATGATGACCTGATCATAGGGCTCCGACTGTCCTGATCCGTCTGTGACCAAAACCCCGCCCGCTTGGCGCTGAACGGTGACGTCGCCGGATGCAGCACGGATCTGATCGCCCAGAATAGCGCGTAGGCGTTCGACATAGGAACGGCTGCCGCCCTTGATGGTACGCCAACTGGGTTGGACGACTTGTAAGAGGTTATGGTTGGCAAAGAAGCGCAGGAAGCTTTCGGCCGGAAAGTCTGCGACCTTGCTCTCGGTGCTCGACCAGATAGCGGCGCCCATCGGCAAGAGGTAGCGCTGCGCAAAGGACTTGCTGAAGTTTCGTTGGCGCAGATAGTCGCCAAGGGTTAGGCCAGCCAGGCCGCCGGATTCCAAATCCTCCAACCCCTGCCGATTGAACCGCTGCATATCGAGCAGCATCATCAGGAAGGCCGGATTGGCGATGTTCCGCTTTTGCGCAAAGATACCGTGAGGGAAGTTGGACGACCACTCCATCCCGCTGCCGGAAAAGGCAAAGCTCATATCGGTCTGCAGACTTTCGACGCCCAAAGCGTCCAACAGCCCGATCAGGTTGGGATAGTTTCGTAGATTATAGACGATGAACCCCGTATCGACGTCCATGACCTTGCCGTCATAGTCGATGGTGACGGTGTTGGAATGCCCCCCGATCCGCTCCGCCTTTTCATAGAGCACCACATCATGGACCTCTTGCAGGGCATAGGCTGCGCAAAGGCCGGTAACGCCTGATCCGAGGATGGCGATCTTTCGTCGGGGCGCGGCCTGAGTGTGATTCACAGTCATCGGATAACTTTATGCATCATCTTTAAGGCGGGCGTAGGTCGAAAGAGCGCGGGCGCGCGCACTGGCATGATCAACAATTGGGCGAGGATAGGTCGTGCCTAGAGTGATACCGGCTGTTGATAGCTCAAAGGCGGTTGCCTCCCATGGGCGATGGATGACCTTGTTGGGTAGGCCCGCCAGTTCCGGCACCCAGCGGCGGATATAATCGCCCTTGGGATCGAATTTTTCGCCCTGACTGAAGGGGTTGAAGATGCGGAAATAGGGCGAGGCGTCGGCCCCCGTTCCCGCCGTCCACTGCCATCCCGCGGCGTTGTTGGCTAGATCGGCATCGAGCAGGGTATCCCAGAACCAGGCCTCGCCTTCGCGCCAGTAGGTCAGCAGGTGCTTGATCAGGAACGAGGCGGCAATCATCCGCACCCGATTGTGCATCCAGCCTGTGGCCCAAAGTTCCCTCATCCCGGCATCGACCATCGGATAGCCAGTCAGACCGCGCTGCCAAGCCTTTAGCCCCTCGCCATCCTCTCGCCAAGCGAAGCGATCAAAACCAGGTTTGAAATTGACGGTCGGTAGCGTGGGAAAGTGGAACAGCAGATGATGGTTGAATTCGCGCCAACCAATCTCGGCCACGAACTTGTCGCGGGCGCTGTCGGATAGGTCGCCCGTCGCCGAGGCCCCGTGGGCGGCGATCCAGACTTGCCGCGGGCTGATCTCGCCAAAATGCAGATGCGGTGACAGGCGCGATGTGCCCGTCTTTGCGGGCTGATCGCGGCCCTCAGCATAGTCATTGGCCGGTCCATCCAGAAAGGCGTTGAGATTTTCAAGCGCGCCAGTCTCACCCGGTGTCCAAACCTCAAAGCCAGTCGACCAGTCGGGATGGGTGGGATGAAGTTGCCAATCGGTTAGGTCATCGGTGTTTGGCCAGCGCTCAGGCGAAACGAGGCTTTTCGGAGCAGGAAGGGCTGGTTGCTGCGCGACCTTGGCCCGTGCAGCCCGCCAATAGGGCGTGAAGACCTTATAGGGGCCGCCAGAGCCCGTTGCGACGGTCCAGGGCTCGTTCAGGAGGGCGGCATTGAAAGACTGCGCCTCGATCCCAGCGGCCTTCAGCGCGGCCTTGAGGGCGGTGTCGCGCGCGATGGCTGATGGCTCATAGAGCCGGTTCCAAACCACCTCGCCCGCACCGGTTTCGGTTAGGACCTCCATCAGGACCTGAGACGCCTGGCCTTTGCGTAGGACTAGGCGCGATCCGAGGGCGTGCAGCGATAACGATAGGGCAGTTAAAGAGCGGTTCAGCCACCAAAGACTTGCCCCGCCCATGGGCCTCTGTTCAGGGTCTGTGTCGAACATATAGAGAACAATCACGGGACGTCTTGAGGCGCTTGCGTAGGCTAGGGCAGGATTGTCGGCAAGCCGCAGGTCCTGTCGCAGCCAGACCACGATCGGCGTTTGATTGTGCTCGCTGGTCATTGCCCGGTCGCTTCGCCCTTGTGTCTTTGTGAGTCTCACTTCAGATGTACGATCTAGATTGGCTTTTGGATTAGCGGAACCTCGAATTGACCCAAGCTCAGGCTGTCTCCCCCAACGCTGTGATCCGGATCAAGACCCCAAACGGTGCCGAGGTTCGGATTGGCAATGCGCAAAAACTGTCCATCATCGCTGGCCCCTGCCAGATGGAGAGCCGCCAGCACGCGCTGGAGACTGCCCATGCGCTGAAGGAAATGGCGGCCCGCCTTGGGATCGGCCTGATCTATAAGACCTCGTTCGACAAGGCCAACCGCACCTCGATCACGACCGCGCGCGGCCTTGGCATCGGGCAGGCCTTGGATGTTTTCGCCGAAATCCGCGACGTCACAGGCCTTCCGGTCCTCACCGACGTCCACGAGGTCAGCCAATGCGCCATAGCGGCCCAAGCGGTCGATGTGCTGCAGATTCCAGCCTTCCTCTGTCGCCAGACCGACCTGTTGGTCGCTGCCGCCGAAACCGGCAAGGTCGTCAACGTCAAGAAGGGTCAGTTTCTCGCCCCTTGGGATATGAAGAATGTGATCGGAAAGCTGCTGGCGGCGGGCAATCCCAACGCCATGGCCTGCGAGCGCGGCGTATCCTTTGGCTATAATACCCTTGTGTCCGACATGCGTGCCCTACCGGTTCTGGCTGAGATCGGCTGTCCAGTCGTGTTCGATGCGACCCATTCGGTTCAGCAGCCAGGCGGGCAGGGCACGACCTCGGGTGGTCAGCGCCAATATGTGCCGGTCTTGGCAAGGGCAGCGGTTGCGGTCGGTGTCGCCTGCCTGTTCCTCGAGACCCATCCGGACCCTGACAATGCCCCATCAGATGGCCCCAATATGGTGCCGATGCATGAGTTTGAGGCTCTGGTCGCGAACCTCTTGGGCTATGATAAACTGACCAAGGGCTGGTAGGGGCAAGGCTCGGTCCATGCCAAATCTCTTGACCATCGGGACCGAACGCAGCACAGGCTGATCCATGGACGTTTCTTCGCTTCAGCACGTGCTCGCCGCGATATCCGGTCTCAAGATCGCCTGCGTCGGCGATCTGATGATTGATCGCTATGTCTATGGCGAGGTCACGCGCATTTCCCCAGAAGCTCCGATCCCGGTCTTGGCCAGGTCATCGGAGACGGTGATGCTCGGCGCGGTCGGCAATGTGGCTCGTAATGTTGCAGCCCTGAGCGGTCAGGCGATCCTTTGTGCGCCCGTCGGCGACGATGCCAGCGGTCACGAACTGACGACGCTCGTTGGTATAGCATCAGGGGTTACGGGCAAGCTTGTGACCCAGCCCGGTCGACCCACAACGGTCAAGGTGCGCTTTGTAGCGGGCGGGCAGCAACTGCTGCGGGTCGATAGTGAGACCTCAGCTGCGATTGATAACGCCGCAGAATCCGCCCTGATCCAGTCCATTCAAACCGCTGTCTCTGGCGCAAAGCTTGTCGTCCTATCGGACTATGCCAAGGGCGCGCTCAGCCCCGCCGTGATCGCCGCCACCCGTGACGCTGCCGCCAAGGCGGGCATTGCGCTGGTGGTGGACCCTAAGGGCCGTAGCCTTGCCAAATATGGCCCTGTGGACCTGATCAAGCCCAATGCGGGGGAACTATCCCTAGCGGTCGACATGCCTGTCGGCACCGACGCTGAGGTCGAGGCAGCCCTTAAGGCGGCGCTAGGGGTCTGCCAATCCAAGGCCTTGCTTGTCACCCGCGCAGCACAGGGCATGAGCCTTGCTGTCCGAGGCCAGCCCGTGCGCCATTTCCGGGGCAAGAAGCGTGAAGTGTTTGACGTGTCAGGGGCCGGCGATACCGGCCTTGCGGCCTTAGGCCTCGCTATGGCAGCGGGGATCGAGATCGGCGCGGCGGTCGAGTTTGCCATTCTTGCCTCCGGCATCGTGGTCGGTAAGGCAGGCACCGCGACGGTGACACCTGCGGACCTGATCGAGGCCGAACTGACGTCACACATGGCGTCTGCAGAAGACAAGATCGCCACGCCAGAGGATTTGGTCCGGATCATCGCCGCTTGGCGTGCTGAGGGCCTAACGGTTGGCTTCACAAATGGCTGTTTCGATATCCTGCACCGGGGCCACGTCGCCTATCTGGCCCAAGCCCGGTCCTGGTGTGATCGTCTTATTGTCGGGCTTAATACGGATCGTTCGGTCAGCGCACTGAAGGGACCTTCTCGGCCCGTCAATGACCTAGAGTCCCGGGCTCTGGTTTTGGCTGGGCTGTCGCACGTCGATATGGTGGTGCCCTTTGATGAGAATACGCCGATCGGCTTGATCGAGGCTATACGGCCGGATGTGCTGATCAAGGGGGCGGACTATAGCGAGGATGGCGTGGTCGGCGGCGATTTCGTCAAGTCCTATGGCGGACGGGTGCGACTGGCCAATCTGGTCGACGGCTACTCGACGACCGCTGCCATTGCCCGCTTTAAGAAGGACGCGCCATGAGCGGACAGACGATCCTCGTCACCGGTGGCGCCGGCTTCATAGGCTCCAATATCGTCAGTCGCCTGTGCCAAGATGAACAGAATGATGTGGTGGTCTGCGACCGATTGCGGGCGGCGCAGAGTGGCAAGTGGCGCAATATTGCCAACAGCGCGATCAGCGACTTCGTCGATCCCGATCAGATGTGGGACTGGCTGGCCAAATATGGCTCAGACCTTGAAGCTATCATCCATATGGGCGCGATCTCGGCCACGACCGAACCGGATGCGGACACGATCGTACAGAATAACTATTGCCTGTCGCGAGACCTGTTCCGCTGGTGCGCGGCCAATGATTGCCGCTTTATCTATGCCTCATCGGCAGCAACCTATGGCGATGGAAGCCTCGGCTTTGAGGATGATAATGATCTAGAGGCCCTCAAGGTGCTTCGGCCCCTCAATGCCTATGGCTGGTCTAAGGCCCTGTTCGACATCTTCGCGGTCCGCGCCTCCTATCAAGGCGATGCTCCTAAGCAGTGGGCTGGTTTAAAGTTCTTCAATGTCTTTGGCCCGAACGAATATCATAAGGGCCCGATGAAGTCGGTGGTGTCCCAGATCTATCCGCTTATAGCGGCCGGGGAGGGCGTGCAGCTCTTTCGCTCGCACAAGTCTGGATATGAGGATGGTGGGCAGCTTCGAGACTTCGTCTATGTCGGGGACGTCGTGAACGTGGTCGATTGGCTGCTGAAGACCGAGACGGTCAATGGTGTGTTCAATCTCGGGACCGGCAAGGCGAGAACCTTCTTGGATCTGGCTAAGGCCACCTTCGCAGCGGCGCAAAAACCCGCCGTCATTCGCTATATCGACACGCCCGAAGTGATCCGTGACAAGTACCAGTACTTTACCGAGGCCAAGATGGATCGCTTGCGAGCCGCAGGATACAACCAGCCTTTCTGGTCGATGGAAGTGGCTGTTGCGGACTATGTCCAAGCTTATCTTTCGCAGGAAGACCCCTATGTCTGATGGCCCTACACCGTCACCGGCTGTTCAGAGCGCTGCCATGACCTTGATCGCGCAATATGGCGATGATGCCGAAGTGATCGCGGTCATGCGCGCCGCCGAATTGGCCGCTGCTGGGGATATGAAGGGGCTAGAACATTGGGATGCAGTGCGCGATCTTATCGTGGCCTTTGATGCGGGCGAGGGCACGCGCCAATAGGCTCGCGAGGCAGCAAGGGTTGGTGTAGGTCGTGGTCATGGCACAGGGTAAGGGCGGCTTAAGGCAATGGCTGATTATAGGCGGAGCGGTGTTTTTCTCCCTATTCTTTGCCGCAGCCTTCTACTGGCGTGCAGATATTCTGCAGGCCGCGCTCGACCCGAAAAAGCCATTTCAGACCTATGCGCCGCCCAAGGCTCCGAACTATGCCAAGGCCAGCAGTTGGGCCTTGATCCCCGACCATCCCCAGCGCTGGTCTGACAAGGATCTGCCCGCCGATGTGTTTTTCGTCCATCCCACCACCTTTGATGGGGGCGCGGAGTGGAACGGCCCGATTGACGACGTCAAGTCTGACCGGCTGCTGACGCGGGTGATGTTGCCGAACTATGCCGGGCCATTCTACCGGGTTGGACGACTGTTCGCGCCGCGCTATCGGCAGGCCAGCCTCTATTCGCAACTGACCAATCGTGATGATGCGCGTGAAGCGCGGCGCTTTTCCTATGGCGACGTTCGGGCGTCCTTTGAGTACTATATGACCCATTACAATCAGGGCCGACCGTTCCTGATTGTTGGGGTAGAGCAGGGTGGGCTTTTGGCGGCGCGGCTCGTGCACGAAGAGGTTGCCCCCACCCGTGTGCGCGTGCGTCAGGTAGCTGGCGTCTATCTGATCGATACGGTTGTGCCCGAGGCGGACTATGGGCCGGGAACCGCGTTATCGGCGTGCGCAGCCAGAGATCAGGCCCGCTGCGTGGTGGCGTGGCAAAGTGTGCTCGAGGCTGATCCTTCGGCGGGCTTGAATCGTCTGGACCGGGCACAGGTCTGGCTTGGGGATCAGCTTGAGGATTTGGGGACGCGCCCAGCCCTCTGCGTTAATCCGCTGGTCGGCGCGAAGACCAAGGTCAAGGTCGAGGCGCGGGCCAATATCGGGGCGGCCAATGTTACCGGTCTGGAATGGGGCGCGCGTCCGGCATTTTTGGCGCGTCAGGTCGACACCCAATGCAAGGGCGATGGGCTACTGGTCTCCAAGCCGCGCTCGCCCTCCCTGACGCCTAGCGGCGGTTGGGCTGATCGCCTAAAAGAGCCTGCTTTCAATCTGTTCTATGCTGATCTTGAGGCCGATGCTCAGGCGCGCGTGGTGTCTTTGTTAAACCTGCCCGACTTTCCTAAGCCCGCACCGCCCATCGAACGCTCCGCTGATCAGGGGCAGACACCGACTCACAGGGTGAGGTGAGGCCCCCCCCCCACCCCGACTACTCGGGTACTTCCCCCTCTGGGAGAAGCGATGCGGAGCATCAAAAGGGGCCTTGTTTTCTTCTCGCATCATTGCGAGCGCGGCGAAGCAACCTAGAGATCTGACACGGACCCAAGTGGATGTTCCCCTAGGTTGCTTGGGCGCTTCACGCCTGCAATGACGCGCAAGACCAACCCTATCCCTCCGCCAGAGCCGCCTTTAGTCCCGAATAGTTGGGTTGGTCGATCTGGACCTGGTCGATGATGCTGGCGCGCATATGGGCGAGCAGGGCCGGGGCGGTGATGTCGATGGCACCTTCGCGGATGGCTTGGCACAGGGCCCTATTGAGGCTGGCATAGTCGCCTTCCTCGCCCATCAGGTTCTGCAGGCGCGTGCTCGCCACGGCCTCGGCAGCGGCTCCGTGCTCGATCTCGCGGCGTAGGGTCAAAAGCGCATTTACGGCGACGCGGGCGAGGAACACGTCGCGGTCTTTCAGTTGCGGCGCGGCGCGGGTCTCGATGAAGCCGATCACCGCATCGACCAGTTCTAGAGCAGTGGGTTGTTCGATCATGCGACGGCCTCCAGAAGCGTAATCAGATCAATCTCAGTCTCGCTAGTGCGCCGGCCAATCATGGCGCGCTCTACCGAGGGATCAGCTCCATTGGCGAAGGACAGGTACATGGTCATGCACATGATCCCCCACTTCATCGAGCCGAGCATCTGCCAGTACTTAACCCGCTCCAGCGCGATTGGGGTGCCGCCCGCAGCCTCATAGGCATCGAGCAACTGGCTGTAGTCGCCAAAGCCGCCGACCGGCTTTGCATGGTTGCCAAAGCGCCAGGAGTTGACGCAGATCCAGCCGAGATCCTCTGCTGGATCACCCAGATGGGCCAATTCCCAATCCAAAACGGCGCGTAGGCCGTCCTCGGGGTGGATCATCAGATTGCCATTGCGAAAGTCGCCGTGCACGAGGGTCTGGCGCTCTAGGGCCGGAGCGTGGCGCTTGAGATGAACCAAAGCCGCCTCGATGATCGGGCGCTCTGCGCCGCAGCCGCGATAGACGGCCTCGTATTTTTCCAGCTCCACGAGGGCGCTGGAATGGGCAACCTCGGGCAAGCCTTCGAGCGGTATGGCGTGGATCTGGGCCAACACCGCGCCGCACTGGGTGGCCAGATTAGGCCGGATGGCGGCAAAAGCATCGTTTCGGACAATGCGGCTGCCCAGGGTCTCACCCTCGACCTTGCCCATCACATAGGCTTCCCCCACACCGTCGGCCTCTTGGAAGACATAGGGTACGGTTGGGACGGGTGCACCGCGCGCGGCGGCCGCGCGGATGAGTGCCGCTTCGGTAGCCAGCGGCACAGCATTGCCAGAGCCGGTTGGGCTATCAGGGCGACGGCGTAGGATCAGGGGCACGTCACCGCTGGGCGAATTGGCGAGGATGGACCAGGTCTCTTGACTTGCCCCGCCTGATAGGCGGCGAAGGTCACTGGCGCCGGTGGCTCCAGGAGCAAGTTTTGCGGCGACCTGATTGATCGCCCGTTCCAAATCAGCAGCTTCCACGCGGCGGCTCCCTAAAGTCTTGTTCTTACCCCTACTGTGACGGGTCTAATGCCCTAGGCCAAGCCTCACCCAGCGTCAGTGAGCCCCATTGCCGCCTGCCAATCGAACAACTCCCCCAAAATCCGCACCGCAAGGCCCCTTTGACCGGTCAGGATTGGGTCTCTGGCGAGGATCAATCGCGCATCATCAGCCGCGGCGATGATAAGCTCGCGATGGACGATGGGGTCCGCGAACCGGTAGGCGGGAAAGCCGCTCTGTTTCAGGCCCAGAGGGTCGCCGCCGCCGCGCAGTTCGAGATCGCGCTCAGCAATGGCAAAGCCGTCGTCGGACTTGCGCAAGATGTCGAGCCTTGCCTCACCGTTCTTACTGAGAGGTGGATCATAGAGCAGGACGCATGAACTTTTGCGAGCGCCCCGACCAACCCGCCCGCGCAGTTGGTGTAGCTGGGCCAGTCCAAACCGTTCGGCCTGTTCAATGACCATGATCGAGGCATTGGGCACATTGACCCCGACCTCGACCACGGTGGTCGCGACCAGCACTGAGACCCGTCCCTCAGTAAAGGCCGTCATGACCGCGTCCTTTTCGGCGGGGGGCATCTGGCCATGGACCAGACCGACGCTAGGGCCGATCAGTTTGCGAAGGTCCTCGGCTCTGGCCTCTGCCGCTGCCAGATCGATCAGTTCAGACTCAGCGACCAGTGGACAGATCCAGAAGGCCTGCGCCCCGGCGGATACCGCCGTCTTGAGGCGCTGAACAATCTCGCCCATCCGCGGGGTGGGGACGGCGCGGGTGGTGACGGGGGTACGGCCCGGTGGTTTCTCATCGATATGTGAGACGTCCAAATCGCCATAGAGCGTCAGTTCCAAGGTGCGCGGGATCGGCGTGGCGCTCATGGCCAAGAGGTGCGTCAATGGCCCCTTATCTTGCAGTCTTCGCCGTTCGGCCACGCCAAACCGGTGCTGCTCGTCGATCACGGCGAGGGCTAGATGAGCAAAATGGACGTCGTCCTGGAACAGGGCATGGGTGCCGACGGCAATATCCACCTCACCGGCGAGTAGGGCCCGCAGTTTTTCGGCTCGCCCTGGCCCCTTGTCCCGGCCAGTAAGAAGTATGAGGTTGAGACCCTGCGCGGCCAAGGGCTCTTTGAGGGTCTCATAGTGCTGGCGGGCGAGAATTTCCGTGGGGGCCATCAGAGCTGATTGGCGACCTGCGGCGGCAACATCGGCCATGGCCAGCATGGCCACGACGGTCTTTCCCGATCCGACATCGCCCTGCAGCAGGCGGCTCATCCGCTCGCCCCCCATCAGATCGCCGCGAATTTCAGACAGGCTGCGGCGCTGGGCACCGGTCAGGGCGAAGGGGAGGGCCGCCTCCATCGCATCGGACAGGGCTCCTGCACCAATGGCCGGGGCTGGCTCGCGTCTCCGCGCCGCCTTGCGCTGGGCCATGGCCATCTGGTGGGCCAAGAGTTCGTCGTATGCCAGCCTCATCCTGTGAGGGGCTTCGAGTTCTAGATCAGTGGGGGTCTTGGGATCATGCAGCCGCTCAAGCGCCTCTCGCCAGCCCATCCACTTGTGTTTGGTCAGCCAAGCTGGGTCCTGCCACTCGGGCAGGTCTGGCGCGCGGTTCAGGGCCTCACCGGCCAGACGGCGCAGCGTGCGCGAGGGCAGGCCCGCGGTGGTGCCATAGACTGCCTCGATCCGAGGAATGTCATCAACGCGCCCGGCATCGAGCATAAAGTCAGGATGGGCGATCTGAAGCTCGGAGCCGAACCGCTCGACCTTGCCGCTGATCGCGCGCGCGGCCCCGACCGGATGCTGTTCCTCAAGGTGGGGGCCGCCGCCCTTGAACCAGGTTAGGAACAGAAAGCCGGTCTCATCCAGGGTCCTGACCCGCCATGGGCCACCCCGGCGGCTGGGAGCTAGGTGGGCATCGATCCGCACCACGAAGGTCTGGACCTGACCATCGACGGCCATATTGGCGGTGGTGGGGCAACGGTCGATCAGGCCCTGCGGACATAGGAACAAGAGGTCGCGCACACGCGGCCCCGCTGCCTTCTCCACCAAAGGCGCGATCTTGGGTCCCACGCCCTTGAGCGAACTCGCAGGAGCGAACAGGGGAAAGAGAATCTCCGGTCGCATAAATGCACTATAGCGCGACTGGCCGCTAAGGGCGCGACGATCTATATCCATCGATTAGACGGTTATGATGAGGATAGGGCTATGGGTAACTTAGTGGACGAGGTTCGGTTGCGGCGTGTGAAGTTTCGCGCTTGGCACCGGGGCTTTCGGGAAGCCGACCTGATCCTAGGCCCCTTTGCGGACCAGTATCTGGACGGGTTCACCTCGGCCCAGATGGACGCGTTCGAAACCCTGATCGATGAGGCCGACCAAGACCTCTATGGCTGGATCGTAGGCCGTATTGAAACGCCGCCAGAGTTTGACGGCGAAATTTTAAACCTCATTAGGGAGTTCCGGTTCAAAGCTCATGCGGTACGTGGGGATGGCCGAGGGGCCTAGATACCCTTCCAGCCCCGAAAGGAGATCACGCCTGCGGGCGGATCTTGGTCGGTGCGGGCCAGATCGACCATCAAGGGCACGATCTCTTCCGGTGCAGGCAAGGTCATAGGGTCCTCACCTGGGAAAGCGACCTTGCGCATTTGGGTGCGCATACCGCCGGGATTGACCACGCAGGCCCGCACAGGCGTGTTGGCCATCTCGTCGCAATAGGAAGCGACGAGGGCTTCAAGCCCGGCCTTGGCTGCCGCATAGGCCCCCCAGAAGGCGCGAGGGGTCCTGGCCACGCTACTGGTCAGAAAGATCAGTCGCCCCGCATCGGACAGGCGCAATAGCGGGTCCATCGACCGGATGAGGCGGTAATTGGCGGTCAGGTTGATCCCAATGATCCGATCGAAGGGCTTGGGATCAATATGGGCCACGGGGGTTAGCCCGCCGAGATAGCCCGCCGCTCCAACCAAAATGTCCAACCTCTTATAGCGTTCATAGAGGGCCAGACCGAGGCGGTCGATGCCGTCGCCTTCTATTAGGTCGAGCGGCACGAGGCTGGCATGCTCGCCAGTCGCGTTAAAAATCTTGTCATCAAGGGCTTCTAGCCCGCCTTGCGTGCGCCCAACAGCGATGACATGGGCGCCAGCCTCAGCATAGCCAAAGGCAATGGCCGCACCGATGCCACGGGTTGCGCCAGTCACAAGGGCGATGCGCCCGGCCAAGGGTTTCGAGGGGGATGAAGTCGTCATAAGCTGCTTTTATCGTTTCGTGCGTCAAGGTCCATGGACAATGCGGTCGAAAAACCCCGCTTAGGGCTCATCTCTGCGTCCATATCGCTGCGCTATAAGGGCGCAGGCCATCAACTGCAGTTGGTGAAAGATCATCAGGGGCAGGACGATGACCCCTGCTGTGGCGGTAGAAAAGAGAATTCCTGCAATGGGAACGCCGCTGGCGAGGCTCTTTTTCGACCCGGCAAAGACAATGGCGATCTCGTCGGCCTTGGTGAATCCTAGGCTTTTGGCAATCAGCACTGAGAGGGCCAGAACGGTGGCTAGGAGGGCGGCGCTCAGTACCAAGAGGGTCACCAGGTCCTTAGCGCTGACCTTGGTCCACAATCCTGCGCTCACCGCGCCGCTAAAGGCCCCATAGACCACCAGTAGGATCGAACTGCGATCAAACAGGCTGAGGATGGATTTGTGCTCCAGCACAAAGGTGCCCGTCCAGCGCCGCGAGGCTTGGCCCAGCGCAAAGGGGATGAGGAGCTGGATGAGGATGGCCTTGACCGCATCCATCGAGATGCCGAGGCCCTGAGCATGAAGCAAGAGCCCCACCAACAAAGGCGTCAAGAACACGCCGAGCAGATTAGACGTCGAAGCCGCCACAACGGCTGCTGCGACATTGCCCCGTGCGGCTGAGGTGAAGGCAATCGAGGACTGCACGGTCGATGGCAGACAGCAGAGGAACAGCACCCCCTGCGCCAGTTCCCTCGGCAGGATCG
The DNA here is from genome assembly GCA_040399645.1 of Caulobacteraceae bacterium. Classification (GTDB taxonomy): domain Bacteria; phylum Pseudomonadota; class Alphaproteobacteria; order Caulobacterales; family Caulobacteraceae; genus CAISGS01. Next base: position 155,225 of record JBBARR010000003.1, on the reverse strand, counting down.
ATGGGGGCAAGAGGCCCGTGGTCAGCCCTAAGAGAGGAAAGATGGCAAAGGTGATGGCGATGATGGTCAGGTGGAGACGCCAATGGCTCAGTCCTGCCACGACAGCCTCTCGCGGCAGCCGTGCACCATGCAGGAAGAACAGAAGGCCAATGGTGATCTTGGTCACCCAGCCTAGGCCTAGGGCGGCCCCGCCACTGACCGGAAAGAGGCTCGCTAGCACCACAAAGGCCAAGATGGCCGCGATGTAGGGGTCGAGCTTGAGCTTTAAGAGCAGACCATTGATCCAAGCCAAGCAGTTTGGAGCCTTGCCGCTGGGCATTAGGCGCTGACGAGAAATGATAGCTGACGGCTGGTTTGATCACTGCGGCCTTCGGCCACTTCCCGGTCGAGCAGACGGGTGGGATAGTCGCCGGTGAAATAGTGGTCGGTAAACTGTGGCGCTGCTGGGTCACGGCTGCCGGCGTCCATGGCCCAGTAAAGACCATCCACCGATAAGAACCCAAGGCTGTCGACCTCGAGATAGGCCGCCATCTCTTCGAGCGACTTATTGGCGGCGAGCAGATGCTCGCGGTCGGGCATGTCGATGCCATAGAAGTCGGGCCAGCGGATCGGGGGGGAGGCCGAGCGAAGATGAACCTCTGTCGCGCCCGCTTCGCGCACCATTCGTACGATCTTCAGCGAGGTGGTGCCCCGCACAATGGAATCGTCGATCAGGATCACGCGCTTTCCGGCCAGAACGGTGCGGTTCGGGCTGTGCTTCATCCGTACACCGAGTTCACGTACCCCTTGGGTTGGCTGGATGAAGGTCCTGCCAACATAGTGATTACGGATGATCCCCATCTCGAAGGGAATGCCACTTTCTTGCGAAAAGCCGAGGGCGGCAGGCAGACCAGAGTCTGGCACGGGAACAATAACATCAGCGTCGGCAAAGGTTTCTTGCGCCAAGCGGCGGCCCATCCGCTTGCGCACCTCATAGACAGAGCGGCCGTTCACCACACTGTCTGGGCGGGCGAAATAGACATATTCGAATACGCAAGGCCGGGCATGTTCAGCTGGGAAGGGGCGAAGGCTCTCAATCCCATCTTCAGAAATGACCACCATCTCGCCGTGCTCGACATCGCGGGTGAAGCGGGCGCCGATCATGTCCAGCGCGCAGGTTTCGGAGGCCAACACCGGCTTGCCATCCAACTCGCCGAGCACGAGGGGGCGGATGCCCAGCGGGTCGCGCACCCCGATCATCTTCTTGTTGGTCATGGCCACGAGCGCATAGCCGCCCTCGATCTGGGACAGGGCATCAATAAAGCGGTCGACGACCTTGGCCTTACGCGACCGCGCGATCAGGTGGAGTATGACTTCAGAGTCCGAAGTCGACTGGAAGATCGCGCCATCGTCCACCAACTGCTCGCGCAGGACTAGGAAATTGGTCAGGTTGCCATTGTGGGCCAAGGCCACGCCGCCTGCCTGAAGGTCGGCGAACATGGGCTGAACATTGCGGATGAAGCTGCCACCTGCTGTGGAATAGCGGGTATGGCCAATCGCATGGGTGCCGGGAAGGCGTGAGATTAGGTCTGGACCGGCAAAGGCGTCACCGACATGGCCCATATGGCGTTCGGTGTGGAAACGGTTTCCGTCAAAGCTGGCTATGCCGCAGGCCTCTTGGCCGCGATGTTGGAGCGCGTGAAGGCCCAGAGCCGCAACGGCGCTGGCGTCTGGCACGTCATAGACCCCGAAGACGCCGCATTCGAGGCGGGGACGGTCGTCATCCGCTTCCCGATGTTCTGGCGCTGAAAAGGTCTCGCGGGCCTGACCGATCATCGCGTTTTCTCCACCAATGCGTCGACGTCTCGGCGCGATCTATCATCATAGCCCTTGCCAGACGTCTTGGTGTCGTTCTGGTTTAAGGCTGAGTTTTTGTCATCGGCTGCACCTTCGCGGACAGCGTTTGCAATCGAAGGGCCTAGCTTTCCGGCTATGGCGGACCCCTTAGGAGCCATGGAGCGCAAGACCTTTGCGCTAAGACCGGACAGGGGATAGAGCGCTGAATGGGATATCCATTTGGGTACCCGCTCGGCAGGGGTGGCAATGTTGAACACCAGATTGAATACGCCCAGAAAAAATAGGGCGCGGAACAGGCCAAAGGCTACGCCAGCGGAGCGATCCAAAAGGCCGAGGGTCTCGATATCGTGCAGCTTCTTGGTCAAAAGTGACCCGGCCATGCGGATGCCGATATAGGCCCCGATGAAGGTGAGGACCACGGCCAGGGTGGTTGCAAACCAGTCCGGGTCTATCATCTTGCGCATAAGGGGGCCGGTCAGTTTCAGACTATAGGCCGCGATCAGCGCCGCGAGCACAAAGGCTAAGATCGTCATGACCTCACGCACAGCACCGCGCACGAAGCCGATTCCGGCTGACACCAGAATGACGCTCAGGGCGATGAGGTCGAAAAGGGTCAACGGGGCTCCTTTGCCACGATCCTAGGTCCAATCATTCTCGCCGATGCGGCGAACCGCGTCGACCAGTCGCCCGACCCCCGACACCGGGAAGGGCGAAACATCGGCAATGCCCATCGGCCCTACTGCACGCGAGAAGCCTAACTTCGCCGCTTCTTTGAGGCGCGATTCCATACGGCTGACCTGCCGAATTTCGCCAGAGAGGCTAACCTCCCCGAACACAACGCAATCTTGAGGTAGGGCAACGTCTAATGCCGATGAGGCAAGGGCCGCTGCTGCCGCAAGGTCTGCTGCCGGTTCGCTGATGCGCAAACCGCCTGCGACGTTCAAATAGACGTCTCGCGCCCCGAGGCCAAGCCCGCATCTGGATTCAAGCACCGCCAAAACCATAGCCAGCCGTCCTGAATCCCATCCGACCACAGCCCTACGGGGTGTTCCGTAGGCGGAGGGGGCCACAAGGGCCTGAAATTCAACCAAGACGGGCCGTGAGCCCTCTATTCCAGCGAAAACTGCCGCGCCGGGCGCGCGCTCGCCGCCGCTATTTAAAAACAGCGCCGAGGGATTCTTGACCTCCCGCAGACCAGAATCGCCCATCTCGAACACGCCGATCTCGTCGGTGGCACCGAAACGGTTCTTGGCTGCGCGTAAGATACGGAAGGGATAGCCCCGCTCGCCCTCGAACGAGAGGACCGCATCGACCATATGTTCCACCACGCGCGGGCCAGCGATCTGACCATCCTTCGTCACGTGGCCGACAAGGATCACCGCCACGCCGCGGGTCTTGGCCAGCCGGACCAGTTCCCCAGCGGCGGCGCGGACCTGAGTCACTGAGCCGGGGCCGGCCTCGTGCGTGTCGCTCCACAGGGTCTGGATGGAGTCGATGACCACCAGATCGAAGGTCTCGCGCTTGAGGCCGTCAATAATGCCGCGCAGGGCTGTTTCGGCGGCCAGTTGCACCGGGGCTTGGGCCAGGCCCATGCGGGCCGCGCGGCCTCGGACCTGATCGAGTGCCTCTTCGCCGGAAATATAGGCGCAGCGGGCACCATTAATGGCGGCTTGGGCGCAGACCTGAAGCAGGAGGGTGGACTTGCCGACGCCTGGATCGCCGCTGAGCAGCAGGGCCGAACCACGCACGACGCCGCCGCCGCAGACCCGGTCAAACTCGTCAACGCCGGTCATGATCCGAGGCGGGGGGATGGTTTGGGTGTCGAGGGTCTCGAAGGCTAGGCCGCGCATCTTGGTCGCGCGACTGGGGGCGAGGGCTCCGGGCGGGCGGCTTTGGATCTCTTCGACCAGACAGTTCCAGCCATTGCAGGCCGGGCACTGGCCCGCCCATTTGGACTGAGCCGAGCCGCAGCTTTGACAGACATAGGTGGCGCCGTCGCGGGCCATGGGGTCTCCGAAGGGAGGCGAATCAGTACAATCGCCGCCCAGACCCTACGCCTTTGCGCCTCGATATGTCCGCTGAAGACGCGGCGCCAGCCGAACGAGACATTCATAGGCGATGGTGCCGCTGGCGCTGGCGGCATCATCGAGTGCGACATGGTCTCCTAGCAGTTCCACGCGGTCACCCGGCGCGATCACGAGGTCGTGGCTGATCTCGATCGCCGTCATATCCATGGAAAGACGCCCAAGGACCTTGCGATAGGCCCCACCCAGCCAAACCTGCCCCTCCTTGCCAAAGGACCGTAGAACCCCGTCGGCATAGCCTGCCGCGATGATCGCCGCTCGCACAGGCTGCTCAGCGGTGAAGGTTGCGCCATAACCAATTGTTTCGCCGGGACGCATTTCCCGGATCTGGAGGATCGGGGCGGTCAGGTTGGCTACTGGCCGCAGAGCTGGATGGGACAGGCCGAAGGGGCCACCGCCATAGAGGCTGATGCCGGGGCGGACCAGATCGAACAGATAGTCTGGGCCAAGGAACACCCCTGCAGAGTTGGCCAGGCTGGCGCGGGCCTCTGGGAACAGGGCGCGGGCCTCTTGGAACCTTGCCAGTTGGGCGGCGTTGGCCGGGTGGACCGGTTCGCTGGCGCAGGCCAGATGGCTGATGACGAGGTCTATGGACAGGCCGCGCAGGCCATCAAAGGACTGAACCAGCGCCTTGGCCTCTTCCAGACGAAGGCCGAGGCGGTTCATGCCCGTATCGATCTGAAGGGCTGCGCTTAAACCGCCTTTGACTGAGCGGCCATAGCTGCTCCATTCGGACACTTGGCTGGCGCTATTGAGCACTGGCGTCAGGTCGAAGGCTTCGAGCCTTGCGGCAGAGCCGGACTGCGCGCCATCCAAGACATAGATCGTCGCGGGTCGGTCTGGCCTCAACCCTGTGCGCAGGTCCTCGCCCTCACTGATGCGAGCGACAAAGAACCGCCGTGCCCCTTCGGCCCATAGGCGGTTTGCCACTTGGGCTGCGCCCAAGCCATAGGCATCAGCCTTCACCACCGGGGCCACCTCTGCGCCACGCGCCTCGCGCCGCAAAGCCACGTAATTATGCGCCAAGGCGTCGAGATCAATGGTCAGGTGGGCGTGGAACGGGTCGATGGGCATGCGATCAGGGGCTTTTTAGAGATGATGGCTCAGGCCTAACGTGGTTCGCGGTCAGATGCGAGGGGGTGCTAAAACAAGGCCCCCTTCGGCCCTTCGGGCCACTGCCCCCAGAGAGAGAAAAGCTAAGGACGATAAATCTTCCCCTTCTGGGGGAAGTACCGGCGAAGCCGGGGTGGGGGGTATCTATCCATCGTCCCCCTCATTCATCCTAACCTTACGCCGATTAAGGACGAGGATGGTCCACGATAGAACAGTCCCTGCGAAGGGTTCTGCCCCCCCCCTTCGCAGGGAAGACGGGGCAGGCGGGTCTTAGCGAACCTCGTAGCGGCCGTCGCGGGCGAGGTTGCCGAACTTGGTGAGGTCGGCATTGAAGCTGAGCTTGACCGTACCGATGGGGCCGTGGCGCTGTTTGCCGATGATGACCTCGGCCAGATTGTTGATCTGGTCCAGCTCCTCTTGCCAGCTCAGATGCTCGGGCGTGCCGGTGCGCGGCTCGGAGCGGCTGAGATAGTAGGACTCGCGATAGACGAACATGACGGCATCGGCGTCCTGCTCGATCGAGCCGGATTCGCGAAGGTCCGACAGTTGCGGGCGCTTATCTTCGCGCTGTTCGACTTGGCGTGAGAGCTGCGACAGGGCGATGACCGGAACGCCAAGCTCTTTGGCCAAGGATTTCAGACCCATGGTGATCTGACTGACCTCTTGTACACGGCCATCGGCTCTGGTGCCTTCGCCGGCGGTGACCAGTTGCAGATAGTCGACAATGACGAGGTCGAGGCCATGTTGGCGTTTCAGACGGCGCGCGCGGGCGGTCAGCTTGGAGATCGACAGGCCGCCGGTAGCGTCGATGAACAGAGGTGCCTCTTGGATCTCGATCGCGGCGTCACGGATACGGCCAAATTCGGAGGCGTCGATCTCGCCCTTGCGCAGGCGGTCCGACGAGACGCCCGAGGCATCGGCCAACAGACGCATGGCCAACTGTTCGGCGGACATTTCGAGCGAGAAGAAGGCGACGACCCCGCCATTGACGGTCTTGCGACTGCCGTCCGGTTGCGGTTCCCAAGCATAGGCCTTTGCCACGTTGAAGGCGATATTGGTGGCCAGCGCGGTCTTGCCCATCGAGGGGCGTCCAGCGAGGATCAGAAGGTCTGAGGGATGTAGGCCACCCAACTGCTTATCCAGATCCATCAGGCCCGTGGACACGCCCGCCAAGCCGCCATCGCGGCCATAGGCCTCGGCGGCCATCTCGACAGCCCCGCGCAGGGCATTGGCAAAGTCGACAAAGCCGGTCGAGGTCGTGCCGGTCTCTGCTAGGGTATAGAGCTGAGCCTCTGCGGCCTCAATATGGTCGCGGGCGGTACGGTCGCCATCATTGGCGGCGGCGGCAATATCTCCACCAATCCGGATCAGGTCGCGGCGCAGGGCCAAATCATAGACCACGCGGGCATAGTCGGGGGCATTGGCGGCGGGGGGCGCGCGATCCACCAGATCGGCCAGATAGCGCAGGCCGCCCAGTTCTTCAAACGCCGGTTCACGCTTGAATCGCTCCATCAGAACGATGGGTTCGGCCAACATGCCCTTGCGGATATGTTCCTCGATGGCACCAAACAGGCGCTGGTGGAAGGGCTCGAAGAAGTGCCGCGCCTGCAAAAGGTCGCTTAGGCGCTCATAGGCGCTATTGTCATAGAGCAATGCACCGAGCAAAGCCTGCTCGGCCTCGATATTGGCGGGCACGTGTGCGGGCCGGACGTCGTCGGACTGGGCGCTGCGCAGATCAAGGGCGGGAACGATGCTCATGCTTGACCATAGCTCAACCTTTAAGGCAGACAGCCCCCAATTTCAGCGCGTCCACAGCCTTGATCGGTCTGTGGATAACCTTGGCTAGGCCATGACCTTGGCGCAAAGAAAGACGGCGCGAAGGGTGCCCCTCGCGCCGTCCTAAAGACTGTCTAAAACCCGAGGGTCTTAGTAGAAGTCGCGGTCGTCACCAGCAGAGCCAGCGCCGCCTTCAGCCATGTCAGACGCGGCTTCAGCAGCCGAGACGCGGTCTTCTTCCAGCTGAGCTTCAACAACGTTTTCGCCGCGGGCTTGACGTTCAGCTTCATCTTCCGAGCGGGCGATGTTGATCTTAACGCTGACCAGCACTTCGGCGTGAAGGCGGACCTTCACTTCGTGCAAGCCCAGGGTCTTGATGGGCTTGTCGAGCACGACCATGGCGCGTTCGATCTTGCCGCCAGCGGCGACAACAGCGTCAGCAACGTCACGGCCCGTGACCGAGCCGTAAAGCTGTCCGGTTTCGCCGGCCTGACGGATCATCGCATAGATGGTGCCATCGAGCGCAGCGCCATTGGCTTCAGCGCCTTCGCGGGTCTGTTGGTTACGAACTTCAAGGGCGGCGCGTTGAACGTCGAACACCTTGAGGTTTGCGGAGGTTGCACGCAGGGCCTTGGAGCGGGGCAGCAGGAAGTTACGGGCGTAGCCGTCCTTCACTGTAACCACGTCGCCGAGGGTTCCGAGGCGTTCAACCCGTTCGAGTAGGATAACTTTCATGCGGTTTGCTCCTTACTTCACGACGTAGGGGAGCAGAGCCAGGAAGCGAGCGCGCTTGATGGCCTTGGCCAGTTCGCGTTGCTTCTTAGCCGACACCGCAGTGATGCGCGACGGTACGATCTTGCCACGCTCAGAGATGTAGCGTTGCAGGAGCTTGACGTCCTTATAGTCGATCTTCTGTGCGCCAGCGCCCGAGAACGGGCAAACCTTACGGCGGCGGAAGAAGGGGCGGCGGGCCCCGCCAGCGGCGGATTCCGGAGCGGTCGTATCGGTCATGACCCTCTGTCCTTAAACTTGATTGTCGTCAAAGCGCGGGCGATCGCCGCGCTCGGGCCGGTCGCCACGGTCTGGGCGATCACCACGCTCGGGCCGGTCGCCGCGATCGCGACGGGCCAGCACAGGCGACAGTTCCAGGTCCAGCTCTTCCACGCGGATGGTCATGAAGCGCAGCACATCTTCGTTGATCGACAGCTGGCGTTCCATTTCCTTGACCGCCGCCGAAGGGGCGTCGATGGCCAGAAGGGAATAGTGACCCTTGCGGTTCTTTTTCACCCGATAGGTGAGGTTGCGCAGACCCCAATATTCGATCTTGGCAACGGTACCGCCGCCTTCTTCGATCAAAGCTTTCATGGTTTCGTTTAGCGCTTCGGCCTGTTGCGGCGAGATATCCTGCCGCGAAATGACCACGTGTTCGTAAAAAGCCATAGGCATCCTTCTTCCATAAAAAAGACGGCGTTTCTGGCGGCGGAAGGTCCGACAGCAACGATGGCTCTTGGCGCGGCGTCCGGGCGTCATTGCCCTGGATCAGAAAAACTCCGCGAAAGACCGTCTTTCAACAAGCGGCGGTGTGTACGCGCTATGGCGGCGAAAGGCAAGGGGTGGGAGGGAATCAGATCGCTTCACCGATCACTTCAACCCCCTCAGCCTTAGCAGCCCGTATCAGGGCTGAATCTAACGTGGCTAGGGGCACATCCTCTCGAAGGGCCAATTCGAGATAGGCAGCGTCATAGGCTGTTAGTTTGTGACGACGGGCCAAGGTCATCATATCCGTCTCATTGGGGTGACGGTCGATCTGAATGGGCATGTTGTTTAAGAGTGAGAGTAATTGCTCGGTCCTTGCCGAGTTCAATCGCCCCTGGCGTTCGCTTAACAAAAATATATTGCGCATTTCGAACCACAAAAGGCTAGGCGCAAAGGCAGTGTCTGTCGGAAATCGATCAAAAGCGGCATCTGCGCGATGATCGTTCTCGTCAGGTAACAGCCAGCGAGCCGCCACCGACGCATCGACGACGAATGGCATTAGTATTGATGTCCTTCGTGCCGTGCTGCGAGGATTTCAGCTACGCTAATACTGGGCCCAGTCGCTCGCAGCGCCTTGATCTGATCCATCGTTCGCTGGACCTGCTCAACCCGTTGATCAAGCTCGGGCACAAGGCGGGCAATGGGGCGTCCGTGACGCGTAATGACGATGGTTTCACCCCGTTCGACGTCAGTCAAAAGTTGCGTCAAATGGGCCTTGGCGTCTGAAGACTGGACTACACGCATGGCGGCCTCAAATCAATTGGTCGTTTTGACTGGTTGATATTAGCACGGAGAATTTGGCGGGTCAGTTGTTTTGTTTGGTTTGACCAGAAGGTCACGAGCGCAAACGCGGTGGGGCTAGGACGCTTGGTCATGCCCCATTTCATAGGTCGAGGCATGGTCTCGTGCGGCTTCGTCGAGGAAGTCTTCTAGGCTTGGCATGACGCTCTGGTCAGATCGGTGGCGAAAGAACAACTCCTCCATTCCAGCGGGCCGGAAGGTAACCAGCAGATGGACGGGTGCGCCTGATCGGTTGATGTAACCGTGACGCGTTTGCGCAGTCACGCTTATGAAATCGCCTGTGGCAAGGTCCGTGACCTGGTCATTGAGAAGAAAGGCGAGGTCGCCCTTGAGTACCAAAAAGGTTTCCTCATAGAGGCCATGCCTATGGGGTCCAAAGCTGGTCGGGGCATCCTGCGGCACCGGCGCGACAATCCATTCAAGAACCGAATAGTCCCCGCCCGTCTGGGCACCTGCGATCAGAATCCGAACGCGGTCCGCCCCATCCTCGAAGGCGCGACCGTCAATGGCATCAGGAACGATGTAGGGGTCGATGTGAGGTGTCATTTTCAGGGTGCAATAGGTTAAGTAGACTTAGTAATAAATTATCTGACCTTTGTTACTTTGGGGAGAATATAATTACAGGCAAGTCATGCGCTCGCGGTGAGGGCTTGAACCCCATCTTGCCGCCTCGGCGCAATTGACCTAACCCTGCGCTTCACATTTGCAGTTTAGGAGCCCGTTTGATGGGTCTCGCTTTCCTTTTTCCCGGTCAGGGCAGTCAAGCGGTTGGTATGGGGGGGGCGCTCTATGAGGCCTTTGCCAGTGCGCGCGAAGTGTTTCAGGAGGTCGATGAGGCCTTGGGCCAAAAGCTCTATGGGCTGATGAGCGGGGGTCCTGCAGAGGACCTGACCCTGACCGAAAACGCGCAGCCCGCCCTTATGGCGGTTAGTGTTGCGGTGACGCGGGTGCTGCAGGCTGAGTTCGGCGTCTCGGTCTCGCAGGCCGGCTTTATCGCCGGGCACAGCCTGGGTGAATATTCGGCGCTGGCGGCGGCGGGGGCGATAACCTTGGCCGATACGGCGCGCCTGTTGAAGCTGCGCGGTCAGGCCATGCAACGCGCGGTGCCGGTCGGGGCAGGGGCCATGGCATCGCTGATCGGCCCCAAGACCGATGTGGCGCTGGCCGAAGCGGCGGCGGCGGTCGGTGCCGAGGTCGGGGTCTGTGTCGTGGCCAATGACAATAACCAAGGCAATGTGGTGATCAGCGGCGATAAGGCGGCGGTCGACAAGGCCATCGAGGCGGCCAAGGCGCTGGGCGCACGGGCCATTCCCCTGAACGTCTCCGCCCCTTTCCATTGTTCTCTAATGCAGCCCGCTGCCGACGAGATGGCGAAGGCTTTGGCCAGCACCTTGATCATCGCGCCGCGCGCGCCGCTGGTGGCCAATGTCACGGCCCGTCCGGTGCTGGACGCCGATGTGATCCGCAGTCTACTGGTCGAGCAGGTGACGGGCCGCGTGCGCTGGCGCGAGTCGATGCTGTGGCTGGCCCATGAAGGCGGCGTGACCCGCTTTGCCGAGGCCGGGGCCGGAAAGGTCCTGTCGGGCATGGCCAAGCGTATTGCCCCTGACGTGGAAGCCACCCCATTGAACACCCCCGCCGATCTGGAGGCCTTTGCCGCCTCCCTCAAGGGCTAAAGGACCAGACCTGATGTTTGATTTAACCGGAAAGACCGCGCTCGTTACGGGCGCTAGTGGCGGTATTGGCGGGGCGATTGCCCGCGCCCTCCATGCACAAGGCGCCCATGTGGTGTTGTCTGGCACGCGGCAGGCGGCGCTGGACGCTCTGGCCGGGGAGCTGGGCGAGCGGACCTCGACTTTAACCTGCGATCTGGGCGACACGGCCGAGGTCGATGGACTAGTGGCAAGGGCCGAGGAGGCCGCTGGCGCGCCACTCGACATCCTGATCGCCAATGCCGGCATCACCCGCGACGGCCTGTTGCTGCGGATGAAGGATGAGGACTGGGAAACGGTCATCAAGGTCAATCTTGAAGCCTATTTCCGACTCAGCCGCGCAGCCCTCAAGGGCATGATGAAGCGCCGATCGGGCCGCATCATCGGCATTACCAGCGTCGTGGGCGTGACGGGCAATCCGGGCCAAACCAACTATGCCGCCTCCAAGGCCGGAATGATTGGCTTTTCCAAGGCTTTGGCGCAAGAGGTGGGTAGCCGTAATGTCACCGTCAACTGCGTCGCGCCCGGCTTTATTGCCAGCCCGATGACCGATGATCTCAATGAGGCGCAAAAGGCTGCGATCCTGACCAAGATCCCATCTGGGCGATTGGGAGTGGGTTCTGACGTGGCTGCAGCCTGCGTTTATCTGGCCAGCGGTGCGGGCGGGTATGTCACCGGACAGACCTTGCACGTCAATGGCGGGATGGCGATGGTTTGATCCGAGCCACATTCTCGGTGTAGACACGCTAGTCTCGCAAAAAAGAACGTGCTAGCGAGAGCCTGTGTCGTTCTGCCCTTGGTGGATTCGGCTCAGCAACATAGGTTTCACGACCGGGTGACCGTTTAGCGATCGTCGTTAGAGGCATTCGGACTCACCATCTAGACAAGGGATTCCAGCGTATGTCCGACATTCTCGAACGCGTCCGTAAGATCGTGATCGAGCATCTGGACGCCGATCCGGAGAAGGTCACGGAAAAGGCCAGCTTCATCGACGATCTTGGTGCAGACAGCCTCGACAATGTCGAGCTCGTCATGGCTTTCGAAGAAGAGTTCGACATCGAGATTCCCGATGACGCCGCAGAACATATTCAAACTGTGGGTGACGCCGTGAAGTTCATCAGCGAGCGCCTCGCGGCCTAAGCTGTCACTATCGATGACAGGTCGCCGCGCCGGGCCATGCCGGGCGCGGCGTCTTGACTCATAGTCCCCGCTCAGAGCGCCTTTAGGCGACTGTGGCGGACTGACCCCGAGATATCCGGGGCGTTCAAAGGATCAAAGCCATGCGTCGTGTCGTCATCACCGGTCTTGGGCTGGTTACGCCATTAGGTACAGGGGTTGATAATACTTGGTCAGCTTTGCTGGCCGGGCGCTCTGGTGCGGGCCGGATCTCGGCCTTCGATCCGACCGACTATGGCTGTCAGATCGCCTGCGAAGTGCCACGGGTCGATGGGCGCGGCGGCGGCGGCGTGGATATTGCCGGATCGTTTGATCCCAACCTGACCATGTCTTTGCGCGATCAGCGCCGGGTTGATGATTTCATTCTCTATGCGATGGCGGCGGCCGATGAGGCCGTGATCGATTCTGGCTGGCATCCCCAGACTGAGGAAGACCAGTGGCGGACCGGTGTGATCATAGGCTCGGGCATCGGCGGTCTGAACGCCATTGCCGAGACCGCGCTTGAGCTTGAGGCCAAGGGGCCTCGCAAGATCAGCCCGTTCTTTATCCCTTCAGCCCTGATCAATCTGGCCTCCGGTCAGGTCTCGATCCGTTACGGCCTGAAAGGGCCAAACCATTCGGTAGTCACGGCCTGCGCCACGGGCGCTCACGCCATCGGTGACGCCATGCGCCTGATCCAGTGGGGCGACGCTGACGTGATGTTTGCGGGCGGTGCTGAGGCGGCTGTGTGCAAGCTGGGTGTTGCGGGCTTCGTTGCAGCGCGGGCCATGAGCACCAATTTCAATGACCGGCCCCAGATGGCCTCCAGACCCTATGACAAGGACCGCGACGGCTTTGTGATGGGCGAGGGCGCTGGCGTTTTGGTGCTGGAAGAATATGAGCACGCCATCGCGCGCGGGGCCAAGATCTATGCCGAAGTGGTGGGCTATGGCTTGTCCGGCGACGCCCATCACATCACCGCGCCTGCCAGTGATGGTGACGGCGGTTTCAGGGCCATGAACCTGTCGCTGGCCCGCGCTGGAATTGATCCCTCGCAGATCGACTATATCAACGCCCACGGCACCTCGACCCCCTTGGGCGATGAGATTGAGTTGGGGGCTGTGGAGCGGATGCTGGGGGCGTCAGCCTCTAAGACAACCATGTCCTCGACCAAGTCTTCGATCGGTCACCTACTCGGCGCTGCGGGCGCGGTTGAAGCGGCCTTTACGGCCCTGGCCATTCGCGACCAGATCGCGCCGCCGACGATCAATCTGGACAATCCATCGATTGAGACCGCCATCGATCTTGTGCCGCACAAGGCCAAGAAGATGGAAATCAATGTCGCCCTGTCCAATAGCTTTGGTTTTGGCGGTACCAACGCCTCGCTCGTGTTCAAGCGGGTGCCATGACCTCGGCTGGCGAGCCATCGCCTGCTGAAATGCCGAGCCGCGCGGTGCTCAAGCACCCGCTGTTGATCATTGGCGTCAGCGCGGCGGCAACGCTCGCCCTATTACTGAGTTCGGCCCTGATCTGGGGTCTAGCGACCTACAGCCTGCCCGGGCCCGCTTCAGCCAATGGTGCCGACCGGATCGTCGAACTGGCTGAAGGCGCTAACCTGTCTGAAATTTCAACGGTTCTGGCCGAATATAAGGTGATCTCTTCTGCATCGGTCTTTGTTATGGCGACCAAGATCTCAGGCTCTGCCCGGCGGCTAAAGGCTGGCGAATACAGCTTCCCTTCCAAGACCTCGATGTCGACGGTGATGGAGATGATCCGTAAGGGCAAGAGGGTGCGCCATCAGGTGACCATCCCCGAAGGTTTTCCGTCCGACATGGTCGTCGATGCCCTGATGAAAAGCGACGTCCTGACCGGCACGGTTTCGGCCCCGCCTGAAGGATCGGTCATGCCCCAGACCTATGAGGTTAAACGCGATGAGACCCGCGCGGCCGTGCTCGAGCGAATGATGAAGGCCCAGACTGACTTGGTCGCCGAACTTTGGCCTCAGCGGCGCAGGGGCTTGCCCTTCACCACCCCAGAGCAGGCCGTGACCTTGGCATCAATCGTCGAGAAGGAAACAGCCAAGGCCGATGAACGTCCTCGCATCGCCGCTCTGTTCATCAACCGGTTGCAGCAGGGCATGAGGCTCGAATCCGACCCGACGATCATCTATGGCATCACCCGGGGTAGGCCGCTTGGCCGGGGCTTGCGCGCCTCAGAGGTCGATGCCCGCACCCCTTACAATACCTATGTGATCTTTGGCCTGCCGCCGACGCCGATCGCTAATCCCGGCCGCGCCGCACTCGAGGCAGTTTTGACAGCGCCGCCCTCGAGCGAGATCTTCTTTGTGGCCGATGGAACGGGCGGGCATGTTTTTGCGACCAATTATGACGATCATCGTCGTAACGTTGCCCAATGGCGGCGGATCGAACGTCAGCAGGCCGCTGCACCGGCCGGGGGACGCTAGGATGGCACTGTCTGGGATGACTGGTTTTGCGCGGGTCGAGGGATCCGCCGGCGCTTGGACCTGGGCGGTCGAGGCGCGCTCGGTCAATGGCCGCAATCTCGAAGCCCGCTTTCGTGGACCGCCGGGCTTTGACAGTTTGGAGCGGGTGGCGCGCGATGGTGCTCAGGGCCTGTTTCAACGGGGGCAGATCACCATCGGTCTTCAGGCCAAGCGGGCTGAGTCGGTCGCTCAGGTGCGGGTCAATCTGGACCAAATCGAGCGCTATCTGGGCCTCATAGCCCCTCTGATCGCAGCGGGCCGTGCACAGCCGCCGAGCGCCGATGGCCTTCTGGCCCTGCGCGGCGTGCTGGAAGTGACCGAAGAGGTCGAAGAGGCCGAGGTTAAGGCCGCGGTTGAACAGGCCATGACGGCATCCATTACCGAGGCGCTGACTGCACTGCAGGCCTCGCGGCTGGACGAGGGCGCGGCCCTCGCACCCGTTCTAGGCGGTCTCGTCGGCCATATCGAGAGGCTGGTAACGACTGCTGCGGAACAGGCTGTAGGTCAGCCTGCCGCCATCAAGGATCGATTCACAAAACGCATGACCGAGCTGGCAGGCGATGGGGCAGGGGTTGGCGAACGGATCGTTACCGAAGCTGCTGCTATGGCCGTCAAGGCGGACGTACGCGAAGAGCTAGATCGTCTGGTCAGCCATATTCAGGCGGCTCGTAAATTGCTATCGACTGATGCGGCTTCGGGGCGGCGTTTGGACTTTTTGATGCAAGAGTTTATGCGTGAAGCCAACACGCTCTGTTCCAAGTCCGCCTTGACGGGCCTCACTGCCACAGGCCTTGATCTGAAGGCCACTATCGAACAGCTCCGCGAGCAGGTCCAAAATGTCGAGTAGTTCCCATCTCCATGCCGAGTTCGGTGTCCGCCGTGGTTTAATGCTGGTCATTTCCAGTCCATCGGGTGCAGGCAAGACCTCGCTCTCACGGCGTCTGGTCGCCGACCATGCGGATTTGGAGCTATCGGTGTCCTGCACGACCCGTGGCCCGCGCCCGGGAGAAAAGGATGGCCGCGAATATCACTTTGTCGACCTCGCCGCCTTTGATCGCGATGTCGAGCAGAACCGCTTTTTGGAATGGGCCGAGGTGCATGAACATCGCTATGGCAGCCCCGAAGCACCGGTGATGCAGGCCCTGACAGAGGGGCGCGACGTCCTGTTCGACATAGACTGGCAAGGGGCTCGCCGGATCGCGGCCAAGGCTGCCCAAGACGTGGTGCGGGTCTTTATCCTGCCGCCGACCATGGCCGACCTGAAGCGCCGCCTCAATGCAAGGGCGCAGGATGCGGCCGATGTCATCGAGCGACGGCTTGGCCGGTCTAAGGGCGAGATCGAGAAATGGACCGACTATGACTATGTCATCGTCAATGAGGATTTCGATCTGGCCTATGCCGAACTGGCCCACATCTATCATGCCGAACGGCTAAAAGGGTCTCGTAACCCGTGGCTGACACCCTTCGTGAACCGCCTGATGGACGAACCGATCTAGCCGGCTGCCTAGGTCGCTGCCCTAGGTCGCTGTTTGGGCCAAGACGATCTTGGCCAGCGCCAAGAACCCGTCGACATCCACCGTTTCAGCGCGTACGTCTGGATCAATGCCAGCGGCGAGGCACAGATCGGTTCCGCCGAGCGTCTTAAGGCTGGACCGCAACATCTTGCGTCTCTGACCAAAGGCGGCCTGAGTGGTCCGTTCCAGCGCCTTGAGTATGGCGCTATCTGGTCGCTCTGTTAGGGGCGTCAAATTGACGACGGCAGACGTCACCTTGGGCGGGGGCGTGAAGGCGCGGGCGGGCAAGTCCATGACGGTACGAGCCTTGGCGGTGGCCTGAACGACGACGGCCAAGCGACCATAGGCATCATCGCCGACCTGAGCCGTGATCCGGTCAGCCACTTCCTTTTGGAACATCAGGGTCATGGAACGGGGCTGCCACGGTCCGGTCAGCCATTTCAGCAACAGGGCTGTGCCGACATTGTAGGGCAGGTTGGCCACGACGCAGGCTTGGGTACCTGGCGCATGCTCGGCGATCAGGTCTGCTTCCTTGACGCGTAAGGCATCGTTCTGGACAAGATGGAGTTGGCCGGGCGCCGCGTCACCGAGACCGTTCAGCAGCGGAAAGAACCGGGGGTCCATCTCAACAGCAACGACCTTTGCACCGGCCTCGAGCAGTGCGCGGGTCAGGCCGCCGGGGCCGGGGCCCACCTCGATCACGGTCTGGCGTTCGACCACCTCGGCCAAGCGGGCGATCTTGCGAGTGATGTTAAGGTCGAGCAGGAAGTGCTGGCCAAAGCTCTTCTTAGCCAGAAGTCCGTACTCTTCCAGCGCCTCGCGAATGGGGGGAAGGTCCTTAAGGCTCATAGGTTTGCCTGCACAGCGCGGCTGCTGGCGATTTGGTCGGCCATGCGGATGGCGGCGATCAGGCTGTCGGCGCGTGCCAAGCCCTTACCCGCAATGTCAAAGCCGGTGCCGTGGTCGGGCGATGTCCGCACGATAGGCAGGCCCAGACTGACATTCACGCCGCCCCAAAAGTCGAGCATCTTGACCGGTATCAGGGCCTGATCGTGATAGAGGCAAATGACCGCGTCATAGGTTTTGCGCGCATCATCGTGGAACAGGGTGTCAGCGGGCATGGGGCCAACACAATCGATGCCCTGCGCCTGAAGGGCGGCCACAGCCGGCGCGAGGAGGCGGACCTCTTCATCGCCGATGGTTCCGCCTTCACCGGCATGGGGATTGAGCCCGGCAAGCACCAGCCTTGGCTTGGCAATGCCAAAGTCGCGGATCATGGCCTCCGCCGTCACCATGGCGGTATGGATGATCGCCTTTTGCGTCAGGGCGCTCGCGACCTTGACGATCGGAACGTGGATGGTGACCAGCACTGCGCGCAAATCGCCTGAGGTCAGCATCATGACCGGGCCGCGCGCGCCGTCCATCGGCACCTTGGCGGTCAGGGATGCGAGAAATTCGGTGTGGCCGGGGAACTTGAAACCCGCCTCATAGAGCGGGGCCTTGGAGATCGGCGCAGTGACAAGCCCTCTTACCTCGCCCTTGATGGTCAGGGCCACACCCATCTCTATCCAATGGATAATCGCAGGCGCATGGACCCTGTCGGCGACCCCTGCTGTAACCGCATGACCCAGAGGCTGGTCGAAAACGGGAAGGGCGCTTGAGAAGGCCCCAAGGGCGTCCTTAGGTCCGCCCACGCGCTGCACAGCGACGCCTTGAGCGGCTAAGAGGTCGCCATCCCCGATAACCATAAAGGCCGGGCCGCTGTGGCGAAGCGTGGTCCACGCCTTGGCGATGATTTCTGGCCCGATGCCTGCGGGATCACCGAGGCTGAGCGCGAGCACGCCTTGTGTCACCGACCGATCACCGGGTTTCTATCGTCGCCGAGTTGCGCAGGTCGCGCAGATAGCGCTTCGCAATCATAGCCAGTTGTTGGCCGACAAGGCGGTTTTCCATGTCTTCCTTGGTTGGAACCCGGCCACCATCTTGGCGCTTGGCGCAGACGGCGATGAGGTGCAGGCCTACCTGAGTACGGATCGGATCGCTGACCTGCCCAACATTGAGCTTTTCAGCGGCTTCGCGGAAGGCTGGGGCGAGGTCTTTGATTTCTGACTCGCCCAGATCGCCCGCAATGACCCCTGAAACGGTTGAGGCGGCCGATTCCATATTGGAGCAGTCTTTGATCAAGGGCTTCAGAGCCGAGAGCTTTGACTGGGCGGCGGCAATATCAGCATCTGTGGAGGTTGCGGTCAGACGGATGGCGGCTTGCTTCAGGTCCACCAAGGTGGCGCTGGCACCGGCCCGCTTTTCGCGCAGCGCCAAGATATAGACGCCGTCGGTCACAGGTATGGGCTGAGACAACTGCCCGGGGCGAAGCTGCTCTAGAGCCTTCAACAGGACGGGCTGCAATTCTTCACCGGTTACCCAGCCTGTATCGCCGCCGGTCGCAGAGGTCGCCGCGGCGGAAAATTGCCGCGCTACGCTGGCGAAGGGTGCGCCCTGCTGAAGCTGGCCGATCAATTGGTTGGCGCCGCGCATGGCATTGTCTGCGCCGCCGACCCGGGTGGCCTCAATGAAGATTTCGCTGACCAAAAACTGTGGCTTGGCAGCCGCCGCATTTTGACGGGCCAAGGCGGACTCAATCTGATCGTCACCAACCCGTAGACGTGAGCCATAGCGACCGTTGATCCAACGCTGCCAGCTGATTTCGGCTCGAATTTGAGCGCGCAGGGTCTCAGGGTTTACGCCGGAGGCTGTAAGGGTGCCGACCAGCTGCTGAGCCGTGGCGCGGTTTTCCTGCGCCATGCGGCCGATCTGGCGGTCAATGTCCTCATCCTTAGCGATGATGGAGAACTTCTGTTCCTTCTCGACCCGGCGCAGTTCCTGCATCTGAAGGGATTCTTCTACCAGAGACCGCAAGGACTCGCGCTCGATCTGTCCGAGGCTGTCGGCCGTTGGCTGCATGCCCGAGGTCACGATCAACAACAGCATGCGCTGGCGCAGATCATAGGTCGAGATGATGATGTCATTGACGATGGCCGCGACGCCTTCGCTCAGATAGTTGACCGTTGGTGCTGGAGCACTACTCGCCGGAGCACCTGCAGCCTGAGCCAAAGCCGAGGTCGGCATTGCCGCTTGGGCCAACAAGGAGACTGCCGCAACCGCAGCGGCCAGTTGTTTAAAAGTCAACGCGCGCATCATCGTGGATGTCGTTCCTCTCATGCGCCCGCCAGAGTCGCTCTAGCGGTCGTCATAGTCTTTGTATCCTGCATCGCCCAATGTGGCGAGGGTTAGGCGAATGAGCACGTTATCGGACGGACCGAGCGTACGGTTATAGGTTTCTTCGCGTTGATACACGATTTCGAGCCTTGTGCATTCGTCGCGATAGAGCAGACCGATTTCCCGGTTGCGCCAGACTTCCTTTTCTAGGTCGCGTACCCCGGAAAAGGTCAGGCCCCAGGTTTTGGAGATATAGACCTCTCCAGCACCTTGGATATCCTTAACAGCCGTGCCGCTGATAGCGGTCTTGTCGTCGAGATAGCGGACATAGCCGCGGACGCGATCAAGACTGAGATTGGCCCCGGCCTCTTGGCGGCGGATTTTTAGACTGTCCGCGTCAAACCGCGTACGAGCAAAGGCCGATAGGCCTGCAATCGGCGCAATCGAGACGGACGTCACCCAATCAGACACGGTGCCTTGCAAGCCCGTGCGGGCCTGCACCATCAGATCTCTAATGGTCCGAAAGCTGCGCCCCACCAGCAGGCGAGCGTTACGTCCGCCGCCCCAATCGACTGTCGTTCGCACACCGACATTAAGCCTTTGGCCGCCATCATAGAGGTCGAACCCCGGATAGCGGTTGGCTTCGAACAGGTTGGTCTCGTCAAACTCGAACGAGATACTGTCTTCGTTTGGAATACGGTAATCGCGCTGAGCATCGGGCGACAGGGCAATCTGGGCCATGGGCTCTAGAATGATGGTCGAGGCCCCGGCCTTGCGGATGAGCGGATAGCTCAGATCGACACCGACTGTGCCCATGGTCCGGCTGATCGACTGACCCTTGGTGTTGGTCAAGGATTGGTCGGCGATATTGTAATAGTCTGCTCGGGCCGAGACGAAGGGTTCCGCCCTCAGGCCATTACTAAAGGTATTGATCTGGCGCCATTCGCCTTGGCCGGTTGTCCTGCGGCTATCGACGCCGGGTTGCTTGGCGGAGGTGGGTGATTGGTCGCGGAACAGGGCCACGCCGCTGCCCTGCAGGCGCAAACGTCCTCCCATGATCGGGTCTGCCGGTTCATAGCGCGCCTCGATCAGGGGCGCAGCATAGGGAATGGCGTGGTTATTGTCGGTGCTGCGCAGGCCTTGGAAGCTCAAGGTCGATAGGGCCAGATAGCTACGGTCGGTCTGGCGTGTGGCATAGAGTTGGGTCAGGAGGCGGCGGCTGTCGGTGTTGAACAGGCCGCGATTGTCTTGGTAGACCCGCCCAATATTGTACTTGTCGAACAGCAGGGCGTCGGAGCTGCGTTCGAGCCCGAAGCCCCAGTCCCACTTGTCATTGATCGTGAACTTGCCCTTGGCCAGGATGTAGCTGCGTGAGGTGTCGTCCCCGACCTTTCGAAGATCGCCATTGATGGTCTCGAGGTCGCGCTCGTGGGTGTAGCCTGCGCGGGCTTCGATCTCACCGGAATAGAACCGCTTGCGCCATTCCAAGTTCACGAACGGATTTACGAGGCTGTTGATCTGCGGGCTGATCACCAGATCTTGCGAGGGTGAAATGACTACGAGATAGGGCTGTTCGTAGCTAAAGCCGCGACGCTTGGACTTCTGAACGCGCGGCGGCAGCATTCCGGAACTGCGCACGGCCTGCGGGTCTGGGTGCCAGAAGATCGGGGCGTAGAAGACCGGCACACCGAGAATCTTGACCACGGCATGGCGGTAATAGACCAACTGCCGACTACGATCTTGCACGATGCGGTCCGCGCTGATCGACCAGCTTGGAGCCTTGGGTTCACCGGTCTTGGCGCAGATGTCACAGGGCGTGTAGATGGCCCGGTTCAGCTCATTGACCGTCTCAGA
Organism: Caulobacteraceae bacterium; assembly: GCA_040399645.1. Lineage (GTDB taxonomy): Bacteria > Pseudomonadota > Alphaproteobacteria > Caulobacterales > Caulobacteraceae > CAISGS01. The sequence goes on along the minus strand of JBBARR010000003.1, from coordinate 134,125 downwards.
GCGGCGAATGGCCGAGGAGGCGGCGAATTTGATGTTGGGCTCTAGGATGGTCGAGAACCCATAGGCGACACCGGCGCGCAGCTGGTCGTCGAGCGTAATCTCTTCAGCCGATTGGACACCGGCATCGGCGCTAATGACCTGAGCCTTACCCTTGGCCGTGATGATGCCAGTCTTGGTGTCATAGACCAGCTGCTGAGCGCGGATCGTGCGGCCCTGATAGCGCGCCTCAACATCGCCTTCAGCGGCAATGGTCTTGTTCGCATCGTCGCGGATCACAACGTCCGCTTCGAGATAGAAGCCGCCATCGCCTAGGCCGTCATCGACGGCTGAAGACTTGGCTGCATTAGGGGTGGGCGCTGGCGTAGCGGCAAAGACAGGCGCGCTCAACAGGGCGCAGAGCAGCGCGCTGCCGCTAAGCAGTGCTGTTCGCCGTGCGCCAAGGAGCGATCGCCGCTCTGTCATTCGTCCTAGACCTCTATCCGTCGCCCGAACTTACGGCGACGACTCAGTGAAGCTGGTTCAACCGTCTTCGGTATAACAAAGCAAGGTGAACCCTGACAGAATTGCCAAGATTGGCGGTGCCCAAGCAGCTGCGAAGGGGGCTATCACATCCGCCTTACCCAAAGCGCCGCAAAAGCTGTTGAAGAAGAAAAACACAAAGCCCAGTGCCGTGCCTGAACCGGCTAGGGCGGTGAGGCCGCCAAGTCGCATTAGGCGCAGAGAGAAGGCTGCCGCAAGCACCGACATGGCGGCAAAGAGGATCGGGGTGGCTAGAAGCTGCTGGAACCTCAACCGGTAGGCGGTAGCCGAAAAACCAGCCTGCTCGGTTTGGGCAATCGTTCTCGGCAAACTCCAGAACGGAATGGCCGTTGGTGAAGCGAACTTCTCTAGCGCGGCGCGGGCATCAAGGGTCGAGGGGATAACCAGGCTATCATATTTGACCGAACTGGCGCCGGGAGACGCCTCGCGGGCTCCGGTCAGTTTCCAATTGCCATCGACTAAGCGGGCTTCATCAGCCTCAATCCGGCGCGAAAACTCAAGATCGCCCTTAAGGCCCACGGTGGAAACGAACAGAGATACGCCCGAAAGCCGAACCGAGCCGTTGACCGAGTCCCGACCACTGGCGCGGATTACCATCTGGGTGCGCTTGTCGCCCTGACGCAGCCAAATGTCGGTCGGGGCCACGACCAGATAGTTGCTCATCATGGCATCGCGGCTGCGCTCGAACTGGGCATTGAGGCTCGAGGCGATCGGATTGAGCGCGATGACCGTCAAGGTGCCAATGACAAAGGCCGCGCCCGCCGCCGGGAAGATAAACCGCCAGGCCGATATGCCTGCGGCTCGCATGGCAATGAGTTCGCTGCGCCGATTGAGGCCGACAAAGGCTGCCAAGGTTCCAAACAGGAAGGCGAAGGGCAAGAGCAGCAGAATGACCGACGGAGATTTCAGCACCGTCAGACCCAAGATCTGCGCGGCCCCAACATCGGCGCGAACGCCTACGGAGCGGGACAGTTCCACGAAATCGACCAGTACGATGATCGAGCTGATGATGCTGAGTGCCCCCAGCACAGCCACCATGGTGTGGCCAAGGACATAGGTCTCCAGGCGGGTCAGGCGGGCGCGCATCAAGTGATCCACTCCACCTCTGGCTTGCGCGTGCCCAGAAACCGCAGGCCGCCGGAGCGTGACGACTTCTGCCGAAACAGCTGCGCCAAGGCCCACCAGGTGGCGATCAGTGGCACGCCATATTGCAGGACGTTCAAGGCTGCGCTGTCGTCGCAGGCGGCTTGAACCGCAAAGCCAAGGATCCGAACAAAGGCTGCGACACCCGCGATCATGGCAATCCGACGGCCGTAGCCTAGGCGGCTAAAGGCCCCGCCAATAATGGCATTGAGGGCCATAGCCATGAAGGCGAGGTTGTAGAGAGGTGAGGACAGGCGCGAATGGAATTCGGCGATCATCTTCACCCGGTTGCGCTGTTCCCACTCCTGTTGAAGGTCGGGGAACATCAGTTCGTGCATGTAACGGTCTGAAATCTTGTAGTGGACCAACTCGTAGGTGTTCATGAAGGGGGCGAGGTTGAAGATGTACTCGTCAAACTTCAGAAAGTTCAAAACCCCTTCGCGCGACAGTTCCTGATTGGATCCCTGCCGCATGATCAAGATCGGCTCACCATTGCGCTTGGCGATCTTGCCTTGCCGCGCAAAGAAAGTCGTTGAGCCGCCCTCCGCCTTTTCCTGATTTAGGAACATGTTTCGCATAATGCCCTGCTGATCGATGCTCTGGGCATAGACGGTCAGGTCAGAGGAGGGCTGTGAGAATTCACCGGCCCGCACGAGGCTGGCCGCAAGATCGGTGCGCACTGCGAAGAGCTCATCGCGCATGGTGCGGTAGCAATAGGGCTGGACCCACAAATTAACGCACAGCGTCACCAGCATGGCCAATGAGGCGAGCTTTATCGCGGGGGCGATGACCCTCCAGCGGCTCATGCCTCCGGCAAAACAGACTATGATCTCTTGTTCCGTATGAAGCCGATTGAGCGCCACCAGCGAGGCCACGAAAATGGCAATCGGCAGGATCATGTTCAAAAGCTGCGGTAAGGCCAAGAAGGTGATCTTAGCAAAGACCATCGCGCTTTGGCGCTGCTCGACCATGATATCGAGTGTGCCAAGGCTTTGGCTGAGCAGGGCTACCGCAACAAGCGCTATCGTTGCCAGAAGGGTCGGGCCGAGCAGTTGTTTGAAGAGATAACGCTCGATCAGGCTCATGGGCTGGGAACGGTCCTCAAACAGCCGAACAGATTGACGATACCACAGCCATTGCAGCGGCGAACCGTGTCGCTATGTTCTACACGTCCCAAGGGGCTGGTGCCAACCGCTGAGCGCACCCCAGTCCTATCTTGACGGGAAATTGGATAATGTCGTCCAGTGATGTGGACGCAGGAGCACAGAATGCATATCGAGTTTGTCACCCCAAATACCGCCCTTTCGCCCCGTACGGCCGTTGCAGCACTGGTTTTTGAGGGCGGGACCCTTGGTTCAGCCGCGCAGCAGCTCGATGGTGCCACCAGCGGTGCGATTGGCCGGGCGATTGCGGCCAGCCGGTTTACCGGTGCCAAGGGCCAGACCCTTGATCTGATCGCGCCATCGGGCACGCAGGCTGCGCGGGTGATTCTCGTCGGTGCAGGTCCGGCAGCCGGCTTTACGGCCAAGATCGCCGAGTCTGTTGGTGCCAGCGCCTATCAGGCGGTCAAGCTATCGGGTGTGGAAACCCTGACCCTGTTGTTGGCAGATCAGACCGATGCCGTCGCGGCTCAAATGGCCTTTGGTGTGCGCCTCGCGGCCTATCGCTTTGATCGCTATCGGACCACGCAAAAGGCCGACAAGAAGCCGTCAGTGACGAAGGTTCAGGTCGTCGTGGTCAATCCCGATCAGACTACCGATGCGTTCGATCCCCTGTCGACCTTGGCCGATGCGGTCTATTTCTCACGCGACCTGATCTCGGAACCGGCCAACATTCTCTATCCCGAAGAGTTCGCGCGCCGGGTCAAGCGCCTGGAAGCCTTGGGCCTAGAGGTCGAGATCCTCGGCGAAAAAGAAATGGCCGCTCTGGGCATGGGCTCTTTGCTCGGCGTGGGGCAGGGTAGCCGCCGCGAAAGCCAGATGGCGGTCATTCAGTGGAAGGGTGCGCCCGAGTCCAAAGACAAGCCTCTGGCCTTTGTCGGCAAAGGCGTCTGTTTCGATACGGGTGGCATCTCGATCAAGCCTGCCGACGGCATGGAAGATATGAAATGGGATATGGGCGGAGCCGCTGCCGTTGCGGGCCTGATGCACGCGCTGGCGGGCCGCAAGGCCAAGGTCAATGTGGTCGGCATCTTGGGTCTGGTTGAGAATATGCCTGACGGCAATGCCCAGCGCCCGGGCGATGTTGTCACCTCAATGTCGGGCCAGACCATTGAGGTCATCAATACTGACGCTGAAGGCCGTCTCGTGCTGGCCGATGCGCTCTGGTATTGCCAAAAGCGCTTTGAGCCGAAGTTCATGGTCGATCTGGCCACCCTGACCGGCGCGATCATCATTTCGCTCGGTCACGACTATGCGGGCCTGTTCTCCAACAATGATGCCCTGTCAGACAATCTTCTCGCAGCCTCAAAGGCCTCGGGCGAGAACCTCTGGCGTCTGCCGCTGCCGGCCTCCTATGAGAAGCAGATCGACAGTATGATTGCTGATGTCAAGAATACCGGTGGACGGCCTGCGGGCTCGATCACGGCGGCCCTGTTCCTCCAGCGCTTTGTCAATGGCCTGCCTTGGGCGCACCTCGACATCGCCGCCACGGCTTGGAAGAAGCCTTCTGCGGATCCAACGATCCCAGAAGGGGCGACTGGCTTTGGCGTGCAACTGCTCGATCGCTTCGTCGCTGATCACTACGAGGCTTGATTATGAGCGCCGCCTGCGAGGTCTGGTTCTATCATCTAGAGCGCACGTCGCTGGACCATGCATTGCCCGAACTGCTGGAAAAGACCTTGAAAAAGGGCTGGAAGGCGCGGGTGCGGGCCGGGTCGCAGGCGGGCGTCGATTTCTTTGACGATTGGCTGTGGCGCTATCGTAACGAGGCCTTCTTACCTCATGCCAAGGACGCCGAGCCCTTTGCTGAGCGCCAACCGGTGCTGCTCGGGGTCGATGAGACCAATCTCAATGGAGCCGAGGCGCTGTTCCTCATCGATGGGGCTGAGCCCGGCGACGCCAGCGGCTATCAGCGCTGCATCGTGCTGTTTGATGGGCAAGATCAGGCCGCCGTCGCCCAGGCCCGGTCCCACTGGTCGAAATTTAAGGCTCAGGGTCTTGGCGTTTCCTACTGGCAGCAGGGGGCGGAGCGCGGATGGGAAAAGAAGGCGTGAAGCGGGTAGCATCATGGATGGCGTTGGCGCTGGTTGTGACCGCTCTGGCCGCCTGCGTGCAAAAACCGCCGCAGTGGGCTGCGCCCGCACGGACGATTGAGCCTGTGACGCTGGCCAAGGCCTCGCCTGAACCAGGCAAGCCAGATCTCTGTAATGCCCAGAGCTTGACCTATCTGATCGGACGGCCGCGTACCGAAATCCCCATTCCTGTTGATCCCTCTACCCGGCAGGTGGTCTGCACGACCTGCATCGCGCCTCAGGACTACTCAGACACCCGCCAGCGCATCCTGTTTGACGCTGAGACCGGCCTGATTACCGCAGTCGGTTGCGGCTAGGCCTTACCAAGCATAGTTGAAGCTGATGCTGATCCGGTCGGTCTTGGCCGCGTTGGGTAGGACCTCGTGCCTGAGCCAGCTTTCCCACATCAAGATCGTCCCAGCCTCGGGTGCCAAGGCGATAAAGGCCCGAAGTTCGCGCGGGGCCTCGGCCAAGCGGGTCGGGGCCGCCATCATGCGTGATAGGCGCGGGTCTTCCAGCCGTAGCGCTCCAGCGCCGTCAGGGACCGACACATAGACCGTGCCGCTGATTACACTGTGCGGGTGGATATGGCCCGAATGCATCCCGCCCGGCTTAAGGATGTTGATCCAAAGACTATCCAGCTTCAGACGCCGCCCACCGAGGTCCAGATGCAGATCCTTGACGAAGGCCGCGGCGTGTTTGTCGAGCTTGCGCTTGAGCTCATCGAACAGGCTGTCACGGCGGGGAAGGTCGTCGAGCGAGGCATAGGAGGTATAGCCCCGATAGCCCTTTTCCCGGCTCCAAGCCTGCCCGATCTTGTCCTGCTGAGCAATCTGGCGGCAAGCCTCCTCCAGATCGGCGAGGAAGGCCTCACCTGCCGCCATGTCAGAGCGGTAGGTCTTGGTGACAAAGAGCGTTTCAAGCGTGCGGGTCATCCCTCGCCACTATGCCGTAGGTGCCATCCTGTCCAGTCTGTTGGTGGTGGTGAACTTTAATCAAGCCCCCCTTCAAATAAGACCCCCTTTGGCGCTTCGCGCCACTTACCCCAGAGGGAAACATTTTGATGTTAGATCTTTCGCTTCTGGAGGGAAATACCGGCGCAGCCGCGGTAAGGTTTTTTTGAACAAGGCCTCGACGTTTAAAAGTGACACTGGCGTCACCAATTTCACCATCCCGAACCAATAGGACTTGCTCATGCCCCTTGTGCGGGTCAATTTGCAGCCACCCAATTGGATGAGAGAAGGCGCGCGTCATGGACCGTTACGATTACATCATTATCGGTGCTGGCTCGGCCGGTTGCGTGCTTGCCAATCGCCTGACGGCGGATGGCAAGACCACGGTTCTGTTGCTCGAGGCGGGCGGCAAGGACAATTCAATCCTGGTCAAGATGCCGGCCGGGGTCGGCGCTCTGATCAAGGATAAGAATGCCTATAATTGGGGCTTCTGGACCGAAAGCGAACCGTATCTAGAGGATCGCAAACTCTGGTGGCCGCGCGGCAAGGGCTGGGGTGGGTCATCGTCGATCAATGGCATGATCTATATTCGGGGCCATGCGCGTGACTATGACCAGTGGCGCCAGATGGGTCTGAGCGGCTGGTCCTATGCCGAGGTGCTGCCCTATTTCAAACGCTCTGAAACGTTGGATACGGGCGGGGATAATTATCATGGGGGTGAGGGGCCTTTGTTCGTCTCCCATGCCTCGACGCCAAATCCCATCTATTCGACCTTCATCAAGGCCGGTGAGCAGGCGGGCTACAAGGTCACCGCCGATTTCAATGGCTACCAGCAAGAGGGCTTTGGTCCCTATCAGTTGACCATCAAGGATGGAGCACGTTGGAGTGCGGCGAAGGGTTATCTGCATCCGATCAAGGATATACGCCCTAATCTTACGACGCAGATTGATGCGAGAACGACCCGTATCCTAATCGAAGATGGCCGCGCTGTTGGGGTTGAATATGCCCAAGGTAAGAAAGCCAAGCGGACCAGTGTCTATGCCAAGTCTGAGGTTCTGCTCTGTGCCGGTGCCGTCCAGTCGCCGCACATCCTGCAGCTTTCGGGGATTGGTGATCCAGAAGCCTTGGCCAAGGTTGGCATGCCGGTGGTCCACGCCCTGCCGGGTGTTGGCAAGAACCTGCAAGATCATCTGGACGTCATTGTCTCTTGGGAATGCACTCAGCCCATCACAGCCTATACCTTCAATAAGGGCCTGAATAAGCTGGTCACGGGCATCAACTATCTGTTGCGCGGGCAGGGCCCGGGCCGTCAGAACTTCCTAGAATCCGGGGCTTTCTTGAAGTCGCGCCCAGACCTTGACCGCCCAGACCTGCAACTTCACTTCCTGATTGCCATCATGAAGGAGCACGGCAAGGTCATTATCGAGAAGGACGGCTTCTCGGCGCACATCTGCCAGCTTCGCCCCGAAAGTCGCGGTGAGGTGAAACTAAAGTCCTTGGACCCGTTTGATGATCCCGCCATCTTGGCCAACTATCTGGCCACCGATGAGGATCGCCGGGCCCTGCGTGAGGGGGTGCGAATGATCCGGGCGGTGGTGGCCCAATCCGCGTTCGACGCGCTACGCGGTGCAGAGTTCCAGCCCGGTGCTGACGTGCAAACCGATGAGCAACTAGACGCTTGGATACGGCAAACGGCGGAAACAATCTATCACCCCGTCGGCACCTGCCGCATGGGTCCAGCCGGGGACGAATTGGCAGTGGTCGACGAGACCCTCTGTGTTCATGGTCTCAAGGGTCTGCGCGTTGTCGACGCCTCGGTCATGCCGACCTTGGTTGGGGGCAATACCAATGGCCCGACCATCATGATTGCCGAAAAGGCCGCAGACATGATCTTGGGCCGCGCACCACTCGCGCCTGATGACGCGCCGGTCTATGAGGGGGCTGCGGCTTAAAGCACCCTGCTGCCCTGCGGGTCACTTCCGCCTCTGGAGGAAGTGCCGGCCAAGCCGGGGTCGGGGGCTTTCTGAACCAACCCCTACCGAACGACGGCGTTGGCGCTCAAATAGGCATCCACCGCTTGGGCGCATTCGCGGCCTTCACGGATGGCCCAGACGACCAAAGACTGACCCCGGCGCATGTCTCCGCACGCAAAAATGCGCTCTTGTGAGGTGCGGTGGTCCTTGATCTCGGCCTTAACGGCCCCGCGAGGGCCGATCTCGACGCCTGACTGTTCCAACAGGCCCTCGGTGCGGGGGCCGAGGAAGCCCATGGCCAGCAGGACCATATCGGCCTTGATCTGGAAGGCGCTGCCAGAAACCTCTTGCATCGACATCTGGCCATTGGCCCCAGCCGCCCATTCGGCGCGGACGCACTCGATGGCTTCGACCTTGCCGTTGGAGCCGATGACGCGCTTGGTCAGGACCGAAAAATCGCGCTCGCAGCCCTCTTCTTGCGACGAGGAGGTGCGCATCTTCAGCGGCCAATCGGGCCAGGTCATGGCCTTATTTTCGCGTGCTGGCGGCTGGGGCATGACCTCGAGCTGGGTCACGGCCGCGGCGCCTTGACGGTTAGACGTACCGATACAGTCTGAGCCGGTATCGCCGCCGCCAATGACGACAATGTGCTTGCCCTTGGCCGACAAGGTGCCCTTGGGCGCGGCAACGATCTCGTCGTCGCCTGCCACGCGGCGGTTCTGTTGGCCAAGGAAGTCCATCGCGAAATGGACGCCATCGAGTTCGCGGCCCGGAACCTCAAGGTCACGTGGCCACTCAGCGCCGCCGGCCAGAACCAGCAGATCATAATCGTCGAGCAGCCGCTGAACGGAGATATCGACACCGACTTCTATGCCCGGGCGGAAGATCACGCCTTCGCCCTGCATCTGGGTGACGCGGCGGTCGATCAGATGCTTTTCCATCTTAAAGTCAGGAATACCATAGCGCAGCAGGCCGCCGATCCGGTCGTTCTTTTCGAACACGGTTGGGTTATGGCCCATGCGGGCCAGCTCTTGGGCGCAGGCCAGACCCGCAGGGCCCGAACCAACCACGGCAACGCGCTTGCCGGTGCCGCGCTCTGACGGTTTCGGCTTGATCCAGCCTTCGTCCCATCCGCGGTCGACAATGGCGCATTCGATGGTCTTGATGGTGACCGGCGTGTCCTGGATGTTCAGGGTGCAGGCCGCCTCGCACGGCGCAGGGCAGACCCGCCCGGTGAACTCTGGGAAATTGTTGGTAGAGTGCAAGGCCTCCAGCGCCTTGGCCCAATCGTCTCGATAGACCAGATCGTTCCAGTCGGGGATCAGATTATTGACCGGGCAACCGGTGTGACAAAAAGGAATGCCGCAATCCATGCACCGCGAGGCCTGCTGACCAATTTCGGTCGGAGCCAGAGGCTGCACAAATTCCTGCCACGTCTTCAAGCGCTCTTGCGGCGCTTCATAGGAGCGGTCGCGGCGACTGATCTCTAGAAACCCTGTTTGCTTACCCATGATCTTATCTCTCTCGAACGTACTATTCGGCGGCGACGGCAGCGGCCAAGGCGGCCTGCTGGTCCATCAAGGCCCGGCGATAGTCTTTTGGCATGACCTTGACGAACTGAGTGACCGAGGTCTCCCAAGTGTCGAGGATGTGGCGGGCGCGAGCGCTGTCGGTATGCTTCAGGTGCTGTTCGATCAACCGCCGCAGGCGCTCATTGTCAAACCGCAGCATGTCGGCCAAGCCATTATCATTAGCGCTGTCTTCGAGGATTGAGGCCTCAAGCGGCTCCAGATCAACCATGGCGCGGTTGCACAGTGCCTCAAAGGTGCCCTCTGGATTATAGACGTAGGCCACGCCGCCAGACATGCCCGCGGCGAAGTTACGGCCTGTGGCACCTAGAACAGCAACAACGCCGCCGGTCATATATTCGCAAGCATGGTCGCCCGTGCCCTCGACCACGGCGATGGCGCCGGAGTTGCGAACGGCAAAGCGCTCGCCCGCTACGCCGCAGAAGTAGGCTTCACCGGCAATGGCACCGTACAGCACCGTGTTGCCCACCACGATGTTCTGGGTTGGGTCGCGGTTCAGGTCGGCAGGCTGGCGCACGATGACGCGGCCACCCGACAGGCCCTTGCCGACATAGTCATTGCCGTCCCCGATAAGGGTCAGGCTGATGCCTTGCGCCAAGAAGGCCCCAAAGCTCTGCCCTGCCGTACCGGTCAAGGTAATACCGATCGTGTCCGTTGGTAGGCCTGTATGGCCATATTTGCGTGCGACGGCACCGGACAGCATGGCCCCGACGCTGCGATTGACGTTGCAGACGGCGGCTTTGATGGTCACCGGGGTGGCGTGCTTCAGCGCGGGCTGGGCCGCGGCGATCAGGCTGTGATCTAAGGCCTTTTCCAGCCCGTGGTCCTGACGCTCATTGTTCCAGCGCGGCAGATCGGCGGGGATGTCCGGCATATAGAGCAGCTTGCTCAGATCAACGCCCTTGGCCTTCCACTGTTCGACGACAGGGCGGGCATGGAGCAGTTCCACCTGGCCAATCATCTCGTTCATGGTGCGGATGCCGAGCTCGGCCATAATCGCGCGCAGCTCTTCGGCCACGAAGAAGAAGTAGTTGATCACATGCTCGGGCTGGCCGGTGAAGCGCGCGCGCAGCACGGGGTCTTGGGTCGCCACACCAACGGGGCAGGTGTTCAGGTGACACTTTCGCATCATGATACAGCCCGCCGCGATAAGCGGAGCCGTTGCAAAGCCGAACTCGTCCGCGCCGAGCAGGGCTGCGACCGCGACGTCCCGACCTGTGCGAAGCCCACCGTCGGCCTGAACCGCGATGCGGCCCCGCAGGCCGTTGAGCAGCAGGGTTTGCTGGGTCTCGGCGAGGCCGATCTCCCAAGGCGATCCAGCGTGGGTCAGAGAGGTGAGGGGAGAGGCCCCCGTGCCGCCTTCGAAGCCTGAAATGGTCACGTGGTCGGCGCGAGACTTGCTCACGCCCGCCGCCACGGTTCCGACGCCGACCTCCGACACAAGCTTGACGGAGATGCGAGCCCCCGAATTGACGTTCTTCAGATCGTGGATCAGTTGGGCCAGGTCCTCGATCGAATAGATGTCGTGGTGCGGCGGCGGGCTAATGAGGCCCACACCCGGGGTCGAATGACGGACCTTGGCAATATTGGCATCGACCTTGTGACCAGGCAGCTGTCCGCCTTCACCAGGCTTTGCGCCCTGAGCCATCTTGATCTGGATATCGTCCGCATTGACCAGATATTCAGCGGTCACGCCAAAGCGGCCCGAGGCGACTTGCTTGATCGCTGAGCGCATGGAATCGCCGTTGGGCAGGCGCACGAAACGGTCTGATTCTTCGCCACCCTCGCCGGTGTTCGAGCGTGCGCCGATCCGGTTCATGGCCACGGCCAAGGTCGTGTGAGCCTCGCGGCTGATCGAGCCGAAGCTCATGGCACCGGTTGCGAAACGCTTGACGATCTCAGCCGCCGGTTCGACCTCGTCGATTGATAGGGGCTTGTCGGCGAACTTGAACTCCATCAAACCGCGAATGGTCAAAAGGCGCTTGTTTTGTTCGTTGATGCTGGCGGCAAAGGCGGCGTATTCATCGGGCAGGTTGCCCCGCACCGCATGTTGCAGCCTCGACACCGACTCTGGGTTCCAGGCATGTTCCTCGCCGCGAATTCGGAAGGCATAGGCCCCGCCAACATCAAGAGCGTCGCGATAGATGGGCGTGTCGGCATAGGCGTCGCGGTGACGGCGCACAGTCTCCTCGGCGACCTCGAGCAGGCCCACACCTTCAATCATGGTGGCGGTGCCGGTGAAGTACTTGTCTATCAAAGCGGTCGACAGGCCGACGGCGTCAAAAATCTGAGCGCCGCAGTAGGACTGATAGGTCGAGATGCCCATCTTGGACATGACCTTGAGCACGCCCTTACCGATGGCCTTGATATAGTTCTTCTGAACCTCTGAGGCGCTCAGGCTCATGCCCGATTTCACGCGAATGGCTTCGAGGGTCTCGAAGGCCAGATAAGGATTGACCGCTTCAGCACCATAGCCTGCCAGAACGCAGAAATGGTGGACCTCGCGCGCTTCACCGGTCTCGATAACGAGGCCAGTCTGCATGCGCAGGCCTTGGCGGATCAGGTGGTGGTGCACGGCGGCTGTGGCTAGAGCCGCAGGGATCGCTATCTGGTCAGGACCAACAGCCCGGTCCGAGAGGATCAGGATGTTGCTGTCAGCTAGGACTGCCTCAGTTGCGGCCCAGCACATCTTTTCGATGGCCGATTCCAGACCCTCGGCGCCGTCACTGGCGGCCCAGGTGGTATCGATGGTTGCCGTGCGGAAGGCACCGTCCAGCAGTTCGGAGATGGCGCGGATCTTGTCCAACTTGGCATTGGTCAGGACCGGTTGAGCCACTTCCAAGCGCTTATGGGTTCCAGCGTGGTGACCAAGAAGGTTCGGACGCGGTCCGATCATCGAGACCAGCGACATGACCAGTTCCTCACGGATCGGGTCGATCGGCGGGTTGGTGACCTGCGCGAAGTTCTGCTTGAAATAGTCGTAAAGCAGCTTGGAGCGTTCCGACAGAACCGCGATCGGTGTGTCCGCGCCCATCGACCCGATCGGGTCTTCGGCCGTGGTGGCCATTGGGGCGAGGAAGAATTTCAGGTCCTCTTGCGTATAGCCAAAGGCCTGTTGCCGATCGAGCAAGGTCTGGGGATCGCCCTCTCCATAGGTCTCTTCGAGCGACATGGGCAGCTCTTCCAGCTTGAACTGGGTTTCGCTGAGCCATTCGTCATAGGGCTGGGCTTCGGCGAGGGTGCGCTTGATCTCGCTATCCTCGATGATCTTACCCAGTTCTAAGTCGATCAGCAGCATCTTGCCGGGCTGGAGGCGCCATTTGCGAGTGATGCGCTCTTCAGGGATCGGCAGAACACCCGATTCTGAGGCCATGATAACATGGTCGTCGTCGGTCAGGATGAAGCGGGCAGGGCGCAGGCCGTTTCGGTCCAACGTCGCGCCGACCTGGCGACCATCGGTGAAGGCAATGGCGGCCGGACCGTCCCATGGTTCCATAAGGGCTGCGTAATATTCGTAGAAGGCCTTGCGCTTCGGATCCACCTGCTGATTGCCGGACCAGGCTTCGGGGATCAGCATCATCATGGCGTGGGCCAGCGGATAGCCGCCGGCTAGCAGCAGTTCCAAGGCATTGTCGAGGCAAGCGGTGTCGGACTGACCATGAGGGATCAGCGGCCACATCTTGTCGAGGTCAGGGCCAAGCAAGGGCGATTCCAGCGTACGACGCCTAGCGTTCATCCAGTTGACGTTGCCACGAACCGTGTTGATCTCGCCATTGTGAGCGATGAACCGATAGGGGTGGGCCAGCTTCCAAGACGGGAAGGTGTTGGTTGAGAACCGCTGGTGAACCATGGCCACGGCAGACAGGGTCAAGGGGTTTTGCAGGTCGAGATAGAATTTGCCCACCTGACCGGCGAGCAGCAGGCCCTTATAGACGACGGTCCGGGTCGAGAAGGACGGCATATAGAAGTCAGTCAGGGTCGGTAGATCGCGCTTACTGGCCTGATCAGCCAGCGGGTTTTGCGTCTGCTTACGGATGGTCAGCAACTTGCGCTCGAAGGCGTCCTGATCCTTGGTCTTTTCACCGCGAACGACGATGGCCTGACGGATAACGGGCATGTCAGCCAGCACGGCAGTGCCCAGAACGGAGGTGTCCACGGGGACATCGCGCCAGCCGAGCAGGGATTGCCCCTCGACCCGAATGAAGTGCTCGAACTGGTTGGTCGCCATTTCACGAGCTTGGGCATCGCGCGGCAGAAAACACATGGCCACGGCATAGTCACCGACCGCAGGTAGGGTCAGATTCTGGCCCTTGGCCCAGTCGCGCAGCAAAGCATCGGGAATCTGAATCAAACAGCCTGCGCCATCGCCCACCATCGGGTCAGCGCCCACGCCGCCGCGATGGTCGATATTGATCAGAATCTGCAAGCCCTGTTTGACGATATCATGGGTCTTTAACCCTTTGATATTGGCAATGAATCCAACGCCACAAGCATCATGCTCATTGCGGGGGTCGTACAGGCCTTGCTTGATCGGCGAACGCATCGCGGAACCCTCAAATATCATTCTCCCCAAGCGCGGGCGCGCAGGGCGGAGTGTTTTTGCCGAAAACTTCACTCATGTCGATCCTTAGGCGATGGATCGGTGAGAGTAATTGTCTAATTGGGATTTAAAAACCTTTTGTCCATAGGGTTTGAAGACCATTGCATCGGCATAAAGCAGGGGCGGGGTGAAAAACCATCGTCTTACGATTTGTTACATGGTTTGTTTGGCCATCTGCCCCCGAATTGACCTATCGCCCTGATCATCAAACCGTCCCTATGCCAATCACCAGGGCTCTCATGACCATTGCCTTTATCGACCTTGCCGCTCAACAGAGCCGCATCAAGCCCGCGCTAGATGCTGCCATTGCGCGGGTCTTGGCTCACGGAGCCTATGTGATGGGGCCAGAGGTTGGTGCCCTTGAGCGCGCCTTGGCCGAGTTTTCGGGTGCCAAGTTCGGGGTGTCTTGCGCCAATGGCACCGACGCCATCGCCCTGCCGCTGATGGCTTGGGACATCGGAGCCGGAGACGCGGTCTTCTGTCCGAGCTTCACCTTCGCGGCCACGGCCGAAGTCGTGCCATGGACCTTGGCTGAGCCAGTCTTTGTCGACATCTTGCCAGACACCTACAATCTTGATCCGCAAAAGCTCGAGGCGGCTATTGTCGCCGTCAAGGCGGAGGGGCGATTGACCCCCAAGGCTGTGATCGCCGTTGATCTGTTCGGCCAGCCCTCCGACTATCCTGCGATCTTGGCCATCTGTCGGCGTCATGGCTTAAAGCTGATTGCCGACAGTGCCCAAGGCTTTGGTTGCACCTTGAACGGTCAGCACCCTGGCCATTGGGCCGATGTGACCACCACCAGCTTTTTCCCGGCCAAGCCTCTGGGCTGCTATGGCGACGGCGGCGCAGTTTTGACCGATGATGCGGACCTGGCCGAGCGGATGGACAGTCTGCGCGTCCACGGCAAGGCGGTGAAGAGCGATATTGCTGGGCGTACCTTCGATCATGATCCGAAATATCTGAACATGCGCATTGGTATGAACAGCCGTCTGGACACGATCCAAGCTGCGATCCTAATCGAGAAGCTGAGCCTGTTCGCAGAAGAAATCGTTTTGCGCAACCAAGTGGCGGATCGCTACGCCGCCGGCTTTGCCTCAAGTGCCGCAAAGGCGCCGAGCGTCATCGAAGGCGGCGTGTCCACCTGGGCGCAATATACGATAGAGCATCCCGACCGGGATGGTCTGGCGGCGCATCTGAAGAGCCAATCGATCCCGTCGGCGGTCTATTATCCCGTACCGATGCACATGCAGTCGGCCTACAGCCGGTACCCACAAGGCCCAGGCGGTTTGCCGGTCACAGAGTCTAAGGCAGGCAAGGTCATCAGCCTTCCGATGCACCCCTATCTGGACTCCTCTACCCAAGACCAGATCATTGAGGCCGTGCGCGGCTTTAACGGCTAGGGGCTCGTATTCTGCTGCATCGCAGCAAAGCCTTGACTTTCAAGGCGAACTGATAAACAAGACGCTCGCAGGTTTGTGATAGCTTGATATACGGTGCTCCAGCCGCGTGAGGGGACGGTCCTTTGTCCCAGCCTGTCGAGCGCCTGCGAATTTTCGCATAGATCGCCCAGGCCACGCGGGGCGCTTTCATAGATAAGCCTTGCGGCATCGCGCGGTCGGTCCGAGAGCCTCGGCCCCGCGCGACGATCGCTGTTTGAAAGAGAAGTCCTCTGTGACTCAATTTACCGATCTACGTCTGAACCCGCTGCTGCTTAAGGCGCTGGCGGCAGAAGGCTATGAGACCCCTACGCCTATCCAAGCCCAAGCTATTCCTCCCGTGCTCGAAGGCCGCGACCTTCTGGGTATCGCCCAGACCGGTACCGGTAAGACCGCCGCCTTCGCCCTGCCAATCCTGCATCGCCTCGCCGCCGACAAGAAGGCCGCTCCGCGCCGCGGTTGTCGTTGTTTGGTCCTGTCGCCCACCCGCGAACTGGCCACCCAGATTGCTGAGAGCTTCCGCTCCTATGGTCGCCATATGGGCATGAGCGTTGCCGTGATCTTTGGCGGTGCCAAATATGGCCCGCAGATCAAGGCCCTGACCACAGGTATCGACATTCTGGTCGCTACACCTGGCCGTCTGATGGATCACATGGCCGAGCGCACGGCGGATCTGTCGGCCTGCGAGATCCTGGTTCTGGACGAAGCCGACCAGATGCTCGACCTCGGCTTTGTGGTGCCGATCCGCAAGATCGTCGCGACCATGAGCAAGAAGCGTCAAAACCTGTTCTTCTCGGCCACCATGCCCACCGAAATCAGCCGCTTGGCCGGTGAGATGCTGGTTGATCCAGTGAAGGTCGCCGTCACTCCCGGCGCGACCACGGTTGAGCGGATTGACCAAAAGCTCATCTTCATCGAGGCACCGCGCAAGCGCGCCCTGCTGGCTGATCTGTTCTCTGACCCTGCCTTCTCGCGCACCATCGTCTTTACCCGCACCAAACGCGGTGCAGATCGCGTGGCGCAATATATGGAAGCTGTCGGCGTGACCGCTGCCGCCATCCATGGCGACAAGAGCCAAGGCCAGCGTGAACGCGCTCTGGCTGCCTTCAAGGCCGGTAAGGTTCGCGCACTGATTGCAACCGACATCGCCGCGCGCGGGATCGACATTGATGCCGTCTCGCACGTGATCAATTACGAACTGCCGCAGGTCCCTGAGGCCTATGTGCACCGTATTGGCCGCACGGCCCGCGCCGGAGCCGATGGTTCGGCCATCAGCTTCTGCGCCGATGATGAACGCGGCCTGCTGCGCGATATTCAACGCACCACGCGCCAGACCATTCCTGCGATCGATCGCCGAGGCGACAAGGTTCTAGCTGAAATCGCCGCTCGCACCGTTTCCCTTCCGGTTCCTGAACAGAGCTTGGCTCAGCCCAAGTCTCGCGAAGGCCGTGATGGTGGTCGTCCTCAGCGTCGCGGCGGCCCTGGAGGCGGCGGCGGTGGCAATGGCGGCGGTGGTCGCGGCCGTTCTGGCGGCGGCGGCGGTCAACGTCAAGGCCAAGGCCAAGGCCAAGGCGGTCAGCGTCAAGGTGCAGCCAAGCCCGCCGCGGCCTCGTCCGCACAGCGCTGGAGCCCTGTGGATTAAAAAAGGCAAGCAAGCCTCAACCAACCCCCTCCTCGAAGGAGAGGATTAGAGCGGATAAGCCCCCGCCCCCTTTGGGGGAGAGGGTTGGGGTGAGGGGAATAGATCCCCTCGCCCATATATTAGTTTGCGTTCTTGCGAGGCGCACAGCGCCCAAGCAACCTTGGGGGAACATCAACGCAGGTTCGGGTTAGCCTTCTGGGTTGCTTGGCTTCGCTCGCAATGACGCAAAACGAATACAAGCCCCTCTAGGATCCTAGGATCCAGCCCTCTTCGGTTTGGGCAATATTTAGGCTGGCCTCATCCACGCCTTTTGGCGCGGCAAAAAGATCACCGAATTTTCCGGCCTCATCCAGCTTTGCAAACTGTTCCGCAAGAGCGCGAAGTTGGGCGATGGCCTTGGCTTCACCGGGCGCGGGATTGGCCTTGGCGGCCATGGGATCAACCTCTGCGACGACCAGATCAACGCCGTCCAATTCTGCCGGGCTGAGCGCCTGCCAGCCGGTTTCCAGCGGCCAGATCTTCATAGTCTCAGCCTTGGCGGCCTTTAGGCGGCTGACCGCCGGGATGCCCAAGAGGGCCTGCCCGCCGATAGAGCCCGCATAATAGAGTTTCCAGATCGATCGACCGGTCTTTGCGGCAATGTCCGTGAGGCGCATCTCTGGAAGGTCGCCCCCGACATGGTCGCGGGTCTTTTTGGGCTGCAGGGTCGTGAGGGTGTCACGTGGTGCACAGCCCCAGAACGGGAACGGCCCATCGGTTGCTCGGCGATTGATCTCAGCGGCAACGCCGAAGCGGTTATTGGTATTGTCCGCCTTGTCCTTGACCATCTTATCGAGCCAATTCCAAACAGCGCGCCAGCGCGGCTCTGTGGTCAGCTTCAGGGCTGGGGCCAGCCCCGTCGGCAAGCCAAGCGGGAAGTCAAAGCCGATAAAGGACTTTTCATTGCGCTTCTTTAGATCATCAAGGATCAGATTGAGCCGCTTTTCAGCCTCGGCCCGGGTTGTCGTGGTGAAGGAGTCAAAGGCCAGCCGAAAGCGAACATCGCGCTTTAAAACGCCAATCGACACACAGTCGGTCCCAGTCGCGGCCTTCGAGGCGGCGCTCCAGCCAACAATCACATAGGCACTAAAAAGCCGGGACACCGATAACTCCCAAAAGGTCGGCAAGGACGGACAGGCGAAGCTTTAGCCGATCCACGGGATGAAAGGAAATATTCGTCTTTTCTAAAGCCCGCCCTTTTTGACCAGGCCGAGACTACCGCTTAACAATGAGCCTGTTTTAGCCGCTTAGGTGCCCTCCAAAGGTCGCGGTGCAGGCTCGCGGTCGCGCGAGGACATCAGGACCCATCCATTGGGGCGCAGGATCTCCAGAGGGTTAAAGCGGGCCTTATAGGCCATTTTGTCGCTGCCCTTCACCCAATAGCCCAAATAGACCTTCGGAATATCTCGACTGAGGGCTTGATTGACGTGATCCAGAACGATCAGGGAGCCGAGGCTGCGCTTTGCCGCGTCTGGATTATAGAAGCTGTAGACCAAGGATAGGCCGTCAGACAGTTGGTCCACGAGCGCACAGGCGATTAACGCCCCGTCACCGTGGCCTTCAGGCGCAAGTCGATACTCAAACATGTGCGTACGAACACTGGAATCTTCGACCATGGCGACGAAGTCTGGCCAGGTCATATCGGCCATACCGCCTTCGGAATGGCGATGGGACAGGTAGCGCCGCAAGAGCTCAAACTGTTCCATGGTGGCAGCAGCCTTGACCTGATGACGAACCAGATCTTGGTTTCGTTCCAGAACGCGTCGCTCAGAGCGAGAAAATACATAGTCCGCAACGGGGATCCGCGCAGAGACGCAGGCGTCACAGCCTTCACAGGCGGGACGGTAGGCGATATTTTGTGACCGACGAAAGCCGATCTGAGTAAGGGTGTCGTTGACGGTTGGGCCGTCTGCCATAGGCAGGTGGGCGAACACCTTGCGCTCCACCTTTTCAGGCAGATAGGGGCAGGGCGACGGCGCAGTTAAAAAGAACCGTAGCTGGCGAGAGGCAAAATGGTGCGTCACTGAACAATGGTGTCCTTGGCCCAACCCGAGAGGCAAATTCATTAGGCCAAATCCTGAAGGACTACGCAACTAAAAGGGTTTGGTTGGCGTTCAAATATCTGGACGTTAGATGCCGGTGTCAGGGGGGAGAACCGGGGCTTCGCGCAGCAAGGTTATGGAAATG
Organism: Caulobacteraceae bacterium; assembly: GCA_040399645.1. Lineage (GTDB taxonomy): Bacteria > Pseudomonadota > Alphaproteobacteria > Caulobacterales > Caulobacteraceae > CAISGS01. The sequence goes on along the minus strand of JBBARR010000003.1, from coordinate 114,791 downwards.
CGGCGATTGCCTGGCAATGTCGGATCATCTGGGAATAGGGGTTCAGAATTGGCCTTGCCGGTGACCTGAGCCACACGGTCCATGTTCATACCAAACTGTTGCATAACCCGGCGAGCGCCATCTGCGCGGCCGGCCGAAAGGCTCCAGTCTCCGTCACTGCCCCCTGCACCCGCATCAGAGGCGTTGGTATGGCCCGCAACAATAACGCGGTTTGGCAGTTGATCGACAATCTTAGTCACGGCGCGCAGCAGCACCCGTGCGCGCTCATTGGGCTTGGTTGAGCCATTTTCGAACATCGACCGACCTTCTTGGTCAACCAGCTGTATCCGAAGGCCTTCAGGTGTCTGGTCAACAATCACCTGTTTGGACAGTTCCGCCAGTTCGGGCATGGATTGCATGGCTTGGCGCAACGACAGGGCGGCGCTCTGGAATGAGGCCTGCTCGGCAGCCTGCGCCGCCTTAGTCTCGGCCGCTTGTGCCGATTTTGACGATGCGGACGCGGGATTATCGTCAGTGCTTTCGCTATGTGGCGCGGCGTTTTGCAAGACGCTGGCAGAACCATCAGCCTTGGCACCGTCTTTGCCAAGGGACGTGCCGCCGAGGATCCCGCCGCTGCCGCTGTTGGATTGAGAGATGCTGGCGGGCGCAAAATAGTCGGCAATGCCCAGCTTTTGTTCTGGCGAGGTGGTGTTGATCAGCCACATCAGCAGGAAGAAGGCCATCATAGCGGTCACGAAGTCGGCATAGGCGACTTTCCACGCGCCACCATGGTGGCCGCCACTGACCACCTTCTTGACCTTTTTGATCATGACTGCGGATTCTTTAACCGCCATGGATGGCCTCTCGCCCGTAAAACCCTATTTCACCGCTCTACATATCATAGGGACGTTAAGATGGGGTTGCGGTACGTAGCCGTTCCGGGCAAATCCCGATAAGCAGGAATTTCAATTGATCATGAACGAAACGACCCGATATCGCCAGGCCCTAGGAACCTACGCTACTGGCGTCGCTGTCGTGACTATTGCCGCTGAGCCCAATGGGTCTGATGTGGTTGCGCTAGGTATGACGATCAACTCCTTCGTGTCCGTGTCACTGGAGCCTCGCCTAATTCTTTGGTGCGTCGATGATGCTTCTGAGCGTGGCAAGCTTTTTGCCGTTGCTGATATCTTTGCGATCAATGTGGTTGGCGAGGCCCAGCGTGGGTTGGCCGATCGCTGCGCGAGGCGCGACAGCTACCACCTGACCGAAAGCGACGTTCAATCTGGACCAAACGAGGGATCTGTCCCCGTGGTTCGCGGTGCCTTGGCTCGCCTGTCCTGCCGCGTTCACGAGCGCTATCAGATGGGTGATCATTTGGTCATTGTCGGCGAGGTCATTGATTTTGACGTCCACGATGGTGAAGGTCTAACCTATTTCCGTGGCCGCTATGGCCGTATCGAAGCCTCTTGAGGAACAGCCTATGCGCGTTGCTTTCATAGGACTTGGCGTCATGGGCTCTCCTATGGCGGGGCATCTGGCCAAGGCTGGACATGAGGTTCGGGTGTTTAATCGCTCAGCGGCAAAGGCTCAGGCGTGGGCGGCAGAGTATGAGGGGGCAGCCTTTGAGACAGCGTCAGAGGCCGCTCAAGACTGTGACCTGGTCGCGCTATGTGTTGGCAATGACCAGGATGTGCGCGGGGTCGTCACCGCGATCGTGCCATCGCTGGCGGCGCAAGGCTTGATTGTCGATCATACGACGACCTCTGCTAAGGTTGCTAAGGAGATGGCTCTTTTGGCGGCTCAGTCCGGCAAGGCCTTTCTCGATGCGCCCGTTTCCGGCGGTCAGGCCGGTGCCGTCAACGGCGCTCTGACCATCATGGTTGGCGGTGAGCTTGGGGCCTATGAGCGGGCGGTGCCGGTGATCAGTGCTTATGCCAAGGCTGTGCGCCGCATGGGTGAGGCGGGCAGCGGGCAATTGGCCAAGATGGTCAATCAGATCTGTATCGCTGGCGTCGTTCAAGGTCTCTCTGAAGCAGTTCATTTTGCCAAAAATGCCGGTCTCGATACGGACGAGGTCTTGGCCGCGATCAGTCAGGGCGCGGCCCAATCTTGGCAGATGGACAATCGTTGGAAGACCATGGCCGAGGGCAAGTTTGAGTTTGGCTTTGCCGTCGATTGGATGCGCAAGGACTTAGGTCTGGTGCTCGACGAGGCGCGGACCAATGGCTCGCACTTGGCTGTGACCGCGCTGGTCGATCAGTTCTATTCGGAAATTCAAGCCATGGGTGGCCAGCGTTGGGACACATCCAGCCTTGCCGCGCGGTTGGAGCGGTAGCCTTTGACCGCTGCAATTAACAAGACCCCCTTCGTCGCTTCGCGCCACTTCCCCAAAGGGGGACGATCCAAGATATGCAAATCTTCTCCCTCTAGGGGGAAGGATCGGCGAAAATGGGGCTGGGGCTGGGGCTGGGGCTACTGCTGCTGACTGATCACGAGTGGTTTGGGTTTTTATCTCTCATCAATGCGAGGTGCGAAGCGCCGAAGCACTCTAGGGAAACATCATCCCGCTTCAGCTTCAGTCCTTTGGGTCGCTTGGCTGCGCTCGCAATGACGCGGCAAGACACAAAACTCGTTATGGCCCCCATGGGTCAGGGAGCTTTACCCCTGGATCAAGGCCACAATCGGTGCCCAGGTCAGACGATGGGCCGAGCACGAGCCTAGCGTTCTAAGAGCCGCCGCGTGTGCGGGCACGCCATAGCCCTTGTGCGCCGCAAAGCCATAGCCGGGATATTGGTCTTCCAGCGCCACCATCACCCGGTCTCGCGCCACCTTGGCCAAGATTGAGGCGGCGGCGATTGACAAAGACCGACCATCGCCCTTGACCACCGTGCGAACGGGACAGGGCAGGTTGAAGCTATAGTTGCCATCGACCAGCGCAAAGGCAGGTGTCAGCGACAGGCCCTCCACGGCGCGGCGCATGGCCAATCCTGTGGCCTGAAGAATGTTGAGATCGCAGATCTCCTCGGGGGAAGCCTGCCCGACGCCCCAAGCCAAGGCCTTGGCCTTGATCTCAACCTCTAGCCGGTCGCGGGCCTTTTCACTGAGCTTTTTGGAGTCATTTAGGCCCACTGGCAGGTCTTCGACGTTCAGGATCACCGCGGCGGCCGTTACGGGACCTGCCCACGGTCCGCGCCCGGCCTCATCAATACCGCAGACCGGAGGCGGACAGTTTGCCTCAAACGACCAATCTGGGCCGTTCACCTGTCTGGTCATCCCAGCATGAGGCCCAGCGCGGGGCCCAGCGTGGGGCCCTTCACGTGGGTGTGGCAAGGACAGTGGACCATATGATCATTGACCATCCCGACGGCCTGCATGAAGGCGTAGACGATAACCGGGCCGCAATATTTGAAGCCCTTGGCCTTGAGCGCCTTGGCCATCTCGGCGGCCAGAGGCGTCTGGGTGGGAACCTCGGACATGGAGGTGAAGTTGTTCTGGATCGGTGCGCCGCCGACCATGTCCCATAGGAAGGTCGAGAAGTCCTCGCCCCGCTCTTGCATATCCAGATAGATCTTGGCCCCAGCGATGGTGGCATCAATCTTCCCGTTAGAGCGGATGATGCTCGCATCGGCCATCAGGCGGTCTCGGTCGGCCTCGCCAAATCGCGCGATGACCTTGGGGTCGAAATTGGCAAATGCGGCGCGGAAATTGTCGCGTTTGCGCAGGATCGTGATCCAGGCCAGCCCGGCTTGAAAGCCATCGAGCACCAGCTTTTCCCAAAGGGCGCGGCTGTTATATTCCGGTACGCCCCATTCATGATCGTGATAGGCTTCATAGACGGGATCGCCGTTCATGCCGCGCCAAGTGCAGCGGTTCGAAAAATCGATTGAGGTCATGGCTCGCCATCTTCCCCTGCCGGTGGCTCCATCCAGGTTGGCCAATCGATATAGGCGGGGCGTCCATCGGTCGTCAGCGCCCCTTTCAGTCGGTCGAGTCTGACCGAGGCCATCGCTCGACCATCATGCCCACTCAGAACCTGACCGGCGCGAAGGTCGCTGTTCAGGATCTCAGCACCGAAGGCGGGCAGAGGGCCGTCAAAATGGATGGGGATCATGCGGGTCTTGATGGTGCCGCGCCGCTTCATGCGCGAGGTGGTTTCCTGACCGACAAAACAGCCCTTCTTAAAGTCGATGCCGTTAAGCAGATCGAAATTGGCTTCGATGGGATAGGTCGTGTCGGTCGGCGCGTCCGCATAAGGCTCCGGAACGCCAAGGGCGAGGCGGTGGGCCTGATAGGTGGCCTCCGGGACCTCGGTGGCCATTACCGGCGGCAGGGCGCCGTAGCCGCGTAGGCCAAGCGCAGACAGGCGTGGGTCAGATAGAAACCCTTCGGCACTCTCAGTCTTCCAAACGGCACTGACCAAGAGCGGGCTGGCGCTAATCGTGACCTTGGCGCGCAGACGATAGAGGCTAAGCCGCTGGATGAGGGCGTCGCGATGAGCGGCGGCCACGTCAAGCCAGCAACCCGTTTCTTTGGCCAGAATGAACAGGTCATAGAGCAGACGTCCCTGCGGCGTCAAAAGACCGCCAAAGCGAAGGGTGCCGCAAGCTTGGCTTTCCACATCTTGAGTCAGTAGGCCTTGCAGGAAGGGGCGCCAATCTGGGCCTTCCACGGCGATCATGGCGCGCGAGGCGAGTGGGGCGAAGAGGGGTGAGAGTGTCATGGTCTCAGTTTGGCTCAATCGGAGATGAAGCGCTAGGGGCTAGAGCCTAAGGCCGCGAAGGCCTATATAGGGGGCAATGTTACAAAAACCGTTCCCAATCCTGATCATTACGGCGACGCGTATCGGCGATGCAGTCCTGTCGTCGGGCTTGATCAAAAAGCTGCTTGATGAAATTCCCAATGCGGAATTCACGATCGTGGTTGGGCCAGCGGCTGCTCCGCTGTTTGGGGATGTGCCTCAGGTCAAGGAAATCATTGCGCTGGTTAAGCAGCGCAATGGCGGCCATTGGATCAAGCTCTGGCAAAAGGTTCGTCATCGGCACTGGGGACTAGTGCTCGACGGGCGTGGTTCGGCCATTTCGCGCTTTATTAAGACCGAACAACGCTCGGTTCACAAGAAGAGCGCGCTGATCGAGCACAAGGTCATTGAGGCCGCTCGCCTGTTGCGCCTAGAGACGGAGCCGCCTGTACCTTACCTCTTCACCAGCCCAGAGACCGAAGCGCTCGCAGCCCGGATGGTGGGGCAGGGTGGTCCGATCCTCGCCATGGGTGCTGCCGCCAACTGGATTGGCAAGACTTGGCCCACCGAGCGCTTTGCTCAAGCCGCCTTGCGCCTGCTCGGCCCCGATGGGCCTGTTCCGACTGGACGGCTCATGATTTTGGGTGGGCCTGATGATTGGCCTGCTGCGGAGGTGCTGCGCCGGACCTTGCCGAGGGATCGGTGGATTGATCTGACGGGTAAGGCCGACCTCTTGACCATCTATGCGGCGCTGAAGCATGCGCGGCTTTTTATCGGCAATGATTCGGGCCTTATGCATCTTGCCGCCGCAGCAGGCATTCCCACATTAGGCCTGTTTGGACCCTCCGATGAGCGTCTCTATGGGCCTTGGGGCGCTGATTGCCGCATTGTCCGTGGCGGACGAACCTTTGAAGGTCTAAAACAGATCGATCCCCATCTCAACCAAGCGGTCTGTCATATGCTAGACCTGCCTGTATCCAAGGTCGTGGCGGCTGCCTGCCGTCTCTTTGATGAAACCGTCTAACAGGAGACTCTAGTGACCCAGACCTTCGACCTGATCGTTCGCGGTGCCACCTTGGTCAGTCATGCGGGACAAGGCCTTGCCGATGTCGGCATAAGGGGCGGAAAGATTGTCGCTGTAGGCGATTTGGGCCAGGCCAGCGCGGGCGAGATTTTCGATGCGCGCGGTCTGACCGTTCTTCCCGGCGTCATTGACAGCCAGGTTCACTTTCGCGAACCGGGTTTGGAGTGGAAAGAGGACCTAGAGACCGGGTCACGCGGCGCGGTCTTAGGCGGCGTCACCGCCGTCTTCGAGATGCCCAATACCGAGCCCACCACCACCGATCCTGATGCCCTATTGGATAAGCTCAGCCGTGCTAAGGGGCGCATGCATTGCGATCACGCCTTCTATGTCGGCGGAACCCACGAGAACACGGCCTTTCTGGGCGAGATGGAGCGCCTTCCCGGCTGCTGCGGCATCAAGGTGTTCATGGGTGCTTCGACCGGGTCACTGCTGGTGGCCGATGACGAGGGTGTCGAGGCGGTGTTGCGCAACATCTCGCGTCGCGCGGCCTTCCATTCGGAGGACGAATATAGGCTGGCCGACCGACGCCATCTGGCCCGGACGGGAGACTGGACCAGTCACCCAGAAGTCCGCGACGCCCAGTCTGCGATCCAGTCGACCGAGCGTTTGGTCTCTATCGCTAAGCGCTTAGGTAAGCGTATCCACGTCCTGCATGTGACGACAGCGCAAGAGATCGACTATCTGGCTCGCCATAAGGATGTGGCCAGTGTGGAGCTGACCCCGCAGCATCTGACCCTCACTGGGCCAGAGGCCTATGAGCGGTTGAAGGGCTTTGCCCAGATGAACCCGCCGATCCGTGACGTCTCCCATCAGTCCGGCCTTTGGCGCGGCATCGCCATGGGCGTTGCCGATGTGATGGGCTCGGACCATGCGCCCCATACGCGTGAGGAGAAGGCGCGGCCCTATCCAGCCTCGCCCTCAGGCATGCCGGGTGTTCAGACCCTGGTCCCGGTCATGTTGACCCACGTCAATGCGGGCCGCCTGACCCTTGAGCGCTTTGTCGATCTGACCAGTCACGGCGTGCAGCGGGTCTTTGGCTTGGCCGACAAGGGTCGCGTGGCGGAGGGATTTGATGCCGACTTGACCATCGTCGATATGAAGGCGCGCCGGACCATCAGCCACGACCAGATGGCCACCCGCTCGGGCTGGACCCCGTTCGATGGCTTTGAAGCCACGGCTTGGCCAATGGCCACCATTATTCGCGGCAAGATCGTCATGCGCGATGACGAAGTTGTAGCCGAAGGGCAGGGTAAACCCGTAAGGTTTCACGAAACACTAGGCCCAGCATAGGGCGACGCTAGAAGGTGGGCGAGCGATGGACGGACAGGTGAATGTAAAGTCGGCACCGTTCCGTGACGCACGATATGCCCCCCGCCAGCTGGTGGTAGAGCGTGGTGCTGATGGGGCGATGGTCCTGAGCAACCCGACGCTCTTTCGCCAAGACTTCCTGACCATGACCGAGGCGCTGAACCATGGGGCTGAGACCTATCCCGACCGACTTTGGCTCGCCGAGCGTGATGGCGAGGGCTGGGCACAACGCACCTATGGGCAGGGTGCAGCGGAGGTAAAGGCGGTGGCCGGGGGTCTCGCCGCTCTTGGGCTGACCCGTGGTGCGCCGCTCCTGATCCTTGCGCGCAATTCTATTGATCAGGCCTTGGTGTCCTATGCCGCCATGAGCCTCGGCGCGCCGATTGCGCCGGTGTCGCCGCAATATGGATTGGCGGGCGCAGACCTTTCGCGGCTGGGCTATGCGGTCGATCTGATCAAGCCGCTAGCGGTCTATGTCGATGATGCGGCGGCCTTTGCCGGAGCGCTCGAGACCCTATTCCTTGCGGGCTTGCCGGTGATTGTTAGCCGTAACGGTCGGATGGGTGACCATCGCCTTGCTGATTTTCTGAACGCCGCTCCGATGGCACCGACGGCCCAACCGAGCGATATTGCCAAGCTGCTCTTGACCTCAGGCTCGACGGGTAAGCCCAAGGCGGTGGTGGGATTGCATCGGAACATCTGCATCAATGGCGCCCAGATCGCTGCCTGCTTTGACGATCCAGAGCCGCCTGTCGTGGTCAATGCGGCCCCCTGGAGCCACAGCCTAGGGGCCAATGCCATCTTGCATATGGTTACCCATCGCGGTGGCTCGCTCTATATCGATGCTGGTCAGCCGACCCCAGAGCGGTTTGCGGAAACTTTGCGCAATCTCAAAGAGATATCACCGACCTATCACAATATGGTTCCGGCAGGCTGGGGCCTGTTTGCTGGTGCTCTCGAGCAGGATGAGGCCTTGGCTCGGACCTTTTTTGCTCGGGTTCGGGTCTTGCAATATGGCGGGGCCAATCTGGCCCAAAGCGTCTGTGATCGTATTCAGGCCGTCAGCGTCCGTCTGACCGGAGAGCGTCTGACCTTTGCTACGGGCTATGGCTCGACCGAGACCGGGCCTACGGCTTGCAATATCCACTGGCTCAATGATCGCACGGGCATGTGCGGCCTGCCGGTGCCGGGAACCTCGGTCAAGCTGGCCCCCGAGGGCAGCAAGTTCGAAATTCGGGTCAAGGGACCTCAGATCTCCCCCGGCTATTATAACGACTTGGAAAAATCAGCAGCGGCCTTCGATGAAGAGGGTTTCTACCGGCTGGGTGACGCCGCCCGGTTGCAGGATGAGGCCGATCCTGAGGCGGGTCTGGTGTTTGATGGCCGTCTGGTGGAGAACTTCAAGCTGGCCTCTGGCACCTTCGTGGCGGCCGGTTCCTTGCGGATCACAGCCATTTCGGCGGTCGGTGGGGCAGTGGCCGATGCGGTGGTCTGCGGCGAGGGCAAGGAGGGTGTCGGCCTTCTTCTGTTCCTCAATGGGCCGTTCTGCGCGCGCTTGGGCGATAAGGATGCCGTTCGTGAGGCCGTCTGTGCGGGGTTGCAGCGTATGAATGCAGAGGCGCGCGGCGGCGGTGGCAAGGTAGCCAGAGCCATTATCCTGTCCGGTGCGCCGGACCCGCTTTCGGGTGAAATCACCGATAAGGGCTATATCAATCAAGCCCTGTCGCGCCATCAACGGGCCGCCGATGTCGAGCGCCTGTTCGCCATCACGCCCGACGACGATGTTCTGACCTTTTAAGCCCGGAGAGCTCCAATGAATGGCGCTGATGTTCTGATCCAAACCTTGGCGGATAATGGCTTGGAGGCCTGTTTCGCCAATCCCGGAACCAGCGAGATGCAGTTTGTCTCGGCGCTGGACCGCGAACCACGCATGCGCTCGGTGCTTTGTCTGTTTGAAGGTGTCGCGACGGGGGCAGCCGATGGCTATGGGCGGATGGCAGGCAAGCCTGCCGTCACCCTGCTCCATCTTGGACCCGGCTATGCCAATGGCGGGGCCAATCTGCACAATGCTCGAAAGGCTGGAACGCCGGTGGTCAATGTCATAGGCGATCACGCGACCTATCACCGCCAATATGACGCGCCGCTTAATTCCGATATCCGGGCGTGGGCTAAGGCCAATTCCAATTGGATCGCGTCCGCCGAGACTGCTGATCAGGTCGGCGACCTTGCCTCGCAGGCCATTGCTGCGAGCTATGGCCCGCCCGGCGGCTGCGCCAGCCTGATCTTTCCCGCCGACAGCGCTTGGTCTGATGCCAGCCATAAGGGGCCTGTGGTCGAGATCCCACGCCGCTCAACGCCAGCGCCCAGCGCCATTGCTGCCTCAGCCGCGAAGCTCAAGGCTGCCAAGTCGCCTGTGGTCCTGATTGGCGGTTCGGCCTGTACCGAAGCGGGGCTGAAGGCGGCAGGGCGGTTAAAAGCCGCTGGTATCCGCGTTCTTACCGACACCTTTGTCGCCCGCCTTGCACGCGGGGAGGGACGCTTTAACCCCGACAAGATGCTCTATTTCGGGGAAATGGCGCTCAAGGATCTTGAGGGCAGCGACCTGATGGTGCTGGTTGAAACCGCCATGCCGGTGTCCTTCTTCGCCTATCCGGACATGCCCAGCGTTCTGGTGCCCGAGGGCTGTGCGCTTGAAGCTCTCTCAGACAAATCACAAGACGGGGTCGCGACCTTAAGTCTGTTGGCCGATGCCCTTGGTGCGCCGCTAGATGTCGCCCTGACCACCTACGCGCCGCAAGACTGTCCGAGTGGGGAACTCACGGCCTACTCGATCGGCACCTCCATAGCGCGGCATATGCCAAGCCAAGCCGTTATTTCGGATGATGCGGTGACGGCGGGCTTACCGGTCTATAGCCAGACGGTGCAGGCGCGGGCCCATGAATGGTTGATGCTAACAGGCGGTGCGATCGGGCAAGGCATTCCCTTGGCCATCGGCGCGGCGGTGGCCTGTCCGGATCGCAAGGTCCTGTCCCTCAATGGGGACGGCGCGGCCATGTATACGGTACAGGGGCTCTGGACGATCGCACGAGAGAATTTGGACGTGACGGTGGTGGTCTTTGCCAACCATGCCTATCGCATCCTCAATATCGAGCTGGCCCGCATGGGGGCTGGAAAGCCCGGTCCTGCTGCCAAGAAGCTGTTGGATCTGGGATCGCCGCGCATCGACTGGATGGGTCTGGCCAGCAGCCTAGGCCTGCCTTCCGTGCGCTGTGACACGGCTAAGAGCTTTGATGCCGCCATGGCCCGCGCCATGGCTAAGAAGGGCCCGCAATTCATCGAGGCCGCCCTGCTCTAGGATAGGCCAAGCCCATAGCAGCCAACGAAAAACCCGCCGGAGTGATCTCCGGCGGGTTTGTCGTCAGAACCGTTGAGGGTTCTTATTTTACCGTATTTCCGGGAAGCTTACAGCCGCCGCCAATACCCTTGGCTTGGGTGCAACTGAGCACCGACTTGGGAGCTTCGACGCCGACCGTGAACTCAACCACCCAGCCGGGCAGGCCGTCAGAGCAGGCCAGTTCCAAGAACTCCGACGTATCCGCACGCCCGATGGGGTTTACATTCGATACGGTGCAGCTGGACTTGCCGAGCGACTTCAAGCTGTTGGTCAGCTTTGGATAGACCAGATCTTGCTTGGAGAAGCTGCAACGATAGCCCGACAGCTGCGAACGCACGCAGTCGAGGATCTGTGGCTTGACGCCTGCTGTGGTTGGGAAGATGCCCACAGCGCCGTCAGGACGGTTCTTGCAGGCCATTTCGACAACTTCCTTGTCGTTGCCCTGAACCGCGAAAGCGGCGTACTTGGCCACGTCACAGTCAAAACCGGCCTTCTTGGCAAGGTTGGAATAGAGGCCTGCCTGCTGTGTTTCAGCTTCGCGCGCATCGGTTAGGGTGCAGCCACCACCAACGAAAGCTGCTTCCGCGCACTTGATCGTCTTGGCCAACTCTTCGGCCTTGACCTGAAGCATGACACCTTCGCCCGACTGGCAGGCGATTTCGTAATATTCAGAGCCATCAACGGTCGATAAAACATAACGGGTGCCGCTAATCTCGCAGGCCTTGTTCGACTTGGCCATCATGGCCTTGATCGGCTCAAGGTTCTGCTCGGGCGTGGTCAGTTCGCAGTTCTTGCCGGATTGGCCAAAGGAGATGCACGACATGGCCGTGATCTTGCGATCGGCTGTTGCAGGCAGGCCAGCGAGCATTACCATGCCAGCGCCAGACTGACAGGCCAGTTCATAATAGGCGCTGGTTGGGCTTTGACCGATATAGCGAGCCCTATCGACGGTACAGTGCGAACCGGTCTTGGCAACCAAGGGCTGCAGGCCGGCGACGGGGTTGGCGTTTGCTGGCAGCATGCAGCTCAAGCTGTTCTTCTGTGGCTTGCCATCGGCACCGATGGCCGGGGCCGCGGTGGCCACGCAGTCATAGGTCAGAGGCACGGAGCCATCAGTCTTGGCTTGGATGACGTAGCCGAGGCCTTCAGAGCAGGCGACTTCAAAGAAAGCGGTCGTTATCTTGACGCCGTCCTTCTTTTCGTCGGACGAACCAATAAAGCGCGCATCGGTCAGGCCGCAGGCCAGGCCGGACTTGGCGATGATTTCAGGGGCCTTAGCCATCCCGATTTTGCGTTGTGCCTCAGGTACGCCAGCCTCTGCCTTGGGGGCGGCGAGTGCGGGCGATGCAATCGCGAGGGTGATTGCGGCGATGAGCCCCAGTCCAAATGGCCTCATGGGTACGTCTCCTGGAATTCCTGACCCTTACGGGCTTATGATGGTTGCCTTTGAGGGAGCATAAGCCCCTTCATACGGGTCTGGTCAAGTTTGACTGTGACTGAGACCAAACTAAGACCGTGAATCAGACACATTGTGCCTAGACCGCGACGTCTATTGGCATCATTGGATTGCTACGACAATCGCTCGCATAATCGACTTAGACCTTTAGCCGCAGGAGACTTTCGACGTGCAGGACGGAACTCAAGAAGATCCCACCGATATCGCTGAGCGCCGTCCGGTCCTTGTCTATCCGTTTGAGACCGTTCCAGAAGATGGCGAGACCTTAGAGATCGCGCCGGGTCTGATCTGGATCCGCATGGGCCTGCCGTTCGCTCTTGCGCACATAAATCTCTGGGCGATTCGTGACGGCGAAGGCTGGGCGATTGTCGATACAGGGGTTCAGACCCGTGAAACAGCCGCCGCTTGGCGCAAGATTTTTGCGGGCCCTCTTGAAGGCAAGCCCGTCACGCGGGTCTTTGTCACCCACATGCATCCGGACCATATCGGCATGGCCGGATGGATCACGCGCAAGTTCAGCTGCCGTCTTTGGATGAGCCGGCTGGAGTATATTTCTTGCCGGATGCTGACGGCCGATACGGGCCGCGAAGCTCCCGATGACGGGGTACGTTTTTATAATGCGGCCGGTTGGGACGAGGAATCGATAGAGACCTACAAGGCGCGCTTCGGCGGCTTTGGAAAGGGCGTTCACGCCATGCCCGATAGCTATCGCCGCCTCAGCGAGGGCGATAACATCCGGATCGGGGACTATAGTTGGCGCGTGGTGGTCGGATCGGGTCATTCGCCCGAGCATGCGTGCCTCTATAACGAGGAACTGAAGTTGCTGATTTCCGGCGATCAGATCCTGCCGAAAATCTCATCTAACGTCTCCGTCTTTCCGACCGAACCAGACGGTGACCCGTTGACGGATTGGCTAACGTCGCTAGCACGGATCAAGACCCTGGTGCCCGACGATGTTCTGGTTCTTCCGGCCCACAACGAGCCCTTCCATGGTCTCCATGCCCGGCTCGATCACCTGATCCGTGGGCATGAGCGCGCCTTGACGCGGCTTTTGTCCTCGCTGGCCGTGCCAAAGCGCAGCATCGATGTCTTCGGATCGCTCTTTGCCCGCAAGATCGGACCAGAGGTTCTGGGCATGGCGACCGGCGAAAGCCTAGCCCACCTGAACTGTCTGATGGGGCGAGGTTTGGTCGTCGCAGAACCGGATGATCAGGGTGTGCTCTGGTACCGTGCGGCTTAGGCGCTGCGGTTGAGGGTCAGGGACGTCGCATTGACCTTGGATGATTGAGCACCGGGTCCATAGCCGGAACCGGTTGGACGTGAAGAAGCCACCTCTTCGGCAATGGCGCGCACCAGACCTTCTGTAACGAACTTTGCCGACTCGACCGCTCGGCTATGCCTTGCCAAGACGGCATCAAAGCCCTCCGTGGCCGTGATCAGGCTTTGACGGGCGGGCAGGGATGTCTCGGCCAAGACGTGGGGCGCTTCACGCAGTCTTTGCGATTCATGCCGGTAGATATTGGCGAGGCGCGAGGTTTCATCGAGCGTCTTTGCCGCTTCGAGCGGTTTATTGTCCTCGAAATCCTTACATTCCTTGGCCAGCCGCGCGGTCAGGATCTGGGTCAGTTCCGTCATTTGGTTGATGCGGGCATCGGGGTTCATTTGACGGGTTCCTGCGCGGTTGGAGTAGGGGATAGGCCCTGCATCTTAAGCATCTCTTGCGTGACGGAGGCGGCCAGGCCAACCCCGCCGGACTTAGTCATCTGCTTGGCAAAGGCGTCCATTAGGAAGGACTTGAAGGCCTGCTCGCCTTCGCCACCGCCAAAGGGTTCTGACGTATTGACGCCTGAAAACATGGTTTGAAAGGCGGTTGACAGGAACACGGTCTCAAATTCCTTCGCCGTCTTTTCGATCCGGGCGCGAGGGTCGTTGATGGAGCCATTGTTCGTCATCTGCGGCGTTGGACGCATCAGGTCGATGGGCAGGGATGAAGCGCTAACCTTCATTACATCACCTCAATGTCGGCTTGCAACGCACCGGCCGCCTTAATGGCCTGGAGGATGGAGATCATGTCGCGCGGCGTGACGCCGAGGCTGTTCAGCCCCTTCACCAACGAGGCCAGGGAAGCACCCTCTTTCAGAGTAATGAACTGCTTGCCCTTTTCTTCATCGACCGAGACCTGCGACTGAGGCGTCACGGTCGTCTGACCCTGCGAGAGGGGATTGGGTTGGCTGACCTGAGGGGTCTCTTGAACCGTGATGGTCAGGTTGCCCTGCTGGATGGCCACAGTGGATAGGCGCACATTTTCGCCCATGACAATGACGCCCGCGACCTCATCGATGATCACCTTGGCCGGATTGTCAGGCTGGACCTCCAGTTGCTCGATCTGGGTGATGAAGGTCACCAGATCGCGACCGGCAGCGGGGCGCACCGTGATGATAGAGGGATTGTCGGCTCTGGCCGAACCTGGAAAGCGCGCATTGATCACCTCTGCGACGCGGCGGGCGGTGGTGAAGTCTGGATTGTGCAGGGTCAGACGCATCTGCGTCATACTTGCCAATTGAAACCCAACCTCGCGCTCGACGATGGCCCCAGAGGCAATCCGCCCGGCTGTGGGCACGCCCTTTGAGATCGAAGAGCCGGACCCGCCTGAGGCCGAGACCGAACCGGTCTGCACTGTGCCTTGAGCCACCGCATAGGCCTGTCCATCTGCGGCCAGGAGGGGGGTGACCAACAAGGTGCCGCCGAGCAGGCTCTTGGCGTCACCAAGGGCTGAAACCGTCGCATCGACCTGCGATCCAGAGGCGGAGAAGGCGGGGAGGCGGGCGGTGACCATCACAGCGGCAACGTTCTTGGTGTTCATGGTCGCGTCGCGGGTGTTGACGCCAAGGCGCTCAAGCATGGCTTCGAGGCTCTGCTTGGTGAAGGGAGCGTTACGCAGCGAGTCACCGGTGCCATTTAGGCCCACCACAATGCCGTAACCGACCAGCATATTGTCTCGCACGCCTTCGAAGGCGACAATGTCCTTGATCCGCGACTTGGCTAGAACAGGTGTCGTCATCAAAGCGGCCGCAGCCAGGGCCGTCATCACTATTTTTAGAACCGAGCCGATGCGCATCATAGCGGTCTGTTGATCCTTGGGTCTTGACGCCGCGCGCGCCCAGCCTGATCTTGCATGCGAAGTTCATGCCAAGATTTTAACCATAAAAAAGGCTGTTGAATCAGATTGCTAAACTTTGGGCTTGCGAGAACGCGCTGCCCACGGCAAATCCTGCCGAGCTTTAACGTTACAGCAAGTGTCAAGGTACAGACTGTTGTCTTGTGGCCCTGGACGCTGCGGGCCGCAGTTTTGGGTCAGATGGTATTGAGATGAAAATCAGCGGTACGAATGGCGTAGGGACTTCGGGTCCGGCACGGTCGGCTTCTCGCTCGACGGGCGGTGACTTTCGGCTATCCAGCACGTCCGCGAGTTCTGAGGCCGCCTCGGCAGCCCGCGCCTCCGGTCCAACGGGGGTCGGGTCCATCGACGCCCTTATTGCGCTGCAGCAGGTGGGCAGTTCCCTAGAGCGGCGCAAGAAGGCCGTGCGCCGCGCGAGCAAGATTCTCGACCTTCTTGACGATGTCCGCGACAGCCTACTGGACGATAATCTCTCAACCACAGCTTTAAATGGCCTGATGGCCGCGATCCGAGAAGAGCGTTCAGGGGTGGATGATCCTCACCTTGAAGGCCTGTTAAACGACATAGAAACAAGGGCCTCGGTAGAGGTTGCCAAACTCGAAGTTGCGGCCCGTCGACCCTGAACCAACAAACTTAAATGGTTCAATCTGGAGACGCACATTGATTGGGCCTTCGGTTTTGGTATAAGCGGCCTCGCTTCACTCCGAAGCATACAATTTTTCGAGCGTGAGGGCGTCAATGCCGACGACCACAGTGCCGGTTCTTGACGCGGACTATCGTCCTTCTGAGGACGAGGAGTTCATGTGCGCGAAACATCGCTCCCATTTCCGTAAAAAACTACAAGCTTGGAAAGAGGACATTTTGCGCGAGTCGCGCGAAACTCTGACCCACCTGCAAAAAGAAACCGAGAACCATCCGGACCTTGTCGACAGGGCCTCGTCTGAGACCGACCGGTCGTTGGAGCTTCGCACCCGGGATCGACAACGCAAGCTGATTTCGAAGATCGATTCTGCCCTCCGTCGCATTGACGATGACTCCTACGGCTTCTGCGAAGAAACCGGTGAGCCCATCGGTCTTGCCCGCCTTGAGGCCCGTCCCATCGCGACGATGAGCGTGGAGGCCCAAGAGCGTCATGAGCGGCGCGAGCGGGTTCACAGAGACGACTAACGCCAAAGGGCGCGGGCTTGGCCATTGGGCGGTCCTCACCGAGAAGGTTTGCTCCGGTGGTCAAAACCGGATCAGCCCAGTCTGCTAAGAAAGATTGACCATGACCGTCAAGGTCCGCTTTGCCCCATCGCCCACGGGCCGTATCCACGTCGGTAATATCCGTGCAGCCCTGACCAATTGGTTGTTCGCCAAGCGATTTGGGGGAACCTTTGTCCTGCGCATCGACGACACCGATCTGGAACGCTCGACCCAAGAATACGAAGATGGCATCGAGACCGACCTTCAGTGGCTGGGTCTGGTCTGGGCCGAGCGCTATAATCAGTCCAGGCGCTTTGATAGCTACCAGATCGCCGCCGACCGCCTGAAGGCAGAGGGCAAGCTCTATCCCTGCTATGAAACCGGCGAAGAGCTGGATCGTCGCCGTAAGGTGCAACTGTCCCGTAGCCTGCCGCCAATCTATGACCGCGCAGCCCTTTGCCTAACCGACGAAGAGCGCGCCGCGCTGGAAGCCGAAGGGCGTCGCCCGCACTGGCGCTTCAAGCTCGATGGTCGCCGGGTCAAGTGGACCGATCTGGTGCGCGGTGAGTGCGATGTTGACACGACCTCTATGTCTGACCCGGTCCTGATCCGTGAAGATGGCGCCTTCCTCTATACCTTGCCGTCCGTGGTGGATGATATTGAGATGGGCATCAGCCATGTGGTTCGGGGCGAAGACCATGTGACCAATACCGGCGTTCAGATTGAAATTTTCGAAGCCCTAGGCGGTGCGGTGCCGATCTTCGGTCACTTCTCCTTATTAATCGGCGCCGATGGTGAGGCCCTGTCCAAGCGGATTGGGTCCATGTCGATCATGGATATGCGCGAGTATGGCTATGAGCCCTTGGCGTTGACCAGCCATCTGGCGCGTCTGGGCACGAGCGATCCTTTGGAAGCGGGTACCTCTTTGGAACAGCTTGGCGAGAGTTTCGACTTCTCCAAGATGGGCCGCGCGCCTGCCCGTTACGATCCTGCCGACCTCTTGCGCCTGAATGCGCAGGTTCTGCACGCCATGCCTTACCAGACCGCTAAGCCCCGTTTGGCCGCGATCGACTCTGACCTTGGCGAAGGCTTCTGGCTGGCCATTCGCTCCAACCTGACCCTGTTTGCCGATGTGAGCGCGCTGGCCCAGATGGTTCGTGGTCCTGTAACGCCGGTGGTCGAGGATCAAGCCTTTTTGACGGAGGCGCTGGCGGTACTACCAAAGGTTTTGGACGCGGGTTCGTGGGGCGAGTGGACCAACGCGGTCAAAGAACGTACTGGGGCTAAGGGTAAGGGCCTGTTCCAACCCCTGCGACGCGCCCTAACCGGCATGGATCATGGTCCGGAAATGGCGCCTTTGCTGGTCCTAATCGGACCAGAGCGGGCCGCAGCCCGTCTTAGCGGCCAAACCGCCTGATCTTTGCGTCGCGCGGGGCCTTGCTCCGTTCGCCTCATCGCTCTATGCCCCATCGGCTCGGTTATCACCGGCTCGGCAACTGAGGTATATCTAAGCGCGTGGCTTCTCCAACTGACCTGAAACGAATGGCCCAAGCGACGGGCCGCTTGGACATTACCGGTGCGCCAGAGGGCTTTGATGCTCTGGTCATGGCCGATCTGGTCCGGGCCAAGGGCGGCACCTGCGCTTTCGTGGCCAGAGATAGCGCGCGGGCCAATGCCTTTGCCGATGCTCTGGGTTTCTTTGCGCCGGAATTGGAAGTCATCCGCTTTCCGTCTTGGGACTGTCTGCCCTATGACCGGATAGGCCCCTCGGCCGGGGTCGCGGCTCAACGTATGGCGGCGCTTAGCCAGCTGACCAAGCCGCTTGAGGGTAAGGCCGCAAGGCTTGTCATCACTCAGGTTCCAGCCCTGATGCAGCGCGTGCCCTCGCGGGTCATCCTGTCCAAAGCGAGCTACAGCGCAGTCCTTGGACAAGATATTTTGCTGGCAGACCTCGAACGCTATTTTGCGGTCAATGGCTATGTTCGTGCCTCGACTGTTTCGGCGCGGGGCGAGTTTGCCATTCGCGGCGGCGTCATTGATGTGTTCCCCTCCAACGCCGAGGAGCCTGTGCGCTTGGACATGTTCGGCGACACGTTGGAGACTATTCGCGGCTTTGATCCCGACACCCAGCGTTCGACAGGTCAACTGACGCGGGTCGATCTGCTTCCAGTTAGTGAGGTACTAGTCGAGCCTGAAGCCATTTCGCGGTTTCGTCGCGGCTATATCGCCGCCTTTGGCGCGCCGATGGATGATCCGCTCTATGCCTCCGTCAGTGAGGGTGGGCGCCGAGCGGGCATGGAGCACTGGCTGCCGCTGTTCTATGACGGCATGGAGACTCTGTTCGACTATCTGGGTGCGGATGCCCTGATCGGAATTGACCATCTGGCCTTTGAGGCGCGAGATGAGCGTCTGGCTATGATCGCCGATGCCTATGATGTGCGCGCGGATCGTACCGGCGGGCGCACGGGCTATAAACCTTTGGAGCCGGACCAACTCTATCTGACCGCCGAAGAGTGGGATCGTCGTCTCGATTGCTTGGCGTCACGCCGCTTCACGCCCTTCCAGCAAGAGGGCTGGGAACAGGTCGATATGGGCGCGCGGCGGGGGCGGGGCTTTTCGGCTGAGCGGGCGCTCGATAGCGTCAATCTGTTCGAGGCGGCCGCTAATCACGCCAACATGCTGGCCAGCCAAGGCAAGCGGGTCCTGTTCGCCTCCTGGTCGGAAGGCTCGTCCGAACGGCTCGGAGCGATGCTGGCTGACCATGGCCTGAACCTGGTCTTTTCGCCCTATTGGCAGGCGGCAAAGGCCGCGGACCCCAAGCGTCCGCAGCGCGTGGTTCTGCCCCTCGACACCGGATTTGAGACCGACAGTCTGGCGGTCATTTCCGAGACTGATATTCTCGGCGACCGCTTGGCACGGCCCAACAAGCGAAGGCGAGCGCAGAACTTCTTGGCCGAGGCCTCGTCCCTGACGGCGGGCGATCTAGTGGTTCACATTGATCACGGCATTGGGCGCTATGAGGGCCTCAAGACGCTTGATGTGGCCGGTGCTCCGCATGATTGTCTCGAGTTGCAATATGGCGGTGACGCCAAGCTCTATTTGCCGGTCGAGAATATCGACCTTCTGACCCGCTATGGCTCAGAGAGCGAGGACGTCATCCTTGACCGCCTCGGAGGCGCAGCTTGGCAGGCCCGCAAGGCTCGCGCCAAGGTCCGTCTGCGTGAGATGGCCGATGGCCTGATCAAGATCGCGGCGGCGCGTCTGCTCAAAAGGTCTGAGCCGATTGATGCGCCCCAGGGCCTGTTCGAAGAGTTCTGCGCCCGTTTCCCCTATGAGGAAACAGAAGACCAACTCAGCGCCATCGCCGATGTGCTGGCCGACCTGTCCGCAGGTCGTCCGATGGATCGCCTGATCTGCGGCGATGTGGGCTTTGGCAAGACCGAGGTCGCGCTTCGGGCGGCCTTTGTGGTGGCCATGTGTGGGCGTCAGGTGGCCATTGTCTGCCCGACAACGCTGCTGGCCCGTCAGCATTACAGAGCCTTTACCGAACGGTTCCAAGGCTGGCCGATCAAGGTGCGTCAGCTGTCGCGCATGGTCCCCGCCAAGGAAGCGTCAGAGACCCGTGCAGCCCTGGCCGCTGGTGAGGTAGAGATCCTCGTCGGTACCCACGCGGTCCTGTCATCTCAGGTTTCGTTTAAGGATCTGGGTCTCGTCGTCGTCGATGAGGAACAGCATTTTGGTGTTCAGCATAAGGAAAAGCTGAAGGCGCTGAGGGCCGATGTCCATATGCTGACCCTCTCAGCGACACCCATTCCCCGCACGCTACAGATGGCCCTATCGGGTATTCGCGAACTGTCGATCATTGCGACGCCGCCGGTCGACCGGTTGGCTGTGCGCACCTATGTCATGCCGTTTGATCCTATTGCGATACGCGAAGCCCTGCTACGCGAGAAATATCGCGGCGGTCAGGCCTATTTTGTCACCCCGCGCTTGGCCGATCTGCCGAAGCTCGAAACCTTCCTGCGTGAGCAGGTCCCAGAGGTGAAGGTTGTTGTTGGTCACGGTCAGATGGCCCCCACCCAGCTCGAAAATGTCATGAGCGCCTTCTATGACGGCCAATATGACGTGCTGTTGTCGACCACTATCGTGGAGTCGGGCCTCGATATTCCTGCGGCCAACACCATGATCATCAACCGGGCGGACATGTTTGGCCTGTCGCAGCTCTATCAGTTGCGCGGACGGGTGGGGCGGGCCAAGACCCGCGCCTATGCCTACATGACCACACCCGTTGATCGCCAGATCACGGAGTCGGCTGAGCGACGGCTGAAGGTGCTGCAATCGCTGGATAATCTGGGCGCAGGATTCCAACTGGCCAGCCATGACCTCGACATTCGCGGTGGCGGCAACCTGCTGGGCGACGAGCAATCGGGCCATATCCGCGAGATCGGGGTCGAGCTCTATCAACAGATGCTCGAAGACGCGGTGACGGAACTGAGGTCCGTCGATGTGGACTTGACCGTGGATCGGGGCTGGTCGCCGCAGATCAATACTGGGGCCTCGGTCCTGATCCCCGAATATTACGTACCCGACCTGAATGTGCGTTTGGCCCTCTATCGGCGCCTATCCGATGCCGAGCGGGCCGAGGATCGCGAGGCCATGGCCGCCGAACTGATCGACCGCTTTGGTCCCTTGCCCGAGGAGGCGGGGCAGTTGCTCAAGGTCGTGGCGATCAAGGGTCTTTGTCGTCAGGCTAATGTCTCCAAGATCGATGTTGGACCCAAGGGCGCGGTGGTGGCGTTCCGCAAGGACGAGTTTAATAACCCAATGGGTCTGGTCGGCTTCGTCCAGAAGAACAGCATCGCTTGGCGCCTTCGCCCCGACCAGAAGGTGGTCATTAAGGGCGAATGGGAAACCCCCAATCAGCGCCTGGGGGCGGCCGAACGGATCCTTACCGAACTGGCCCGCATCGCGTCTGCGGGCTAGCTGCGGACCTTAACGAATGAGCCGGGTGCGTCTTGGAGCGGCGCAAATGGCCCTTTGGCGGGATCACGCGCTGGGACCATCTTGCCGGACTTTTCGGCTAGCCAAGCGGCCCAATGGGGCCACCAAGAGCCGGGATGTTCGACAGCGCCCGATATCCACTCCTCGACCGTGCCGGGCAAGGCGCTATTGGTCCAGTGCTGATATTTCTTCGCCACGGGAGCATTGATCACCCCGGCAATATGGCCTGACCCTGCCATGGTAAAGGTCGTCGGGCCGCCATAGAGCCGTGCGCCGCGATAGGCCGAGCGGTAGGGCACAATATGGTCATCGCGTGAAGACTGAACATAGATCGGCACCTTGATCTTGCTCATGTCTAAGGTCTCGCCGCCCATGACCAATTCGCCCTTGGACAGCAGATTTTCCTTATAGAACTTGCGCAGATAGAACATGTGCAAAGTCTTTGGCATCCGTGTCTGGTCGGAGTTCCAGAACAACAGATCGAACGGCTTAGGCTCTTTGCCCAGCAGGTAATTATTGACGAAGAAGCTCCAGATCAGATCGTTGGAGCGCAGTGAATTGAAGGTGTCGGCCATCGATTGGCCTGACAATATGCCGCCACCCTGATCGATCTGGGTCTCGATATCCTTGAGCCACGCCTCGTCGGTAAAGAGGAGCAGGTCGCCGGCCTCGGTAAAGTCCTGTTGCGCGGCAAAGGTCGTGGCCGAATTGATCCGCGTGTCACCCTTGGCGGCCATGTGGGCCAAGGCGCAGGCTAGAAGGGTGCCGCCGATGCAGTAACCGACCGTATTAACCCGATCGACGCCGCACTGTTTGCGCACCACATCGGCCGCCTCGTAGATGCCTTCATACATATAATCTTCGAAAGACTTTTGAGCTAACTTGACGTCCGGATTGACCCAACTGGCCACGAATACGCTAAAGCCTTGGGCCGTCAGCCAGCGGATCAGCGAGTTCTCGACCCTTAGATCCATAATGTAGAACTTGTTGATCCACGGCGGGAAGATCAGCAGCGGGATCTCGTGTACATGCTCGGTGGTGGGGTTGAACTGTAGAATTTGCAGGATATCATTCTGGAAAATGACCTTGCCCGGCGCGGTCGCGACGTTCTCGCCCACGGTGAACTGTTGGGTATCGGTCTGGCTGATGGCGAGCTTGCCGCCGCCACGCTCGAGATCTTCAGCAAAGTTTTCCATGCCACGCACCAGGCTCTCGCCGCCGGTCTCGATCACTTCGCGCAAGGCGGCGGGGTTCGAGGCGAGGAAATTGGTTGGGGCGATGGCGTCGGTCATCATCTTCATGAAAAACTCGACCCGGCGCTTGGTCATCGGGTCGACATCATCGACGCCGGACACCAGATTGTTGAGCCAGTTTGAGGTCAACAGATAGGACTGCTTCATCACGTCAAACACAGGATTGTCCGACCAATCCTTATCGTTGAAGCGCTTATCGTTCGCGGCAGGGCGAACAATGGGGTCAGGCGATTCGCCGCTCATCCGTTTGGCTGAGTTTTGCCACAGGTCCATATAGCGGCTGTAGAGATCGGCTTGCGCGCGCATCAGCCGGTCTGGCTGGGACGCCAGTTTACCAAAGACCTCGTTCAGGGCAGGGCCGACATGGAAGGGGTCCGGGCTAAGCGCCGCAGGGCGATCAGCCTGACGCAAGGCGGCTTCCGCGAATGCGCCTTGGGCGGTCATGGCCGCACGAGCCAAATTGACCGAAAGTTTTTCGATGGTCTCACGCTGCTCGGCGGTCAGGGCGGCGGTGGCCTCGGCAAAGTCCATGGTCTCGGCAGCGGCCGCAAAAGGCGGATTTTGCGGCGAAGTGTCTGGTTTTGGAGCCTTAGGCGCCGCCATTTTCGCCTTGGGGGCGTTTGTTGCATTGACCTTAGCGCTCGCCTTAGGCGCGGCTTTGGGCGCGGGCTTTTTGACTTTCGCGGCTAGCGCCGTCTTAGCCTTTGGGGCAGGGTCCTTGAGCGTCTTGGCCGCCTTGGTCTTGGCGCTAGCCTTGACGACCTTTTTGCCCTTGGCGGTTTTGATGTCGTTGGACATGCTTCTAACTCCCTGACTTTCGCCCTCCGATCGCGCATTAACGGATCGGCGGACTTTCGCTTTTGGCCATGATCGCATAAGACCTTAATGATACAGAATGTTGAACGTCTGGTTTTTCGATGCCCTGGGCAAGTCCTTTCCTGCTGAAGTCTATCTGGCGCTTGTCACTCTGTGCGGTTTTGCTCGGATCTGCAGCGGCTTGTGTGCAGGTTAGCCCCTTTGCGACCCAGCCTGTGGATGCCGGCTCTCCCATCGCGGCGGATGTCAGCGCAGCCTCTAAGGCTCAAACCGCCTTCCCAACCTTCGCCAACATTCCTTCGGCCCCGACTGACGTGCGCTCGCCTGAGGCTTGGCGCAAATCGGTTGCGAGCGCCCTGAAGGATAAGCGGGTCTTAGAAACCCAGGCCGAGGCCAATCCCGCCACCCTGTTCAATCCTGAAGCCTTTGCAAGCGCTGCGCGGGCGCGGGCCGCGATGAAGCCCGGTGATGTGCCTTCGACCACGTCACGTGTTGAAACCGAGGCATTCGCGAAGGATCTGCGTGAGCGAGCTACGCCGCCTCCGCCGCCTCAATAGGCGCCGGGGGCGTAAATGACCCATTCGTTCGTTGCGGCTTTGACCCTTGATCGGTTGGCGGCAGCGTAAGTCCCTCAGATCTAAAGGGTCCCCCGGAGGGGACAATGTCATGACCAGTAGTTTCGATTTTCACCGCATCCGACGTCTACCGCCCTACGTCTTTGAAGAGGTCAATAAGATCAAGGCGCGTCTGCGTGCGGAAGGGACCGACATCATCGACTTTGGCATGGGCAATCCAGACATGCCGACGCCGCCTCACATTATTGAAAAGCTGGTTGAAACGGCCCGCGCACCCAAGACGGGCCGCTATTCCGCCTCCAAAGGCATCAGTGGCCTGCGCAAGGCGATGGCTGGCTATTATAACCGTCGCTATGGCGTCAAGCTCGACCCTGACACCGAAGTCATCGCTACCTTGGGCTCGAAAGAAGGATTTGCCAATCTGGCCCAAGCCCTAACGGCTCCGGGTGACGTGGTGATCTGTCCGAACCCCGCCTATCCGATCCATGCCTATGGCTTCATCATGGCAGGGGGTGTGATCCGTCACGTTCCGGCTCTGTCGCCAGAGGAATATCTCTCCGGCATAAGCCGCGCCGTGCGTCACTCGGTGCCGCCACCCAGCGTCCTGATCGTCAGCTATCCCTCGAACCCCACAGCACAGTGGGTCGATCTGGATTTCTACAAAGAGATCATCGCGCTCGCCAAGAAGCACAATCTCTTGGTTCTGTCTGACATCGCCTATTCGGAAATTTACTTCGAGAATAATCCTCCGCCGTCGATCCTTCAGGTCGAGGGGGCGAAGGATATCGCCGTCGAGATCAATTCCCTCTCCAAGACCTATGCTATGGCCGGTTGGCGCGTCGGTATGGTGGTCGGGAATTCGCGGATGTGCGCTGCCTTGGCTCGCGTGAAGTCCTATCTGGACTATGGGGCCTTTACGCCCATCCAGGTCGCCGCCGCCGCCGCGCTGAATGGTCCGCAAGATTGCGTCGATGAGATTCGGGCGATCTATAAGGGTCGCCGCGACACGCTGGTCAAATCCATGAAGGCGGCAGGGTGGGATATCCCGTCGCCTCCGGCCTCGATGTTCGCTTGGGCCCCCATTCCAGAGCCCTATCGCGCCGCCGGTTCGATGGCCTTTGCCAAGATGTTGATCGAAGAGGCGGGCGTGGCCGTGGCTCCGGGTCTGGGCTTTGGCGAATATGGCGAAGGCTTTGTGCGGATCGGGCTGGTCGAAAACGAGCACCGCATCCGTCAGGCGGCCCGCAATGTTAAAAAGTTCATCCAGAATGCGGATGACATCCTCAGTCGCTCGCCGGTCATGGCGGGTCTCTAATGGCTGAAAGCCTCTAAGGAGCCATGATCATGGCGGATCAATCGAGCGAACCAAAGGTTTGGCGCGTCGGTGTGGCAGGACTGGGTACCGTCGGCGGGGGGCTTTTGAGTTTTCTGGCTGAGCGTCCAGACTTTGCCCCAGCCGGTGGGCGGACTGTCGTGACGGGTATCTGCGCGCGCTCTCGTGGACGGGCGCGGACCGTGGACACATCGGCCATGACCTGGTTCGATGATCCTGTGGCGCTGGCCAAGTCTGCGGACAATGACATCTTTGTCGAACTTATCGGCGGCTCCGATGGTCCGGCCAAGGCCGCCGTCGAAGCGGCGTTGGCACTGGGCAAGCCTGTCGTCACCGCCAATAAGGCCCTGATTGCCTCCCATGGTGCGGAACTTGCCAAGCTGGCCGAAGCCAATGGCGCGCCCCTATTGTTTGAGGCCGCCGTGATGGGCGGTACGCCAGCGGTAAAGATCTTGCGCGAGTCTTTGGTTGGTGAAGATGTGGTCAGCGTTTCGGGCATCTTGAACGGCACCTGCAACTACATCCTGACCGAGATGGAAACTAAGGGCAGCAGGTTTGCTGACGTTCTGGCTGAGGCCCAACGGCTAGGCTATGCCGAGGCTGATCCCACGACCGACGTGGGAGGCTTTGACGCCGCTCATAAGATCACGATCCTTGCTGCGCTAGCCTTTGGCGGTGCGCCGAACTTTGCTGCGGCTGAGATTGAGGGCGTGGATCAGGTGGAGCTCGAAGATATCAAGCTCGCGCACGACCTCGGCTATCGTATCCGTCTGGTCGCGTCTGCGGTTCGAGAGGGTTCAGGCGTCGCGGTCCGCGTCCATCCGGCCCTCGCGCCCTTTGGTCATCCTTTGGCCGAGACGCGCGGCGCGCTCAATGCGCTCTTTATCGAAGGTCGCCTTATTGGCCGTATTTTCATCCAAGGTCCCGGCGCGGGCGCAGGACCGACTGCCGCTGCTGTGGCTGCCGATATTGCCGACGTCATGACCTTGGCCAAGCGCCCGGTGTTCCAATCACCCGCCAGCACGCTGGCACCCGAGCCCGCCATCAGCGCTGCCGACCGCGTTAGCCGGGTCTTTATCCGTCTGAAGGTCAAGGATCAGCCCGGTGTCATCGCGGCTGTGTCTGAAACCTTGGCGGAAGCCGGTGTTTCGATTGACGGCTTCTTGCAAAAGCCTTCGCAAGGCGAAGGGGCTGTCCCCATTGTCCTGACCACCCATGCCGCTGCAGAATCCGTGGTGCTTGAAGCGGTCGAACGGATTGCGCGTCTACCCGCCATGTTAGAGCGGCCCAAACTATTGCGTATCGCGCGGGTCTGAGAATCTACCGATAATAGCCCAATGGGCAGGAGAAGCCGACTATGAGCTCGAATAATCTAGACCGCAGCCTCTTGATGGATGCTGTGCGCGTTACCGAAGCCGCTGCAATCGCTTCCTGGTCAGAAGTTGGCCGTGGTGACGAAAAGGCGGCGGACCAAGCCGCTGTCGATGCCATGCGTACCGCCTTAAATGAATTGAACATTGATGGTGTTATCGTCATCGGTGAAGGTGAGCGCGACGAAGCGCCCATGCTCTATATCGGCGAGAAGGTGGGCACCGGTAAGGGGCCTCGCGTCGATATCGCCCTTGATCCCCTCGAAGGCACGACCTTGACGGCCAAGGCCATGGCCAATGCTCTGGCCGTGATGGCTTGGGCACCTGCGGGCACCATGCTCAATGCGCCAGACACCTACATGGACAAGATCGCCTGCGGTCCGGGCTATGAGGACGGCATTATCGATCTGGACAAGAGCCCGGCTGACAATGTGCGGGCGCTGGCCAAGGCCAAGGGCGTTGAGCCTTCGGACATTACGGTCTGCGTTCTGGACCGTCCTCGCCATGCCGAGATCATTGCCAGCCTGCGATCTGTGGGTGCACGCGTCTATCTGATCACCGATGGCGACGTTGCCGGTGTGATGAACACCGCTGATCCCGATACGGGCGTGGATATGTATGTCGGTCAGGGCGGCGCGCCTGAGGGCGTTCTGGCCTGTGCGGCGCTGAAATGCGTTGGCGGTCAGTTCCAAGGCCGCCTAGTGTTCCGTAACGCCGATGAGCGTGCGCGGGCTGCACGTTTGGGCATTACCGATCTGGACAAGAAATATACCCTTCACGAGATGGTCCGAGCCGACGCGATCTTTGCTGCGACCGGCGTCACCAAGGGGGCCTTGCTCGACGGGGTGACCTTGAAGGATGGATTTGTTCATACCCATACGCTGGTCATGAACTCCTCGACCCAGACCGTACGTGAAATTCGGATGAAACGCGCGCTTTGAGATGACCAATGACGGGGCGACCGTTGGCTATCTGGGTGTGTCTCGCTCGCTGAGCGGGCGCGCTTGGAGGCTGCGGCCTGCCGCTGATAGTGATGTGCGAGGATTGCAGCAGTCTACCGGGCTCAGCGAGCCTCTGGCGCGGGCTCTGGCCTCCCGTGGCATTAGCCGAGATCAGGCCGACAACTATCTGAACCCGACCCTGCGCGGTCTGTTTCCCGATCCCTCTAGCTTCACCGACATGGACCGCGCCGCCGAAATCTTGGTCGATGCGCTGGAGACCAAGCGGCCTATGGCCGTGTTTGCCGATTATGATGTTGATGGCGCTTCGAGCGCCGCGCAGCTCGTGCGTTGGTTTAGGGCCATGGGCCAAGACCTGCCGATCTATGTGCCGGACCGTATCCTTGAGGGCTATGGCCCCAGCCCTATTGCCTTCAAACGTCTGAAGGATCAGGGGGCGGAACTGGTCATCACCGTCGATTGCGGCGCAGCGGCCTATGATGCCATTGCTTGTGCCGTCGATATTGGCCTTGAGGTGGTGGTCATCGACCATCACCTAATGCGCGAAGATCCGCCTAAGGCGGCAGCGGTGGTCAATCCCAACCGTCCCGGCTGTCAGTCCGGTCAGGGCGTATTGGCGGCAGCGGGCGTGGTCTTTGTCCTGCTGGCTGCGCTGAACCGCGAGGCACGCCTTAGGGGGCTCTTTGCAAACCGCTCAGAGCCTGATCTGCGCCAATGGCTCGATTTGGCGGCCATGGGGGCAATCTGTGACGTCACCAGCCTGACGGGCTTCAACAGGGCGCTTGCGTCGCAAGGCCTTAAGGTCATGTCGAACTGGGGCAATCCGGGCCTAAAGGCGCTACTCGATGTGGCTGGCAGCAAGGGTCCTGCGGGCGTGTT
Source organism: Caulobacteraceae bacterium (assembly GCA_040399645.1). Classification (GTDB taxonomy): domain Bacteria; phylum Pseudomonadota; class Alphaproteobacteria; order Caulobacterales; family Caulobacteraceae; genus CAISGS01. The sequence goes on along the minus strand of JBBARR010000003.1, from coordinate 86,283 downwards.
CCATGCGGGCTTTATCTTGGGCCCACGCATAAATGCAGGTGGACGGGTCGGTCGCTCGGACCTTGGCGCACGGCTTTTGTCGACGGATGATCCAGAAGAGGCGAGGGACATCGCCGCGCAACTCGACCTGCTCAATGCCGAGCGCAAAGAGGTTGAAAAACAGGTTCTCGATGAGGCCGTCGGGCGGATCGAGCACGAAACCAACCTCGATCCTGACTCGCCGGTGATCTTGGTGTCCGGTGACGGCTGGCATCCCGGTGTGATCGGTATTGTCGCGGGCCGCCTGCGTGAGCGTTATCGCAAGCCGGTCATGGTCATTGGCATTGATCGTCCAGCCAATGTCGGCAAGGGCTCTGGTCGCTCGCAGACGGGCTATAATCTCGGACGCGCGGTGCAGGCGGCCTATGAGGCGGGTCTGCTCCTGTCGGGCGGCGGTCACGCCATGGCCGCGGGCCTCTCTGTCCGGCCTGAGCTGATCCCCGAGCTTCGCGCCTTCCTCGAAGAGCAGCTGTCCGATGAGCGCGAAGAGGCCGAGGCGGCTGATCTGTTCGACATTGACGCTCTGGTCTCTGCGGGCGGGGCCGGGCGAGCCTTGTATGACCAATTCCAGCGCCTCACCCCCTTTGGTCCCGGCAACCCTGAGCCGGTCTTTGCCGCAGCGGGCTTAAGGGTCGACCAATCCTCCTCGCTCAAGGGCGGGCATGTGCGCTGTACCCTGACCGACGAGCGCGGCGGAAAACTTCGCGCGGTGGCCTGGCGGGCAGGGGATACAGAAATCGGTAAGACCCTGCTGCAGCGCGGGGCGTTGGTCCATGTGGCGGGCCGTCTGAAGGCGGATGATTGGAACGGTCGCAACGGCGTTGAGCTTGAGATTGACGATGCCGCCGACCCCCGCCTTTGCCATGGCTCGTGATCAGTTCGCATTTCCTTGGGAATTTCGCATAGACAAGCTTGCGCCCTCTTAGGAACGCGGATATACGGCGTCTCCCATCGTTGAGGTCCCTTCGTCTATCGGTTAGGACATCAGATTTTCAATCTGGGGAGAGGGGTTCGACTCCCCTAGGGACTACCATCGCTGGATAAGGTCTTTGTGGCTTCCGAGCCCCATTGACCGCACAGAGGCCTCCTTCGGGGGGCCTTTTTGTTTCTGGCGGCAGGCCTTTTTGTTTCTGGGTCCAGAGCTTGCGCGCCTGCCCCTTCCGCGTAAGATCATCTCATAAGCGTCGTTCAACAGGCGGTCGGGGGCAAGATGGATCAGAGGCAGGACAGGGCCCTTCGGGCGCGGGCAGAGGCCGTCATTCCCGGCGGCATGTATGGGCATCAGTCCACGGGACTGTTGCCGGAAGACTATCCTCAATTCTTTGCTAAGGCACGCGGTGCTCACCTGTGGGATGTGGACGGCAACCGCTACCTCGACTTCATGTGCGCCTATGGTCCAAACCTGTTTGGCTATGGTCATGAGACCATTGACGCAGCCTATATCGCGCAGCTTCAGCGCGGCGATACCCTAACCGGTCCGTCGGCGTTGATCGTGGAGTTGGCCGAGGCCCTAACAGCGCTGGTCACCCACGCTGATTGGGCCATCTTTTGTAAAAACGGCACCGATGCGACCACCATGGCGCTGGTGACGGCCAGAGCCCAGACCCGGCGCAAGATCGTTATTCGCGCGCGCGGGGCCTATCATGGCTCAGCCCCTTGGTGCACGCCGCGCCCAACCGGTGCGCTGGACAGTGAGCGGTCCCATCAAATCTTCTGCGACTATAATAATCTGGCCAGTCTCGAAGCCGCCGTCGCGGAGGCTGGCGATGATCTGGCCGCCATTTTCGCAGCGCCCTTCAAGCATGATGCCTTTGTCGATCAGGCTGAGCCAGACCCCGCCTATGCCCGTCGCGCGCGCCAGCTCTGTAATCAAACCGGCGCTATGCTGGTGGTCGATGATGTGCGCGCAGGCTTTCGCCTCAGCCGCGATTGCAGTTGGTCACGCCTCGGTGTGCAGCCGGACCTGTCGACCTGGGGCAAGTGCATTGCCAATGGCCATCCCATCTCGGCCCTGCTCGGATCAGACACAGCCCGTAAGGGAGCGGCATCGATCTATGCCACCGGCTCGTTCTGGTATCAGGCGGCCCCGATGGCGGCGGCGCTGGAGACCCTGAGGCTGATCCGGGAGACGGATTATCTGAGCCATCTTGAAGTCTTGGGGCATCATCTGGCCGAGGGTTTGCGCGAACGTGCGTCGGCCCACGGGTTCGGCTTCAGAGTGACCGGGCCGGTGCAGATGCCGCTCTTTCTGTTTGATGACGATCCAGATCTGCGCAAGGGCTTTCACTGGTCGAGCCAGATGTTGGCGCAGGGGGTCTATGTGCACCCTTGGCACAATATGTTCATGTGCGCGGCCATGACCCTCGAAGACATGGATCAGGCCCTAGACGCGGCGGATGTGGCGTTCGAAAGTTTGAAAAAAGACGGGCCGGGACTGCAACCGGTCGCAAAGATGGCGTTTCTCACAGGGGGCTAGGGCTTTAGCTATGAGCATGGATGACTATTCGGACTATGACGGACTAGGCCTGGCTGATCTCGTCGCCCGCAAGGCCGTATCGCCCGTTGAACTGGTCGAGGCGGCGATTGAGCGCGTTGAGCGTCATAATCCCTCCCTCAATGCCGTGGTCTATAAGGGCTATGACGATGCCCGCAAGGCTGCTCAGGGGCCTTTGCCGGATGGACCGTTCAAGGGCGTACCGTTCCTGATCAAGGACCTTGGCATGCCGGTGGCGGGTTGGCCGCGCAGTTCTGGCAGCCGATTTGCTCAGCATATGGTCGATCACGCCGATGGCGGCCTGACCCGGCGCTATCGCGAGGCGGGGGTGATCCCGCTGGGTAAGACCAATACGCCCGAATATGGCATTACTGGCACGACCGAGGGGGCCTTGCTAGGTCCTTGCCGCAACCCGTGGAACCCCGCGCACATTTCGGGCGGATCATCGGGAGGATCGGCCTCAGCCGTGGCAGCAGGGATCGTGCCCATGGCCCACGCCAGTGACGGTCTTGGTTCTATCCGAATTCCTGCGGCCTGCTGCGGTCTTGTCGGCTTAAAGGTTACGCGTGACCGCAATCTGAACCTGCCCGACGGCACAGACTATGCCATTGGCTTTGTCGTCGATCATGTGGTGACCCGCACCGTGCGCGACAGTGCCGCCATGCTCGATGCCACCGGAAAGCCAGAGCTCGACGATCCCTATCCCGCGCCGGCTAAGGCCCGGCCCTATATGGAAGAGATCGAACGCTCGCCCGGCCGGCTCAGGATCGCCTGGTCGTCGGAGACGGCGTCGGGCCGACCGATTGATCCTGAGATCCAAGCGGCCCTAGAACGAACAGCGGCGCTGCTGCAGGGCCTGGGCCATGAGGTGGTCGAGCAGGGCATGGGGATCGACTATCGCGCCCTCTATAAGGCGCGAGGACCGGTCTCTGGCGCCAACTTTGCAGCCATGATGGGGCGCCTGATTGACGAGATTGGCCGCGAACCCGAACCGCACGAATTGGAACCCCTGACCTGGGCCGCGCTGAAGGGTGGGCGCAAGGTCACCGGCGAGCAGGCCCTGCGTGGTTTGCAAGAGCTACGTATGCTCAATCGTCAGACCCTAGCCTTTTTCAATGACTGGGACATTTATCTGTCGCCGGTCCTTGGCACCCCGGTGCCAGAAGTGGGGTTCATTGATCCAGTCGCGCTTGAGCCGCGCGAACTGAACCGTCGGCAAGGTCATGTCTTCCCGTTCACGCCGCCGTTCAACTTCTCAGGCCAGCCTTCCTTGTCCTTGCCACTGGAAATGTCGGCTAGTGGTCTGCCGGTCGGGATGATGTTCACGGCCCGCTATGCTGACGAAGCCACGCTCTTTAGGTTGGCCGCCCAGTTGGAAAAGGAAGCGCCTTGGTGCACGCGCAAACCGCAAATCTGGGGCTGATATGGATCGGAGGCTGTCATTTTCTCACGAGTAAACGCCAAAAGAGTGATTGACGCCCTAAGACTTGGGTCACACTGTTCTGTCCAGCACATTGACCGCCATGACTGTGACTGTTCCTAGGGGATGGCGCAGGGTAGGGCCAGAGGGACTCTATGTCTGGTTTTGACGATGAGGGGGAGGGGCTACAGGTACCCGCTGTTCAGATCAGCGGGCGCGTGAAGTGGTTCGATCCCTCTAAAGGTTACGGCTTCATTGTCCCGGACGATCCGCAGATGACGGGTCGCAACGATGTCCTGCTGCACATCACCGCCTTACGCCACTATGGCAAGGATGACGCCCTGGAGGGATCGGTCATCGTTTGTCAGGTCGCCAAGCGCACCAAGGGCTGGCAGGTCGATGAGGTGCTAGAGCTAGACGAATCGGAAGCCCACACGGCTGACGCCAGCACGATCGACCGGACGACATCGGGGCGGGAAGGGCCTGCGCCGCGCCGCGACAGTCTTGGTGGCGCGCTGCGATTGCTAGAGGCGACAGGTCCGGCAGAGCGCGCCGTGGTGAAGTGGTTTAACCGCACCAAGGGCTATGGCTTTGTCGTGCGTGACGCTGAGCCTGGCGATATTTTCGTCCATATTGAGACCCTTCGCCGAGGGGGACTGGATGACCTCCAGCCCGGAACCGAGGTTATGGTTCGCTTCGCCAACGGCCCTAAGGGGCTGGTCGTGGCGGAAATCTTGCCGATTGAGCGGGCATAAAGCGCTCTGATCTTGCCAATTTGGTTGGACCTAAGGCCGCGCTTGGCTATTGCTGAGGCTGAAACTCATCTGGGTCAATGGAGCTAGGGTCATGACTGCAAACGAGATGGCGCGCCGAGGCCTGCTTGGCCTGATCGCCTCTGGTCTGCTCCTTATGGGCGAAGCCCAGCCCAGCCCAAGCCATGCGGCGACCTTGCGCCAAGAACCGCTAGAGGTCGCGACCTCCAAGGCCACCACCAAGTTCATGGTCGAGATTGCCGATACCGAAGCGACCCGCAATCACGGCCTGATGTTTCGCAAGTCCCTCGCCCCCGACAAGGGCATGTTGTTCGACTTCAAAACCCCGCGTGAAGCGGCCTTTTGGATGCGAAATACCCTGATTTCATTAGATATTATCTTCATAACGGAGGATGGCCGCATCTTGACCATTGCGCGCAATGCCGTGCCCCAGTCCGAGGTGCCGATCCCTTCTGGCGGCGCCATTCGCGGCGTGTTGGAACTGGCCGGAGGGCGTGCGGCGCAACTGGGCATCTATCCTGGCGACCGGGTCAAACATAGGATCTTTAAGCGTGACTGAGACCAAGCCCATTGCGGTACCCCCCGAGGGTTTCGTCGAGTCCCGCAATCGCGGCCCCTATACGCTGCATAACGGACCCTATTTCCACCGCGTCGATGAGCATGGCTTCGAGCAGGCCTTCTATGCCTTGAACCGTCATTGTAACGGCATGGGTATCGTCCATGGCGGCATGTTGTCGACCTTCCTAGATGGGGTCTTGGCCACCGCCGTTCACCGCGCCGCCGGCACGGCCTCGGTCACGGTTCACCTGTCCGTTGATTTCCTCAGTATGGCGAGGGCCGGAGAGTGGGTCATCGGCACAGGCCAAGTCACCCGCAAGACCAAAGATCTGGCCTTTGTCGAGGGCGTAATCCGAGTTGGCGAGCGCGAAGTGGTGCGGGGAACCGCGATCTTTAAGCTGATGCGCAAAGCAATTAGCGTTTAGACCAAAGAGGTCCATTGCGGTTCTGTCTGTGACGTGGCACAAGCCCCCCACTGACGGAACGGAGCGTAGCGCAGCCTGGTAGCGCATCTGGTTTGGGACCAGAGGGTCGGAGGTTCGAATCCTCTCGCTCCGACCATCAGACGTCTTCGGCGGCAACGCCAAGACAGACCCATCTTGTTCGGGGCCAAGACATGCTCGCCAAAATCTATCGTCCAGCAAAATCAGCGATGCAATCGGGCAAGGCCAAAACCCATGAGTGGGTCTTGGAATTTGAGGCCGCCTCGGCCCGGGCTCCTGATCGTTTGGTCGGTTGGACCCAGTCTTCGGACATGGATGGTCAGGTTCGCTTGCAATTTTCTGGTAAGGATGAGGCTGTGGCCTATGCCAATGCCCACGGCATCGCTTTCCAAGTCACCGAGCCCAAGACCCTCCGCAAGATTATCAAGGCCTATGCCGACAATTTCGCCTATGGTCGCAAGCAGCCTTGGACCCACTAGCCTCCAGACTTTCGCCTATAGCCTCACCCCGTAGCTCAATTGGATAGAGCATCCGCCTTCTAAGCGGACGGTTACAGGTTCGATTCCTGTCGGGGTGGCCATGGCCCTCTGCAGGAAAAGGGCCCTCGGCGGGAAAGGGGACCTCTACAGACCATCTCCCTCTAAAGACAAGCCGCTCTATAGGCCACCAGACCCCTGGCGAGGTCGGCTTTTAGGTCGGTGACATCTTCTAGGCCTATGTGCAGGCGGATCAGAGGCCCTTGCAGCCTCGGATCGGCGGCGGTGCGCACCAGTTGGGGGTCGCAAGGTATGGCCAGGCTCTCATAGCCGCCCCACGAAAAGCCAAGACCAAACAGCGTAAGGGCGTTGATCAGGGCATCGACCGCCACCTTGGGGTTGGAGGTTGGGCGGGCGGGCGTCAGGATGAAGCTGAACAGACCGCACAGGCCGTCATAGTCTCTGGCCCAGATCTCATGACCGCGCGCGCCGGGCAGGGCAGGGCAGAGAACCTCGCTGACCTGAGGCTGGTCGCGCAGCCACTGGGCGATATCCAGCGTGCTCTTTGCGTGGCGCTCTAGCCGGACCGACAAGGTGCGAAGGCCGCGTAGCATCTGATAGGCATCTTCGGAAGAGGTGGTCCATCCAACCTGCCAGACCCCATCATCGAGCATTTGTAAGAGGGCTGGATCGCGCGTCGAGGCCGAGCCCATAAAGACATCCGAATGGCCACCGACATATTTGGTTAGGGCTTGGATGCTGATGTCTATCCCATGGGCCAGCGGCTTGAACAGCAGGCCCGCGCCCCAAGTATTGTCCATCATGCTGATGATCCCGCGCGCCTTAGCGATGGCGGCGATGGCGGGGGCGTCTTGCATCTCGAAGGTCAAGGATCCAGGAGATTCAATTAGGACCACGCGGGTGCGGGCCGTGGCCAAGGCCATGATCTCTTCGGCGCTGGCGGTCGGCGGAAAATAGATAATCTCCATGCCCAATCGCTTGAGCACCCTATCGCAAAAGCGGCGGGTGGGCGCGTAGGCGCAGTCTGGCACCAGCACCCCGTCACCGGCCCCCAAGACTGCCAGTAATGCGCCTGTGATGGCGGCAAGCCCCGAGGGGAACAGGCGCGTGCCGATGGCCCCTTCTAGGTCGCTGAGCGCGCCCATCAGGGTCTGATGGATTGGCAGCCCTGCTCGGCCATAGGTCAAAAGGTCATGATCATAGAGGGCGTCGGAGTTTTCCATCAGGATCGTCGAGCCGCGCTGGACCGCCGGATTGACCGTGCGAACGGCCTGAACCGTGCCTTTCCGGTCATGAAGCAGTCGGGTTTGCTGGCCAAGGGCGTCGTGAGGGTCCAAACTTGGCGCGTTGACGCTGGATTCGGGCGTTTTGGAATGGGTCATGAGAGCGTGACGATCCCTAGAAAACTGTCGCAATTCCTGACTTTTAGTCCCCTGCGCCCAGAGCGTCGAGGGCTGAGCCGATTATGGACCGGATTCCTTGCACTTCTGATGCTGACGGCCTGTGATGCCCCCCCCGATCGTCCAGCATCTGACCAAGCCTCTACCAAGACTGCGGCGAGCCAGACGGCTGAAGCAGACCGCAAGGCTCCAAAATCCGGACAGACCCTTAAGGCGGTCAAGGCTCGTGGTGTTCTGCTCTGCGGGATCAATACCGGCTTGGCGGGCTTTGCCTTGAAAGACAATAAGGGCGTTTGGCGCGGCTTTGATGTCGACTATTGCCGGGCCCTGTCGGCGGCGGTTTTGGGCGATGCCAATCTGGTCCAGTTCGTGCCCTTGGATACGGCCTCGCGTCTGATAGCCCTACAGTCGGGCAAGGTCGATGTGTTGGCGCGCAACACAACCTGGACCCTACAAAGGGAAGTGGCGATGGACCTCGACTTTGCTGGGGTCAGCTATTTTGATGGCCAAGGTCTATTGGCCCCGCGGGCCCTGAACCTGCAATCAGCGGCTGATCTCAATGGCGCGCGGGTTTGCGTGCAGGGCAATACGACCACCCAAAAGGCCCTCGATGAGTATTTCAAGGGCCGCAGCCTAAACTACACTGCCGTTCTGGTGGCCTCGGAATCTGGCGGGCGTCTGGCCTATCAGGCGGACAAGTGTGATGTTTTCAGCGCCGATATTTCCGCCCTCGCTGCGGCCCGGTCCTTGCTTAACAGCCCGGACAGTCACGTGATCTTGCCGGTCGGTGCGGTGATGCAGCCCTTAGGGCCTGTGGTGCGCGGGCAGGACCAGCAATGGGCCCACATCACGCGCTGGACCCTGAACGCCCTGATTATGGCCGAAGAGCTAGGGCTCACATCCAAGGGCGTTGAGCTGGCCCGCAAGACCTCTGCCGTACCCGAAGTGCGCCGCCTGCTGGGTTCAGAGCCCGGCTCGGGTCAGATGCTCGGCCTCGACGATGGCTGGGCCTATCGGGCGATTGAGCAGGTCGGCAACTATGGCGAAATTTTCGAGCGCCATCTCGGCACCAAGTCGCCGCTGAAGTTAGAGCGCGGGCTCAATGCCCTGTGGAGCGCCCCGCGCCCGGGCCTGCTCTATTCGCCGCCGCTGGTCTAGGGCGCGGTCAGCCAGACCGTGCCGTCGACAAGGCTGATCTTCGGGGCCGCTTCCAAGGTCAGGCCGCGTCCGTCGCAGCTTTGTCCGGTGCGAACATCAAAGCGGTAGTCGTGCCACGGACAGCGCACCGTGCCAGCCTCGACCGGCGTTTCATCCAGTGGGCCGAGCCAGTGCGGGCAAAGGGCGGAGAAGGCCGTGATCTGTCCCTCGACCATCGCCAGTCGCACAGGTCTGCCTCCGGCCTCGACCGTCAACGGTAGGCGCTCTAGTAGAGCAGCTGATGGCCCAAGGTCGATCGGGTCATGGCTGGCCCAGGCGGGCAGGCGGCTGGTTAGCTCGCGCCGGATCATCATCGCCTCATCCTCATCCCAGAGGCGTGTATAGAGGCCGACAAAGCCTTGGCCGATGGCTGCTAGCCGTGCGGGGTCAGCTTCGGCGATATGGTAGGTGATGACCACCTGGGTTTGGTCATTGCTGAGGGGCTGCATCTGAACCCGGATCTCGGATCCCGCACCGGCGCCCTGTTCGGTGACGACCACATAACGATGGTCGGGACGGTTGGCGTTTAGCTTGACGATCTGGCGTCGCCGCTCGCCGCCCGGCTGGCTGGTCAGCGCCACGCGCCAGCCAGTTGCATCCATACCGACGAGCTCGCAGGCTGCAAAGCTCGTATCGTGTAGTGACGGTAGGTGTTGCCAGTCGAAGACATTTTCCCAGATGCGCGCCACGCTGGCCTTCACCAGACGCTCATAGGTCGCAGCGGTCGAAAGGGTGTGCGAACTCATGCCGGACCTGTCACCACCGGCATCTCGTCCAAGCCGCCCCATTCGGCCCATGCGCCATCATAGACCGGGGTTCGCCAACGACCGAGCCGCGCAAGACCAAGGGCCAGCAAAGAGGCTGTGATGCCAGAGCCGCAGGTGGTGACGATGGGCTTGGTCACGTCCACCCCAGAGGCGGCGAAAACCGCTGCAAGCTGGTCAGCGGGCAATAGGGTCCCATCCGAAGCGGTCAACTGACTGGCGGGTAGATTGTGCGAGCCGGGCATATGGCCACTGCGCAGGCCCGCGCGCGGTTCTGCAACCTCACCGGTAAAGCGTTCGGCAGGGCGGGCGTCGAGCACCAGTTCCTTGCCACTGTCCAGATCGCGCTTCACCTGCGCGGCGGTGCGGACCAGATCGGCATTGTAACGGGCCGTAAAGTGGCGCTCGCGAGGCGGCGGGGGCAGGTCTTCGACAGGGCGACCCTCTGCCAGCCATTTGCGCAGACCGCCATCCAGAACCACAACATCCTCATGGCCCATCAGCCGGAAGGTCCACCAGACCCTGGCGGCGGAAAAGACGCCGTGGCTATCATAAATCACGATGCGATAGCCGTCGCCGAGGCCCATCTTACGAACGCGCGACGAGAACTTCTCGGGCGAGGGGGCCATATGCGGCAGGTCGCTGTCCTTGTCGGATATTTCGTCAATATCGAAGAACACCGCGCCAGGAATGTGGCACTGCTCATATTCCGCGCGGGCATCGCGCTCGACGCCTGGCATGAACCATGTGGCATCAACGACGCGCACATCAGGGGCGGATAGGTGCTCAGCGAGCCATTGCGTGCTGACGAGGGGGTCTTTTGTGATCATGGGAACTTCACAGCCAAGAGGGAACGGGAAGGTCGCGCTCGCGAAGGAACGCGGGGTTGAAGAGCTTACTTTGATAGCGCGAGCCGTGGTCGCACAGGATGGTGACGATGGTCTTGCCGGGGCCCAGATCTCGGGCTAACCGCACCGCTCCGGCAATGTTCATCCCGGCTGAGCCGCCCAGACACAGGCCCTCATGCTGGACCAGATCGAACACCTGCTCGATCGCTTCAGAATCGGGGATCAGATAGGCATAGTCAACGCTCAAACCTTCGAGGTTGGCGGTGATCCGGCCCTGCCCGATCCCTTCGGTAATCGAGGTGCCCTCGGCCTTAAGCTCGCCATGGGTGTACCAGTTATAGAGAGAGGCGCCGTAAGGATCCGCCAAGGCGATGGCGACTTTTGGATTGCGCTCAATAAGGGCCATGGCCACGCCTGCCAAGGTGCCGCCAGAGCCAACGGCGCTGACAAAGCCATCGACCTTGCCGCCGGTCTGTTCCCAAATTTCCGGGCCGGTGGTCTCATAGTGGGCGAGGCGGTTAGCGATATTATCGAACTGATTGGCCCAGATCACGCCGTTTGGCTCGCTCGCCGCCCGTTCTTCGGCCAAGCGGCCAGAATAACGCACATAGTTGTTGGGGTTGGCATAGGGGACCGCATCGACCTCGATCAGTTCGGCCCCCATCAGACGGATGGCGTCCTTCTTTTCTTGGCTCTGGGTACGGGGAATAACGATGGCGGTGCGATAGCCAAGGGCCGAGGCCACCATGGCCAAACCGATGCCGGTATTGCCCGCTGTGCCTTCGACGATCAGGCCGCCGGGACGCAGGAGTCCGCGCTGTTCAGCGTCGCAAATAATATAGAGGGCGGCGCGGTCTTTCACCGACTGGCCGGGGTTCATAAATTCAGCCTTGCCCCAGATCTCACAGCCCGTGGCGGCGCTCGCCCGGTTCAGGCGGATCAGTGGCGTATTGCCGATGGCGTCGATGACGCTGCGGGCCGAAGACATGAACTAAATCCTTACCGTGTTCCTAGATCAGGCTTGGCCCAAATGCCGCCGGTTCGCAAGTCAGGTGGTGATCCAAAAGCTAAGGTTCAACGTAATCTAATCACCGAAAACGACGAGGCAGGGTTCGTGGAGTCAATTTATCTAGATTATGCAGCGGGGTCCTTGTTGCCCTCAGCGAGATTGCTGATGGACGCCCATCTGGCGCTTCGGCCGGAAAACCAAAATTTTGTGTCCCTGTGGGAAAGCCTCGGAGGCTGCCTGCTCGATGATAATGAGCCTTCGTTCGAGGCTCGGCCGCTGGGGGATTTCGATTTTTCGGCCATGGAGGCAGCTGTGCGTGCCTCACGACCCAGCCCAGCCTCCTTACCTGCGCCGCTGGCCGAGGTGATTGGTAAGCCCATCTCAGAGATCGATTGGATCAGCACCTTGCCGGGGATGAAGGAATATCCTGTTCCCGGTTGGCCGCAGGCGCGGCTTGTGCGGCTGGCGGCGGGGCGAACCATTCCACGCCATAGCCACGGCGGCCTAGAGTTGACGCTGGTGCTCGAAGGTGCCTTTAGCGATAGCCGAGGCCTGTACGAACGCGGCGATGTCTGCGTCGCCGATGAGACAGTCGAGCATAGTCCGCGCGTCTCGCCGGACCGGGAATGTCTCTGTTTCGCCGTCATCGAGGGGCCCTATCGCCCCAAGGGCGTGTGGCAGATCATCTCAGCAGTCAATGATCTGGTTCAAGGGCTAAAACCCAAGGGAGCTATCGCCTGATGGCCGGTTCTGCCACCCCAGCCGATGGCGTCGCTTGGATCACGGGGGCCAGTTCGGGCATAGGCGAGGCGCTGGTTCACCGTCTCGTCGGCCAAGGATGGCGCGTGGCCGTGACAGCACGTCGGGCAGACGCGCTTGCGGCCCTGGCTCAGGCCCATCCCGGTCAGGTCGCGGTCTTTGCCGCCGATGTATCCGACACAGCCTCTATGGCTCAGACGGTCTCAGCGATTGAGCAGGATTTTGGCCCCATCGCCTTGGCGGTGCTCAATGCTGGGGTCTATCTGCCAGTTGATTCTCGCCGTCCGGATCCTGAGCTCTTTCGCAAGACCTTCGATGTGAACCTGATGGGTGTGGTCAATGGCTTGGCCCCGCTAATTCCCGCAATGCTGGGCCGCGGCAGGGGGCAGGTCCTGATCATCAGCTCCGCCACCGGCTTTGGCGGTATGCCGACGGCCGCAGCCTATGGCGCGTCCAAGGCGGCCCTGATCAACATGACTGAGACCCTGCGCATCGAGCTTGAGCCTCTGGGCCTTCGGGTGCAGGTCGCTACCCCCGGCTTTGTCGAGACCCCTGCCCAAGACGATAACGGCTTTCCCAAGCCCTTCATGATCTCACCTCAGCGCGCCGCCCAGTATCTGACCGACGGCCTTAAGACCGAAGCGGTTGAGTTGAGTTTCCCGCGCCGTTTCACCTGGATGTTGAAGGCGCTTTATGCGCTACCAAAGAGGCTCTATATCCCGTTGGTGCGCAAACAGACCGGCTGGGATGGTGACCATCCCGACTGGCCGACTTGATATAACAGGAACAGCCAGATGGAATATCTTCACACCATGGTGCGGGTCACCGACCTAGAGGCTTCGCTGGACTTCTATTGCAACAAGCTTGGGCTGGTCGAGGTGTCGCGCTACGACAATGAGGCCGGTCGCTTTACTCTGATCTTCCTCAGCGCCACCGGCGATGTCGAAAAGTCCAAGGCCAATCGCTCCCCGACCATCGAGTTGACCTATAATTGGGACCCCGAGGCCTATACGGGCGGGCGCAATTTCGGCCATCTTGCCTATGAGGTCGAGAACATCTACGCCCTTTGCCAAAAACTGGCCGAAGGCGGCGTCACCATCAACCGTCCCCCCCGCGACGGTCGCATGGCCTTTGTCCGCTCGCCCGACGGTATCTCGTTCGAACTCTTGCAAAAGGGCGCGAGTCTAGCGTCGGCGGAACCTTGGCTATCGATGCCGAATGTTGGGGTTTGGTGATGGGCGACAACTGCTCCGCTGCAGCGACTCGCAGCGAAATCAATGATGGTATGGGCGAAGGAGCAATGGCTCCCCGGGCAGGACTCGAACCTGCGACAAGTCGGTTAACAGCCGACTGCTCTACCAACTGAGCTACCGGGGATCAGCAATCGCTGAGGGAGGCACCGTATAGGATGGACATTCCTGCGGCGCAAGCGTCCGATGCATGTTCTGTGACAAAAAAAGAGCCCGGCACGAGGCCAGCCTTTATCTAGTCTTGATGGTGGGTTGTCTTCTCAGAAGACCATCTGAAATTGCGGCGCGCCGGTTAATCAGAGGTTAAAGTTAACCGCCTTGGAGGGCTGTTTCACAGAAAATTCGCAATGAATTAATCGCTAAAGGGCGTGGTATTGGAGGCCTGGTCGAGATTCGAACTCGAGTACACGGCTTTGCAGGCCGCTGCGTAACCACTCCGCCACCAGGCCATCCGGTGTTACTTGCGACGCGAGGCCGCTAGCGGAGCGCGTTGGCTATCAGAACAAATTGCGCGGGGCAATGGGAAGTCTGTCTGTTGCCGCTCAAACATCGGTAACCGCGCATTGCCTTTCAGGTGGTCCCGGACCTATAAGCAAGTAAATCACAGCATCAGCACAGAGTCTGGCTCTGGGCTCACGACGCAAGGCATGGGTTTAATGACGTTTGATTTTCGCGCCGCTAGACTGACGATGGTCGAGAGCCAGGTGCGCACCAGTGATGTGACCGACACTGACCTGCAGGACGCTATGCGCACGATCCCTCGCGAGCGCTTCTGCCCCGAAGGCAAGGCCTTCCTCGCCTATGCCGAAACTGAGATCGAATATGCGCCCGGTCGGTTCTTGATGGCCCCGCGGGACATTGCCAAGCTGTTGCAGCTTCTAAAGCCCCGTTCGGGTGAAACCGCTCTAGCCATTGCTGCCCCCTATGCCGGCGCCGTGCTGCGCCAAATGGGCCTGAGGGTTGTAGAGCAGGGCGCCAACGACCCCGTCGCCAAGGGGGCCTATGATGTTATCGTGTCTGAAGGCGCTGTTCATCATGTGCCGCAGGCTTGGCTGGGCGGATTGAACGCCGTTGGCCGCATGGGTTTGGTTGAGCGCTCGGGTCCCATGGGCAAGGCTAAGATTTTTGTGCCCGCCGAAGAAGGGTTCGGAGCCCGCGACGGATTTGACGCGGCGCCGCGTTTTATTAACGGGTTTGAACCCAAGGTCAGTTTTGCCCTTTGATCGCTAAAGGGGTTGGCGGCCATCGGCCGCTTGTGAATAAAGCTTAATTCGCCTTGGCTAATCAGGCACGCTAATTAGATATGACAAGATGGGTGATCTAAGAAATCATCCCCTAGGTTGATCAGGGAATAGTTCTATGCGCTCTAGCTTCCGTCAGATTCTTTCGACCGCCGTTGGCGCGGCGGCGCTTATGGGAGGCTTTTTGGCCCCGGTTGCGGCGGAGACCCTGCCCGAGGTCATAGCCTTGGCCTATCAGTCCAATCCCACCCTCTTGTCGCAGCGCGCTCAGCTGCGCGCACAGGAAGAGACCTACAATCAGGTCCGCGGCGGCTTTCGTCCGACCGTGTCTCTGGGCGCGTCGAACCGTAATACCAACACTCAGGGCGGCCCTGACTATTCCTACAATTCTGCGAGCATAACCGCGTCGCAGACTATTTTTACCGGTGGTCGGACCTCAAACGCTTTGCACTCGGCCGAAGCTCAGATCTTGGCTGCCCGCGCCGGTCTTCGCCGCACCGAAGCCTCGGTCATGCAGACTGTGATCCAAGCCTATATCGACGTGCGCCGCGACATGGAAAGTCTGCGCATCCGTCAAGAGAATGTCGCCGTTCTGAAGCGCCAGCTCGAAGAGGCTAGGGCTCGCTTCGAAGTCGGTGAAATTACCAAGACCGACGTTAATCAGGCTGCTGCCCGCTATGCCGCCGCCCAGGCTCAACTGGCCGCTGCCCAATCGCAATTGGCTAGCAGCCGCGCGGGCTATACCTCAGTCGTGGGCCAAGCCCCCGGCGATCTGGCCCAAGAGCCGGAATTGACCCAGATCCCCGCGACGGTCGACGAGGCCTTTGCCAATGCTGAGCGCAACAGCCCGATCCTGCAGCAGGCGGACTATGCCGAGCAGGCGTCTCGCGCACGGATCGCTGCGGCTAAGTCTGAACTGATGCCGTCAGTCTCGTTGCAAGCGCAGTTAGCCTTTACCGACCAGTCAAGCGCCCTCTTCGGCCGCAATTCAGGTAATTATGACCGCAACCTGACGACCTCGGCCGTGGTGTCACAGCCGCTCTTTGCCGGCGGCGTGACCGCTTCGCGCATTCGTCAGGCTGTCGAGACCAATGTCAGCGATCGTTTGCAGATGGATGTGGCCCACCGGTCGGTGGTGCAGTCGGTCTCACAATCATGGGCGCAACTTTTGGCCACCCGCAGCGCCATTACCGCCAATGAAGAGCAGGTCCGCGCAACGACAATCGCCTTCGAAGGCACCAAACAGGAAAACCAAGTCGGTCTGCGCACCACGCTTGACGTGCTGAACGCCGAGCAGGAACTGCGCAACGCGCAGCTGTCATTGGTCAACGCGCGCCGCGATTCCTATCTTGCCGGGGCTCAACTGCTGAACGCAATGGGCGCTCTGGAGGCACGTAACCTCAGCGCCGGTGTCACGGTCTATGATGCCAAAGGACAGTTTGACTCGATCAAGTCGGGCTGGACCATCACCCCTTGGGACAAGGTCGTTGAGGCCGTCGACGGCGTCGGCTCGCGCAAGATTGAGTCGCGCCAGCCTGCTGAAGATGCCCCAATCGCGACCGCAAAGCCCTCCGGCGGGCGCTAGTTTCAGCCAGTGGACCGAAATATCCCAGATATTGTGCCTTTCAGGCCCATAATTTGGTATGTTTCGATCTTCGAAATTGCCACTAGCGCAGCTCGCGCTTAGCCTATGGCCGATTGCTCGCCTTAACCCTGACGACGGTGGCCCTGCTCATGTCCGAACCCACTTCTCAAGAACCGACCATGGAGGAGATTCTCGCCTCGATCCGGCGGATCATCTCTGAGGATGAGGTCCCAGCGGAAGAGGGAGCCGCAGAGCCTGAGGCCGAGCCTGAGCCCGAAGCCGAGGCTGAACTCGACTATGAGCCCATGAAAGAGCCTGCGCCTGAGCTGGTTGGGGCACCCGCACCAGTGCCTGCGCCTGTGTTCGACGATGAAGACGATATCCTCGATCTGACCGAGCCCTACAAGGCCCCAGAGCCCGCACCTGTATTTCAGTCTGACGATCTGGATGCCTATGCGCCGCCGCCTCCAATTGCCGCACCCGTCCGCGCACCAAAGGCGGTTATTGAAGAGGCCATTGTCAGCCATGTTGCTGAAGCCGCTGCGGCCTCTGCCTTTGGGCATCTGGCCCAGACCATTGCCATGCCTGGCCATGGGCGGACGCTCGAAGATGTGGTTCGTGAGTTGCTGCGTCCGATGTTGAAGACCTGGTTGGACGAGAACTTGCCAACCATCGTCCAGGCAACCGTCGATGAAGAGGTGTCGCGTATTTCGCGTCGTCGTCTTTAGGGCCCGATTTCCCCATAAGGTCCCACCGATAGATGCTTAGCAGCTTCGCAATCGGGCAGGGGGACTGCTATAGATTGGCAACGGCGCACTAACCGTGCCGATGTGATTGGTCATGCTCGAAAAAACCTACGATCCCAAAGCCGCCGAACCTCGTCTCTACGCCCAATGGGAAAGCTCCGGGGCGTTCCAGCCCTCTGACGACCCAGCGGCTGAGCCTTTCAGCATTGTTATTCCGCCGCCCAATGTCACCGGCGCGCTGCATGTTGGCCATGCCCTGAACAATACGCTTCAGGATGTGCTAACGCGCTTTGAGCGGATGCGCGGCAAGGCGGCCCTTTGGCTGCCTGGAACCGACCATGCCGGCATCGCCACACAGATGGTGGTCGAGCGCCAGTTGGCTACTGAGGGTGGCCCCACGCGCCGCGAGCTTGGCCGTGAAGCCTTTGTCGACAAGGTCTGGGAATGGAAGGCGACCTCAGCCGGATCGATCCAAAATCAACTGCGCCGTCTTGGTGTCTCCTGCGACTGGAGCCGCGAGCGCTTTACCCTCGATGAGGGCCTGTCCGAGGCCGTGCGCAAGGTCTTTGTCACCTTGCACAAGCAGGGATTGATCTATCGCGATAAGCGTCTGGTCAATTGGGACCCGCAGTTCCAAACCGCCATCTCTGACCTTGAGGTCGAGCAACGTGAAGTCGATGGCTATTATTGGCACTTTGCCTATCCATTCGAGGGTGGCTCGGGCGAGATCGTGGTCGCCACCACCCGTCCTGAAACCATGCTGGGCGATACGGCCGTCGCGGTCCATCCGAATGACGAGCGCTACCAGCATCTGATTGGCAAGTTCGTACGCCTGCCGATCGTTGGGCGTTTGATACCAATCGTGGCCGATGACTATGCCGACCCCGAAAAGGGCTCGGGCGCAGTGAAAATCACCCCCGCTCATGATTTCAACGACTTCCAGGTCGGCAAACGCAACAATCTACCGCTGATCAATATTCTCGATGATTTTGGCAACATTGCCGGTGATGTGCCTGCGGACTATCTCGGACTCGACCGGTTCGTGGCCCGCAAGGCCATTGTCGCCAAGTTCGAAGAGCTCGGCCTCCTACGCGAGATCGAAAAGACCCGTCACACTGTGCCGCACGGTGACCGCTCTGGCGTGGTGATTGAGCCCTATCTGACCGATCAGTGGTTTGTCGATGCCCACACCTTGGCTCAGCCCGCGATTAAGGCCGTAGAGCAGGGCGATACGGTCTTTGAACCGCGCAACTGGGAAAAGACCTATTTCGAATGGCTACGCAATATCGAGCCTTGGTGCGTGTCGCGCCAGCTCTGGTGGGGCCATCGTATTCCGGCCTGGTACGGTCCGGACGGCACCATCTTTGTTGAAGAGACCGAGGCCGAAGCCAAGGTGGCGGCTATGGCCCATTACGGCAAGGCTGAGGCGCTGCATCAGGACGAAGACGTTCTGGACACCTGGTTCTCGTCGGCCCTGTGGCCGTTCTCGACCATGGGCTGGCCCAAGGATACGCCGGACCTCAAGCGATTCTATCCGACCCATACGCTGGTCACCGGCTTTGACATTATCTTCTTCTGGGTTGCCCGAATGATGATGATGGGCCTGCATTTCAAGGGCGAGGTGCCGTTCAAGCGGGTGTTCATCAATGCCTTGGTCCGTGATGAAAAGGGCCAGAAGATGAGCAAGTCCAAGGGCAATGTCCTTGATCCGCTCGAACTGGTCGATGAATTTGGCTGCGACGCCCTGCGCTTTACCCTGACGGCGATGTCGGGGCAGGCACGTGACATTAAATTATCTAAGCAACGAATTGAAGGTTATCGTAATTTCGGCACTAAGCTTTGGAATGCCGCGCGCTTTAGCCAGATGAATGAATGTCTTCGCGAGGAGGGTTTTGACCCCGCCGGTGCCAAGCAGATCATCAACCGCTGGATCCGAGGCGAGACGGTCAAAACGGTCAAGATCGTCACCAAGGCCTTTGAAACCTGCGCCTATGACGTGGCTGCCAACGCGCTCTATCGCTTTGTCTGGAACGTGTTCTGCGACTGGTATCTGGAACTGGCCAAGCCGATCCTCAATGGCGACGACATGGAGGCCAAGGCCGAAACCCGCGCGACGGCGGCTTGGGCGCTGGATGTGTGCCTCAAGCTTCTTCACCCCGTCATGCCCTTCGTGACCGAAGAACTGTGGAGCAAGCTTGCTGAGTTTGGCGCGCCCCGCGACAGCATGCTGATCAGCGCCAAATGGCCGGTATTCCCGGACGCTTGGGTTGATGCCGAGGCTGAGGCTGAGATCGGCTGGGTCATTGAGTTAGTCAGCGAAGTGCGCTCGATCCGTTCGGAAATGAATGTACCGCCGTCAGCTCGTGCACCCTTGACCCTAATCGGGGCTGGGGAGATTGCGCGGGGCCGCTTGGCGCGTAACCGCGATCTGCTCGTGACGCTGGGCCGCTTGGATTCTGCCAAGGAGGCGGATGCGCTGCCTACGGGGGCCGTGCCCTTCGTACTGGGTGAAGCAACGGGGGCCTTGGCCATCGCCGAGTTCATCGATCTGGCGGCTGAAAAGGCCCGTCTCAACAAGGAAATCGCTTCCTTCGCAGGCGATATCGAGCGCACGGGTAAGAAGTTGGACAATCCTGACTTCGTCGCCCGCGCCCGCGAGGACGTTGTTCAGGAAAACCGCGAACGCCTTGTCGAATCTGAGTCGGCTAAGGCTAAGCTCGAAGCGGCTTTGGCCCGGCTATCCGCTATTGGTTGATGGTCCAAACGCTAGGGCTTTTGGGTGAAGACCCGATAGCCCTTGCGCTCGGCGGCGGCGAGCATTTCGGTGTCGCCGCTGGTGTCGCCGTAGGCGGCGGTCAGGTGAAGGTCCGGACCATAGGCCTGCGTCAACCTTACAACCTTCTCGGCGGCGCGGCAGTTGAGGCCGATGAACCGGCCTGTGACCCGGCCCTGATCGTCAAATTCTAAGCGTGTCCCGATAAGACCTGCCGCGCCGAGACGTTTGGCAAAGGGCGCGATCAGGATTTCGGGGGAGGCCGTGCAAATCACACGGGTGGCCCCTTGAATGCCCCAGCCATTCCAGGCCGCTAAGGCATCGGGCCGAAACAGTTTACCTGCCGCCGCGCGGGCAAACTCGTCCGCCGAGGCCTCCAAGGTCTTTTGATCAAGACCGCCGAGAAATATCCTGACTGCCGCCATTTTAATCAGGCCACGGTCGCGGTGGATCAGATAGGCGATGGCGGCTGGAATCAATTGAATCATCCCCAGCAAGTACCGGAGTGCACCGCTGCGCCAGGCGATGAAGGTCATAAAACTGTCCATGACCGTCAAGGTGCCGTCGAAATCGAACGCCACTAAGGCCTTAGCGGATGGGGGAACGGTCGTGTCTAAAGCGGTCACTTGATTCTCTTTTGCCCCTTGGGACTGGCACGGTCTGTCTAGATCACCCATCTGTAAGCGGTTCTGGTCACAATGTTTGGCGAAAAAGAACCACGAGCATAGCCCTAACCGCGACGAAACAGCTTCAAGGGGTTGTGATCGTGCGCTGGATCAGAGATTGTCAAGGATTAGAGCATATCCGGACTATATCTTCCTTAGTTGGTTTTGAGACTCTGTCCGGAACGTGATGTCAGCCCCTCGGGGTCGACGTCGTAAAGTGAGAGCGATTATGACGAAAGCTGCGAGCGGCGACACGAAAAGCACGCTGTATTGCTCCTTCTGCGGAAAGAGCCAGCACGAGGTGCGCAAGCTCATTGCCGGACCAACCGTATTCATCTGCGATGAATGCGTTGAGCTGTGCATGGATATCATCCGTGAAGAGCATAAGATTTCCTTCGTCAAATCTAAAGATGGCGTACCGACACCCAAGGAAATCTGTGAAGTTCTCGACGACTATGTGATCGGTCAGGAGCACGCCAAGAAGGTCTTGGCCGTTGCCGTGCACAATCACTATAAGCGCTTGAACCACGCCACGAAGAATAACGACGTCGAACTGGCCAAGTCCAACATCCTGCTGGTCGGACCAACCGGTTCGGGTAAGACCCTTTTGGCCCAGACCTTGGCCCGCATCATCGATGTTCCTTTTACCATGGCTGACGCCACGACCCTGACTGAAGCTGGTTATGTCGGTGAAGATGTCGAGAACATTATCCTCAAGCTGCTTCAGGCCGCCGACTACAATGTTGAGCGGGCCCAGCGCGGCATCGTCTATATTGACGAGGTCGATAAGATCAGCCGCAAGTCTGACAATCCCTCCATCACTCGCGACGTCTCGGGCGAGGGCGTTCAGCAGGCCCTATTGAAGATTATGGAAGGCACAGTCGCCTCCGTGCCGCCGCAGGGCGGGCGCAAACATCCCCAGCAAGAGTTCTTGCAGGTTGATACAACCAACATTCTCTTCATCTGCGGCGGTGCCTTCTCAGGCCTTGAGAAGATCATCTCAGGCCGAGGTAAGGGCACCTCGATCGGCTTTGGCGCGACGGTTAAGGACCCGGAAGAGCGCCGCACTGGCGAGATTTTGCGCAATGTTGAGCCAGATGACCTTCAGCGCTTTGGTCTAATCCCAGAGTTTATTGGCCGCTTGCCCGTTATCGCGACCTTGGAAGATCTGGACGAGACCGCTCTGGTCAAGATCCTGACCGAGCCCAAGAACGCACTGGTCAAGCAGTATCAACGGCTGTTCGATATGGAAAATATCGGCCTGACCTTCACCGAAGACGCCCTCAGCGCCATTGCGCGCCGGGCAATCTTGCGCCGCACGGGTGCTCGTGGCCTGCGCTCGATCATGGAAGGCATCTTGCTGGAAACCATGTACGAACTGCCGACCTATCAGGGCGTCGAAGAGGTCGTGGTCAATGGCGAGGTCATTGATGGCCGTGCCCAGCCTCTGATCATCTATTCCGAGCGTCGGGGTGAAAAGGACGTCGCCTCCTAAGGCACCCTTCGCAAACCCTTGAGTGAACAAGATAAAACCCGTCGTCAGTGAAAACTGCGGCGGGCTATTTATTGAGGCGGTCTAACGGCTGATTTGACGACGAGTTGGGGATGAATTGTCGCTAGTTCTTGAATGCGGGAGAAAAACCGCCACATTGAATGTAACCGATCGCCTGAACTGGCGATGTGGTGCTCTCCTCGGCCAGAAGGGTCATAAGGCGGGTGCCTTGTTTATGGGGTCGGACCAAGGCGTACAGGTCTGACTAGGAAGCTGTTGAAATGTCTGATTTGAAAACACTGCCAGTTTTGCCACTGCGTGACATAGTCGTGTTTCCGCACATGGTCGTTCCCCTTTTCGTAGGACGCGAGAAATCGGTCCGTGCGCTCGAAGAGGTGATGCGCAGCGACAAGCAGATCTTGCTCGCCACCCAAAAAAATTCGTCGGACGATGATCCGGCCCAGAGCGCCATCTATGAGGTCGGCGTGGTCGCCACCGTTCTGCAACTGCTCAAGCTGCCTGACGGGACCGTCAAGGTGCTGGTCGAGGGCAAGTCGCGGGCGCAAATTACGCGATTCACAGATCAGACCGACTATTTTGAAGCAGAAGCCGCCTTGGTGGCCGATGAGGCCGGGGAGGGTAGCGAGGCCGAGGCCCTGTCGCGCGCCGTGGTTGAGCAGTTCGAAAACTACGTAAAGCTGAACAAGAAGGTGCCGCCTGAGGCCCTATCGGCCATTCCTCAGATCGTTGAGCCTGGCAAGTTGGCGGACTCCATCGCCGCGCATCTGTCGGTTAAGATCCACGATAAGCAGCAGCTGTTGGATATTTTCAGCGTTGTAAAGCGTTTGGAAAAGGTCTTTGCCCTGATGGAGGGCGAGATTAGCGTCCTTCAGGTCGAAAAAAAGATCCGCAGCCGCGTGAAGCGGCAGATGGAAAAGACCCAGCGAGAATATTATCTGAACGAGCAGATGAAGGCGATCCAGCGCGAGTTGGGCGAGCAGGACGAGTCTCGCGACGAGTTGCTCGAGCTGGAAAAGCGCATCAAGAAGACCAAGTTCTCGAAAGAAGCCCGGACCAAGGCTGATGCGGAGCTTAAGAAGCTGCGCAACATGAGCCCGATGTCCGCCGAGAGCACAGTGGTTCGCAACTATCTCGATTGGCTACTATCCCTGCCATGGGGTAAGGCCAAGACCAAGAAGATCGATGTCGCCGCCGCTGAACGGATCTTGGATGAGGACCACTATGGCCTTGAAAAGGTCAAGGAGAGGATCCTTGAATATCTCGCCGTTCAGGCGCGGACCAACTCTCTAAAGGGCCCCATCCTTTGCCTCGTGGGCCCTCCAGGCGTGGGTAAGACCTCGCTAGGTCGTTCGATCGCTAAGGCGACCAGCCGCGACTTCGTGCGCCTGTCGCTCGGCGGTATGCGCGATGAAGCGGAAATTCGCGGCCACCGCCGCACCTATATTGGCTCGATGCCCGGCAGGGTCATTCAGTCCATGAAGAAGGCCAAGTCGACCGATCCCTTCTTCCTGTTCGACGAGATCGACAAGCTGGGGGCCGACTATCGCGGCGACCCGTCTTCGGCCCTGCTTGAGGTCTTGGACCCCGAACAGAACGGAACCTTTGCCGATCATTATCTAGAAGTCGATTACGACCTGTCTCAGGTGATGTTCGTCACCACAGCCAACAGCCTGAACATGCCCCAGCCTCTGCTGGACCGCATGGAGATCATTCGCATCCCCGGTTACACCGAAGATGAGAAGATCGAGATCGCCAAACGGCACCTGCTCAGCAAGTTGGCGACCAATCACGGTCTCAAGGCCGAGGAATGGATCGTTCCAGACGACAGTTTGCGCGACTTGATTCGCTATTACACCCGTGAAGCGGGCGTGCGGTCTCTGGAGCGTGAGCTTGCCAATCTGGCCCGCAAGACAGTCCGTGATCTTGAGCGTGAAAAGCTGACTTCGATCACCATCGATGCGGCGCGCTTGGACAAATATGCCGGCATTCGTCGCTATCGCTTCGGTGAGACTGATACTGAGGATCTGATCGGCATGGTGACCGGTCTGGCTTGGACCGAATTTGGCGGTGATATCCTGACCATCGAAGCTGTGCGCATGCCCGGCAAGGGGCGGATGAGCATCACCGGAAACCTCAAAGAGGTGATGAAGGAATCGATCTCGGCGGCCAACTCCTACGTCCGTTCGCGGGCCGCGGCCTTTGGCATCAAGCCGACCCTGTTTGAGAAGACCGACGTCCACGTGCACGTGCCTGAAGGAGCGACCCCTAAGGATGGACCCTCTGCGGGTGTGGCCATGGCCGTCTCTATGGTATCGGTCCTGACCGGCGTTCCGGTACGCAAGGATCTGGCCATGACCGGCGAGATCACCCTGCGGGGCCGGGTTCTGGCCATCGGTGGCCTGAAGGAAAAGCTGCTTGCGGCCCTGCGTTCCGGCATCAAAACCGTCCTGATCCCTGAGGAAAACGTCAAGGATCTGGCTGACATTCCGGACAATGTGAAGTCCGCCTTGGAGATCATTGCGGTTGCAACGGTGGACCAGGTGCTGGCTCATGCCCTCGTTCGGCCCCTGACTCCGATCGAATGGATTGAGCCAGATGATTCGGTTGTAGCCGCTGTAAAGGCGGATGAAGGCGACCAAGACGCCGTTATTACCCATTAAACAGTAAATTAACGCTGATTACCTAGGCGGCGCAGCTGATTCTGCGCCGCCTTTGTTTGACGAGGGGGCTTGCCGAAGCTCATAGTCCCTCTAGCGCACCGACCATGCAGGATCGTTGCCACATATAGGGTTGGGAGATATTCATGACGAAAGCCGAACTAGTTGCTGCTATGGCAGACAAGGCTGGATTGACCAAGGTACAGGCCAAAGACGCGCTGGACGCATTTTTGGAATCTGTGACGGAATCCCTGAAGAAGGGCGAAGATGTTCGTCTCGTCGGCTTCGGCAGCTTCCTGCCCGTCGACCGTGCCGCAGGTACTGCGCGCAATCCTCGCACCGGTGAAACCGTTGCCCGGGCTGCTGCTAAGACTGCGCGCTTTAAGGTGGGTGAAGGACTGAAGTCCGCTCTGAACTAAGAGCTCCCTCAAGAATGAGATCAAAAGGGTGAGCGCACTAGCACTCGCCCTTTTTCATGACTAGAAGACCACATCGAAGCGGGCTAAAGGTCCGGTCGTCGGGCGGCTAGCTCAGCTGGTCAGAGCACCTCGTTTACACCGAGGGGGTCGGGGGTTCGAACCCCTCGCCGCCCACCAGCCTTCCTTCACAGTCGCTCCAGCCTTGCTTCCTAATCTTTAATCTACGGATCAGGGCTTGGGTCCTGCATGGCGCAAGATGGTGACCGTCTATGTCTCGGGAAGGGGGAAGTTAGGATTTTAAGGAGATGGCCGGCGCCACTTCCCGGCTTGGGGAAAGTGGCGCGAGTGACGGGACTCGAACCCGCGACCTTCGGCGTGACAGGCCGACGCTCTAACCAACTGAGCTACACCCGCATCGGCCGCGCCCGAAAGCAACGGCGGCGTGAGGCGCGGTTGATAGGGCGGGTACGGGGACCTGTCAACAGACAAGTTGGCTCCGTATAAGGGTTCTGTGGACGGAATGGAACACCGTGCCTTCGGGTCTGATTTGACGTAAGGTCAACAGATCATTCGCTATGTGCGTGAAGATTAAATTGCCTGCAAAGGGCGGAATTCTATGTAAATCAGCAAGGCTGAGTTTGAAGCTAGGACAGGCTTGGGCTACAAGGCCTGCGAGTCGCTCTTCGAGCGTTGCTGTCTTAGTTGGTGATGGGCTTAAAGATCAGGGGTAAGAGGGCCAGATGAACGGATTTTTGCTGCAATATCTGCCGATCGTCATCTTTCTTGGCATCGCGACGGTGCTGGGCGTGGGGTTCATTCTCGCGGCGGCGATCCTAGCCCCTAGGGCTCCGGATCCAGAAAAGTTATCGGCCTATGAGTGCGGGTTCAACGCCTTTGACGATGCGCGCATGAAGTTTGACGTCCGCTTCTATCTGGTCTCGATCCTGTTCATCATTTTCGATCTCGAGGTGGCCTTCCTGTTTCCTTGGGCGGTCAGCCTGATGAAACTGCCACATGAGGTCCAGCCCTTTGCCTTTTGGTCGATGATGACCTTCCTCGGCGTCCTTACCGTCGGGTTCATTTATGAGTGGAAAAAGGGAGCCCTGGAATGGGAGTGACCCTACCGGCCCAATCTGGCCTATTGAAGCCCGCGCCGTCGGGCGCGACATCAACGGTCGAGGGCTATAACCCCAATATCCATGATCCGTTCTTTGACGGCGTCTCGGATCAGTTGGCGGATAAGGGCTTTGTCCTTGCCGCTGCCGATGACCTCATCACCTGGGCACGGACGGGTTCTTTGATGTGGATGACCTTCGGTCTGGCCTGCTGCGCTGTGGAAATGATGCAGGCTTCGATGCCGCGTTATGACCTTGAGCGCTACGGCTTTGCCCCGCGCGCCAGTCCGCGTCAGTCCGACGTGATGATCGTCGCCGGCACCTTGACCAACAAGATGGCTCCCGCCCTGCGTAAGGTCTATGACCAGATGCCAGAGCCGCGCTACGTCATCTCGATGGGCTCCTGCGCCAATGGTGGCGGCTATTACTATTTTAGCTATTCGGTCGTTCGTGGCTGTGATCGCGTTGTGCCTGTGGACATCTATGTCCCAGGCTGCCCTCCAACCGCCGAAGCGCTGGTTTACGGCGTGCTGCAACTGCAAAAGAAGATCCGTCGCACGGGGTCCATTGAACGATGAGCATCGTGACCACAGACCGTCTGGCCGAGCTGGCCGAACAGATCGCCGCCAAGGCAGCCGGGGCCGTCAATGGCTCCGCCATAGCCTTTGGGGAATTGAACATCGAGGCGCGGGCCGATCAGATCGTTCCGCTGTTAACGCTATTGAAGGATGATGCTGACTTCCAGTTCCAGCAACTGATCGAACTGTGCGGCGTTGACTATCCAGAGCGCCCCTTGCGGTTCGATGTCGTCTACCTGCTCCTGTCCCTGACCAAGAATCTGCGTCTTAGGATCAAGGTTCAGACCGATGAAGACACAGCGGTGCCGTCGGTTACCGGCGTCTATCCCAATGCCGATTGGTGCGAACGCGAGACCTTCGACATGTACGGCGTGTTCTTCTCAGGTCACCCCGACCTTCGCCGCATCCTGACCGACTATGGTTTCCACGGTCACCCCTTGCGCAAAGACTTCCCGATGACGGGCTATGTCGAGGTTCGTTATGACGACTCGCTCAAGCGCGTGGTCTACGAGCCGGTGAAGATCACAGAATATCGTGCGTTCGATTTCCTCAGCCCTTGGGAAGGCGCGCAATACGCCCTTCCAGGCGACGAAAAGGCGAAGGTTTAAGCTTATGGCTGATGACGTGACCTCGCTGCCGACGGTGGGCTCTGCCGAGACTGACACGGCCTTGGTGACGGAAACCAAAGTTCGTAAGTTCAACATCAATTTTGGACCTCAGCACCCTGCTGCCCACGGCGTTCTACGCTTGGTGCTCGAACTGGACGGCGAAGTGGTTGAGCGGGTGGACCCCCATATTGGTCTGCTCCATCGCGGCACAGAAAAGCTCATCGAAGCGCGGACCTATCTGCAGAATATCCCCTATTTTGACCGCCTCGACTATGTGGCCCCGATGAATCAGGAGCACGCCTTCGTTCTGGCCATCGAAAAGATGCTCGGGCTCGAAGTGCCAAAACGTGCCCAACTTATCCGGGTTCTGTTTTCTGAAATCGGCCGCATCCTGTCGCACCTGTTGAACGTGACGACCCAGGCCATGGACGTTGGCGCTCTGACGCCGCCGCTTTGGGGCTTTGAACAGCGCGAAAAGCTTATGGTGTTCTATGAGCGCGCCTGCGGTGCACGCCTGCACGCCAACTATTTCCGTCCCGGCGGTGTTCATCAGGACCTGCCTGAAGCGCTGATCGCGGATATTGACGCCTGGTGCGTCGCCTTCCCGAACTATATGCGCGACATGGACGACCTGATCACCGGCAACCGGATCTTTAAGCAACGCAATGTCGATATTGGCGTTGTGACGCGGCAAGAGGCGTTGGATTGGGGCTTTTCGGGCGTGATGGTGCGCGGTTCCGGCATCGCTTGGGACCTGCGCCGTAATCAGCCTTACGAGTGCTATGATGAGTTGGAGTTTGATATTCCGCTTGGCAAGAACGGCGACTGCTATGATCGCTATCTTTGCCGCATGGAAGAGATGCGCCAGTCGGTGCGGATCATGCGTCAATGCTGCGCCAAGCTGGCCGACACGCCAGGCCCTGTGATGACCGAAGACTATAAGGTTGTGCCCCCGCGCCGCGCCGACATGAAGCGGTCGATGGAAGCCCTGATCCATCACTTTAAGCTCTATACCGAAGGCTTCCACGTGCCTGCCGGTGAAGTCTATGCCTGCGTTGAAGCCCCTAAGGGTGAGTTCGGCGTGTTCTTGGTCGCTGATGGCTCGAACAAGCCCTACCGCTGCAAGATCCGGGCACCCGGCTTCCATCACCTTCAGTCGATGGACTGGATGAACCGTGGCCACATGCTGGCCGACGTCAGCGCCATTCTCGGGTCGCTGGATATTGTTTTTGGAGAGGTTGACCGATGAGCGCTGTTGATTTGGTCCAGGGTCAACTGGATGCCTATAACGCCCAGGATGTTGACGCCTTCTGCAGTTTCTTTGCCGACGAGGTCATTGTCTCGGACCTGAACGCGGCGCCGAACCTTCATGGGCTGAAGGCCTATCACGAGCGTCATGTTGGCCTATTTGCTCAGTTCCCACAGAACCAGGCAGAGCGCGTCTCGCGGATCGTCATTGGCAATATTGTGATCGATCATGAGCGCGTGCTGCGTAATCCAGACGCGGTGCCTTTCGAGGTGGCGGCCATCTACACGATCGTTGGTGACAAGATCGCCCGCGTTGATTTCGTGAAGGCCTAAGGCATGTCCGTTCGTCGTCTTGCCAAAGACCAGCCTACAAACTTCACCTTCTCGGCGGCGACGCTGAAGCAGGTTAAGGGGTGGCTGACCAAATATCCGGCGGCGCGGAAGCAATCGGCCGTCCTGCCGATCCTTTGGCTTGTTCAAAAGCAAGAGGGCTGGGTCTGTGAGCCCGCGATCCGCCAGATCGCTGAGATGCTCGACATGCCGGTGATCCGGGTGCTGGAGGTCGCGACCTTCTACACCATGATCCAGCTTGAGCCGGTCGGTAAGGTTGCCCTCGTTCAGGTCTGCGGCACGACACCTTGCATGTTGCGTGGCGCTAATGACCTGATGAAGGTCTGTAAGGACAAGATCGGGGCCAAGGATAAGCTGTCTTCGGACGGGGCTTTTACTTGGCAAGAAGTCGAGTGCCTTGGCGCCTGTTCCAATGCGCCGATGGCTCAGATCAACGACTATTTTTACGAGGACCTGACCCCAGAAACCCTGGCTCAGATTATTGATGATTTTAAGGCCGGTAAGGCCCCTAAGGCGGGGTCTTATGCGGGACGTCATTCATCAGAACCGGCCGCAGCTGTCACCAGCCTGACCGATCCGGCGCTCTATGACGGCTCTAAGGCTGCCAAACTGACCTTGCCGAACCTGCCGGAGGCTGAACCGGCCTGATGAACAAGGTAGGGCCTCATAGTCCAACTGGCGTGGACACGGCGCGTTTGCGCAGCCTGTTCATGCGCATGATCGCCATCGAGGTGGTCTGCGTTGGCGTGGCTATGATCGCCTTTGCCTGCTTTGCTCTGGGCCATGTCCAGCCGCTCTTGTGGGTCTTCGTGGCCGCTTTGCTCGCCGGTTTTGGCGGGCAGATCTGGTTCGTGATCGCTTGGGCGAAAGAAACCAAAGCGAAGGCTAGTCATGGCTGACGTAAGTGCTGTTGCGTTGAAGGCCTATCTGGCCGAGGTCCGCAAGATTGCTTGGCCCCTTCGGGTTGGCGGTCTGGTCGTGGTGGCCTTGGGCACGTTGGGTATCTTGGTCAATGGGCGGTCGGGGCAGGGGCTTTCGACTGAACTGGGCAAGAGCGCAGTGGCCATGATCTTGATCGGGTGGTTTTGCCTGATCGTGTCGATGATGAAGCGGGCAGCATGGGTTAAGGCCCACCCGTTCGTTGCACCAGAAGAAGACTAGACGTCGGCCCCGTCAGGCGGGCTAAGAGAGGACCGGGGACGTCAGTTCTCGTTTGGTTTTAAAGGTTTTGGGCGGTATGTCCGCCTGCAATTCCTGCCCAAGGGTAGGGGTTGATTTGGAGAGCAGGGTCATGGTCGGCATCCTGGAAGACAAGGATCGGATCTTCACGAACCTTTACGGTTTCCAAGATTGGGGACTGGAAGGCGCGAAGAAGCGCGGCGCGTGGAACGCAACCCCGGACATGCTGGCTCAGGGCCGCGACTGGGTGATCAACCAGATCAAAAACTCTGGCCTGCGCGGCCGAGGTGGGGCTGGCTTTGGCACCGGCCTGAAATGGTCGTTCATGCCCAAAGAGGTCAAGGATCGTCCACACTATCTGGTGGTCAATGCCGATGAGTCCGAGCCCGGCACCTGTAAGGACCGCGAGATCATGCGTCATGATCCGCATCTGTTGATCGAGGGCTGTTTGATTGCCAGCTTCGCCATGCAGGCCAATGCTTGCTACATCTATATTCGGGGCGAATATGTCCGTGAGCGTGAAGTGCTCGAAGCCGCCGTCAAGCAAGCCTACGAGGCCAAGCTTATCGGTAAGAACAATGTCCATGGCTGGGACTTTGACCTCTATATCCATCACGGGGGCGGGGCCTATATCTGCGGTGAAGAGACCGCCTTGCTTGAGAGCCTCGAAGGCAAGAAGGGTCAGCCACGTCTGAAGCCGCCTTTCCCGGCTGGCGCGGGCCTCTATGGCTGCCCCACCACTGTAAACAATGTTGAGTCCATTGCTGTGGTCGGCACCATCCTGCGCCGTGGCGCGGACTGGTTTGCGGGCTTTGGGCGTCCAAACAATACCGGCACCAAGCTGATGTGCGTGTCGGGCCATGTTGAGCGGCCCTGCAATATCGAAGAATCCATGTCGATCCCGCTGCGTCAGTTGCTGGAAGACCATTGCGGCGGTATTCGTGGCGGGTGGGGTAATCTTAAGGCCATTATTCCGGGCGGATCGTCCGTGGCCATGATCCCGGCTGAGCAGTGCGAAACAGCCCTGATGGACTTTGACAGCCTGCGTGAACTGCGCTCGGGCCTTGGTACTGCCGCCGTCATCGTCATGGACAAGTCCACGGACCTGGTGAAAGCAATCGCGCGCCTAGCCTATTTCTACAAGCATGAGAGCTGCGGCCAGTGCACGCCGTGCCGTGAAGGCACCGGCTGGATGTGGAGAGTCATGGAGCGCATGGCGACCGGCGAGGCCGAGATGAAGGAGATCGATCTCCTGCTCGACGTGGCCAGCCAGGTTGAAGGTCACACCATCTGCGCCCTAGGCGACGCGGCGGCTTGGCCAATCCAAGGCCTGTTCCGTCACTTCCGCCCCGAAGTCGAAGACCGCATCACGCGCTATCGCGTCGGTCGCCCCCACGTTCAGGGCGTGACCCTGACGGCGGCGGAGTAACGGACATGGTTGCGACGGTTGAAATGTTGAGCGTAGGATTTGCACATCATGCCTAAAGCCAAGGTCAATGGCGTCGAGGTCGAGTTCGAACCCGGCATGACGGTTCTTCAGGTCGCGGAGCTGGCGGGCGAAGAGATTCCGCGTTTTTGTTATCACGAGCGGCTGTCCATCGCGGGCAACTGCCGCATGTGCTTGGTCGAGGTAAAGCCTGGTCCGCCCAAGCCTCAGGCCTCGTGCGCCCTTCCGGCAGCCGAGAACCAAGAGATCTTCACCAATAGTCCGATGGTCAAGAAGGCCCGCGAAGGGGTGATGGAGTTCTTGCTTATCAACCATCCGCTCGATTGCCCGATCTGTGATCAGGGCGGCGAGTGCGACCTGCAAGATCAGGCCATGGGCTATGGTCGCGATGAGACGCGCTTTGACGATAATAAGCGCGCCGTTGAAGAAAAGTTCATGGGTCCGCTGATCAAGACGGTCATGACCCGCTGCATCCAATGCACGCGCTGTGTGCGCTTTGTCACCGAGGTCGCGGGTGTGCCAGAAATTGGCATGACGGGCCGGGGCGAAGACGCCGAAATCACCACCTATCTAGAAGGCGCTGTGAACAGTGAGTTGTCAGGCAATGTGATCGATCTTTGCCCGGTCGGCGCCCTGACCTCCAAGCCCTACGCCTTCAATGCCCGGCCTTGGGAACTGAAAAAGACCGAAACCATCGATGTTATGGACGCTCTGGGCAGCGCCATTCGCATTGATGCGCGCGGTGCTGAAGTCATGCGCGTCTTGCCGCGCATCAATGAAGAGGTCAATGAAGAGTGGATCTCTGACAAGACGCGTTATGCCTGCGATGGCTTGATGCGCCAGCGTCTGGACCAGCCCTACGTTCGCACCGGCGGCAAGCTACAGCCTGCGACCTGGGCGGGGGCCTTTGATGCGGTTATTAAAAAGCTGAAGTCTGCCAAGGCTGATCGGGTCGGCGTCATTGCCGGTGATCTGCAAGACGCAGAATCGATGAAGGCGGCTCTTGATCTGTTCGGGTCGATGGGCGTGACCAGCCTAGATTGCCGCCAAGATGGTGCGGCGCTCGACCCCAAGGCGGGCCGGACCTCCTACCTGTTCAACTCGTCGATCGCCGGGATCGATGAGGCCGACCATATCGTCCTGATCGGGGTCAATCCGCGTCATGCGGCCCCCGTGCTCAATGCCCGCATTCGCCGGGCCGTGATGCAGGGCAATTGCAAGGTCAGCGTCATTGGCGAACAGGCCGATCTGACCTACGCTTACGACTATCTGGGGGCTGGTCCTGAGACCTTGACCCGTTTTGCCGCAAAACCTCCCAAGGGCGCGGTCAAGCCGATGTTAATCGTTGGCGCTGAGACCGTGGCCCGTGTCGATGGTGCAGCCGTTCTGGCGCTGGTAGCCAAGGCGGCCAAGGCGATGGGCGCGATCAAGGACGGTTGGAACGGCTTTAACATCCTACACACCGCAGCCAGCCGCGTTGGCGGTCTGGATATGGGCTTTGTGCCGGGCGAGGGCGGTCTGACCGCCTCTCAGATGGTACAAAAGGGCGCGCTCGACGTTCTGGTCCTGATGGGTGCTGACGAGATCGACCTGTCAGCCTCCGACGCGTTCGTGATCTATATGGGCACCCACGGAGATGCTGGCGCACACCGCGCCGATGTGATCTTGCCGGCGGCGGCCTATAGTGAGAAAACCGGTCTCTATGTGAACACCGAGGGGCGGGTCCAGATGGCCTCGCGCGCCGTGTTCCCCAAGGGCGATGCCAAGGAAGATTGGGCGATTTTGCGCGCCCTGTCCGAGCGTCTGGGCAAGACCTTGCCCTATGACAGCCTGAACCTTTTGCGCGCCAAATTATTTGCGGACCATCCCACCTTTGGTCAGATCGATTATGTCGCCATGGGCGCGGCCCTTGATCTGACAATAGTTGGCACGGCGGGCGACTTGAGTGATGCGGTTTTTGCAGGACCTGCCCATGACTTTTACCTCACTAACCCCATTGCGCGGGCGAGTGTGACCATGGCCGAGTGCTCTGCTACTGCCAAGGCCGCGCGCGTCAAGCCCGTAGCAGCGGAGTAGACCCGATGACCTCTACCGCTTTGGAATTTTGGACAACGCCGCTGGGCTGGACCTTGATCACCGTGGGCCAAATCCTGTTGGTGACTGTGGTCTTGCTCTTGTCTGTGGCCTTTCAGATCTATGGTGACCGCAAAATCTTTGCCGGTGTTCAGATGCGCAAGGGCCCAAATGTGGTGGGTCCCTTCGGTTTGCTACAATCCTTCGCCGACCTTGGAAAGTTCGTCGTAAAGGAACTGGTGATCCCAGCAGGCGCTGATAAGCCTCTGTTTCTATTGGCCCCTTTGATCAGTGTGATCCTGGCCCTCGGCTGCTGGGCTGTGATGCCCTTTGGTCCGGGCTGGATCGTATCCAACATCAATGTTGGCATCCTCTATCTGTTCGCGCTCTCGTCGCTTGGTGTATATGGGATCATCATTGGCGGTTGGGCCTCCAACTCGAAATATGCCTTCTTAGGCTCGCTGCGATCTGCGGCACAGATGGTCAGTTACGAGGTCTCCATTGGCTTTGTAGTCATTACGGTGATCCTCTTGTCCGGCACAATGAACCTGCAACAGATTGTCGAGCAGCAGGCTGGCGGGTTTTGGAACTGGAACCTGTTCGGCGGTGGCGGCCTGGCCAATCTGCCGATCCTGTTTGTCATGTTCCCAATGGGCGTGATCTTCTTCATTTCCGGATTGGCCGAAACCAACCGTCCGCCCTTCGACCTGCCAGAAGCAGAGTCGGAACTGGTCGCGGGCTATGCGGTCGAATATGGCTCAACGCCCTATCTGTTGTTCTATCTGGCCGAGATGTCGAACATCCTGCTGATGTCGATGCTGTTTGCCGTCCTGTTCCTGGGCGGTTGGCAAGCGCCGTTCCCGACCCCCTTCACGGCCAGCTGGCCCCCAACGGCTGTGAGCCTCTTTTCGTTTATGTGGCTGTTCTTGAAGACGATCTTCGTGTTCTTCATGAACGCGATGGTGCGCGCCATCGTCCCGCGTTACCGCTATGACCAGCTGATGCGGTTGGGTTGGAAGGTGTTTTTACCGACCTCATTGGTGGCCGTGATATTGGTTGCCGCTTGGCGCGTTTTTGGTCCTCAGGCCTAGGGAGACGGATCGATGTCATTTACCGCTCGCATCAACCAAGCTGTCAAGGGCGCGGCCCTCATGGACTTCATCGGCGCCTTTGGGCTGGCGATGAAATATATGGTCCGGCCAAAGGCCACCATACTCTATCCGTTCGAGCGCGGACCTCAGTCGCCGCGTTTCCGGGGTGAGCATGCCTTGCGTCGCTATCCCAATGGCGAAGAGCGCTGCATCGCCTGCAAGCTGTGCGAGGCGATCTGTCCGGCTCAGGCCATCACGATTGAGGCCGAACCGCGCGCCGACGGCTCGCGCCGCACGACCCGCTACGACATTGATATGGTCAAGTGCATCTATTGCGGCCTGTGCCAAGAGGCCTGCCCCGTCGATGCCATCGTCGAGGGACCGAACACCGAGTTCGCCACCGAGACCCGAGAAGAACTTTACTATGACAAGGAAAGGCTGCTCGACAACGGCGACCGTTGGGAGCGGCAGATTGCTAAGAATATGGAGCTAGACGCCCCTTATCGCTAAGAGGCGCTGGTTTTGGACCAGTGATGCGGCTTAGCCGTATCACTATTGTAACGGACTCATCCCGCTCAGGTGCTTGGAGCACAGGCGGGTAAAAGGGGGGCTTTAGACCCAGCATGGACTTGCAGGCGATCGCCTTCTATCTGCTGGCGGCAGTGACCGTCATATCAGGCTTTCTCGTCATCACGGCGCGGAACCCGGTGCACTCGGTGTTGTTCCTGATCATGGCCTTTTTCACGGCAGCGGGCCTGTTCGTGATGTTGGGGGCAGAGTTCCTCGCCATGCTGCTCATCGTCGTCTATGTCGGCGCAGTGGCAGTGTTGTTTCTATTCGTTGTCATGATGCTGGACGTCGACTTCACCCAGCTTCGCGAGGGCTTCGCGCGCTACCTGCCCATAGGCATGGTGGTCGGCGGGGTTCTCGCCGTTGAGATGGTGATGGTCGCTGTAACCGTTGCTGCCAATGGCGCTGCTGGTAAGAACGCTGCGCCTGCAGCGCCCGTCTCGGACCTTCCCAATGCTGAGGCGATCGGGCGGGTGCTCTATACCGACTACATCTACTTCTTCCAGGCAGCAGGCCTTGTCCTGCTGGTGGCCATGATTGGGGCAATCGTCCTGACCCTGCGCCATCGTCCGGGCGTCCGGCGTCAGAACATCGGTGATCAGGTCGCACGCACCCCTGCGAGCGGCATGAAAATCGTTCAGATTAAGAGCGGCGAGGGGCTTTGCGAATGACCATTGGCTTGACCCACTATCTGGCGGTGGCCGCCATCCTGTTCACCATCGGGGTGTTGGGCATCTTTGTGAACCGCAAGAACATCATCGTTATCCTGATGTCGATCGAGCTGATCTTACTGGCGGTGAATATCAATCTGGTGGCCTTCTCGGTCTATCTGCACGACGTGGTCGGTCAGATCTTCGCCATGTTCGTCCTGACGGTGGCGGCGGCAGAGGCGGCCGTCGGCCTAGCCATCCTTGTGACTTTCTTCCGTAACCGCGGCGATATCGCCGTGGATGACGCCAGCATGATGAAGGGCTGAGATCGTGGAGCATATCGTCACGACCCTCGTCTTCGCGCCGCTGGTCGGCGCCTTGATTGCCGGTCTGTTTGGCCGCCGTATCGGAGATATTGCCTCGCAAAGCGTGACCACGGGTCTACTTTTGCTGACCTGTGGCCTGTCTTGGATGACCTTCTATCAGGTGATCTGGGGCGCTTGGGCCGGTCACGCGACCTTTACCCTGGCTCCGTTCATCCAGATCGGGAACTTCATTTCTAACTGGTCGATCCGCATCGACACGCTCTCAGCGGTGATGCTGGTGGTGGTCAGTTCGGTGTCGGCGCTGGTTCACATCTATAGCTGGGGCTACATGTCGGACGATCCGTCTCGGCCTCGGTTCTTCTCCTATCTGTCACTCTTCACCTTCGCCATGCTGATGCTGGTGACCGCCGCCGACTTCATGCAGCTGTTCTTTGGCTGGGAAGGGGTGGGCTTGGCCTCCTATCTGCTGATCGGTTTCTGGTTCAAGAAGCCTTCGGCCAGCGCTGCGGCCATTAAGGCTTTCGTGGTCAACCG
Organism: Caulobacteraceae bacterium; assembly: GCA_040399645.1. GTDB lineage: Bacteria > Pseudomonadota > Alphaproteobacteria > Caulobacterales > Caulobacteraceae > CAISGS01. The sequence continues at coordinate 49,463 of JBBARR010000003.1, read as the reverse complement.
CGTTGGGGACTTTGGTTTCGCGCTGGGCATCATGACGGTGTTCTGGATGTTCGGTACGATCCAGTTTGCTGAGCTGTTCCCCATGATCGCTGCCAAGGCTGGAACCCAGTGGACCTTTATCGGTCAAAGCTGGAGCGCCGTCGATCTGGCCTGCGGACTGCTGTTCATCGGGGCCATGGGCAAGTCGGCGCAGTTCTTTCTGCACACCTGGCTGCCTGATGCGATGGAAGGCCCGACACCTGTGTCGGCTCTGATCCACGCCGCGACCATGGTGACGGCGGGCGTCTATATGGTCTGCCTCCTGTCGCCGATGTTTGAATATGCGCCGGTGACCAAGCAGATCGTTACCCTGATCGGCGCCATCACGGCCCTGTTCGCCGCAACCGTTGGTCTGGCCCAGAACGATATCAAGCGCGTCATCGCCTATTCGACCTGCTCGCAGCTTGGCTACATGTTCTTTGCCGCGGGGGTGGGTGCCTATCAGGCCGCCATGTTCCACCTGTTCACCCACGCCTTCTTTAAGGCTCTATTGTTCCTCGGCGCCGGTTCGGTGATCCACGGGATGAATCACGAGCAGGACATGCGTAAGATGGGCGGGCTTTGGAAGTACCTGCCTGTGACCTATGCGGTCATGGTCATCGGCACCTTGGCCATTACCGGCTTTGGCATTCCGGGCGTCGAGCTCGGCTTTGCAGGCTTCTATTCCAAGGATGCGATCATCGAGTCCGCTTGGGCCGCGAGCGGCAAGAACCCCATTGCCTCCTTTGCCTTTGTGGTTGGCCTTCTGGCCGCCGGTCTGACCGCCTTCTATTCATGGCGTCTGGCCTTCATGACCTTCCACGGCACGGCCAAGTGGGACAGCGCTCATGATGATCATGCCCATGATGCGGGCCATGGTCACGACGATCACGGCCATGACGATCATGATCATGCCCACAAGCCGCACGAGAGCCCCTTGGTCATGCTGGTGCCTCTGATCGCCCTCGCGGTCGGTGCGATTGGCGCAGGCTATGCCTTTGTCGAAAACTTCGTTGGCGAACATCGCGATGAGTTCTGGCGCGGCGCGATCTTTAACGCCCCGACCAACCATGTTCTGGAACATGCCCACCATGCGCCAGAGTGGGTGGTGATGGCCCCGTTGGTGGTGTCCATGACCGGCTTGGCTGGGGCCATCTATGTCTATCTGATGAATGAGGGCATGGGCCTGCGGGTCGCCTCGCGCGGTGGACCTCTGCACACCTTCTTCTACAACAAATGGTTCTTCGATGAGCTTTACGAAGCCACTTTCGTGCGTGCCGCCCGGTTCCTGGGTGATGTGTTCTGGAAGATCGGCGACCAGAAGATCATTGACGGCTTCGGTCCTGATGGGGTTGCAGCGGTGTCGGCTTCGGTCGGTCGCCGCTTTAGCAAGGCCCAGAGCGGATATGTTTATCACTATGCCTTCGTGATGTTGCTTGGGGTGGCGGGGCTCTTGTCCTACGCGCTCTGGGCTTGGTCGCACTGAGGGGAAATCAGGACATGACCGGCATCCTCAGCCTCATCACCTTCGCCCCCATGATTGGGGTCGCCGCTATCTTGGCCTTGCGCGCAATGTCCGCAGGTCAGGACACCGCCGTTGTGGCCAACCGCGCCAAGATCTTGGCTCTGGTCACCAGTCTGGTGACATTGGCCCTATCGGTCTTCCTCGTGTCGAAGTTCGACGCCAAGGACACGGGCTTTCAGTTCGTTGAGTCCGTCACCTGGTTCTCTGGGGCGACCTACCGGATGGGGATTGACGGGATTTCAATCCTGTTCGTGCTTTTGACCGCCTTCCTCTTGCCAATCTGTATCCTGGCCAGTTGGGAGTCGGTGACAGACCGGGTCTTGGAATATCTGGCGGCCTTCCTGCTCCTCGAGACCTTGGTCATCGGCGTGTTCTGCGCGCTGGATCTGGTTCTGTTCTACCTCTTCTTTGAAGGGGGATTGGTGCCCATGTTCCTGATCATCGGCATCTGGGGCGGCAAGAACCGGGTCTATGCGGCCTATAAGTTTTTCCTCTACACGCTTCTGGGTTCAGTGCTGATGCTGGCCGCGATTTTGGCTATGGCCTCGATAGCCAAGACTACTTCGATCCCAGATCTGATGGTATTTAAGTTCGACCCCAAGGTTCAGATCCTGCTGTGGCTAGCCTTCTTTGCCTCCTTCGCGGTGAAGATGCCGATGTGGCCGGTCCATACCTGGTTGCCTGACGCTCACGTGGAAGCGCCAACCGCCGGTTCGGTCATTCTGGCCGGCATTCTGTTGAAGATGGGCGGCTACGGCTTCTTGCGCTTCTTGTTGCCGATGTTTCCGCAGGCTTCGGTCTATTTTACGCCTCTGGTCTTCGCCATGTCGGTGATCGCCATCATCTACACCTCGCTGGTGGCCTTCCGTCAGGTCGATATTAAGAAGCTGATCGCCTACTCGTCGGTGGCCCACATGGGCTTTGTTACCATGGGCATCTTCTCGGGTAATGCCCAAGGGGTGCAGGGCGCGATCTTCCAGATGCTCAGCCACGGCGTCATTGCTGGCGCGCTCTTCCTCTGCGTTGGCGTTGTCTACGACCGGATGCACACCCGTGAGATCGCCTTCTATGGCGGCCTTGCCAATCGTATGCCTTGGTATGCGGCCGTGTTCTTGCTGTTCACCATGGGCAATGTCGGCCTGCCAGGCACCTCTGGCTTTGTCGGCGAGATCTTGACCATGACCGGCACCTACCATGTCTCGACCTGGACGGCTCTTGCGGCCACCGCGGGGGTGATCTTGTCAGCGGTCTATGCCTTGAGCCTCTATCGACGGGTCATGTTCGGCGAGTTGGTCAATCCCAAGCTCTCCGCCATTCAAGACCTGACGGTGCGTGAAGTTGTAATTTTTGCGCCCCTGATCGCCTCGACCCTGATCTTGGGCGTACGCCCCGGTTTAATTTTCAACCTCACTGCTGCGTCCGTCGACCATCTGGTTGGCGCTTACAAAGCCGCCGTTGGCGGGTGAGGGGAGCTTGACCATGACTTTTCAAGACGCACTGCTTCTGGCCCGGCCTGAAGTCTTCCTCGCCGCCTCTACCCTCGTCCTCTTGGTCTGGGGAGCCTTTCGGGGTGACAAGGCGATGGGAGAGGTCTCCATCGGTGCTAGCCTTGCGCTATTCGTAGCGGCGGGCTTTGCGGCGATTAGCCCCGAGGGAACGGCGTTTGCTGGCGGTTTCATTGCCGATGGCGCCTCGTCCTTTGGTAAGGTTGCGATCTATCTAATCAGCCCTATGGCCATCTATCTGGGTGATCGTTGGCTGGGCCGTGTCAGTAATGCCCGGTTCGAGTTCCCGATCCTAATCCTCTTGGCCGCGCTCGGCATGGGCATGATGGTGTCCGCCGGTGACCTGATCTCGCTCTATATCGGCGTCGAGCTTCAATCCTTGGCGCTCTATGTGTTGGCCGCCTTTCGCCGCGATGATGCTAAGGCTTCTGAAGCTGGCTTGAAATATTTTGTGCTGGGTGCCCTGTCCTCAGGTCTGCTGCTCTATGGATCGTCACTGATCTACGGCTTTGCCGGCTCAACCCATTTCGACCTGATTGCCAAGTCGATTGAAGGCGGTGCGACCGGTACCGGCGTGCTGTTTGGCCTCGTGTTCCTGATCTGCGGCCTGGCCTTCAAGGTCTCTGCGGCCCCGTTCCATATGTGGACGCCAGACGTTTATGAAGGCGCGCCGACCCCGGTCGTTGGCTTCATTGCTGCTGCCCCGAAACTGGCCGCTATGCTGCTTCTGGCTCGTGTTCTGTCGCAAGGGTTTGGCACGGCATTGGAACAGTGGCGCCAGATCATCGTCGTTGCCGCCTTCCTGTCGGTGGCCGTTGGTGCCTTTGGCGGTCTGGCCCAGAGTAATATCAAGCGCCTGCTCGCCTATTCATCCATCGCCAATATTGGCTATGCCCTGATCGGACTGTCGGCAGGCTCCGCCGAGGGCATGGAAGCGGTTTTGGTGTTCATGGTCCTCTATATGATCGATGTCACCGGCTTCTTTGCCTGTCTTGGAGCCCTGTCACGCGATGGCAAGCCGATGGAACAGCTCAGCGATTTTTCCGGTCTGGCGCGGGTTCGTCCTGGTATGGCTTTGGCCCTGACAGCCCTGTCCTTCTCGGTCATGGGCTTGCCGCCCTTTAGCGGTTTCTGGGCCAAGATGTTTGTGTTCAAGGCAGCAATTGCTTCTGGCCAATGGGCCTTGGCGGCGGTGCTTTTGCTCGGCAGCGTGGTTGCGGCCTTCTATTATCTGCGCTTGATCAAGACCATGTGGTTCGATGTGGGCCCCGGTCAGACCGATAAGGAGCCCTTGGATGCCAAGGGCGTGGCGCTGGCTTCGGCCCTGTTCTGCTTCCCTGTGGTTTTGCCCGCCTTGGCGGTTCTGGAACCCTTGGCCAAGACCGCCGCTTTGGCCTTCGGGCTGAATTAGGCTCAAAGAGGTGATGGCCTTGGATTGCGCGCCAGTCCTGATCTTGGATGAGACCCCCTCGACCAATGCTGAGGCGCGGATGAGGGGTGAGGCAGGCGATGTCGGGCCGCTCTGGATCATGGCGCGCCGTCAGACTGCAGGGCGCGGTCGGCGAGGTAGGGCGTGGGAAACGGGCGCAGGCAATTTGGCCGCTACCTTGCTGTGCGTCACCACCAAGCCTCCAGCTCAGGCCGCACAAATCTCGTTCATTGCGGCCTTGGCCGTCGCTGAATTGGCCGATAGCGCCTTGGCTCAGCCCTTGGCTCAGCTCAAATGGCCAAATGATGTGCTGGTTCAGGGACGCAAGATCAGCGGCATCTTGGTAGAGTCCGGCCTTCGTCCTGATGGAGCCCTTTGGCTCGCCGTCGGGATTGGGATCAATCTACAAACCCCGCCCGATGCGGCTGAGCGTCCAGCCGCGGCCATTGCTGATTTCGAAGGTGCGCAGGCCTTGAGCCAAGACGAGGCCTTGGCGCGTCTTGGCGTGCGCGTGGCCGACTGGATGGCACTTTGGGACCGCGAGGGTTTCGCGCCAATCGCTAAGGCTTGGACGGCTCGCGCCTATGGCTTGGGAAGTGCCTGCACGGCCCGTCTCGGCCATGAAACGGTCGAAGGGATCGCAGAAGGTCTTGACCCGGACGGGTCCTTGCGCCTTCGTCTCGTCGACAATTCCGTCCGCCGTATCTCGGCGGGCGATGTCTTCTTCGGAGACTTCTGATGCTGCTGGCCATTGAGCAAGGCAACACCAACACCCTGTTTGCGATTCACGACGGTCATGAGTGGACCGCCCAATGGCGGTCATCGACGGAATCGTCGCGCACGGCCGATGAATATGCCGTCTGGTTGATGCAGTTGGTGCATTTACAGGGTCTGACGCTGGACAGCTTCAAGGCCTGCATTATCTCCAGTGTTGTGCCCCAATCGATCTTCAATCTTCGCAACCTTAGCCGTCGCTATCTTAAGGTCGAACCCTTGGTGATCGGCGACAATGCCGAATTAGGTATCGAGGTGCGGATCGAAAAGCCGTCCGAGGCAGGCGCTGACCGTCTGGTCAACGCCATCGGCGGCTATATGAGCTATGGTGGTCCGCTGATCATCATCGATTCCGGAACTGCGACCACCTTCGATGTGGTAGGGCCCGACGGCGCCTTTGAGGGCGGGGTTATCGCGCCTGGCGTCAACCTGTCTATGCAGGCCCTTCATACTGCCGCAGCCAAGCTGCCGCGCGTGGCCATCCAGCGTCCAGACCGGATCATTGGTAAGGACACGGTCGGTGCCATGCAGGCCGGGGTGTTTTGGGGCTATATCGGGCTGATCGAGGGATTGATCAGTCGGGTCAAGGAAGAATATGGCCAACCTATGAAGGTGGTCGCGACTGGAGGCGTCGTCTCGCTGTTTGAAGGCGCGACAGATGCCATCGATATTTTTGATGGAGATCTTACGATCCGCGGCATGCTTGAAATTTACCGACGCAACACCCCTATAAGTGCTGCATGAAAAAGACATCCGAAGATGAACTCGTCTTCCTGCCGTTAGGTGGGTCGAACGAAATCGGTATGAACTTCAATCTCTACGGTTACGGCCCGCCCCATGCGCGCAAGTGGATCGTGGTCGATGTTGGGGTAACCTTTGGGGATCAGACCACGCCGGGCGTGGAGATCATCCTGCCCGATCCGTCCTATATTGAAGACTATGCCGACGATATAATCGCCATCGTCCTGACCCACGCTCATGAGGACCATATTGGGGCCATGGGCTGGCTCTGGCCGCGTCTGCGGGCTCCCATCTATGCCACGCCCTTTACGGCCTTCTTGCTGCGCGAAAAGATGCGCGATGCGGGCTGTTTGAAAGATGCGGACATTACCGAGGTGCCTATGGGCGGCTCTATTGATTTGGGCCCGTTCCAAGTCACCTTGGTGACCCTGACCCACTCGATCCCTGAACCCAATGGTCTGGCGATCCGCACACCCCTTGGCACGATCCTGCACACGGGTGACTGGAAGATCGATCCCGATCCTATTCTGGGCGAAAGCACCGACATTGACGCCTTGACCGCGCTCGGAGACGAGGGTGTTTTGGCCATGGTCTGCGACAGCACTAACGTCTTTGTCGACGGTCATGCCGGGTCTGAGGCTGAGGTCCGCGTGGCCATGACCAGCCTCATCAAGGGCCTCAAGGGCAAGGTGGCGGTGGCCTGCTTTGCCTCCAACGTGGCGCGGATGCATACGGTGATCAAGGCTGCTCAGATGGCGGACCGCCGCGTCTGTCTGGTGGGGCGCTCAATGCACCGCATGGCGGCTGCGGCCAAGTCGGTGGGCATGTTCAACGACATCGCGCCCTTCGTTTCCGATGCTGAGGCGGGTTTCTTCCCAGAGGACAAGATCCTTTACCTCTGCACCGGCAGTCAGGGCGAGGCGAGGGCGGCTCTGTTCCGCATCGCCGACGGCACGCACCAGCATGTCAGCTTTGGTCCTGGGGACCACTGTATCTTCTCGTCGCGGGTCATTCCGGGCAATGAGATTGCGATCCGCAACCTGCAGAATAAGCTCTCGGGTTCTGGCGTGCGGCTCTATACCGAGCGCGACCACCCGGGCATTCACGTCTCAGGACACCCGTGCCGCGATGAGTTGAAACAGATGTATCAATGGGCCCGCCCGCAGATTGCAGTCCCGACCCATGGCGAACGCCGTCACCTGCTTGAACATCTGGCCTTCGCTAAGGATTTGCAGGTCCCGCAAGGGGTTGCGCCCCGCAATGGCGACATGGTCCGGCTCGCGCCAGGCCGCGCTGAAATTATCGACGAGGTGCCTGCCGGGCGTCTCTATGTCGATGGCGGCGTAGTCACCGTCGAGAACGGTGATGCCTTGCGAGAGCGACGTCATGCCGCCTTTAACGGCGTGATCAACGTCTCTATTGCCTTGAGCGATAAGGGCAAGATCCTCTCGGGTCCTCAGGTGCGCGGTCTGGGTCTGCCCAGTGACGCGGACTATACTTTGGATGACGCCTTGGATGATCTGGCTATCGCTGCGGAAGAGGGTCTAAGCCGGCTTCGCGGTGACGGGCTTGAAGATGATGACGCCGTCGAGGCTGCGATTAGTCGCGCGGTCAAAAAGGCGGCCCACAGGATTTGGAAACGCCGCCCGCTGGTCGAGACAACGGTTTTGCGGGTTTAGACCCTAAGAGAGGATCAAGATCATGATCGGACGTTTGAACCATATCGGCATTGCCACCCCGTCTATCGAGGACTCCGTGGCCATGTATAAGGACCTGATGGGTGCGACCTCAGCGACCGAAAAGCGGGCGATGCCAGACCAAGGCGTCTGGGTCAGCTTTGTCGATCTGCCCAACAGCCAGATTGAGTTGATCGAGCCTTACGGCGAAAACTCGCCGATTCATGCCTTCTTGGAAAAGAACCCCAAGGGCGGCCAGCACCATGTCTGTTTCGAAGTGCCCGACATCTATGTCGCGCGCGATGAGATGAAGGCTAAGGGGGCCACCGTTCTAGGTGAACCTCGCATCGGTGCCCATGGCACCTTGATCATCTTCATCCATCCGAAGAATATGGGCGGCGTTTTGGTCGAGCTCATGGAAACCCCGAAGGAAGCACACTGATGGGTCCGGTAACTGCAATTTCCATCTATCTGGTGACCTGGTGGGTGGTCCTGTTCACCATCCTGCCCTTTGGCGTGATCAGCCATGCTGAGGCGGGCGTTGATCACGGTGATGGCGGCGATCCCGGCGCACCGGTCGAGCCCAAGCTAAAGCGTAAGTTCCTTACCACGACCATCGCAGCGACGGTGATCTGGGCGATCATCATGCTCTGCCTAAAGTTTCACCTGATCCCTCTGCCCAACGTTCCGATGGCCTAGGCCCTCTAGGGCTGCTTAATTTTTTAGCACAGCGACGGCGCACGCCGTGGGGTTGGCTGGAAAATGAGCGAAAGGCGGGGGCTCCCATTGCGGGCAAAGCGACGTTGCCCGTGGACCTCCAGAGCCCCTAAGATTTACCCACGGGGCCGGTTCGTCCGGCCATCTTCCGTAGCGTTTCTCACGATATGACTTTCAAGGCCGCGCTCGATAGCGCGGCCTTTTTTTCGCCTTCAGAAGGGGGAACTATCCAATTTCGCAATCTTTCCACCCCTCAAATTGCCCTGTCCGTTGCCAAGCCTGCGCTTGCGGGGCTATGTGAACCACCCTCGGCAACCCCACGGATATTATCATGCGCCTGTCGCGCTATTTTCTTCCCGTTCTCAAAGAAACCCCGTCGGAGGCGCAGATCGTTTCGCACCGATTGATGCTGCGCGCGGGTATGATCCGGCAGGAGGCCGCGGGTATCTATTCGTGGCTGCCGCTTGGCCATCGGGTCCTGCGCAAGATCGAGCAGATTGTCCGCGAAGAGATGGACCGGGCAGGGGCCATCGAGATCCTGATGCCGACCTTGCAGTTGGCCGACCTGTGGCGCGAGTCTGGGCGCTATGACGCCTATGGGCCGGAGATGCTGCGCATTGTCGACCGCCACGAGCGCGAATTGCTCTATGGGCCGACCAACGAAGAGATGGTCACGGGCATTTTCCGCTCGTCCGTGCGCTCCTACAAGGACCTGCCCAAAAACCTCTATCACATGCAGTGGAAGTTCAGGGACGAACAGCGTCCACGCTTTGGCGTCATGCGGGGGCGGGAGTTCCTGATGAAGGACGCCTATTCCTTCGACGTCGACGAGGCAGCCGCGAAACGCTCCTATAACCGCATGTTTGTCGCCTATCTGAACCTCTATGCCCGCATGGGCTTAAAGGTCGTGCCGATGCGCGCCGATACCGGTCCTATCGGCGGTGATCTCAGCCACGAGTTCATCGTGCTGGCCGATACGGGCGAAAGCGAAGTCTTCTGTCACCGCGATCTGGTCGAGATGGGCCCTCCTGGCATTGATCAAGACTGGGACAGCGACCTGCAGCACCTGGTCGACCAGCGCACCTCGCTCTATGCCGCGACCGAAGAGATGCATGACGCCGCCCGCTTTGACGCCGAAGTACCAGAACAGATGCGTCTGTCCGCGCGCGGCATCGAGGTTGGCCATATCTTCTATTTCGGTGAGAAATATTCCGTGCCGATGAAGGCCGTCGTCGCTGGCCCTGACGGGGTTGAGCGCCCTGTCCATATGGGCAGCTATGGCGTGGGCGTATCGCGTTTGCTGGGCGCGATCATCGAGGCCAGCCATGACGATAACGGTATAATCTGGCCAGAATCTGTCGCCCCGTTCGGTGTGGCGGTGATCAATCTGCGTCCGGGCGATGAGGCCGTCGATGCGGCCTGTCAGCAAGCCTACGACCACCTAACCGCTGCGGGCAAGGAGCCCTTGCTCGACGATACGTCCGAGCGCGTTGGGGCCAAGTTCGCGACCATGGATCTTATCGGGGTGCCTTGGCAGCTGATCATCGGTCCCAAGGGGCTGGCCTCGGGTGAGGTCGAGATCAAGAACCGCGCCACCGGCGAACGGCAATCTCTGTCGCTGGACGCGGCCCTGACCCTCCTAAGCGTAAAGGCTGGTTCATAGGTATGGGGCAAGGCGAGGGTCTCACGATCCGCTCGGCGGGTCCGTTCTGCTTGTGGGAGCGGCAGCTTGCAGGGCGCTATCTGCGGACCAAACGTCAAAATGGCGGCGTGGCCCTGATCTCGGGCATCTCCTTTGTCGGCATCACGCTGGCGGTGGCGGTTCTGATCATCGTCATGTCGGTGATGAACGGATTTCGCACCGAGCTTTTGTCGCGCATCCTTGGCTTTAACGGCCACCTTTATGTCGGGGGCGAGTTGCTAACCCGGCCTGATCGCGATGCGGCCATCGCCCGCATCCGCGCCATTCTGGGCGTGGCACAGGTGATCCCGATGGTCGAGGCCCAGGTCATGGTCGTGGGGCAGGGCCAGATTTCGGGGGCGGTCGTGCGCGGCGTGACCCCGCAAGACCTCAAATCGATTAAGATAATCACTGGCAATATCAAGGGCGGCTCGACCAAGGGCTTTGGTCAGGGCGAGTACGGCGGCGATGAGATTTTGATTGGCGACCGGCTGGCCGCCAATATGGGCGTGGGGCCGGGCGATCCCATTACCCTGATCTCGCCCACGGGCGGAGCAACAGCCTTTGGAGGGACGCCAAGACGTAAGACCTACACGGTTGGGGCGGTGTTCAGCATCGGCATGAGCGAATATGATCAGGCCTTCCTCTATATGCCCCTGTCCCAGTCGCAGCTGTTCTTTGGCCGAGACAATGGCGTCGACGTAATTGAGGTCAAGCTGGCTGATGTCGATCAATTGCCAGACATCAAGCCACAGGTTGCGCGCGCGGCGGGGTCCTTCGCCCTCGTCACGGACTGGCGCGACCGCAATCAGAGCTTCTTCAACGCCCTTCAGGTCGAGCGCAATGTCATGCGGCTGATCCTGATGCTGATCGTCGCCATCGCGGCCATGAACATTATCTCCGGGCTGGTCATGTTGGTGAAGAACAAGGGCCGCGACATTGCGATCTTACGGACCATAGGGGCTGGGCAGGGGGCGATCTTGCGCATCTTCTTCATGGCCGGAGCCAGCATTGGTGCGGCAGGAACCCTAGCGGGTCTGGTGGTCGGAGTACTATTTTGCACCTTCATTGCCGAGATCCAGCAGTTCGTGGAGTGGGTGACCGGCGCGACGGTATTTAGCGCTGACGTCTATTTCCTCGCCCATATTCCAGCCAAGATCGATTGGTCCGAGGTTCTGACCGTGACCTTCTGGGCCCTGCTCATGTCGGTTCTGGCAACCTTGCCACCGGCCTGGCGGGCCTCGCGCCTCGATCCTGTTGAGGGGCTGCGTTATGAGTGATGCCGCGCCTGTCTTGAACCTTCGCGGCATTGCGCGGACCTATCGATCGGGCGATCGTCAGCTCGAGGTGCTCAAGTCCATTGATCTGGATCTCTATCCCGGAGAGCTCGTTGGCCTGATCGGGCCGTCCGGTTCGGGCAAGTCCTCGCTGCTACACGCGGCGGGTCTGTTGGAGCGTCTCACGGCGGGACAGGTGCTGATCGGCGGGCAAGACTGCACGGACATGAGCGAGAAGGCCCGCACTCAAGTGCGTCTTAACCAGATCGGCTTCGTCTATCAGTTCCACCACCTGTTGGCTGAGTTTAGCGCCCGAGACAACGTCGCCCTGCCGCAGATGATTGCGGGCGTCGGCCAGCCTGAGGCCCGCCAGAGGGCAGGAGAGCTCCTATCCCATCTTGGTCTAGCCGAGCGCCTAAACCATCAACCGGCCCAATTGTCTGGCGGTGAACAGCAGCGCGTAGCCATCGCCCGCGCCCTGGCCAATCGTCCCCGCATCCTTCTGGCCGACGAGCCCACCGGCAACCTCGATCCCGCCACCTCTAGCGCTGTTATCGCCAACCTGTTCGGCCTCGTGCGAGACACCGGCGTCGCCGCGCTCATCGCCACCCATAATATGGACCTCGCCCGCCACATGGACCGCGTCTTTACGCTGAGGGATGGGCGGTTGGCGTTGGTGGGGTAGGCAGCCCCGCTGAGATCACTCGGTTTCCTAATAGAGCATCCTGTTAAATGCGACGCTTGCAATGAGAACAAAACAAGAATACAGAACATACAAGGAACAAATTTGGGAGATAAGTCATGATCCAGTTGGCGCGAGACACGCTGTCGCTTGCATCTGTCACGGGGTTCGTTTGGATGGTGTGCTCGGTTGCGCATCTGGTCGGGTGAGTCGATGATGATGCGCTGATGGTAAAAGGGGTTGAGCATGGCGGACGTTGGGGAAAGGGGCTTTGTCCATCTTCGTGTCCGCTCGGCCTATTCCTTGCTCGAGGGCGCGATTAAGGCGGATGCCATTGGCGATCTAGCGGCGAAGGCCGGTATGCCAGCGGCTGCCCTGACCGACCGGACCAATCTGTTCGGCGCGCTTGAATATTCCGTAGCCACCAAAGAGGCCGGGGTTCAACCCATTATAGGCGTTGCCTTGGCGGTCTATGGCATCGGTGAGGGCCAGCCAGAGCGCTGGGCGCGGGCGCCGACTGTGGTGCTGCTTGCGCAAAATGAGCAGGGCTATCTGAACCTGTCGGCCCTGTCCTCGTCGGCCTATCTCGATGGCGGCGGTGAGGCCGAGCCCTCGGTGCCTTGGGGCAAGATCGTTGCCCATAGTGAAGGCCTGATCCTCCTGTCCGGCGGGCCCGATGGTCCGGTAGATCCGCTCTTTGCCGTGGGGCGCAAGGCAGAGGCCGTGGCCGCGCTCGACACCATGAAATCTGTCTTCGGCGACCGGTTTTATATTGAGCTGCAACGCCACGGCACGCCGCACGAAGCGGCTGCTGAGCCACATCTCGTCGCCTATGCCTATGACCATGATGTGCCGTTGGTCGCGACCAATGACGTCTATTTTGTCGGTCGTGATCTCTATAGCGCCCATGATGCGCTGCTCTGTATCTCTGACGGCAGTTTTGTTGGCCAAGAGGAGCGCCGCCGGGTCACGCCAGAACATGGCTTCAAGTCGGTCGCTGAAATGCGTCAGCTGTTCGCCGATCTGCCTGAAGCCTGCGATAACACCATCGATATCGCCATGCGCTGCGCCTTCATGGTCAACAAGCACGACCCGATCCTGCCTAGCTTTCCCACGGTCGGTGGCCGATCAGAGCCCGATGAGATGGCCCATCAGGCCCGCGAAGGACTGCGCGCCCGATTTGCCGTCCATCAGATGGCTGCGCCGGAACAGGACTATTGGGACCGGCTTGAACGTGAAATTGCCGTCATCATCAATATGGGCTTTCCCGGCTACTTCCTGATCGTGTCTGACTTTATCAAGTGGGCCAAAGCGCACGGCATTCCAGTGGGGCCTGGTCGCGGTTCGGGGGCGGGCTCGCTCGTGGCCTGGGCCCTGACGATCACCGATCTTGACCCTTTAAGGTTCGGCCTGCTGTTCGAGCGTTTCTTGAACCCAGAGCGTGTCTCGATGCCTGACTTCGATATCGACTTTTGTCAGGACCGCCGCGAAGAGGTGATCTCCTACGTTCAGGACAAGTACGGTGTTGGACGCGTGGCCCAGATCATCACCTTCGGTACGCTGCAAGCGCGCGCGGTGCTGCGCGATGTCGGGCGGGTGATGCAACTTCCTTTGGGCATGGTTGACCGTCTGGCCAAGATGATTCCGAACAATCCGGCCAGCCCGACCACCTTGGCTCAAGCCATCGAGATTGAGCCGCGACTAAAACAGGCCAAGAAGGATGATGAGAGCGTCGCGCGGCTGTTGGAAACGGCGCTGAAGCTTGAGGGTCTGTTCCGTAACGCCTCAACCCACGCTGCTGGTATCGTCATTGGCGACCGACCTCTGATCGAGCTAACCCCACTCTATCAGGACCCACGCTCAGATCTTCCGGCCACCCAATTTAACATGAAGTGGGTCGAAAGCGCCGGATTGGTGAAGTTCGACTTTTTGGGTCTCAAGACCCTGACCGTCCTGGACCGAGCGGTAAAACATATGAGGAAGCGGGGGGCGGGTATTGATCTGTCCACCCTGGCGCTCGACGACAAGGCCAGCTTTGATCTGATGGCGTCGGGCCAGACCATCGGCGTGTTTCAGCTGGAAAGTCAGGGCATGCGAGATACCCTGCGCAAGCTGCGGCCCAGCTCGATTGAAGAGATCACGGCCCTGATCTCGCTCTATCGCCCCGGCCCGATGGATAATATCGACACCTATGTCGACTGTAAGTTTGAGCGTAAGGCCGCCGACATGCTCCATCCCAGCTTGGAGCCAGTACTCAAAGAAACCTACGGCGTCATCGTTTATCAAGAACAGGTGATGCAGATCGCCCAGATCTTGGCGGGCTATTCGCTGGGTGAGGCCGACCTGCTACGCCGGGCCATGGGGAAAAAGAAAAAGGAGGAGATGGACCAACAAAAGGCTCGTTTCGTCTCCGGCGCGACTGAGCTAGGCGTGCCCGAACATCAGTCTGACAGTATCTTTGAACTGGTCGCTAAGTTTGCCGGTTATGGATTTAATAAGAGCCACGCGGCGGCCTATGCCATCATCGCCTATCAAACCGGGTGGCTGAAGGCCAATGCGCCGGTCGAGTTCTTGGCCGCCTCGATGAGCCTGGATATTTCCAACACCGATAAGCTCGCCGTCTTCTATCAGGACGCCAAGCGGATGGGGGTCAAGGTCTGTCCGCCGGACGTCAACCGCTCTGCTGCCGATTTCGAGGTAGAGAACGGCGAGGTCCTCTATGCCCTTGGGGCCGTGCGCAATGTCGGTCAGGCGGCGATGGACAATCTGGTGGCCACGCGGGCTGCGGGCGGGCCGTTCAGCGACCTGTTCGATTTTGTCGAGCGCATTGATCCGCGTCAGGTCAATAAGCGGGCGCTGGAAAATCTGGCGCGGGCAGGGGCCTTTGACCGCATCCATCCCAACCGCGCCCAGATCCTCGCCAATATCGATGCCCTCATGGCCTATGCCCAGAGCGTGGCGGCCGAGCGGGCCTCATCTCAGGCCAGCCTGTTCGGCGGTGATAGTGACGCAGCAAGGCCAAGACTGTCTCGGGTCGATCCCTGGACCGGGCCAGACCAGTTGGATGAGGAACTATCCGCCGTGGGCTTCTATCTCAGCGGTCATCCGCTCGAAGACATGATCACGGTGCTGCGCCGTCGCCGGGTGACCTTACTGGCTGATGCCATTGTCGCGGCCGAGCAGGGAGCCGAAGCCTTTCGCATGGCCGGCGTTGTGCGCCGACGCCAAGAGCGCGCCTCTCAGAGCGGTGAAAAGTTCGCCTTCATTTCCCTGTCCGATCCCACTGGGGAATATGAGGTCCTGTTCCCGCCCGAAGCCCTGCGCCGCTGCCGTGAGGTGTTGGAGCCGGGTGCCTCCATCCTACTCAAGGTCCGGGCCAAGGGCCGCGACGGTGAGGTGCGTTTCTTTGGGGATGATGCCGAGCCCATCGATAAGGCGATGGAGAATATCGTCGCTAATCTGCGCATTCACCTCTCGCCGCGCTCAACCGAAATCGACGTGCTCAAGCGCCGCCTTGAGGGGGCAATCAATGCCCGCGGCGGCGAGATCAGTCTGGTCAGCGCTATTGATGGCGGACGTGAGGTCGAGATGCGGTTACCCGGTCGCTACAGTCTAGACGCCTCCCTCAGAGGGGCCCTGAAGACCGCACCGGGGGTTTCGTTCCTCGAAGACGTCTAGAACGGCACCACCCGCGTTAAATGCCTTGCATTTCCTGTGTCTTGGCTCTAGTCACACCCCTATCTCACACGCAGACGTTCGGCAGCGTTCGGGTCAATCCCCGTTGGTTACCGTTCCGGGCTCTTGGTTAAACAGGGGCGTTGGTCTGCGGAGGCAAACCGGAAGAAGGAAGTTTTGATATGGCACTACCCGAATTCTCTATGCGTCAATTGCTCGAAGCAGGCACGCACTTCGGTCACCAGACCCACCGCTGGAATCCGAAGATGGAACGTTACATCTTCGGCTCGCGCGCCAATATCCACATCATCGACCTGTCGCAGAGCATTCCTCTGTTGCACCAGGCCCTGATCAAGGTTCGTGAAGTCGCCGCAAGCGGTGGCCGCGTCCTGTTTGTCGGCACCAAGCGTCAGGCCTCTGATCCCGTGGCCACGGCCGCCAAGCGTTGCGCTCAGTACTATGTGAACCACCGCTGGCTCGGTGGCACCTTGACCAACTGGCGCACCATCTCTGGTTCGATCGCGCGTTTGCGTGAACTGGAAGGCGTTCTGGACGGCGCAGACTCAGGCCGTACCAAGAAGGAACTGCTGCAGCTGACCCGCGAGCGCGAAAAGCTGGAACTGTCCCTTGGTGGGATTAAGGACATGGGCGGTATCCCCGACATCATGTTCGTGATCGACACCAACAAGGAAGGTATTGCCATCCAGGAAGCGCGCAAGCTGAACATTCCTGTGATCGCGATCTTGGACACTAACTGCGATCCTGACGGCATCACCTTCCCAATCCCGGGTAATGATGACGCCGCGCGCGCGCTGCAGCTCTATTGCGATCTTATCGCTGACGCCGTCCTCGACGGTCTGGCCGCTGGCCAAGCCTCATCGGGCGTCGATCTGGGCGCATCGGAAGCCCCAATGGAGCCTGCTTTGCAACGTGAACTGACCCCTGAACTGGCCCCTGAACTGGCTGTGGCTTACGAAGCTCCTGCCGAAGTGGTCACGACCGAAGTTGCTGCTAACTAATCTGATTTCGCGGTCTGGCGGCGATCTCGTCGTCTCCAGACCGCGGTTCCATTCCAACCCTTTACGCCGGCCGCCTTCTCGCGTCCGGTCATTTTTATAACTGGAGGATATCCCATGGCGGAAGTCACTGCTGCTCTGGTGAAGGAGCTGCGCGAGAAGTCCGGCGCAGGCATGATGGATTGCAAGAAGGCCCTGGTCGAAAACGACGGCGACGTCGAATTGGCGATCGATTGGCTGCGCACCAAGGGCCTTTCTAAGGCCGCCAAGAAGGCTGACCGTATCGCTGCCGAAGGCCTCGTGGCCATGGCTGTATCGGGCAATGCCGGTGCGATGATCGAACTGAACGCCGAGACCGACTTCGTGGCACGCAACGTCCTATTCCAAGGCGCGGCTAAGTCGATTGCTCAGGCTGCCCTGACCATCGGTGCCGACGTCGTAGCGCTGAATGCGGCCAAGACGGCTGAAGGTGAAGTCGTCACCGACATGCTGGCCAACCTGATCGCTACCATTGGCGAGAACATGGTCCTGCGCCGTGCAGCCCGCTTTGAAGTCTCAAAGGGCGCGGTTGCGTCCTACGTCCACAATGCCACGGCCCCTGATCTGGGCCGTATCGGCGTGCTGGTGGCCGTCGAGAGTGAGGGCGATGAGGCAACGCTACGTGAACTGGGTCGTAAGATCGCCATGCACGTTGCCGCAACCCAGCCCCTGTCCCTGTCGACCGATGATCTAGATCCAGAAGCGGTTGAGCGCGAGCGCGCGATCTTCACCGAGCAGGCTCTGGAATCGGGCAAGCCCGCTGGCGTCGTCGAAAAGATGGTCGAGGGCCGCATCCGCAAGTTCTTCGAAGAAGTCGTTCTGCTCAAGCAGGCCTTCGTGATGAACCCGGATCTGACCGTCGAGCAACTGGTGGCTGAAACCGCCAAGACCCTCGGCACGCCCGTCGTGATCAAGGGCTTTGCGCGTCTGGCTCTGGGCGAGGGCATCGAAAAGAAGACTGAAGACTTCGCAGCTGAGGTCGCCGCCGTCTCCGGCCAGGGCTAATCTGTTCAGTTTTTGCTGATAATGGGGCGCGGCGCGTTAGACGTACCGCGCCCTTCGGCTATCTTACACAGGCGATTCGATCTGTCTGCGGACTGAAGAGGCGATAATCCATGACCCAAGCCCCCAGGACCCCGCGTTTTAAGAAGGTTTTGCTCAAGGTTTCGGGCGAAGTGCTGATGGGCGACGCGCCCTACGGCATTGACATGAATACGGTCGACGCCGTGGCTCGAGACATTGCCGAGATCGTCCGGCAGGGCGTTCAGCTTTGCCTCGTTATTGGCGGTGGTAATATCTTCCGAGGCCTATCGACTGCCGCGCGTGGTATGGAACGGGCGAGCGCCGACTATATGGGCATGCTCGCGACCGTCATGAATGCGCTGGCCATGCAAAATGCCTTGGAAAAGTTAGGCGTCGATGTGCGCGTGCAGTCAGCTATTCCTATGGCGACGGTTTGCGAGCCCTACATTCGCCGCCGCGCGGTTCGCCACCTTGAAAAGGGACGGGTGGTGATCTTCGCCGCCGGGACCGGCAACCCCTTCTTTACGACCGACACCGCCGCCGCCCTGCGCGCCGCTGAGATGGGCTGTGACGCCCTCTTTAAGGGGACCAGCGTCGACGGCGTCTATACCGCTGATCCCAAGAAGGATCCCAATGCGGTGCGGTATGATCAACTGAGTTACCTTGAGGTTCTAGCTCAAGACCTTAAGGTCATGGATGCCTCAGCCATTGCCCTGATGCGTGACAATGCCATCCCCATCGTGGTCTTCTCAATCCGCGAGCAGGGGGCATTTTTGAACGTTCTGACGGGTGATGGTGTGCATACGGTCATCTCCTGACCGGTCAAGCCATCGACGGTTTGGTATAAGATTGGATAGACAATGGTAGCTACTGAAAAGCCGGTACTTTCTCGTTATCGCGATCGCATGGACAAGTCGGTTCTGGCTCTGAAGGAAGAGTTTTCAGGCCTTCGCACCGGCCGAGCCTCAGCGGGCCTGTTGGATCAAGTGATGGTTCAGGCCTATGGCGCTACGGTGCCTATCAGCCAGGTCGGCGCGGTGAGCGTTCCCGATCCGCGCTCGATCACGGTCAGTATCTGGGACAAGGGCGTTGTGGTCTCGGTCGAGAAGGCCATTCGCGCCGCTGGACTTGGCCTGAACCCTGTGGTCGAGGGCATGACCCTTAGGATCCCTGTGCCGCCCCTGACCGAAGAGCGCCGCCGTGATTTGGCCAAACTGGCAGGCAAATATGCCGAACAGCAGAAGATCGCCATCCGCAACGTCCGCCGTGACGCCATGGATGATCTGAAAAAGGCTCAAAAGGACACGGTTATCACCGAGGATGAGCTCAAGCGTATGGGCGAAGAGGTGCAAGGCTTCACCGATCAGGCCATTAAGAAGGTGGACGAGACCTTGAAAACCAAAGAACAAGAGATCATGCAGGTCTAAAGATCCGGCGGTCTTTCGAGACCGTACAACAGAGGTTCAAATGATGGCGCCGTCATCCGGCTCGACTGTGGGACAACCGATCGGAACGGCCTGCGCCGCGCCGTCGCTGCATGTCGCCATAATCATGGATGGCAATGGCCGCTGGGCCAAGGCGCGGGGCCTGCCTCGAACGCTCGGCCATCGGGCAGGGGTCAAGGCGCTTCAGCGCACGGTTGAGGCCGCGCCGGGTCTTGGGATCAGTTGCCTGACCGTCTTTGGTTTTTCGACCGAAAACTGGCGCCGACCTGCGGGCGAAGTTGCCGAGTTGATGGGGCTGCTCAAGAGCTATGTCGATAGTGACCTAGAGCGGCTACACCGCGAGGGCGTCAAGGTTCGGGTGCTTGGTCGCCGTGATGGGCTGCGCCGGGATCTGCTCGATACCATAGATCGGGCTGAGCGCCTGACGGTCGCAAATGATAGGTTCCTGTTGCAGGTGGCCTTTAACTATGGCGGTCAGGCCGACATTACCGATGCTGCCCGCCAGTTTGCAGCCGATGTGAAGGCTGGCGTAGCCGAGCTTGCAGATTTGGATGAGGCGACCTTTGGGCGTTACCTTTCAACGGCTTCTGGACCTGCGCCGGATTTGATAGTGCGCACGAGCGGTGAGCGACGCCTGTCTAATTTCTTACTTTGGGAGTCGGCCTATGCCGAGTTGGTGTTCCAAGACGTCCTATGGCCCGACTATGGCGAAGAGGCGTTAAAGGCCGCTGTTGCAGAATATCGGACGCGGGACCGCCGGTTTGGGGGAGTTGAGGTCAATGACGTCCTCGCCGCCAGTTAAGGCCTTTGATTGGTCTAATCTTGGCCTGAGGGTCATTTCCGCCACGATTCTGATTCCGATGGTTGTGTTAGCGATCTGGACCGGAGGCTGGTTATTCTTGTTGATGACTGCAGTCGCGGTGGCGCTGTTGGCCAATGAATGGGGCCAGCTATGCGCCTCTAAGGCTTCGGCCCGCATGTCGATCGTCATCGCAGCGGCGGTTCTGGCACCAACCTTCTATTCCCATTGGGGCTATTTCAATGACGCAGCCATCGCCCTTGGCGTGGGAACCGTTGTGGCTGGCCTCGCGGCCCTCGGGCTGAGGGAAAAGCCTGGGGATTGCGCCTATGGGGTGTTCTATATCGGCGTTCCGGTCTTGGCCCTAACGTGGCTGCGGACCACGCCTCAAGGCCTGACCTGGACCATCGCACTCTTTGCAGTCACCTGGTCGGCTGACATCGTCGCCTATGCGGTCGGCAATGTGGTGAAGGGGCCGAAACTCTGGCCCAAATTTTCTCCGAATAAGACCTGGTCAGGTTTTGTAGGCGGGCTCGTTGGTGCGGTTGTGGCCGCCGTTGCTGTTGCTGTTCTGTCCAAGTTGAAGATTTCGATCGGGGCCGCTGCAGCCGTTGGCTTGGTTGGCGGTCTTGCCACAATGACCGGAGACCTCTGGGAATCGATTCTCAAGCGGCGGTATGGCGTAAAAGATAGCGGCGACCTGATCCCAGGACATGGAGGGCTTTTGGATCGGGTTGACGGTCTAATGTTCGCGGCGGTGATCGTCGCAGGCGCGCGATTGATCGCCTATATCGGATTTCCGTTTTGACACTGATGCGGACGATTACCCTGTTGGGATCTACGGGGTCCATTGGCGTCTCGACCCTGGATCTGTTCGAGCAGGCGACGGCTCATGGCTCTGCCAAGGTCGAGGTCATTGCCCTGACCGCCGGTCGAAACGTCAAGTTATTGATCGAGCAATGTCTTAAGTGGCAGCCACAATTTGCTGTTATAGCAGATGAATCTAAACTTGAAGTCTTGCGTAGTGGGCTGGTTAGAACCGGCATTCGCTGTGGGGCAGGGGCGTCGGCAGTTGTCGAGGCTGCCTCTATGGATGCCCAATGGGTCATGTCAGCCATCGTCGGGTTCGCTGGGCTAGCACCAACCTTAGAAGCCGCGCGCAGGGGCGCGATCATCGCTCTGGCCAACAAGGAAAGCTTGATTTGCGCCGGCCCCTCCCTGATTGAAACAGCGCGTCAGGCCGGTGGAACCCTTATTCCGGTCGACAGCGAACATTCGGCTATTTTCCAAGTTTTACGTCCAGACCAAGAAAGGCGTGTTTCTCGCCTCATTCTTACCGCATCTGGAGGGCCATTCAGGACGTGGACGCGCGACGCAATGGTTGGGGTTACCCCTGAGCAAGCTATCGCCCATCCAAACTGGTCCATGGGGGCCAAGATCTCGGTCGATTCTGCGACCATGATGAATAAGGGCTTGGAGATGATTGAAGCGTCTTACCTGTTCGCCATGGGCCCCGAGATGATCGATGTGGTCATTCACCCTCAGTCGGTGATTCACAGCCTTGTCGAATATCAAGATGGCTCGACCTTAGCTCAGCTCGGCGCGCCGGACATGCGCAGCCCGATTGCGGTTGCCTATGCTTGGCCAGACCGCTTGCCGTGGCCTGCGCCAGCCCTGGATTTGGCAGGCTTCGGGCAACTGACCTTTGAGGCCCCGGACCTTGAAAAGTTTCCATCCATTGCCACGGCTCGGGCGGCCTTGGTTCATGGTGGGGCCGCACCGACGGTGATGAATGCCGCAAATGAGGTGGCCGTGGCGGCCTTTCTTGACCGGCGTTTGGGCTTTCTCGATATTGCCGCGACCGTTGATCGGACATTGGACAAGATGAATGGTCTTGGCCAGTTGGAGACCAGCGCGGGTGATGACATAATGGAAACCGCAATGATGGTTGATGCCTCCGCCAGACGCGTTGCCACCGATGTGGTGGCCGGCTTCGCGCACTCGTCATAGCCGACAAGGAACCGCCTGATCATGCTCTCCTTCGCCCATACCGCGATCACCTATATTGTCCCGTTCCTGTTCGTACTGACGCTTGTGGTCACGGTCCATGAGCTCGGGCACTTTTGGGCTGCGAAGGCCTGTGGTGTCGCCGTGGATCAGTTCGCCATAGGCTTTGGTCGGCCTCTGCTGCGCTGGACCGACCGTTCGGGCGTTCAATGGCAGATCGGGTGGATTCCCTTGGGCGGCTATGTGCGCTTTTCAGGCGACGTCAATGAGGCAAGCGTTCCTGATCAAAATGGCCTTGAGGATCTGCGAAAGGCCATCATCGCCCATGAAGGGGCGGAGGGTGTTAGCCGATATTTTCATTTTAAACCTCTGTGGCAGCGTGCCTTCGTAACCGCTGCCGGTCCGATCGCCAATTTTGTTCTCTCAACAGTGCTGTTTGGCCTGTTGCTGATGGTTGTTGGCGAGCGTGTCTCGGTGCCGCGCGTTGATGGCGTTGCGTTAAATCAGGCCGCCGCCAAGGCAGGCTTCCAGGTGGGTGACATCATTAAGCGCGCCGATGGCCGCAAAATTGAAAGCTTCACGGACCTGCAACAGATCGTGATGCTACGCGCCGACACACCAATCAAATTTGAAGTGGATCGTGGCGGCGAACCCATTGCCTTGACCGCCATTCCCGATCGCCGCGAGGTCACAGACTCTTTCGGCGGAAAGCAGAGTGTCGGTGTGCTTGGCCTTTCCAACCAAGCGCGTCAGCAGGACTTGGCCCTTAAGCGTTATAACCCTATCGAGGCCCTGGCACGCGGTGCTGGTCGAACATGGGACGTATTGGATACGACCGTCTATTATCTCAGCCGGATCGTAACCGGTCGTGAGTCGGCGAAGCAGTTGGGAGGCCCCTTGGGGATCGCGCGGGCTTCGGGTGCCGTCGCACAGGCCGGTGCAGAAGGGGCCCCTAGTTTTGCAACGCAGATCATCGGAAGCTTTGTGGCGCTGCTCGGCCTTGCCGCTGTTCTATCGGTTGGGATTGGGTTCATGAATCTGCTACCCATTCCGGTACTAGATGGCGGTCACCTGCTGTTTTACGCCTATGAGTCTATCGCCCGCCGCCCCATGAATGCTGCAATCCAAGCGGCAGGTTATCGGGTTGGGCTTGCTATGCTGCTCAGTTTGATGTTGTTCGCCACTTGGAACGATTTGCAGCAACTCCAAGTGTTTCATTTCCTCGGCGGACTGTTCTCGTGAACGCCCGCCCCGCGTCGATGGCTGATCATATGCAGAATTCTAGCGCCCGCAGCACTGTCGCCCGTTTAGGGCTCATGTCGGGGCTCGCCTTGCTTCTTTCCGGAACGGCCTTGTCTACGGATGCCTTGGCTCAGGCAATCGCAGCTCCAGCGGCCGCAGCTCCAGCGGCCGCAGCCCCGCAGACGGCGGTCATTCAGCGAATCATTATCAAGGGCAATGAGCGCATTGAGCAGGGCACGGTCCTGTCTTATCTACCGATCCAGCCCGGTGACCTGGTCGGGCCGGCTCAGATCGACTTGGCACTCAAGACGCTGTTTCGGACTGAGCTGTTTGCCGACGTGAAGTTGGACATCCAGTCGACCGATCTGGTGGTGACTGTCGTTGAGAACCCGATCATCAATCAGGTGGTCTTTGAGGGGAATGACAACCTCAAAGAAGATAAGTTGCGCGATGAGGTGACCATCCGTCCGCGCGGCATCTTCACCCGCTCTAAGGTCCAAAAGGACGTGCAGCGGATCATCGAACTCTATCGCCGCTCTGGCCGGATTTCGGCGACTGTGACGCCCAAGGTGGTGGAACTCCCGCAAAAGCGTATCGATCTCGTCTTTGAGATCAACGAAGGCCCTAAAAGTGGCGTGCTGCGGATCAACTTCCTCGGCAATAGGGAATATTCCGACAACGATCTGCGCGATGTGGTCGTGACCAAGGAGTCGGAATGGTACAAGTTCCTCACCTCTAATGACAATTACGATCCAGATCGGATCGAATATGACCGCGAGCAGCTGCGTAAACACTATCGCAACCGTGGTTTCTATGACTTTCGCATCATTTCGGCCGTCGCCGAACTGGCCCCCGATAAGAACGGGTTTGCGGTGACCTATAGCCTCGATGAAGGCCCCAAATATAAGTTCGGCAAACTGAATGTCCAAACCGACCTCAAGAAGTTGAACGGCGACATCTTGCGTATGTTGCTGCCGATCCAAGAGGGGCAGATCTACGAAGATAAGCGGATCGAAGACGCGACCGATGCCCTGACCTTTGCGGCCGGTGCGGCGGGCTTTGCCTTCGTCGATATTCGTCCGCGTTATGTGCCCAATAAGGCCACTAAGACCGTCGACGTCGTGTTTGAGGTCAAGGAAGGCCCGCGCGTCTATGTCGAGCGGATCGATATTGTCGGTAATGTTCGCACGCTCGATCCTGTCGTTCGACGTGAACTGCGCCTGACCGAAGGCGATGCCTTCAACCGGGTTTTGGTTGACCGCTCGAAGAACCAGGTCAAGGGCCTTGGTTTCTTTAAGGACGTGGAGATCGAGGAATTGCCCGGTAGTGCGCCTGACCGCACGATCTTGAAGGTCAAGGTGACCGAGCAGCCCACGGGCGAACTGTCATTCAGTGCGGGCTATTCGTCCTTGGATAAGGTCGTTCTCGACCTTGGTGTTACCGAGCGTAACTTCCGGGGCCGCGGCCAGAGCGTGCGCGCCCAGGTCTCGATGGGGTCCTTGCGTCAGCAGGTCGACTTCTCGTTCACCGAGCCACGGTTCCTAGACCGCGATCTTCGCGCGGGCCTGGACCTGTTCTCTTACAAGTACAATTTCTCGCAATATTCCGGTTACGATACGGCATCGACGGGTATGGGGGTGCGTCTTGGTTTCCCCTTGACCCAGAACGCCTCCATGTCGACGCGCTATAATCTGCGCAGCGATGATGTGGTGGTTCAGGCCGGGCTTTGCGGCGTCAGCGTTTCAATCTTACTCTGCGAACAGGCCGGATCGCGTATCACGTCCTTGGTGGGCTATTCCTACCGTTGGGACCGCCGCAATGATCCGATCAAGCCGACGCGCGGCTTCTCGGTTGATGTGCAGCAAGATTTTGCCGGCATCGGCGGCGATGTAAAATATCTGAAGACTGAAACAAATGCGGATTGGTATCACGGCTTCACGCCCAGCATCATCTTCAGCGCGTCTGTGTCGTCCGGTTACATCTTCTCCTACGGCAAGGACAGCATCCGGATCAATGACCGCTTCTATAAGGGCGGCAACAGCTTCCGCGGCTTCCAGACCGCCGGTATTGGTCCTCGCAACCTGACCTATAATGATGCTTTGGGTGGCCAGGCCTATGCGATCGGGTCGCTGGAATTGACCCTGCCAACCGGTTTGCCCGAGCAGTACGGCATCAAGGCCGCCCTGTTCTCCGATTTCGGAACCTTGGGCATGTTGGACAGCAAGTCGAAGAATAGCTGCGTGACCCATCCTGCGGGTACGATCCTGACGGATGGCACGGTCTCGACCGCTAAGACAACCAACTGTGACACGATCAAGGATGATCTAACGCCGCGCGCAACGGTTGGTGCCAGTATTTTCTGGAAGTCCCCTATGGGTCCCATTCGCTTTGACTTCAGCCAAGTGCTGCTAAAAGAAACCTATGACCGCACTGAAACCTTCCGTTTCTCCACATCAACAAGGTTCTAATCTCATGTCATTGAAAACCATTGGCGCTACTGGCCTTGGCCTTCTGGCCTCCTTCGCTGTCGCGCAATCGGCGGCTGCCCAAGCCGCTCCAGTCGTGGCTAAGACGGCTCCGGCGGCTGCGGTCGCGGCTAAGACGGCTCTGGCGGCTGCGGTCGTTGCGCCGCTGACCACCGGTCCTGCCATCCCAGGCGTTTGCGTTTATTCAGGCGACCGCGCGATCCTATCCTCGACGGTTGGCAAGTTCGTGTTGACCCGTATCCAGACCATCGAAGCCCAAGCCAATGCCGAACTGACGGCGGAAAAGAATGCCATCGTTGCTGAGGGCAAGACCCTTGAAGGCCAACGCGCAACCCTGCCGCAGGAGCAGTTGGAGCAAAAGGCCCTTCAGTTGAACCAGCGCGGCCAAGCCCTTCAGCGCAAGGCTCAGCAGCGTGGTCGTGAAATCGAAGCCACGCAGCAAAAGGCCCTGTCACGGGTTAATGATGAGCTTTTGCCTCTGGTCCGCGACGTGTTCCAACAACGGGCCTGCAGCCTGTTGCTCGACGGCAATGCGGTGATGCTGAGCAATCCAGCCATGGACATTACCGAAGCAGCCGTGGTCAAGCTGAACGCCAAGATTACGCAATTTGCCTTTGAGCGCGAGCGTCTTGAGGCGCAACCTGCTCCGGCTCAATAGTCTGTTTTATGATCCAACATCGCCTTAAGGCGATCTTGATCAGATGAGCTAATGCGGTGGGCGGGCTTTTCAGCCTGTCCACCGCAGTTGTTTGGTGGGGGGACGCATGCCGGACCTACGGTTTTTTGACGATTTGGGGCCCTATACCTTAAAGGCGCTCGCCGATTTGACGGGTGCGGTCCTTGCGGACCCAAAGACGGCCGATCAGATTGTGACCACCGTTGCGCCTTTGAACAGGGCTAGGTCTGGGGCGATCAGTTTTCTGTCTGATCCGCGTTACCGAGCGGACCTTCAGGCCACTAAGGCGAGTGCCTGTTTCCTTGCGGCAAGCCAACAGGCCTTGGCCCCCAAGGGCTGTTCGGTCCTGATTACGCCAACGCCGCAAGCTGCCTTCGCCCAATGCGCTGAGATGTTCTATGGGCAAAAACGTCATGGTGGGTCAATTGCCGTTCATCCTGACGCCCGTCTCGAAGAGGGCGTTGAACTGGCACCGGGCGTTATTGTTGGCCAAGGGGCCACGATTGGGGCTGGAACCGTCATTGGGGCCAATACGACCATCGGTCCTGGGGTCTCAATTGGCCGCGACTGCCAGATCAGCCCTAATGTGACGATCGGATTTGCCATGGTGGGTAACCGGGTTCGCATCTTTGCCGGCGTGCGCCTTGGTGAGCCGGGTTTTGGCATAACGGGGTCGGCTACGGGCGCGATGGATGTGCCTCAGCTTGGCCGGGTCATTATTCAAGATGGCGTCACCATCGGGGCAGGAACTTGTATTGATCGCGGGGCCTTTGACGACACGGTCGTGGGCGAGAACACCAAGATCGATAATATGGTTCAGATCGCCCATAATGTCGTTATTGGCCGCAACTGCGTGATTGCCGCTCAGGTTGGCTTTGCCGGCAGTGTTACGGTCGGAGACGGCGCGGCCTTTGGCGGCCAGGCCGGTACCGCGGACCATACCAAAATTGG
Source organism: Caulobacteraceae bacterium (assembly GCA_040399645.1). Lineage (GTDB taxonomy): Bacteria > Pseudomonadota > Alphaproteobacteria > Caulobacterales > Caulobacteraceae > CAISGS01. The sequence continues at coordinate 22,079 of JBBARR010000003.1, read as the reverse complement.
CGCGCGGGCCCGGATTGCCGGATCCTCTGGCGTGATGAAAGATATCCCAGCCGGCGAATCTTGGGGGGGCTATCCGGCTCGTCCGATCCGTCGCTGGCTGCGTGAAACAGCGTGGGTGTCCCAGCGCGTGAATGATCGCGAACCCGGTGCCAAGTCGGACCGTGTGAAAGGTGATGACGAATGAGCGATATCGAAACCCAAGCCGAACCGTCAATCTCCATCGATATAAACGAGATTTTCCGGCGCATTCCGCACCGTTATCCCTTTCTGCTGGTAGACCGCGCGGAGGACTATGTCCCGCACAAGTCGATTGTCGGCATCAAATGCGTGACCTTTAATGAGCCCTTCTTTCAAGGCCACTTCCCCAATAATCCGGTCATGCCCGGTGTCTTGATTGTCGAGGCCATCGCTCAGAGCGGGGCCCTCTTGATGTCCAAGACGCTCGATGCTGATGTTACCGGCAAGACCATCCTGTTCATGTCGCTCGACAATACCCGGTTTCGCCATCCGGTCCGTCCGGGCGATGTTCTGCGCATGGAGGTCGAGGTCGTTCGGGCGCGGTCGACCCTGTTCAAATTCCGTGGCAGAGCTCTGGTCGGCGACAAGGTCGCTGCTGAATGCGAGTTTGCCGCTATGGTCGTGGAAACTCCTGAATGACCCAAATTCACCCTAGCGCCATCATCGACCCCAAGGCCCAGTTGGGCGTGGATGTCCAGATCGGGCCGTTCTGTACGGTGGGACCCAACGTTGTTCTGGGCGATGGCGTAAAGCTCACCTCTCATGTCGTTGTGGATGGTCACACCACGATTGGAGCCCAGACCCTTGTCCATCCCTTGGCCTTCTTGGGTGGCCCGCCGCAGCATCTGGCCCACAAGGGCGAGCCGACCGAACTGATCATTGGTGAGCGCAATGTCATCCGTGAAAATGTCACTATGCATACGGGCACTGTCGGCGGCGGCGGCGTGACACGGGTCGGATCGGACAGTCTCTATATGGTCGGGGCCCATGTCGCCCATGACTGCATCGTCGGCAACAGTGTCACCTTCGCCAACAATGCCACCCTCGGCGGCCATGTTCAGGTCGGGGATTTCGTCTTTATGGGCGGGCTCAGCGCCGTGCACCAGTTTACGCGCATTGGCCGATATGCCTTTGTCGGCGGCGGCGGCGTCGTGACCAAGGATATCATTCCCTACGGCTCGGTTTGGGGCAATCACGCTCACCTCGAAGGCCTCAACCTTGTCGGCCTCAAGCGTCGGGGTTTCTCGCGCGAGGCGATCAACAATCTGCGTGCCGCCTATCGTCTGATGTTTGCCGATGAGGGAACCTTCCAAGAGCGTCTTGATGATACGATGGAGGTCTATCAGGGCTCGGCCGAGGTGATGGAGATCGTCAACTTCATCCGCTCCGACGCCAATCGCCCCATCTGTCTGCCACACGATTGAGCACGCCCATGCGAAAACTTGGTCTCATTGCCGGTGGGGGCGACCTGCCAAGGACGCTGGCCCAGCACTGTGTCGATGCGGGGCGCCCGTTCTTTGTTGTGCGGCTCAAGGGCTTTGCCGATGCTGGCATGGCAGAGTTTCCGGGCGCGGAGATTGGTATGGCCGAACTGGGCAAGTGTTTTTCTGCGCTGAAAAAAGCCGGATGCGAGACCGTCTGTTTTGTCGGTTTGGTCGCTCGGCCTGACTTTGCAGCCCTTAAGCCGGATATGCGCGGCGTGATGGCCTTGCCTCGGGTCATTTCGGCAGCGCGCAAGGGCGATGATGGGCTGCTCCGCGCCCTGCTTGCCGAGTTCGAGATGGAGGGTTTTGTCATTGAAGGCGCCCATGAGGTGGTCGATGACTTGACCCTGCCGGTCGGCGTGCTGGGCTCTGTGGCGCCTGAGGCCAGGGACAAGGCTGATATTTCCCGCGCGATTGAGGTCGCCCGTGCGATTGGCCGGATGGATATAGGGCAGGGCGCTGTGGTCGTTCGTGGCTTGGTCCTAGCCGTCGAGGGGCAAGAGGGCACCGATGCCATGCTGGCGCGCTGTGCGGACCTGCCTAAGGCCCTGCGTGTCGGCGAGACGGGTGAGGCCTGCGGCGTGCTGGCCAAGGCCCCCAAGCCCATCCAAGAGCGCCGAGTGGACCTTCCGACCATTGGCGTTGCCACGGTTAGGGCAGCGGCTCGTGTTGGCCTTCGCGGGATTGTGGGTGAAGCCGGAGCTCTGTTGGTTATTGATCGTCAAGCTGTGATCGAGGCCGCCGATAGTCTGGGCCTGTTCATTTTGGGTATCCCCCGTGCGCCGGGCGATGATGGGGCAGGGGTCTAAGGTGACCCAACACGCCAAGACCAAGCCTGTCTGTGTCATGCTGGTTGCAGCAGAAGCCTCTGGTGATACCCTAGGGGCCGGACTGGCACGCGTGCTTAAGGCGCGGCTGGGCGACGGCGTGCGCTTTGTCGGTATTGGCGGCGAGAAGATGGCCGCCCAAGGCATTGTCAGCCCCTTTGAAATTTCAGAACTGTCGATCCTTGGCATTCTCGAAGGCGTTGCCGCCTATGGCCGCGTGGTCAAGCGCGCCGATGAGGCCGCAGCCTTGGCCGTACGCGAACAGCCCGATGTGGCAGTGCTGATTGACAGTTGGGGCTATACGCTGCGGGTCGCGACGCGCCTGCGTAAGCAGCTTTCGAAATTGCCATTGATCAAATATGTTGGGCCTCAGGTCTGGGCCTCGCGTCCGAGCCGGGCCAAGACCTTGGCGGCGGCCGTCGACCATCTGCTCTCAATCCATGCCTTTGACGCGCCCTATTTCGAGGCAGAGGGCCTGCCCGTGACCTTTGTCGGCAATACGGCGGTCTCGATTGGCTTTGAGGGCGCAGATCCAGCCCGTTTGCGCGCCCATATTGGTGCGGGGCGTGAGGATCCGATCCTGCTGGTCCTGCCCGGCAGTCGTCCGGCCGAAATTGCCAAGGTCCTGCCGCCCTTTGAGGATGCCTTGCGGCTGATCAAGGCGGCCCATCCGCGTCTGCATGTGGTTGTCCCCGCCGCCTCCACCGTGGCCGATGAGGTTGGCGCCAAGGTTGCCAGTTGGCCGTTCCGCGCCCATGTCCTTCGCGACGAAGCGCTGAAACGCGATGCGATGGTGGCCTCGACGGCGGCTTTGGCCTGCAGCGGGACCGTGACGACGGAGCTGGCTTTGGCCGGTTGTCCAATGGTGGTGGGCTATCGTATCGGGGCGGTGACCTATGGGGTGCTCAAGCTCTTGCTTCGCACGCCCTATGTGACCCTGTTCAATATTGCGGCGGACCGCTATGTCGCGCCTGAATTTTTGCAGGACCGTTGTACCGGACCCTTGATGGCAAAAGCGGTGTCAGACCTGCTCGACGATCCTGATCGCCGTGCTAGGCAGTCCGCCGATCAGTTTGCCGCCCTAGACAAGATGGGCCGAGGTGGGCCCGATCCAGCCGAGCGGGCCGCAGATGTGGTGATGGACTATCTGAAGCGCGGATAGGGTCGCGCGACCAGATACAAAAAGGGCGGAACCGAAAGGCCCCGCCCTTTTCAATTCGACCAGGGGCCCTTGGCTTAACGCTGTTCGATATCGACGAAGTCGCGTTGTAGAGCGCCGGTATAGAGTTGGCGCGGACGGCCGATCTTGCGCGCTGGATCTTCGAACATTTCTTTCCACTGGGAAATCCAGCCGACGGTACGGGCCAGAGCGAACAGAACGGTGAACATGTCGGTGGGGAAGCCCATCGCCTTGAGGGTGATGCCCGAATAGAAGTCGATATTGGGATAGAGCTTCCGTTCCACGAAATAGGGATCGCTCAGAGCTATCTTTTCCAGTTCCATGGCGACCTTCAACAGGGGATCGTTGGGGTCGCCCACAGCGGCCAGGACCTCATGGCAGGTCTTCTGCATGACGGTCGCGCGGGGGTCATAGTTCTTATAGACCCGGTGACCAAAGCCCATGAGGCGGTACTTGCGGTCCTTCACGCCCTGAACATATTCAGGGATACGGTCGACGGTGCCGATTTCCTTCAGCATCATCAGGGCCTCTTCATTGGCCCCGCCGTGGCTTGGGCCCCAAAGACAGGCGATGCCAGCTGCGATACAGGCGAACGGGTTGGCACCTGACGATCCGGCGAGGCGCACGGTTGAGGTCGAAGCATTCTGTTCGTGGTCGGCGTGGAGGATGAAGATCCGGTCCATGGCGCGGGCCAGTACGGGGTTCACCACATAGTCTTCCGCTGGCACAGCAAAGCACATGCGCAGGAAGTTTTCCGAATAGCCCAGATCGTTCCGTGGGCTGACAAAGGGCTGACCGACGGAATATTTGAAGGCGCGGGCCGCGATGGTCGGCATCTTGGCGATCAGGCGATGGGCCGAAATCTTGCGCTGCTCTGGATCATCGACATTGATGCTGTCGTGATAAAAGGCCGACAGGGCACCGACCGTACCGGTCATGATCGCCATCGGGTGAGCGTCGCGACGGAAGCCTTCGAAGAAGCGGTCAAACTGCGCGTGCAGCATGGTGTGATAGGTGATGTTGTGCTCGAACTGCGTAAACTCATCTGCCTTGGGTAACTCGCCATTCAGCAACAGATAGCAGACCTCCAAGAAACTGGACTTTTCGGCCAACTGACTGATCGGATAGCCGCGGTGCAGCAGGACGCCTGCGTCACCATCAATAAAAGTGATCTTGCTTTCGCAGCTGGCCGTCGAGGTGAATCCTGGATCGAAGGTGAACACATCAGCGTCAGCATAGAGCTTTCGCACATCGAGCACGTCCGGACCAGTGGAGCCGGACAGCACCGGCAAATCATAGCTCTTACCGCCTAGGGTTAGGCTCGCGGCCGCTTTGGGCGTGGTCTTGTCGTTCATACCAATCATCCTTCGTCGTCGTGTGCGGGGCGCGCCCTACGCTTCTTAAGCTTTATAGTGACTAAAATTGATTACAAAAGCTTATCGTCTATCCGCGTTAAGCTTTCGTCACGGTTAAGAGCCGCCAACGCCTTTCCTAGGTCAGGCGCGGGCAATCCACCAGTCAAAATGGCGCGCAGGGCAGGGCCGAACTTGCCAAATCCAACCGCCTCCTTTTGCGCGAAACCCTTGAGCAGGGCCTCGAGCGCTGGAGCGGTCCAATCATCTGTGACCCTTAATTTATCGCGTAATCGCGACAGCCGCGCGACGGTCTCGTCAGTCAATGTCTTGGCCGCCTTTTCATCGAGCACTAGGGGGCGCTGGGCAATCACAAAGGCCATCTGATCGACCAGTTCGAGGACCGTCTTGCCCCGATCCTGCAACAGCGGCATGGCCTGCCGAAGCCGCGCCTCGATTGGCGCATCGAGCACCGTTCCGCGCGCGGCTAGGGCCTTGAGCACCAGATCGGCGACCCTGCCAGCGTCCGCGGACTTCAGATAGTGTGCGTTGATGTGGCCTAGCTTATCCCAGTCGAGGCGCGATGCGCCCCTATTGACATCGGCTATATCGAACCAAGCGATAGCCTCTTCGTCGGAGAAAATTTCATCGTCGCCATGGCTCCAGCCCAGCCGCGCCAGATAGTTGCGCAGGGTTTCAGGCAGATAGCCAAGCTCTGCATAGTCTCCTACCGCTTGGGCACCATGGCGCTTAGACAGTTTGGAACCGTCAGGTCCGTGGATCAGGGGGATGTGGGCAAAGGCGGGCTTGGTGAAGTCCAACGCCTCATAGATCAAGCTTTGGCGTGCGGCATTGTTGAGATGGTCATCGCCGCGAATGACATGGGTCACGCCCATATCGTGGTCATCCACCACCACGGCCAGATTATAGGTCGGTGCGCCGTCCGTGCGCAGAAGGACCAAATCATCCAGATCACGATTGTGGAAGGTCACCCGACCTTGGACCAGATCGTCAACGACCGTTTCGCCATCGACTGGTCCCTTGAAACGAATGACGAAGGGCTGCTGGGCCATGTCTGGCCCAGTAGCCTGGTCGCGCCACGGCGAGCGTAGGGCGCGGCCCTCGGCTCTAGCCTGCTCGCGCTGGGCGTCAGCCTCTTCAGCGGTCATGTAGCAACGATAGGCCCGGCTCTTGGCGACCAGCGCCATAACCGCGTCGTGGTGACGGTCGGCGCGCGCAAATTGAAACACCGGTTCGGCATCGGCCTTGAGGCCTAGCCAGTCTAAACCTTCAAAGATTGCAGCGACGGCAGTCTCGGTCGAGCGCTCGCGATCGGTGTCTTCAACTCGCAATAGGAACTTGCCGTCGTAGTGCCGTGCAAAAAGCCAGTTGAACAATGCCGTTCTTGCACCGCCTATATGGAGATAGCCGGTGGGCGAGGGGGCAAAGCGGGTGACGACGGCAGGGCGGTCGGGCATCGATATCCAAGGGTTGGAGACGAACGCAGGCGTGAACACGCTTGCGGCGGCGCAGGGCCCCATGCGTGGTAATCCCCAAGTCAACGCAACGCAAGGGTTTCAATGGCTTGGCCAATGGTTCCGGGAGCAGTTGCTCTCACAAGTCAAGCGCTGAGTGCTTGGGATACCGGTCGTCTTTGGACTGGGCTGTGCGAGCTATCTGGCTATGCCGATAGCGCCTCTAATTTGACCATTGCTGCTGGCTGGAGCTTTGAGTGTGGGCGCGACCCTTTGGGTCAATCGATATAGATCAGGCCTGTTCATCCCTTGTTCGCTGCTGTTGGCACTGAGCCAGGGCATGGTGGCCGCCAATCGACGCACGATCAGAGCCGTGGACCCGTTCATTAGCCATGGCACCTCAGCCGCGATCGGCGCAGGGCGATGTCGTCTATGGGCTGTCACCTTGTGCCTTTGGTGGATCATGGTTTCGCCGGTCTATGTCGAGGGCCTTGATACGAGCCAAACACCCCCTTCGCCTGAGGGTCACAGCTCAGGATGTGATGGACGCGCCGCCGGGCAGCGCCATTCGTCTTCGCGCCATTCTCAACGCACCGGCCAGTCCTGCCGGTCCGGGCGCCTATTTCGACGCTATTGGCGGATCTAGCTTTGCCTTAGGCGTGCCTCGCCAGATCTTGCTCCACGCCACCGCCTCTGAGGCTGCGGACCATCTTGCACCGGCTTTGAACGGCTCAGTGGTAGCGGCGGATCAGACCGACCAGCTTGCCCTGAACCTCAACCTGATCGGGACCAAAGATGCGGGTCTCGTAGGCGGGGTTAGCCGCTTCTAGGGCGATAGAGGCACCCTTGCGGCGCAGACGCTTCAAGGTGGCTTCTTCGCCCATGACCAGAGCCACGACGATCTCGCCCGACTGGGCCGTGTCGGACTTGCGGATCACCACATAGTCACCGTCCAAAATTCCAGCATGGATCATGGAGTCGCCTTGCACCTCGAGCACATAGTGCTCACCGGCGCCCAGCATCGATTCAGGTACCATGAGACGGTCACGCTCGTGCTGGATCGCCTCGATTGGCGTACCGGCGGCGATGCGGCCCAGAACAGGAAGGTCGCGGACATCATTGGCAACAGGGGGTAGGGCGGCTGGACGCTCGCCCTCAATCACCTGAGGCTTAAAGGTTTGGCGTCCCTGTGACGGTGCAGAGGAGGTGGCCTGCTGTGGTAGCTTCACAACCTCTAGGGCCCGCGCGCGATGGGCGAGGCGGCGCAGAAATCCGCGTTCCTCAAGCGCTGTAATCAGACGGTGAATACCGGACTTGGAGGCTAGATCAAGCGCATCCTTCATCTCATCAAAGGACGGCGACACGCCGCTTTCCTTGATGCGCTCATGGATGAACATCAACAGTTCGTGCTGTTTGCGGGTCAGCATGGTCAGGTCCAGCCTTCATATGTCTGGCTGGAACAAAGCGCCAACCTTTCAAATGTTCTCTAGCTGTTCTTTCTTAATGTCAAGTTTACGTGAACAGGGCGCGAACAAAACCGAACGTCAGGCCAACAGGGCTTGGGTCGCTGCTGTGACGTTGCTTTGGCGCATTAGGCTCTCGCCAACCAGCATGGCACGCGCACCGCACTTGGCCATGCGACAGGCGTCATCTGCGGTGAAAAGACCGCTTTCGGTGACCAAAAGGGCTGATTTTGGGCTCATTTGAGCCAAACGCTCGGTGACGGCCAGATCGACAACGAAGGTCTTGAGGTCGCGATTATTGATCCCGATCAGATCGGCACCAAGGGCGATGGCCCGGCTCATTTCGGCTTCGTCATGGACCTCGACCAGCGCGTCCATGCCGAAGCGGCGCGCTTCGGCCATCAAATCTGCGGCCAACGAATCGTCGATCATGGCCAAAATCACCAAGATCGCGTCGGCGCCGAGCGCCCGCGATTCGGCCACTTGCCAGACATCGACCAGAAAATCCTTTCGGATGCAGGGCAGGCTGACCGCGGCGCGGGCCGCGATCAGATAGGTGTCATCGCCTTGAAAGCTGGGGGCGTCGGTCAGGACGGACAGGCAGGCTGCGCCGCCCTCCTCATAGCTCTTGGCCAGAACGGGCGGATCAAAATCGGCTCTGATCAGGCCCTTGGACGGACTGGCCTTCTTGATCTCGGCGATCAGTGCCAGTTTGCCGTCTTGGCTGCGCTGCTCCAACGCCTTGCGAAAACCGCGAGGGGCGGAGGCCTTGGCCGCCGCAGCCTCAAGCTCCCCAAGGCTGGTCTTGGTCTTGCGCTCAGTCACATCGATGCGTTTGTAGTCGGCGATGCTGGACAGGATATCAGACACAGGGCTAAGACCTTAAGGGTTGGTGGCGGCAACAAGCCGGGCAAGAGCGTCACGCGCCCGGCCATCATCAATGACCGCAAAGGCCAGATCGAGCCCCTCGCGCAAGGACGGGGCACGGTCAGCTACGAGGAAGGCTGCAGCAGCATTGAGGGCGACAATATCACGGTAGGCTCCGCGTTCACCGGCCAGAAGCGCGGTCAGGGCGGCGGCATTGGCCTTGGGATCACCGCCGCGTAAGGCCTCCAGCGAGACGCGCTCTAGACCCACGGCCTCAGGCGTCAAGGTGAATAGCCGGGTCTGGCCCTCTCGCCATTCGCAGATCTGGGTCGGGCCCGTGGTGCTGATCTCGTCCAGGCCTGACCCATGAACCACCCAAGCCCGCTCTGCGCCCAAGGCACCCAGCACCTTCGCCAAGGGCTCGATCAGGCGTGGATCATAGACGCCGAGCACTTGGCGCTGGGCCCCGGCAGGATTGGACAGGGGGCCTAGCAGGTTGAACACCGTGCGAAAGCCAAGCTCGGCCCGGACCGGGGTGACATAGCGCATGGCCGAATGGTGGGCGGGGGCGAACAAAAAGCAGATACCCGCCTCGTCCAGTGCCTTACGCGACTGTTCCATGGTGCAGGCCAGATTGACGCCGAGCGCCGATAAGACGTCTGAGGAGCCAGAACTGGAAGACAGGGCACGGTTGCCGTGCTTAGCGACCTTGATACCGCCGCCTGCCGCAACGAGAGCCGCAGCGGTCGAGATATTGAAGGTGTGCTGGCCATCGCCGCCGGTGCCGCAGGTGTCGATGACCTGATAGGGGTGCTCGAGCTTGGTCGCTGCGTGACGCATAGCCCTAGCGCAGGCTGCGATCTCGGCTACCGTTTCGCCGCGCATCCGCAGGGCCGTAAGGGCCGCCGCCACTTGGGCAGGCGAGGGCTCGCCGCGCAGACAGGCGCCAAAGAACAGCTCCGCATCCTCTTCGCTCAGGACTTGGCCATCCGCGAGCTTGCTTAGCAGTGGTTTGAACGCGTCGGACATAATGGCTTAGGCCGCGACCGTTCGCTTAACGCCCGCCAGATCGAGGAAATTGGCGAGGAGCAGATGACCGCCTTCGGTGGCGATGGATTCGGGGTGGAACTGCACGCCATAGATCGGGCGCGTCTTGTGCTGAAGCCCCATAATCTCTGCGTCCTCGGTCCAGGCCGTGACCACCAGATCGGCGGGCAGAGTGCTGCGCTCAACGGCCAAAGAGTGGTAGCGCGTGGCGGTAAAGGGGTTGGGCAGGCCTGCAAACAGGCCCTTGCCGTCATGGTGGATTTGGCTGGTCTTGCCGTGCATCAAGACCTTTGCCTGCACCACATCCCCGCCAAAGGCTTGGCCGATGGCCTGATGGCCCAGACAGACGCCCAAAATGGCCAGATCATCCGGCGCGCCCTTTAGCAGGGGCAAACAGATGCCGGCCTGATCGGGATCGCAGGGGCCGGGAGACAGCAGTATCGCTTGGGGCTTTTGGCCCAAGGCCTGCTCGACGGTGAGGGCGTCGTTACGTACCACAGACGTCTGTGCCCCCAACTCGTTCAGATAATGAACTAGGTTGTAGGTGAAGCTGTCATAGTTATCGATCACCAAGATCATGGTCAGATCCTCTTCTAAGGGATTGATTTAGAGCCATTTGGCCTTGGGGGGAAGGGTGTGAGCCACGAAGAAACGCACTAGCCATATCCCCAACCCTCATGACAAAATTCAATCATGGCCGAGGATGACGATCTAACCCGAAAACTGGAAGAGGTTCAGCAGTTGCTGAACCCAGCGGCCAAGCGCGACCGTCCCTGGCTCATGCTCGCCGCCGCCCTGTTTATGACCCTCTGCGCGCTGGGGTTTGCAGCGACCGCCATCTTGGCCCCAGCCAACGTCAAACTGCCCATGGCGGCGCGGAATGTGGAGCGGTAGGGCAAACAAGGCCCCCTTGGTCGCTTCGCGCGATTTCCCCAAGGCGAGAAGATCTTCGCGCTTTAAATCTTCGCCCTCTGGGGGACGTAGCCGCTCATCACCCGATACCGCGTCATTGCGAGCGCAGCGAAGCAACCTAGGAGTCTGGCACGGATGGGGGGCTATTTGCGCGTTAGAGGTGCGAGTTTCCCCTCACCCAAAACGCCAAGCCTCTTCCGCCGCACGCCTTAGCGCCCGCGACTTGTGCAGGGTCTCTTCATATTCCGCCACAGGGTCGCTGTCGGCCACGACACCGCCGCCTGCCTGAACATACATCATGCCGTCCTTAAAAAGGGCAGTGCGCAGAAGGATGCAGGTGTCGACCTCGCCTTCGGCACTGATATAGCCGGCGGCTCCAGCATAGCTGATGCCGCGCTTTTCGCTTTCCAACTCGTCGATGATCTCCATGGCTCTGACCTTGGGAGCGCCAGAGACAGTGCCAGCGGGAAGGGCGGCCATGATCACGTCGATGGGGTCGACGCCTTCGGGGGCTTCGCCCTCGACATTGGAGACGATGTGCATCACGTGGCTATAGCGCTCGATGCCAAAGCTTTGGGTGACGCGGACATTCGGGCCCCTATAGCCCCGAGGCGCCTCGTTGCGGCCCGGTTCGCGCAGGCTGGCGACGCGGCCGACATCATTGCGGCCAAGGTCGAGAAGCATCAGGTGCTCGGACAGTTCCTTGGGATCGGACAGCAGGTCCTTTTCCAATGCCAGATCTTCCTCAGGCGTCTTGCCGCGCGGGCGGGTACCTGCGATGGGGCGGATGGTGATCTTATTGTCGCGCAGCCGCACCATGATCTCAGGGCTCGATCCGGCCAGTTGGAAATTGCCGAAATTGAGGAAAAACAGGAACGGCGACGGGTTCATCCGGCGCAAGGAGCGATAGAAGGCGAAGGGATCGAGCGTGAAGGGCGCGCGGAACCGTTGGCTCGGCACGACCTGGAAGATGTCCCCAGCGCGAATATACACCTTGGCCCTCTCGACCATGGCGCAATAGTCATCCCTAGTCAGGGGCGAGGTGAAGACCGGGGCGGGCAAGGTCGAGCGAGCGGCAGGATGGGCCATCGGACGGCGCAGATCGCTCATGGTCTCCTCTAGACGTTGAACGGCTTGGGCGTGGGCCTTAGCAGCGCTTAGGCCATTGGGGCGCACGGCGGTGACCATGATGATCTCTTGGCCGATACTGTCGAACACCGCGACTACCTGAGGCCGCATCATGATCGAGTCTGGTAGGCCTAGGGCGTCGGGATTGATGTTTGGCAAATGCTCGCCCAGACGCACCATGTCATAGCCAATCGCGCCAAATATCCCAGCAGCCATGGGCGGCAGGTCCTTGGGAAGCGCAATCTTCGAGCGGGCGACCAGATCGCGCAGACTGTCGAGCGCGCCGCCGGACTGGGGTGTAAACTGGCCAGCAGCGATATTGGCACCCTCGGCAATCTCGGCCTGATCGCCGTGACAGCGCCAGACCAGATCGGGCTTCATGGCCACGATGGAGTAGCGCCCGCGCCATGTCCCGCCTTCGACAGACTCGTAGAGGAACGCATAGTTGCGCCCATGACCGATCTTCAGATAGGCCGAGACCGGCGTCTCCAGATCATCGATCAGACGGGTCCAGACCACCTGTGGCAGTCCTGCCTCATAGGTTTGCGTAAAGGGCTCTAGGGCGGGCTGGAAGGTCATTTGGCCTTCGCGGCAGTCTTGGCTGGGGTCTTGGCTGGGGTCTTGGTGTCGTCCACTGCGCCTTTGGACTCCTCAGGCGCAAAGCCAAGAACGGTCTTGGCACGGACAAGGTCTGTCTTGACCTTGACGGCCGTGCGCGCCGATTTTCGGCCCTGTTGGCCGATCTCGTCGAACATCTGCATGGTCACTTGCGGACGCTGAGATTCAGCGATCTGAGCGGCTTGGGCGATATCGCCGGCGCGGATGGTCATGACCTTGGCGACGACGAAGCCGAACTGCACATCTTGGCCGATGAGGGCGTCACCGGTCTTGGCGGCGAACAGTTGGTTCAGAACATCGGGGCTGACGGTGTGGTTTTGACCGGCTGATGCGCGGTCGATCTTCACCAGCGTGGCGATCGGCGCGCCCGCAGAGGCGGCGATAGCCTCGATGGCTTCACCCTTCTTGACGCGAGCGATCAGTTCGTCGGCGCGGGCCTTGAGGCGCTTGTTCATCTCGCGGCTCATATAGACGCGGGTCAAGGGCACGCGGATGGACTCGACCGAGGGCAGGGCAGGGGCGATGATCTTGTCGACCTTCACCGCGTAATATTCGCCAGAGCCTTCGTCTTCGACATCGCTTTCGCCGCCCTCAGGCAAGGAGAAGGCCGCACGGACCAGCTTTGTACTGACGCCGCCGACGGGCTGGCCAAGTGCCGTCGTTCCCTTGTCGGTGATAGGCGCGATGGACAGGGCGGGCACGCCAGCCTTTTGCGCGGCTTCGACCAGGGTCGCGCCAGCGGTGTGGGCGTCCTCATATTTTTGAACCACATCATAAACCTTCTGGGAGGCAGCATCGCCGCGAAGCTGTTGTTCGAGTTGCGGACGAATGGCGTCCAAGGACACGGTCTGGCCGGGGGTGATCTTCAGGACCTTGACCACGCCAATACCCAAGGTGCCTTGGATCGGCCCACTGACCTGACCGGCGGCTAAGCTGAAGGCTGCGGCGGCCATTTTCGGATCGACAATGGCGGTTTTGGGCGCTTCATCATAGGTCACAGGCTCAAAGCCATAGGCCTTGGCAATGGTAACGGGACTTTCACCCTTCGCCAGACGCGAGGCGATGGCGGCGGCTTGGATGGCGTCCTTGGCTGGGATCTGAACGATCGAGCGCTTTTCAGGGCTCGAAAGACTATCCTTCTTAAAATCGTACAGCTTTTGCAGTTCGGCAGGGTCAATCTTAACCGAGGGGGCCATGGCCGCGGTGCTGAAGCGAACGATGGTCAGGGCGCGGGTCTCGGGCGTCATCAGCTGGGCTGAATTTTCCTTGATGAAGGCGGTGAGTTGCGCGTCGGTCGGCAGGGTCGGCGCAGGCACCATGCCTGGACGCACCGAGAAATAGCTGAGGTCACGGTTCTCGAGGCCATAGGCGGCGATCAATGCGCCATAGAGCCGAGGGGCGCGAAGGCCCGATACGATACCCGCCGCATAGTGGCTCTGAGCCAGTTCATCGCGCAGATAGGACTCGAACTTTGCGGGGGTTAGTTGATTTTCGGCGAGGCGCTGTTGGTAGAGCTTTTGGTCAAATTGACCCGAAATGGGATTGAAGAAGGCTGTGGTCTTGCTGATTGCCTTGCCGATCAGCTTGTCCGAGGGCTGGATGCCCGAGATGCGGATCAGTTCGGCGAGGCCCTCATTATCTGCGATCTCGGTCAGGACCCGCTCATCAAGGCCGCGCTTGACGGCCTCTTCGGTGGTAACGGGTTGACCTGTGCGCTGCTCGGCCTGTTTCTTATAGTTTTCGAACATCCGCTTGAAGTCTGTGGACGAGACCTGTCGACTCCCGGCGGTGACGACCGAGTCCGTTATCTTCGCCTTAAACACGTCGCTGATGCCGAACACCGCGAAACTAACGACCAGGAGGCCAATGAGGACAGCGGCAACCCACGATTTGGCGAAAGAGCGAATGGCAGCAAGCATGGAGGTCTCGACCTTTGCAAAGCGTTTGGGCTGGGCCCGGTTTGTCACGCAACGGAGCGCGACGGTAAGGGGTATAGTAGAGGCCGCCGACGCCCTGCAAGCTTTGCGCTGAAGTTAGTGCTCTGGATGGACAGGCCAGCGGGGTTCCTTTACCCCTCAGTAGACGATTGAATAGGGGTAATTTGATGTCCGCACCACGTCCATTGATCGCTGGAAACTGGAAGATGAATGGTCTTTCGCCCGATCTGGACGAGGCCAGAGCCATCGCTGTGGCGGTAGAGCAAGGTGCCTTTGGGGCGCGTGTCGCCCTTTGCCCTCCGGCCACATTGGTCGAGCGCATGAGCCGCGAACTGGTCGGAATGCCGGTGGCTGTGGGCGGGCAGGACTGTCGGGCGGAAAAAAATGGGGCCTTCACCGGTGATGTCAGTGCCGAGATGCTAGCCGAGGCAGGCGCTAGCCTGGTGATTCTTGGCCATTCGGAACGCCGAGCAGGCCATGGCGAAACTGATCAGATCGTCTCGGCCAAGGTTGTGTCCGCGCTTTGGGCCGGGTTGGAGCCGATTATCTGTGTTGGTGAAACCTTAGAACAGCGCAAGGCTGGCAAGGCGATAGAGTTCGTTACCGGTCAGGTTCGCGGATCCTTACCCGCAGCTTTGTCCAGCAAGGCCTTTTGTGTCGCCTATGAGCCAGTCTGGGCCATCGGGACGGGCCTAGCGGCGACTAGCGCAGAGGTCGCTGAGGTCCACGCGGCGGTCCGCAAGACCTTGATTGCCATGTTCGGAACGGCCGGAGCAGGAGTGTTGATCCTCTATGGCGGTTCGGTCAAGGCGGCCAATGCGGCAGAAATCTTGCGGATCAAAGATGTTGGCGGAGCCTTGGTTGGCGGGGCTTCGCTCAAGGCAGAAGACTTTCTACCGATCATCGCGGCGGCTTAGGTCGCTGTTGAACGCTTTGCGTCGGACCGCGCTTGGTGATAGAGAGCGCGGCTTGTGTGGTCGTCAAAGCTCGCTCTGACGCCGCCCCTCTATTAAGGCTAGACCGTCCATGCTGCTCAGCATCCTTTTGACCATCCACATCATCGTCTGCATTGCGCTCATTTTGGTGATCTTGATGCAGCGCTCCGAAGGCGGCGCCTTGGGTATGGGTGGCGGTGGTGGTGGTGGCGGGATCTTGACCTCGCGCGGCACGGGCGACCTTTTGACTCGCACCACTTGGACATTGGCGGTCATCTTCTTCGTGTTGAGCGTGCTGCTGACCATCTTGGCCGGTCGAGATCGGGCGAACAATTCGGTCGTTGATCGCCTTAAGATCGATGCGATGGACGTCAATGCTCTGAAGCCCAAGGTGGCACCAGCCAATGGCGCGCCTGAAGCTCCGACCCCACAGGTTCGTCCGGTCTCTCAACCGCCTTCAGCCGCTGTTCCAGCGCCCGTGGCCGTTAAGCCAGTCTTTGCCCCAGCTCCCGCCCCAGCCCCAGCCAAGACCGCTCCGTAAAAAGTTGTGGGTTTTTTTGCGGTTGGTCTGAAGTCATTTCGCGAATCAGCGCTACTCTGATTGCCCATGACCCGGTATATTTTCATAACCGGCGGCGTGGTATCTTCCTTAGGAAAAGGCCTCGCCTCCGCCGCTCTTGGTGCGTTGCTTCAAGCACGTGGCTATAGCGTTCGCCTGCGCAAGCTTGACCCCTATCTCAATGTCGATCCGGGCACGATGTCGCCCTATCAGCATGGCGAAGTGTTCGTTACCGATGACGGGGCCGAGACGGACCTCGATCTGGGTCACTATGAGCGCTTTACCGGTGTGTCGGCCAATAAGGGTGACAACATCACCACTGGACGCATCTACCAGACCATTCTGGAGAAAGAACGCCGGGGAGATTATCTGGGCGCGACCGTTCAGGTCATTCCCCACGTCACAGACGAGATTAAGCGTTTCGTTCTGACCCCCGCCATCGATGAGGTGGGCCGCGAGGTTGACTTCGTGCTGGTCGAGATCGGCGGTACGGTTGGCGATATCGAGGGCTTGCCCTTCTTCGAAGCCATCCGCCAGTTGGGGCAGGACCTACCGCGCGGCCAATCTTGTTATGTGCACCTTACGCTACTGCCCTTCATCAAGACCGCTGGCGAGATGAAGACCAAGCCGACGCAGCACTCGGTCAAGGAACTGCGCTCCATTGGCATTCAGCCCGATATTTTGCTGTGCCGCTGCGAGCAGCCCATCCCGCCTGAAGAAAAGCGCAAGATCGGCCTGTTCTGTAATGTGCGTGAAACCGCGGTCATTCAGGCGATGGACTCGACCAACATCTATGCGGTGCCGCTGGACTATCATGACCAGGGTCTTGATGCAGAGGTGCTCAGCGTCTTTGGCATTGCTGATGCGCCCGACCCTGACCTGACCCGCTGGACCACTATTTCTGACACCATGAACCATCCAGATGGCGAAGTCGTCATCGCGGTGGTCGGCAAATATACCGTCCTAAAAGACGCCTATAAGTCCCTGATCGAGGCGCTGGTCCACGGCGGCGTGGCCAACAATGTCAAGGTTCGGCTCGATTGGGTCGAATCAGAGACCTTCGAAGGTGAAGCGGGCGCTGCGGCTGTACGGCTTGAAGGCGTCCACGGCATCCTCGTTCCCGGCGGCTTTGGTGAGCGCGGCGCTGAGGGCAAGATCCGCGCAGCGCAGTTCGCGCGCGAACGCTCGGTGCCCTATTTTGGTATCTGTTTCGGCATGCAGATGGCCGTCATTGAGGCAGCGCGCAATGTCGCAGGTATCAAGGGCGCGTCCTCGACTGAATTTGGTCCCGCTTCTGATCCCGTGGTCGGGCTGATGACCGAATGGGTGCAGGGCAATGAGCGCCTCAAGCGCCAAGAGGGCGATGATCTGGGCGGAACCATGCGTCTAGGGGCCTTTGAAGCGATTTTGTCTCCCGGATCGAAGGTTTGCGACATCTATGGCGGGCTTTCCATCAGTGAGCGCCATCGGCACCGCTATGAGGTCAATATCGCCTATCGCTCGCAGATCGAGGCGGCGGGCTTGGTGTTCACGGGTCTTTCGCCCGACGGCGTCCTGCCGGAAATTGTCGAGCGGCTGGACCATCCTTGGTTCGTCGGTGTGCAATATCACCCCGAACTCAAATCCCGCCCCTTCGCCCCACACCCTCTGTTTGCCAGCTTCATCGGCGCGGCAAAGGTGCAAAGCCGTTTGGTTTAAAAGGGTCTTCCTGACCTCACTTGAACTTGTCGGCGGTTTAGGGCATACACAGCCGCTCATTCGGCGGAACAGGTTCGTAACCCGGCCCGACGACACCTCTTTAGATGCTCCCGAGCAAGAGATTCAGATATGGCTGTTCCTAAGCGTAAAGTTTCCCCATCGCGTGCTGGTATGCGTCGTTCCCACCAGAGTTTGGGCGCAAACTCTTACATTGAAGATAAAGAAACCGGTGAACTTCGCCGTCCCCACCATGTCGATCTGAAGACCGGCATGTATAAGGGCCGTCAGGTTCTGACCCCCAAGGAAGACTAGGGGCCTCGGGTCTCGGTTGGGCGATTGAGAGCGCCTAACCGCTGGACCGTTGCTGTTCAGGCGGCGCGTGAGGCTCTCCTCGCGCGCCGCCTTTATTTTATCCGCCCGCTGATGCGGGACTACTCAGAGGACTGTCATGACTGAGATCGTCGATATCGTCGCCCGTGAAATTCTCGATAGCCGAGGCAACCCCACGATTGAGGTCGACGTGGTTCTGGAAGATGGAGCCTCTGGTCGCGCTGCTGTGCCGTCTGGGGCCTCTACGGGCGCTCACGAGGCTGTAGAGCGCCGCGATGGCGACAAGAGCCGATATATGGGCAAGGGCGTGCTTCAGGCCGTCGGCGCGGTCAATGGCGAGATCTTTGACGCCTTGTCTGGGATGGATGCAGAAGACCAGCGCCGCATCGATAAGCTGTTGATCGAGCTGGATGGCACGGCCAATAAGAGCCGCCTCGGTGCCAACGCCATATTGGGCGTGTCTTTGGCTGTGGCCAAGGCCGCTGCCGATAGTGCTACCTTGCCGCTTTACAAATATGTCGGAGGGGTCTCAGCCCGCGTTCTTCCTGTGCCGATGATGAACATCATCAATGGCGGAGCCCATGCGGACAATCCGATTGATATCCAAGAGTTCATGATCCTGCCCACCGGCGCGGTCAACTTCTCCGAAGGCCTGCGGATGGGCGCTGAAATTTTCCACGGCTTGAAGAAGGCCCTGAAGGATGCTGGTCACAATACCAATGTCGGCGACGAAGGCGGCTTTGCGCCGAACCTTGGATCAGCTGAAGAGGCCTTGGCCTTTATCGTTAAGGCCGGTGAGGCCGCGGGCTACCGCGTCGGAGACGATTTCGTGTTGGGCCTCGATGTGGCCTCGACCGAGTTCTTTAAGGACGGCCTCTATCACCTTGAAGGGGAGGGCAAGGTCCTCGATCAGGGCGGTATGGTCGATTATCTTGCGGACCTCGCTGCCAAGTTCCCGATTGTCTCGATCGAGGACGGCTGTTCGGAAGATGATTTGGAAGGCTGGAAGCTCCTGACCGAGCGCTTGGGTGCCAAGGTTCAGTTGGTTGGTGACGATCTGTTCGTGACCAATCCGATCCGGCTGGCCGATGGCATTGAGCGCGGCCTCGCCAACTCGATCCTGATTAAGGTCAATCAGATCGGTACTCTGTCTGAGACCTTGGACGCGGTCGATATGGCCCACCGTGCGGGCTATACGGCAGTGATGTCGCATCGTTCGGGTGAGACCGAGGACTCCACCATCGCCGATCTGGCGGTCGCTACCAATTGCGGACAGATCAAGACCGGCTCTTTGGCGCGCTCTGACCGGTTGTCGAAGTACAATCAGCTGCTGCGTATCCAAGAAGAACTGGACGATCAGGCGATCTATGCCGGTCGCCGGGCCCTCAAGGGACGCTAGGGGTTCAAAAAACCCTTTATTAGCCATGTTCTATTAACCCTGACCAGCAAGACTGGTCAGGGTTTTTTAGTTCGGGGGGATTCGCACGTGTTGGCTCAGCTACGCTCCAATTGGCGAACCTTAGCGATCGCCTTTTTGATCTTCTATTTCGCGTTCCACGCCCTTGCCGGCGATGGCGGTCTGTTAACCTGGTCCAAGCGCAATCAGATGATGGCCGCCCGTACCGAAGAATTAAAGCAACTGAAATCACAGCGGGCGGACATGGAGGCGCGTGCTCTTCTGTTACGCAATGAGAGCCTTTCACAGGACCTACTTGAGGAGAGGGCTCGATCTCTACTAGGGTTCTCCGACCCAAGGGATTATGTGGTTCGTAAGGAACCCCACGCCTGACCCTACGTCAGGGCCTTGGGGTTCAGAGCGAAGCCCTTTGGGGCTGTAGGAGTTGCCAATGGCGCGAGCGCGCAAAAGCGTTGAGGTCGCAAAGACCGCCAATAGCCAAAAAGACCTGCTGAAGTTCTATCGTGACATGCTGCTCATGCGCCGCTTTGAAGAGCGCGCGGGCCAACTCTATGGCATGGGTCTGATCGGCGGGTTCTGTCACCTCTATATCGGGCAAGAAGCCATTGCTGTTGGCATGCAGTCGATCCAGATCAAGGGCGACCAAATCATCACAGGCTATCGCGATCACGGTCATATGCTCGCCGCGGGAATGGATCCGCGCGAGGTCATGGCGGAGTTGACGGGGCGTAGTGGCGGCTCCTCACGCGGCAAGGGCGGCTCCATGCACATGTTCTCTATCGAGCGGGGCTTCTTTGGTGGGCACGGCATCGTGGGCGCTCAGGTGTCGCTCGGCACGGGTCTAGCTCTGGCAAACCATTACAAGGCCAATGGCAATGTCGCTTTCGTCTGTTTCGGTGATGGCGCGGCCAATCAGGGTCAGGTCTATGAGAGCTTCAACATGGCCTCGCTGTGGAAGCTGCCTGTCGTCTATGTGGTTGAAAATAATCAATATGCTATGGGCACCAGCATCGAGCGCTCCTCATCGGAAACCCACCTTTACCGCCGAGGCGTGTCGTTCAACATTCCCGGCGAAGAGGTCGATGGCATGGATGTTGAGGCTGTGCGTGAGGCTGGTAGCCGCGCCGCTGCCCATGCCCGCGACGGCCGCGGTCCCTATATTCTGGAAATGAAAACCTATCGTTATCGCGGTCACTCCATGTCCGATCCGGCAAAATATCGGACCAAGGAGGAGGTCGATGAGGTCAAGAAGACCCGCGACCCGATCGACCATCTGCGCGAAGTGCTGGATGCCAAGGGTTGGGCCGATGAGGCTGCCTACAAGGCCATTGACGGCGAGGTAAAGGCCATCGTGGCCGATGCCGCCGAATTTGCTCGCACCTCGCCTGAACCTGATCCGTCGGAACTCTATACCGACGTCTATCTTGAGGCTGCCCAATGAGTGTCGACATCCTCATGCCTGCCCTGTCTCCGACCATGGAGGAGGGCTCCCTCGCCAAGTGGCACGTCAAGGTGGGTGACACAGTCAAGGCCGGTGACGTGATCGCTGAGATCGAGACTGATAAGGCGACGATGGAGGTTGAGGCGGTGGATGAGGGCGTCATTGAGGCCCTGTTGGTTGAGGCCGGCACCGAAGGGGTCAAGGTCAACAGCCTAATCGCACGTCTTTCTGGTGGGGCGCGCGCGCGCCCTGCTGCGCCTGAGCCGGTTCAGTCTCCTAAAGCGCAACCGCGCTCGATTGGTCCTTCGCCGACTGTGCCGACCGCTCTGGCAGACCCAGAGCTACCCGAAGGTACGACCTTCATCAAACAGACCGTGCGCGATGCCCTGCGCGATGCCATGGCCGAAGAGATGCGTGCTGACGACCGGGTCTATCTGATGGGTGAAGAGGTCGGGCAATATCAGGGGGCCTATAAGGTCAGCCGCGACCTGCTGCAGGAATTTGGTCCGCGCAGGGTCATTGATACGCCGATCACCGAACATGGCTTTGCTGGTCTGGGCGTCGGCTCGGCCATGGCGGGGCTTAAGCCGATTGTCGAGTTCATGACCTGGAACTTTGCCATGCAGGCCATCGACCAGATCATCAATTCGGCCGCCAAGACGCTCTATATGTCGGGCGGTCAGATCAAGTCCTCCATCGTCTTCCGGGGGCCCAATGGCGCCGCCTCTCGCGTGGGGGCGCAGCATAGCCAAGACTATTCGGCCTGGTATGCCAACGTTCCAGGCCTCAAGGTGGTGGCCCCCTATGATGCCGCCGATGCCAAGGGCCTCTTAAAGGCGGCGATCCGCGATCCCAATCCGGTCGTCTTCCTCGAGCACGAGATGATGTATGGGGTTGAGTTTGATGTGCCCCAGATCGACGACCATGTCGTGCCCATCGGCAAGGCTAAGGTGCGCCGTCTAGGCCAGCACGTGACCATCACCGCCCATTCGCGCATGGTGGGCTTGGCCCTCAAGGCAGCGGAGCTGTTGGCGCAAGAAGGGATAGAGGCCGAAGTGATTGACCTGCGCACCTTGCGGCCTCTGGACCATGCCACCATTGTTGAGAGTGTGCGCAAGACCAATCGTCTGGTGACGACCGAGGAGGGCTGGGGTCCGATGGGCGTTGGCGCTGAAATCGTCGCTCGGGTGGTCGAACATGGCTTTGATTATCTTGATGCACCGCCGATGCGCGTCTGTCAGGAAGATGTGCCCTTGCCCTATGCCGCCAATCTCGAAGTCTTGGCCCTGCCGAGCGTCGATAAGATCGTCCGGGCGGCCCGTGCCGTCTGTTATGTGAGCTAAGCCCATGTCCATCGACATTTTGATGCCAGCCCTTTCCCCGACGATGGA
>JBBARR010000002.1:0-197851 GCA_040399645.1 Caulobacteraceae bacterium | reverse complement strand
ACAACCGTCACGTTCACAGCTCCGCTCACAGCCCCGCTCACAGCCCCGCTCACAGATAGCTCAGATGACGCGAGCCGCGCAGGAAGCGGACAAAGGGGGCAGGGCGGTGAGGGTCCTCAAGGCGCAAGGCCAACTCGTGCATGACGAACCGGGTGATATTGGGCAAGTCCAACGCTAGGGCCTCGTCCAGATCGACCCAGGCGATCTCGTCCAACTCGCCGCAATCAGGCGCGCGATCGAGGCTGATCAGATGCTCGGCCTCGGCCATAAAGAACCGAGCGTCAAAGCGCTTGGGACGATAGGCCGGGGTAATGGCGCGGGCGATAAAGTCCAGCGCCCCTAGATTGGCTGCGGCCCCTAAGGCCATGAAGTCACGCCAAGGACCGCAGCCGGGCCGAACAGGTGCGGGCTTGGCCAGCAATAGCCCGACCTCTTCAAAGGTCTCGCGCACGGCAGCGAGGGCTAGGGCACGGGCACGGGCGGGCGGTGCGGTCTGTTCCACCCGAGCGGCGACCTCTGGGCGAAGATCGTCACAATAGGGCGCGCGAAAGTCGCTGCGGTCGATCCGGCCACCGGGGAACACCCATTTGCCGGGCATGAAATTGTGGCCCTTGTTGCGCCGTCCCATAAGAAGGCGCGGCTTTTCAGCGTCACGCCGTACGATGATCAGGGTGGCCGCATCCTTGGGCCGCACGACCTTTTGGTCTTCGGTGCGCATGGCCCCGTCAGAGCGTGGGTCGTAATTGGGGTCGAGTTTGGGTTCGGTCATGACCCTAGTTTAAGACGACTTTAGCGAAGGGGAAGCCTGACCTTAGGGAAACCTTGCCAGCCCTTGACCGTGCAACCACAAGGCTCCATCGTCCGTGATCAGATTTTCAGGGGAATGATCATGCGTATCCTTACTGCAGCCGCCGTTGCTGCGCTCAGCCTCAGCGCCCATTCGGCCCTTGCCGCAGGGTCTGCGACCTCGTCTGACGCCATCTTTGCCGCCGCCCACACGATCCAGCCCAAGGTCGTGGCGTGGCGGCGCGACATTCACGAACATCCAGAGTTAGGCAACCGAGAGTTCCGCACCTCCGCCCTCGTCGCTGCCGAACTGACCCGACTGGGCTTTGAGGTCCGCACCAAGGTCGCCACCACCGGCATCGTGGCCGTGCTTAAGGGTGGAAAGCCCGGCGGCGTCGTGGCCCTGCGCGCCGATATGGACGCCTTGCCCGTCTATGAAAAGACCGGCCTGCCCTTCGCCTCCAAGGTCACGACCGACTATGACGGTCAGACGGTCGGCGTCATGCATGCCTGCGGTCATGACACCCATGTCGCCATGTTGCTCGGTGCCGCCACGGTCCTGTCCAACATGCGTGCCAACATTCCCGGCACTGTGGTCCTGATCTTCCAGCCTGCCGAAGAGGGCCTGCCGCTGGGCGAGGTTGGCGGTGCCAAGCAGATGGTGCTAGAAGGGGCGCTGGAAAACCCTGCCCCTACCGCCATTTTCGGCATCCATATCGGCCCCGGCGACCTGGGCAAGCTGAACTACCGGGCTGGAGGCTTCTACGCCGCCGCCGACCGCTTTGACATCGCCCTCAAGGGTCGCCAGACCCACGGCGCCCGCCCTTGGGATGGGGTCGATATCGTCTCGCTCGGGGCATCGATCATTACGGCCATGAATCAGATCGCCGCTCGCCAGATCAATGTCACCTCGTCGCCCACCGTCATCACCGTCGCCACCGTCCATGGCGGCGTGCGCAACAACATCATTCCCGAAGACCTGAACATGTCGGGTACCCTGCGCACCTTCACTGAAGAGCGCCGCACCGACGTCATTGCTCGCATGGCCAAGACCGTCAAAGATCTCGGCGACTCCTATGGGGCCAGCGCCACCTTGACCATGAACGAGCCCTCATACCCTGTGACCTATAACGACCCAGCCCTGGCCAATGCCATGCTGCCGACCCTGGCCAAGGCCGCAGGCGGAGCCAAGAACGTCGAACCCGAAGGTGATCTGGTCACCGGAGCCGAAGACTTCTCCTTTTATGCCCGTAAGATACCCGGCGTCTTCTATCAACTGGGGGGCCGAAAGGCCTCGGTGGAAGCCAAAACCGCCCCGGCCAACCACTCCCCCTATTTCGACATAGACGAAAATGTCCTCGAAATTGGCGTCCGCACCCATGTGCTGCTGGCTCTGGACTATCTGGCCAGTCACAAGACGAAGTAGGGCTTAGCGCCCCCTACCGCCGCTTCTTTCCACCAGCCTTGATGTTCTTTGGGCGGCCCTTTTGACCCTGCCTGTGGCGAATGCCGAGGCGGGGCCGGGGAGCGCCGGGGAGGGCGGGTTCGGGGTCGCTGAGGACTTCGAACAGCAGGCCGCCGGTGATGGGGGTGGCTTCCAAGAGCTTGACCCTTACCCGCGCGCCCAGACGCCAGCGCTTGCCGCTGCGCTCGCCGATCAGGCAGTGGGCCTTGTCGTCATGGATGAAATATTCATCCCCCAGAGACGAGACGGGGGCCAGACCGTCGGCGCCGATCTCGCCCAGACGCACGAACAGGCCAAAGCGGGTGACGCCGGTGATGCGGCCATCAAACTCTGCCCCCACCTGGTCGGCCAAGAAGGCGGCGACATATCGGTCGGTCGCCTCGCGCTCGGCGGCCATTGCGCGGCGCTCTGAGGCGGTGATGGTTTCGGCGGTCTCGCGCAAGCGTGCGATTTCCTCATCCGTCAGCCCGTCCGTGCCAAGGCCCAAGGCTCGGATCAGGGCGCGGTGTACCACCAGATCGGCATAGCGCCGGATGGGCGAGGTAAAGTGGGCATAGCGGGCTAGGTTGAGGCCGAAATGGCCGATATTATCCGGAGAATAGACCGCCTGCATCTGACTGCGCAGGACCACCTCATTGACGATCTCGGCGTGGGGGCCTTCCTTGGTCTGGATCAAGAGGCGGTTGAGCCGGTCGGTGCGCGGGGCCTCGCCCTTGGACCAGTTGATGCCGATGGTGGCTAGAAAGTCAGCGAGAGACTGGACCTTTTCCTGACTGGGCGTGTCGTGGATACGATAGATCAGGGCCGGGCGCTTTTGGCCCTTGGTCGGGGCCTCTAGGGTCTCGGCAGCGCAGACATTGGCCTGGATCATGAACTCTTCGATCAGGCGGTGGGCGGTAAGGCGCTCGCGCGGGCGGATGGACAGGACCTCGCCTTCGGGGCTGATCTCAATCTTGCGCTCGGAGCTTTCAATATCCAGCGGCGAGCGGCGGTCTCTGGCCTGCCCGACACAGGCATAGGCCGCCCAGAGGGGCCTCAGGACGGGCTCCAGCAGCGGACCGGTCACATCGCTGACCTCACCGTCAATGGCTGACTGGGCGTGCTCATAGGCTAGCTTGGCGGCGGAGCGCATTAGGCCGCGCACGAACTTGTGGCCGATCTTGTCGCCCGAGCGGTTAAAGACCATGCGCACGGCCAGACAGGCGCGGTTCTCGCCCTCGCGCAGACTGCACAGGCCATTGGACAGGCGCTCGGGCAGCATTGGCTCGACCCGGTCGGGGAAATAGACACTGTTGCCCTTGTCGCGGGCCTCACGGTCCAATGGCGTTCCGGGGCGCACATAGGCGGCAACATCGGCAATGGCCACCCAGACGATCCAGCCGCCTTGATTGGCGGGGTTCTCGTCGGGCTCGGCATAGACCGCATCATCATGGTCGCGCGCATCGATGGGGTCGATGGTGATGAGCGGTACATGGCGCAGGTCCGTGCGGCCCTCCAGCGTTGGGCCGACGGCGGCTTCGGCCTCGTCCTCGGCATCCTGAGAAAAGCCGGTGGGCAGGCCGTGGGTGTGGATGGCGATCAGGGAGGCGGCTCTGGGCTGATCTTCACGCCCGACCACCTCGAGCACCCGCCCGCGCTTGGGACCAAACCGGCCCGCCGCCTCGCCGACCTCGGCCACGACCAGATCGCCGTCCTTGAGGGCCTCGGCCTCTGGACCGAACAGGACCAGACTTTCTTTCGAGCGCCGGTCCACCGGTTCGACGCGGACCTCTTGGCGGGGGCCGCGTAGGGACTTGCGCACGACGCCGAGGATCTTGTGGGTGCTTTGGCCCAGCTTCTTGATCAACTTGGCTTCGAACTCGCCGCTTTCCAGCCGCTCAAAGCGCACCAGAACCCGCTCGCCCAGACGTGGGGCACCAGCAACCTTTTCGGCTGGATCGGGGGCGAGGCGCACGACGGGCGCATCCTCACCAGCCTTGACCAGACGCACGAACAGATCGCCGTCCGCATCGACCTCGATCACATCAGCAACGCCGACGGGGGGCAGGGCTCCGGCCTCGGCAAACCCACCGCGTCCGCGCTTGCCCAAGAGGCCCTCGGCCTCCATGTCCTTGAGCATCATGCGCAGGGCCCGGCGGTCAGCGCCCTTCAGGCCAAAGGCCTTGGCCATATCGGCCTTTTCCGCCTCTCCAGCCTCGCGCAGGAACTTCAGCAGGCTTTCCTTGTCAGGCAGACCTTGCGGTGGCTTGGCACGAGCGGAGGGGTGGCGGGTGATACGCGGCTTTTTCATCCGGTCAGGATATAGGGATGCGCGCCTCTAGGCGACCTGATTTGCGCTAAGCCCTCTATTCGCGGCGCAAGGCCTCGATCGGATCGAGCCGCGAGGCCTGCCAAGAGGGATAGGCCCCGAACACTAGACCCACCGCCATGGAGAAGCCCAAGGACAGGGGGGCTGCCCAAGACGGGATTGCCATCGGCCATGATCCTAGCTGCGCAATCAGCAAGGCCCCGCCAATGCCGATGAGCAAACCGAGGATGCCGCCTGCCAGCGATAGGGCCACAGACTCCAGGGCAAACTGGATCAGAATGTCCGACCGCTTGGCTCCTACCGCCATGCGCAGGCCAATCTCACGCGTGCGTTCGGTCACGGCGACCAGCATGATGTTCATGATCCCAACGCCGCCAACCACGAGAGACACGGCTGCAACAGCTGCCAGAAGGATAGTAAAGGTCGCTGTGGCGGCCTGAGAGGCCTGAAGGATCGAGGCCATGTTCTGAGCTTGGAAATCATCCTCCTGACCCTGGCGGATGCGGTGGCGTTCGCGCAGCAGGGTGGTTGCATCTTCCTGCACGCGGCTAAGGTCATCTTCACTGGTTGCCTTGATATAGATGGTCTGGACCGTATCGCCCTTGACCCTGCGACCCACAACGCGAGAGCGGACAGTGGGCAGGGGACCTAGAACAATATCATCCTGATCCTGTCCAAAGCCGCTCTGGCCTTTGGCGGTCAAGACCCCGACGACCTGAAAGGGCGATGAGCCAACCCGGATGCGCTTGCCCAGAGGATCGGCATCCCCAAACAGCTCACGCGCAACGGTCGTTCCGATCACGGCGACGGTGCGGCCTTGGCGGGCCTCACGCTCGTCGAACATGCGGCCCTGACCGATCGTCAGGTCTCTGGCCACCAGATAGTCCGGCGTGACCCCTTCGATGCGGCTGTTCCAGTTGGTGCCTTCGGCGGCCAGTTGCGCCTGTCCGCGCACCGACGGGGCGACGGCGGCCACCCCCTCGACCTGCTTGGCAATGGCCTCTGCATCGCTCCCGGTGATGGAGATGTCCGATCCAGCCGCTTGGGCTACAAAGCCTTGGCGCGAAGCGGCTGGTGAGACGATGATCAGGTTTGTGCCAAGGCCAGAAATGGCGCTCATCACCCGCTGCTGCGCGCCCAGACCAATCGAGGTCATCATCACCACGGCTGCGACACCGATGACGACGCCCAGTGAGGTCAGGGCGCTGCGCATGGGATGGGCGGCGATGGCGTTAGCGGCAAAACGTGTCAGGTCTTTGAATTTCATGACGGGGTCCCTTCGTCACTGACGATCAGGCCATCGCGAAAGCCGACCCGGCGGCGGGCCCGCGCGGCGACATTGGCGTCGTGGGTGACAAGGATCACGGTCAGGCCTTCGCTATTGAGCTGTTCGAATAGGGCCATGACGTCCTGGCCCGTTGAACTGTCGAGCGCGCCAGTGGGTTCGTCGGCCAGCAAGAGGTCGGGACTGTTGGCGAGCGAGCGGGCGATGGCGACGCGCTGCTGCTGACCGCCCGACATCTGGGTGGGGCGATGGTTGCGACGGTCGGCGAGCCCCACCTTGGCCAGCATCTCTGCAGCCCGCTCGCGGCGCTCCTTCACATCGATGCCGGCATAGACCATCGGCAGCTCGACATTTTGTAGAGCGCTGTAACGGGGTAGCAGTTGGAACGACTGAAAAACAAAGCCGATCCGCTGATTGCGAAAATGGGCGAGGCCATCATCATCCAGATGGCTGACATCCTCGTCCTCGAACAGATATTGGCCGCTGGTCGGTCGATCGAGCCCGCCAAGGATGTTCATCAGAGTCGACTTGCCCGAGCCAGAGGGGCCTGTAATGGCCAGATAGGAGCCGCGCGGAAAGCTGAGCGAGACCCCAGCCAGTGCCGCGACCGTTTCATCTCCCATCTGGTAGGTCTTTTTGACGTCTCGAAACTCGATCATGACTGAGCGCCTAGGTGCGCGGACGTGAGGAGGATCCGCTACCGAACGGTGATCTCATCGTTGGCAAGGGCTTGGGGCCACCGCCAATGATCACCTGATCGCCCGGCTTGATCTCGCCTTCAATCTCACTGAATGAGCCGTCTGAGGCTCCGACGCGCACGGGCACAGGCCAAGGCTTATTGTCCTTGAGGATCCAGACCACGCCGGGGGTCTTGCCGCGCTGAGGGCCACTGTGACCACCGATCTGGCCTTGCATAACGCTCAGGCGGGCGAGTTGGTCGGGCTTGAGCAGGGGGGTGAGTTTGGCAAAGGCTTCGTCACGCGCAGCGCGTCGAGCCTTGGGATCTTGGCCCGCGGCCTGCATCTTCGTACGCATCTCTTCGAAAATCAGCTTGGCCTTGGCCTTTTGATCGGCGGTAAGGCCCAGCTGTTCGAAGGCCCTTGCGCCGCCTCCGGCACCGGCACCCCCGCCGCCTGCCGCTTCAGGCCGACCGCCACCACCAGCGCTTTGGCCGCCTGAGCCGCCGCCGCCAGGAGGGCCACCGACAACGGTCGGTGTCTGCATATCCGCAGGCTTAAAGCGCAGGGCTGCAGCGGGCACCTTCAAAACGCTAGGCCGTTCTTCAATGACCACATCGGCATTGGCGGTCATGCCGGGCAGCAGGCGGCCACCCTTGTTTTCGGCCTGAGCAATCACGCCATAGGCCACGACATTTTGCTGCGTCTCTGGTTGTTTGCGCACCTGAGTCACCTCACCTTGAAAGGTTTCGTCCGGATAGGCATCGACCGTGAACTTCACCGTCTGGCCTTCGCGCACCTGTCCAATATCGGCCTCGCCGACCATGATCTTGACCTGAAGCTTGGAGAGGTCCTGCGCGATCTGGAACAGCACGGGGGCTTGGAAGCTGGCTGCCACGGTCTGGCCGGGATCGATCTTGCGGTCGACCACCACGCCGTCGATGGGCGAGAGGATCTGTGTGCGGCCAAGATCATATCGGCTGGCCTCAAGACCGGCCTTGGACTGCGCCACACGCGCGATCTGAGCCGCGATCTGAGCGTGGGCGAGCGTGACGCCAGCCTCTGAGCGTTTCACGGCAGCCGTAGCTTGGTCGAGCGCCTGACCAGATGCAAAGCCTTGCGCGGAGAGGGATTTGACGCGGCGATAGGCGGCTTGATCGACCTCGTTCTGGGCCTTGGCCTGTTCGAGGGCTGCGCGCTGTTGAGCCAAGGCGGCGGTCACAGCTCCGAGGTCTGCGGTGCCTTGATTGACGCGGCTGGCATAGGTCTTGGCATCAATGACGGCGAGGACATCGCCTTTGGATACCGGGCTGTTGAAGTCGACCAGAACTTGCGAGACCAGACCCGAGAGCTGCGAGCCGACCTGCACGGTGACGAGCGCTTGAACATTGCCCGAGGCGGAAACGGTCTTGGTCACATCGCCGCGCTCGACCGCCGCGAACCGGAAAGGGTCGACCTTTGGCTTGGGCTTGAGCAACTGACAGCCGCCCATGAGCAGCAGAAGACTGCCAACAACCGCAAAGCCGATCAGGAGTGGGCGGGGGAGTTTCAGCAGGCGCTGGGCGATCGGGTTCAAAGCCATGAGCAATCCAAACAAGAACGAAAGTGGGCACGAACCCTTAGGCTCGTCTGGGTCTAACGTCCTGCCAGCCCTAATCCGGCGGCCGTATCGTCATTAAACCGCAAAATCACCGACAAAGGGGTTGGTCTTACGTTCCGCACCGAAGGTCGACATCGGGCCGTGGCCGGGTACGAACTGGACGTCGTTTCCGAGGGGCCAGAGCTTGGTCGTGATGGACTCGATCAGTTGGTTATAGTTGCCCTTCGGGAAATCAGACCGACCGATAGAGCCCTTGAACAGGACGTCTCCGACCTGAGCAAAGCGGGACTCGCGGTGGAAGAACACCACGTGGCCGGGGGTGTGGCCGGGGCAATGCAGAACCTCGAACTGGGTCTCGCCGAGGGTCACAACATCCCCGTCATGCAGCCAGCGGTCTGGCGTAAAGCTTTGCGCGCCGATGAGGCCATATTTGGCACCGCTTTCAGGAATATCGTCGATCCAGAACTGGTCGTCCGGGTGGGGGCCTTCGATGGGTACACCTGTCGCGGCCTGAAGCGCAGCCGCTGCACCGGCATGGTCGAGGTGGCCATGGGTGATCCAGATCTTTTCGAGCGTTAGGCCTTGGTCGGCGATGGCCTTGAGCAAGCGAGGCATCTCTCCGCCCGGATCAATGATCGCTGCCTTCTTGGTCTTGTTACACCAGACGATGGTGCAGTTCTGCTGCAGGGGTGTGACCGGAGCGATGACCGCACCGATGGCAGGGGGGGCAGCAGGGGTTGCGTCGTCCAAGATGGTCACTCCTCGTCTCGTTACGGGCCCATGATCGGACTTTCTGCGCCGTAACAAAAGGGGGTAGGACCGAAAAACCAAAAGGGCCCGCGATCTTTCGACAGCGAGCCCGATCGATCGCGGGTTTGATCGTCGACTATTGGATATCTGGACCCACATCGAGAACCTCTAGTCCCTGAGCGAGACGTGAGTTTCGATAGCCGTAGAGGGCATAGATCGTGGCACCAACCGCGGCATAGCTGCTCAGGATGATGGCAGGGATCGCATCGCCAGACTGGGCCTTGATGATGATGTCGATCACCAAAGGCGCGGCCATGACGAGGCAGAAGATGATGCCCAGAACGGGAATCAGGCCAATCCAAGCCCCATTGATCCAGATGCCGCCGCCTGGAACGCGGAAGGGGCGCTCCAGATCCGGTCTTGTGCTGCGCAGATACATGACGCTCAGGCAGACAATGCCAAAGGCCGTAGCGGTGCCGAGGCTCACCAGATCGCCCAAGATGCTAATGGGCAGGATGGCGGCAGCGGTCGCGATCGCACCGCCGAGAAGCAGGGTGCCAATCCAAGGTGTGCGGTACTTGGCGTGCAAGGTTGCGAACACCTTAGGCAGCAATCCGTCACGGGCCATAGCGAAGAAGACCCGCGTCTGACCGTAGGTTAGGATCAGCATCACCGATGATAGGCCCGCAATCGCCCCGATCTTGATCAGCTTTGCGAACCAAGGAAGGTTCATAGCGTCCACCGCCACGGCGATGGGCTCAGGCACGCCCAGCTTGCTGTAGGGAACCACGCCGGTCAGTACGGCAGCCACAGCTATATAGATGAGGGTACAGATGACCAGCGAGCCCAGGATACCAACCGGCACGTCCTTTTGCGGGTTAATGGCTTCGGCCGCAGCGGTCGAGACCGCTTCAAACCCGACATAGGCGAAGAAGATCACAGAGGCCGCCCGGAAGACGCCGCTGACCCCATAGCCGCCGAAGTGGCCATTATTGGGCGGGATGAACGGGTGCCAATTGGCAGTGTTGATGTAAAAAACACCAAATCCGATGAACAGAAGCAGGATGCCGACCTTCACCAGAACGATGACGTTGTTGACATTGGCTGATTCCGAAACGCCGAGCACCAACAGGCCTGTGACTACCAAGATACCGAACGCGCCAACCAGATTGAAGCTGCCGGTGGTGACGAAGCTCAAGGCCCCGTCTGGCCCTGCAACCGACTGGATGAATGAACTGGCATATTGCGGTGGGATAATGATCCCCAGATCCTTGAGAAGGCTTGTCGCGTAGCCGGTCCAGCCTGCCGCCACAGTCGCTGCGGCAATGCCATATTCCAGTACCAGCAGCCAACCCATGGTCCAGGCGAAGACTTCGCCTAAGGTGGTGTAGGCATAGGTATAGGCCGATCCGGCGACCGGCATGGTCGAGGCCAGCTCGGCATAGCACAGGCCAGCAAAGGCACAGGCGAGGCCGGCAATGACGAAGGACAGCAACACGGCTGGTCCAGCAAAGTTCGCCGCCGCATTTCCGGTCATCACATAGATACCGGCACCGATGATGCAGCCGATGCCAAGGAAGACGAGATTGACCGGTCCAAGTGTGCGCTTAAGCGCGTGCCCTTGGGCCTCGCGCTGTATCTGATCAATTGATTTCTTGATCAGCAGTCTGTTTCCGCTTGGTGCGGTGCCGTCCGCCATAAGTTCGAGCCCCCTTGAGCGCGTCGACCAAACCGATCTTCGCGTGATTTGCTTATTGTGACGTTAGTCAGCCATTGGCGATGATGCAATCCATTCGCAAGGTCTGGTGGCTTTGAGGGGCTATTGGCTCGATTTCATGGTCTTTCTGGCCATGTTTCGAGCAAAGGTGACGCAACTGTGCCGGTTGAGGTAAGGCCTAGGCCATGAGACTGCCGATCGAAGCCATAATTCCTGACCTTAAGGCTGCTTTAGCCAAGCAGACATGCGCCGTGCTGGTGGCAGCGCCGGGGGCCGGTAAGACCACGCGGGTGCCGCTAGCGCTCTTGGATGAGCCTTGGCTTAAGGGTGCCAAGATCATCATGCTGGAGCCCCGGCGTCTGGCGGCGCGGGCGGCGGCGGCCCGTATGGCTCAGACCTTGAAAGAGAGCGTCGGTGAGACGGTCGGCCTGCGCGTGCGGCTCCAATCCAAGATCGGCCCCAAAACTCGGATCGAGGTGGTCACTGAGGGCGTTTTCAGTCGGATGATCCTCGAGGATCCAGGCCTTGAAGGGGTCGGCGCGGTCCTGTTCGATGAGTTTCACGAACGCAGTCTGGATGCGGACCTAGGCCTTGCCCTGGCGCGCGATGCCCAACTGCTCCTGCGCGAAGATCTGAGACTGCTGGTTATGTCAGCGACCTTGGACGGCGCGCGGGTGTCCAGCCTCTTGGGCGATGCGCCTGTGATCGAAAGCCAGGGTCGGCAATTTCCCGTCGAGACGATCTATCTCGGTCGCGATCCCGCCCGCCGTTTGGAAGAGCAGGCGGCGCGGGCCGTGCGCAAGGTCCTGGGCGAGCAACCCGGCAGTCTGTTGGTCTTCTTGCCGGGGCAGGGCGAGATCCGCCGCGTTGAGCGGATGCTTCACGATGCAGGCCTGCCACCAAATGTCGATTTAGCGCCGCTCTATGGAGCCTTGGAATTGAAAGCGCAGGATCAGGCCATTGCCCCGGCCGCACCCGGGCGGCGCAAGGTGGTGCTAGCGACCTCGATTGCGGAGACCAGCCTGACCATCGAGGGCGTGCGCATGGTGCTGGACTGTGGTCAGGCCAGGGTGCCGCGCTATGATCCCGCTAGCGGCCTGACGCGGCTGGAGACCGTGCGGGTTAGCCGGGCAGGGGCAGATCAACGTCGGGGCCGGGCTGGGCGAACCGAACTGGGTGTCGGCTATCGCCTTTGGGATGAGGCCGAAACCCGATCCTTACCCGCCTTTGCGCGACCTGAAATTCTAGACAGTGACCTGTCGGGTCTGGCGCTAGACTTGGCGCGGTGGGGTGCGCAGTCGGCTGACCATCTGGCCTTTTTGGACCGGCCACCGGCAGCGGCGCTTTCTGAGGCGCGAGGGCTGCTGTCGCGGCTCGGTGCTTTGGACGACAAGGGGGCCTTGACCCCCCACGGCGAGGCGCTGACCACTATGCCCTTGCCGCCGAGACTGGCCCATATGGTGTTGCGCGGCGCGCAGAGTGGAGCGGGCCTAAGGGCGGCTCAGATCGCCGCGACCCTGACCGAGCGCGGCCTAGGCGGGACGAGCACCGATCTGGCCTCGCGTCTGCAACGGGCGGCACGGGATGATACCCCGCGCGGCCGCGACGCCCGTACCCTAGCGACGCGCTGGGCTAAGGCTGCAGGGGGTACCAAGCCGAAGGGCGAGCCGCTCGACGAGGCTCAGCTTCTAGCCTTGGCCTTTCCTGAACGTCTGGCTAGGGCGCGCGGTCCTGCTGGCGAATATCAGTTGGTCAGCGGTAGAGGTGCCTATCTTGATCCGACCGACACGCTGGCGCGAGAGACGTGGCTTGCCATTGGCGAACTGGGCAGTGGTGAGGCCAAGGACCGGATCTTGCTGGCCGCGCCGTTGGATCAGGCCCGGGTGATGGCCGCCTTTGCTGATCAAATCGTCACCGAGGAGCGCCTGCAGCCCAATCCGCAGGGCCGCCTCAAGGCTGTGCGCCTTAAGCGGCTCGGTAAGATCGTGTTGGAAGAGCGCGCCATCGACCGACCTGAACCGGCCATGATCGCCAAGGCCTTACTGGCGCAGGTGCGTGACGAGGGACTGTCAGGGTTAGGCTGGGGTGAGGCCGCGACGAGGCTTAGGGCCCGTGTCGCGTTCCTGCGCGGTTTGGTCGGGGATGTTTGGCCCGATATGTCTGACGCGGCGCTGCTATCACGGCTCGAGGATTGGTTAGAGCCTTTGCTAGCTGGGTGCAGCGCCTTGGCGCAGGTGCGTGATGGGGCGCTAGAGGCTGCCCTGAAAACCCTTGTGCCTTGGGATCAGCAAAGCAGGCTTGACCAAATGGCCCCGACCCACTGCGTTGCCCCTACCGGCTCGCGGATGACCATCGACTATGGGGCTGAGGGTGGCCCAAGGGTACAGGTGCGGGTACAGGAACTCTTTGGCCTAGATATCCATCCGATGTTGGCTGAGGGCAGAGTGCCATTGACCTTGGCCCTGCTGTCACCGGCCCATCGCCCCATCCAAGTCACCCAAGACCTGCCCGGTTTTTGGCGAGGATCATGGAAAGCGGTGCGCTCCGAAATGAGAGGCCGCTATCCGCGCCACGCTTGGCCCGAAGACCCGGCCAATGCCGTTCCTACGACGAGGGCTAAGCCGAGGGGGACGTAAGGGGGCATCATCGCCTTCATAGTGAAGTCGATGAACAACGATCTTACTCCGTCGCAGCATAGATCATAATCCCGGTGGCCACCGAGAGGTTCAGGCTATCGGCCCGCCCTCTCATGGGAATTTTCACCGCGACATCGCAGACCGCTTCCAATTCAGGCGGAAGGCCCGCCTGTTCGTTGCCCATCAAGATCAGGGTCGGTCTTTGATAGGGTGCAGCGCGATAATCATGGGTGGCGGTCAGTAAGGTGCCGACGACCGATCCCGGCCAATCTTTCCGCCATTCAATGAACTCTTCGATCGAAGCCTTGGCGATCTTGACGGCAAAGATCGAACCCATGGTCGCGCGGACCGCTTCGACCGAATAGGGGTCGGTACAGTCCCCGACCAAGATCACTCCCCCGCAGCCTGCCGAATCGGCGGTGCGCACGATGGTTCCCAGATTGCCCGGATCGCGCACAGCCTGCAGCCCAACCCAGCAGGCGGCCTCGTGGGGCTGAATGTCGGCGAGGCGGGTGTAGACCTGCTCAAAAACGCCGACAACGGCTTGGGGATTGTCCCGCCGCGAGACCTTTTCGAGAATGTCGCGATTGACCTCGATCACCTCACCGCCAGCAGCCCGGGCGCAGGCCGCAGCGCGGCGGAACACTGGATGGCCCGCAGCCTCCGCGCCATGGAGCAGGATCTTGGGGGCGTGCCCCAGATCTACCGCCTCGGTAATGATCTTCAATCCCTCGGCGAGAAACAGGCCGCTGTCCTCACGTTCTTTGCGCAGGTGAAGGCCGCGAACAGCCTTAACCGTAGGATTGGTCAGAGAGGTGATGGTGCGACTGGTCATTGGGCCCCGGCGCCCCAGCGCGAGAAGAAGGACAGGCCGACGCCGCGCTGGCTCTGATCCTCCATCAGGGCCAATTCGCCCCAGTCAATATCGCCGCCGCGCCCCGCCATATTGTCTGCCATCAGTCCGGCCAAGGACAGGCCGCTGATCCGTTCAGCATAGGCGTTGAGGATTAAAAAATCGGCATTATCTGAAAGAAGTTCAGTACATAGCTTAAGAAGCTCAGGTAGATCCTCAAAGAGACGCCACACTTCGCCAGTTGGCCCTCGGCCATATTTGGGCGGATCAAGGATGATCCCGTCATAGCGGGTACCGCGCCGAACCTCACGCTGGACATATTTGCGCGCATCTTCGCAGATCCAGCGGATTGGACGGTCGGTCAGGTCCGAGAGAGTGGCATTGTCCCTTGCCCAGCCAATGGCCTTCTTGGAAGCATCGACATGGGTGACGCTAGCCCCAGCGGCGGCGCAGACCAGACTGGCAACGCCGGTATAGCCAAAAAGGTTCAAGATCTTGGGAGGCTCGCCACTCTTGGCGACGCGGGCGCGCACCCGGTCATCGAGATAGGCCCAGTTAGCGGCCTGTTCTGGGAAGAAGGCGAGGTGACGAAAGGCGGTAAAGCGACCGTGGAACTTCACATCGCCCCAGCTGAGTGGCCAGGTTTCGACCGTCGGGCCAGAAAAGCGCCAGCGACCGGCCTCATCCTCATCGGTGGGATCGAACACGGCGTCGGCCTTGGCCCAGACGGCCTCAGATAGTCTTGGTGACCATAGACACTGGGGCTCTGGCCGCACGACCCGGTAGTGGCCATAGCGTTCCAGCTTGCGACCGTTGCCGCTGTCGAGCAGGGCATAGTCCTTCCAAGCGTTGGTGCGCATGACCAGAGGCGTGGTGGCGATGGCCGGGGCGGCCTTGGGCGATGAAGCGTTCATGCCGTTGGATACGCGTTCAGGGGGCGGTTCGTAAAGGTTCTGGTTTGTGTGGGGTCTTGTCCCAGTAATAGGACTTAATCAGAAACTGATAGAAGGCGCGGGCTGCCGCGAGGGTCGCAAGGGGCCAATAGACGACCGCGAAGGCCAGATCTTTGGCCTGTAAATCGATCTTCGTTCGCGTGGCACCGACCGACATCGGCAGGGCAGTTGAGGTCCAACCGGTGGCTATCAGGACGAGGCCCCTCGATGAAATGAACGGTCCCTAGCCACAGATGGCAAGGATAGACTGGATAAACTCCAGAAGGGCAATCGGTCCATGGATGAGGGCCGATAGGACGCAAACCCTAAGGGTGAGCCAAAGGGATGCTTGATTGGGGAGGGTTAGACGACTGCAGCTTTTGGTCCAGACGATTAGGCTCTGCATATAGCCGTTGAGCCAGGGCAAGCGTTGCGCAAGCCAGACGCTGAACTGCGCGGTGGGCGTGTCCCAAGTCGAAAGGATCAGCATTGATCTTGAGGGCCCTGCGGCGTCGGGATGTCGTTGGCCCCTATGACAAAGATGAAGCCGGGGGCCTTTTGTGGATATTTCAGCGCCTTGAGGTTTCGCACCCTCTGCTTGACCACACATTGTCTGGTGAATGATCAACGATTGACGCACAATTTTAAATTGAACACGCGTTGAAAGAATTATCTACAGTATTACAACCTAAACAAGATTTGTGTTTCTCATCAGGTCTCTTGCAGTTTTGTGACAAACGCCGTTAGTGTGCCCTTAGGGAAATCTAGGAATTTTCGTGACCGTGATTGTTACCAAGTCCAATAAATCAGCCCGCAAACCCAAGGGCGATGGTCATCTGCGCCGTGCAGAAATTCTGGCGGCAGCTGAACGTATTTTTGTGGCTGAGGGCTATGATGGGTCCACGATCAGGCGGATCGCCGATGAGGTCGGTGTCTCGTCGACGGCGCTCTATATGCACTTCAAAGACAAGGCAGAAATTCTCCTTGAGATTACCTCTGACGCCATCGCGAATATGTTGGATACCAACACCCAGATTGCGCAATTGCCAGGCGACCCCGTCATTCGTGTTCGGGGCATACTCGATGCCTATATGGATTTTGCCATAGAGAACGCCAACGCTTACCAACTGATCTTCTGTGCCAAGCCTGCGGAGGTGACCCAAGAGCGGGCGCAGACCTCTGTGGATCTTGGGGCCCAATCCTATGCGCAGTTTCGCAGTGTCGTTGCGGAGATCGCGGCCTGCGGACGTCTGCGGACCGGTACGGTCGATGTCGCGGCACAAACCCTGTGGGCAGGCTGTCATGGCCTAGTGACTCTGGTCCATTCGAGCCCGACCTTCAACTGGGAGTCGATGGCGGAGCTTCGTTCGACGATGTTGGATGGTTTACTCAACGGTCTCGTGATCGACTAGCGCGCCAAAGATCGCAGTGGCTCCGAATTTGATCCTTCCCACATTCTCAGACGTCGAGGATGCCGCACGTCGACTAGCCGGCAACGCCGTGATCACACCCATAGTCTCCTGCGCGGCCTTGAATGAGGCCTGCGGCGGCACAGTCTCGGTCAAGGCCGAGGTTCTTCAACGGACGGGCTCGTTCAAATTTCGTGGGGCCTATAATCGCCTCTGCCGCCTTGACGCTGATCAGCGCAGGCGGGGCGTTGTGGCGTTCTCGTCTGGCAACCACGCCCAAGGCGTTGCCGATGCCGCGCGTGAATTGGGCATGCCCGCCCTGATCGTCATGCCCTCGGACGCGCCCGCGGTCAAAAGGGAGGCTACGATTAGCTATGGCGCAGAGGTGGTCTTCTATGACCGGTTCACCCAGAGCCGCGAGGCCATAGCCGCTCAGATCGCTCAAGATCGCGGTGCGGTGGTCGTGCCAGCCTTCGATGATTTCCACGTCATGGCTGGGCAGGGCACGGTCGGTCTGGAAGCGGCGAAGCAACTTCACGCCATGGGTCAAACGGCGGACCTGCTGCTCTGCCCCGCTTCCGGCGGTGGCCTGCTCGGCGGCATTGGTTTGGCCTTCGAGGCCCTGTCACCCAAGACCGCGCTCTATGTGGTCGAGCCTGAGGGCTTTACCGACCATGCGGACAGTCTGGCGGCCGGTGAGCCAATCACGCGCGCGCCTGATCGCGCAACCCTCTGTGACGCCCTGATGGCTCCACGGCCGGGCGACCTGACCTTTGCGATCAATGGACCTCGTCTGAGCGGGGCTTTGGCGGTGAGCGATGATGAGGTCTTGAGCGCCATGGCCTTTGCCTTTCGTCACCTGAAACTGGTGGTCGAGCCCGGTGGTGTGGTGGCCCTGGCAGCCCTTCTGTCTGGTAAGCTGGATTTGGCGGGCAGATCAGCTCTGATCATCGCCTCAGGCGGAAACGTTGATCCGCGGGTCTTTGCTCAGGCGCTAGCCTGATGGGGCTTGAAACAGCTTAAGGCTGAGACAGGGTCGATGTACCGGAACTTGCGCCATTAGCGAGGGCGTCCGCGTTGGACGCTGTTTGGATCAGCACCGTAGGCTTAGGCGTGTAGATGCCGCGCCGCAAATCGTCCGACAAGGTGAGTGGAGCAGAGCCGCCGCCCAAACGGGCCCGATAGACCTGCACATTTTCCATCACCCGCATGACGTAGTTACGGGTCTCTGAGAAGGGGATGCATTCGATGAAATCGAGGGGGTCGACCTTAGTATTGCGCGGATCACCACAGAACCCGACCCAAGCCGCTGGACGACCGGGGCCGGCATTATAGGCCGCTGCTGCCAAGACGTAAGAGCCGCTAAAGCCATTAATCATATGGCCCAGATAGGCCGAGCCGAGGCGCATATTATAGTCAGGGTCATTGAGACGGTTAGGGTCATAGGCCACGCCAATCCGCTTGGCGACGCTGCGGGCTGTGGCAGGCATGATCTGCATCATGCCTCTGGCCCCGACGCCGGAGGCAACGTGTGGATCAAAGCCGCTTTCCTGACGGGTGATGCCAAAGATCGCCGCCGCTTCCGGGCCTTCAAGAACAGTGGGCGTTTCGCGGACCGGATAGCCGCGCTCAGGAAGGATAAAGCCTCGCTGGGCCACGGCGCGGACGACCCTCATGGCCAGTTCCTGCTCGCCATGGGTGGCGGCCAAATCGACCAGCAAGGCACAATCTTCGACCGTTTGCAGGGTATCGTCCAAGGTCAGGATGAAGGTTCTAAACAGGCTCTGGCGGTCCAGTTCGATGAGAATTTTGGTGGCCTTGACCACATCGCGGCTGTCAAACCGAGCACGGTCGGAAAGGGTCGGTATCTGTTCGCGTGGCAATTCGATCTGGCGAAGACCCGCCTTCTC
Organism: Caulobacteraceae bacterium; assembly: GCA_040399645.1. Lineage (GTDB taxonomy): Bacteria > Pseudomonadota > Alphaproteobacteria > Caulobacterales > Caulobacteraceae > CAISGS01. Next base: position 179,523 of record JBBARR010000002.1, on the reverse strand, counting down.
AGCCGCTAACTGACCGTAGAAGGTGGTGATATATTGGGCCCCGTCGCCATAGAAGGTCGCGGCGGCGACGGGATCACCCAAGGCCTCGGCGGCGCGGCCCCGCCAATAGAAGGCGCGAGACAGGGTGATGGGCGAAGACCCAGAGGCCTGAATATGGGCAAAATGCTCATCGGCGCGGGCGGGCATCTTCATCTTGGTGAGCGCGAGCCACCCAGCACTGAATTCGGCTTCGACATAGTTGGTGCCAGAGGTCATGCCGTGGCCGGTGACCGCCTTATAGGCACTTTCATAGTTACCGGCGCGAACGGCCAGATTGAAGATCAAGCGACGCTCGCGCCACATTCGATCGGAGGCTTCTGCATAGGAAGGCGAAGGCGGCAGGGCGTTGGCTAGGGTTAGGGTCTCGGCCTCGCGGCCATTTTGGCGCAGATAGGAGACCTTCTCCATGTTCAAAGATGGATCGTAGCGGAGATCTTCGGGCAAGGTCTCTAGAACCTTACCGAGGTTGGACCCGCTGCGCAGGGCAAGGCGTGCTTCAGCCAACTGCCGACGCGGCTCGTCCAACAGAGGTAAGAGGTCGCGACTGGCCTGACCGGGTGGACCAAAGAGCAGCATATCGGCGCGCTTGGCGTGATCGTCGGGGGTCAGGAGGTCGCCAAACCGGGTTAGCATGGTGCGCTGGGTCTGGGCATCGAACAGCTGATCTCGCCAGTGGGCGCGGATCAAGGATGTTGCATGATCGGTTCGGCCCAGATCACGCCAGGCCGAAGCCAGAGCCATGACACCCGCCGAGGTCTGGGGTGGCGTGGCCTTGAACCAATCGACAATGGCTTGAGCGGTAAGGCCGCTGGTCTCGATCTTATGTTCGGCGGCGCCTTGTCTGCGGCTAGCCCTTGGCCAGTCGGCGAGGTCTTTGCGGGCGCGGTTTAACTCGTCAAAGCTCATCCGGTCTGAAAGGCTGTCGGTGAGGGTCCAGAGCGCAATCTTTTGCGCAACGGGGTCGCTGAGGCCTGCCATAGCCCGCCGGATCGTCGCGTCATCGGCCCGATTCGCCGCATCGAGCGCTGATTTGAGCAAGACGGCATCGTTTGCTGTGAGAATCCGCGCTGTCAGTCCGCTGACAGTTTTGGGGCCATTCGAAGACAGTTCGAGCGCGGTTTGCGCCACAATAGCGCTTGGTTGGGCATCAGCGACGCCATAAAGCAGGACAAGTCCAGCTACGGCAGCTAAGGGACGACCAATAATCACGCTATAAAAACCTTCTTTAAATCAGCAGATGCGAGGCGATGGTTGCTAGGGCACCCCCTGCCGCCATAGTGTCCGGTTTAATCCCTCTTGCCGCAACCTCTGTCGCGGCGTTTTACGGCTTCTTGCGCAAAATGACCCACCCTCTGTTCCACGGCGCCATTACAGCCCTTGTCACGCCCTTCAAGAATGGCGCGTTTGATGAGGAGGCCTTTGTCGCCTTGGTCGAGCGCCAAATCGCTGAGGGGATACATGGGGTTGTTCCTGTTGGAACAACGGGTGAGACCGCGACCCTGAGCCATGACGAGCACCGCCGCGTGGTTTCTCTCTGTTTAAAGACGGTCGCTGGCCGGGTGCCGGTGATTGCTGGCTGCGGCTCCAACTCCACCGCCGAGGCGATCGAGCTGGTAGGCTTTGCCAAGTCCGAAGGGGCCGATGCGGCTCTGGTCGTGACGCCCTATTATAATCGACCCAGCCAAGAGGGTCTGTTTCGGCACTATGAGGCAATCAACAATGCTGTTCAGTTGCCGGTGCTGGTCTATAACGTCCCCAGCCGAACCAGCGTCGATATCCACAATGAGACCCTCGCTCGCCTTTCTGTCCTGCCCAATATCATTGGCATCAAGGACGCTACGGGAGACCTGACCCGCGCCAGCCTGATGCGGCTAATGTGCGGTGAGGATTTTGTCATGCTGTCGGGCGATGATCCAACGGCTCTGGGCTATGTCGCCCATGGCGGACATGGCTGTATTTCGGTGACATCCAACGTCGCGCCAGGACAGGTTTCAAGCCTGTTTGATGCCTTGGCCGCTGGGGATTGGGCAAAGGCTCTCTATCAGCAGGACCGCTTGGTGCATCTGCACAAGGCGCTGTTCCTTGATGCGTCGCCATCGCCGACCAAGTTCGCCCTTGCGCATTTGGGCCTATGTGAGGCCGATGTGCGTTTGCCGATCTCGCCCTGCAATGACGACGTGAAGCCCGCCATCCTAGACGCCATGCGCGAAGCCGGGCTGATCTGATCATGGCCCTGCATAAGCTGATCGCCGAGAACCGGCGCGCCAAGTTCGACTATTTCCTCGAAGACAGTTTCGAGGCGGGGATGGTGCTAACCGGAACCGAGGTCAAGGCCCTGCGCGAAGGGCGGGCCAATATTGCTGAGTCCTACGCCGCCACCGAAGGGCGCGAGATCGTGCTGATCAACGCCTATATCCCCGAATATGGCCCTGCGAACCGGTTCAATCACGAGCCACGCCGCCCGCGCAAGCTATTGCTCCATCGCCGCCAGATCGACCGGTTCTTTGGCGCGATTGGCCGCGAGGGCCAGACCCTGATCCCGACCAAGCTTTATTTCGATGAAAAGGGCCGGGTGAAGCTGGAACTTTATCTGGCCAAGGGTAAGAAGCTGCACGACAAGCGGGCAACCGAGGCCGACCGCGACTGGAAGCGCGAGCAGGGTCGGATCATGCGCGACCGAGGCTAGGCCTCTAGATACCGCTTCACGCTCAGGAATATCTCTTCAAACATCTGCGGTGTCAGTCGCCCTGTGTTCGTGTTCAGGCGTGAGCAGTGGTAGGAGTTGAACAGGCGGTATGGCCCAGCATCGGCAATAACCCCGTGCCCTGAATCGACCGTATTAGCTTTTAAATTCAGTGCTTTCAGAACGTTTCTTCGCGCAACATCTCCGAGTGTTACGATGGCGCGAAGCTGCGGCAGGGCCTGCATCCGCGCGGTCAAAAACGGGCGGCAGGCGATCTCTTCCTCGGGCAACGGCTTGTTTCCAGGCGGCGCGCAACGTACGGCATTGGTCACCATACAACCGGTTAAGGCCAGACTATCGTCCGGCCGCTCTTCATAGGTACCCCTGGCAAAGCCGGTTTTAAGTAGGGTGTCATAGAGCAACCGCCCAGCCGCATCGCCTGTGAAGGGCCGACCTGTCCGGTTGGCGCCGGTACGGCCTGGCGCTAGCCCAACGATCAAAAGTCGCGCGTTTGGATCGCCAAAGGATGGCGCTGGACCATTGAACCAATCGGGATTGGCGACCGCATTGGCCGCGCGATAGTCGACCAGACGCGGACAAAGAAGACATGTCCGCGCAGGTTCGGCCCTTTTCAGGTCCATTGGCCTAGAGTTCGTCTTCGGCTTCACGCTCGGCCAACGAGACGTCATCTTGCAAGAAGCGGGGCAGGGGAGACTGACGGGGGCGACCAATGATGTTGGACAGGTCCGCCAGGTCGACGAAAGAGTCGGCCTGACGACGAAGATCGTCTGAGGCCATCGACGGCTGCGATTTAACAGTCGATACCACCGTCACCCGAACACCCTTTTGTTGAACAGATTCAATTAGACGGCGGAAGTCTCCATCGCCTGAGAACAGAACCAGATGGTCCGCGCGGGCGGTCATTTCCATCATGTCGACGGCTATTTCAATGTCCATATCGCCTCGGAACCGCTTGCGGCCATTGGCGTCGGTAAATTCGCGCGCTGTCTTGGTGACCACAGTAAAGCCATTATAGTCGAGCCAATCGACAAGGGGGCGGATCGGCGAATAGTCCTGATCTTCGACCAGAGTGGTGTAGTAATAGGCCCGAATGAGCACGCCACGCTTGCGGAACTCGTCCAAAAGCTTCTTGTAGTCGATATCGAAGTTCAAACCCTTGGCGGCGGAGTAGAGGTTGGCTCCATCGATAAATAGGGCGATCTTGTCGGTCGGATAAAAGGTCATCTTCAAAATCCAAAGGCGATAAAATTTTACTATGTATCTGATTACGATAGCGTTCATAGGCCTCGGAACTAATTTGGGACGACTGGCTAACTCGTCAAGAGATCTGCCAGCCCTGATCTCAAAAACTTTTTTCGACCGTAATTTGAAAGTTACAGCCCAGTCTGATCTTTGGCGCTCTAAGGCTTGGCCGGACCCGTCCCAGCCGGAATATCTCAATGCCGTTTTCGCGATAGAGACGCATATGTCAGCGGCAGAGCTAATGTGTACTCTGTTAGACATTGAACAGTGCTTTGGCCGGGAAAGGTCGGTTCCCAATGCGCCTCGCACACTCGATCTCGACCTGATCGCCTATGGGGACGAGGTTATCGAGGAACCCGACCTGATCGTTCCCCATCCAAGGGCGGCAGAGCGCCGGTTTGTGATGGGGCCATTGTCTCAGGTGGCACCCGCTTGGGTGCATCCTGTATTAGGCAAGACGGCCCTAGCGCTTTTTGAAGCCGCGACGGTGGGGTTAGATGCCCATCCACTTTGACGCAGGGCTTGTTCTGCGTTGCAACATGAGCCAACAGGCTGTAGTTTAATTAGCTCTAGTTCTGTTCCGAGGATGTCATGGCCCGCGTCACTGTTGAAGACTGCGTCGAAAAGGTTCCCAACCGTTTCAGCCTCGTGCTGTTGGCGGCTCATCGTGCCCGTGCCGTTTCGGCCGGCGCTCCGATCTTGGTCGACCGCGACAATGATAAGAACCCCGTCGTCGCCCTGCGCGAGATTGCGGACGATGTGATCGATGCGGATGGCCTTCGTGAAACCCTGATCACGACCCTTCAGCGGGTTGATGAGCGTTCGGAAGCTGAGGAAGAGGCCGAAACCCTCGCCCTGCTGGCCGATCCTCAGCACATGCATATGAGCGAGCAGGAACTGGTTCGCGCTCTGCAGAGCGACCGTGATGGCGGGCAGGAGGAGCGGTACTGAGCCCACTCGGCACAGATACGCTTTCTGCGGAGGCGACTGCGGTCGCTGGATCGTCAGGCTTGCCTGAAACCCATATCGATATATCCAACAGTTCGGCCGTTCCTGCCAAGGCACGGCCCAAAGTACTTCGGCAATATGAGCTCATTGATCGGGTCAAAGGTTATGATCCTACGGCCGATGAGGCCCTGCTGAACCGCGCCTATGTCTATGCTATGCGCATGCACGGCTCACAGACCAGAGCCTCAGGCGATCCCTATTTCGCTCATCCCATCGAGGTGGCGGGTATCTTGACCGACTATCGGCTCGATACGGCCACCATCATCACGGCTATGCTGCATGATGTGATCGAGGATACGCAGGCCACACGCGAAGACATTTCCACCCTGTTCGGTGAAGAGATTGCGGAGCTGGTTGAGGGGGTGACCAAGCTGTCACGCTTGGAGCTGGACTCAGAACACACGCGTCAGGCTGAAAATCTTCGCAAGTTTATCCTCGCCATTTCGAAGGATGTGCGGGTCTTGATGGTCAAGTTGGCCGATCGCCTGCACAATATGCGCACCCTCGGATATATCGCCAAGCCAGAGAAGCGTGAGCGTATCGCGCGCGAGACCCTCGACATCTACGCGCCCTTGGCCCGCTCAATCGGGTGTCACCGGTTTTGCACCGAACTCGAAGAACTGGCGTTTGAACATCTAAACGCGGTGGCCCGCGATGCGATTGTCCGGCGTCTGGAAACCTTGCGTAAGACCCAAGGACCGGCTGTGGCAGTGGTCAGCAAAGACATTGCCGAGCAGCTTAAAAATGCGCGGATTCCCGCCCGCGTTTTTGGCCGTGAAAAGAACCCGTTCTCGATCTGGCGCAAGCTGCAGCGCAAATCGATCGGCTTTTCGCAGCTGTCGGACATATATGCCTTCCGGGTCATTGTTGATGACGAGGATGACTGCTACCGGGCGCTCGGCATCATCCATCGGGCCTGGGCCTCTGTGCCTGAACGGTTCAAGGACTTTATCTCGACACCGAAGCGCAACAATTACCGCTCTTTGCACACCACCGTGGTCGGACCAAAGGGCATGCGTATCGAGATGCAGATCCGCACAGAATCGATGGATCGGATCGCTGAAGAGGGTGTCGCGGCCCACTGGCGCTATAAGGACACTTCCTACGGCTTTGATGCCGAGGCCGCCGAGGCGGCTGGTGGGCGCGATCCCTTGGTCAATCTGCGCAATCTGGTCCAACTGCTGGAACATGGCGGCGATGTGGATGAGCTGGTTGAGCATGCTAAGCTGGAAATGTTCCTCGATCAGGTCTTTGTCTTTACGCCCAAGGGCCGTTTGATCAGCCTGCCACGCGGGGCCATGCCGCTCGACTTCGCCTATGCGGTCCATACGGATGTGGGCGACACCACCTTGGGCGTGAAGATCAATGGCGAGCTTCGCCCGCTGCGGACGGCCTTAGCCAATGGTGATGTGATTGAGGTCATTCGCGGGGCTAAGCCGGTTGTGCCGGTCGATTGGCGCTCCTTGACGGTCACGGGCCGGGCTCGCTCCGCCATTCGTCGCCATATTCGCCAGACTGAAAAGGACGAGTTCCTGCGCCTGGGTCGAGCCTCGATTGATCAGACCTTTGAACGAGCAGGGCGCTCGCGCGCTGATGTGACCCTGCGCGAGGCGCTGGATCGGTTCGCATTGGCGACGCCGGACGAGCTTTTCGAAGCTGTGGGCCGCGGACGAATTACCCCAAGCCAGGTGCTCGATGCGGTCTTTCCCGGCCTGAAGGCTGTTGAGCGCGAGGCGGCGACAGCCCGCCGCCCGATTGAGAGCGGCAAGGGTGCGCGGCTCTATGTGCGCGGCGGCGGCGTCCATTCGGGCACAGAGCTGACCTTCGCCTCCTGCTGTAGCCCGGTTCCGGGTGATCGGATTGTCGGCATTGTCGATCCTGCGACGGAGGTCTTGACGGTCCACACCATCGACTGCGCGCGTCTGGCCGCCTTCGAAGATAAGGAAGACCTGTGGCGCGACCTTCAGTGGACGCCGGAGGCCGAGCGCAACACTATTTCTCACGCCCGCCTTCGCGCCACGATCAAGAACGCGCCGGGCGTGCTGGGCAAGGCCTGCACCATCATTGGCGAGGCCGGTGGCAACATCATGAACCTGCGCATGCATCACCGTCAGTCTGGCTATTTCGATGTGGATTTCGACCTGGATGTCCGCGACGCACGTCACCTAACCCATGTCGCTGCAGGTCTAAGGGCCTGTCCTGAAGTTGATGTTGTCGACCGGGCACAGGATTGATCCTTCTGCGCGGGCAGGGCTTGCGTGTGCCGATGAATCCAGCGCAAGAACGGCCCAACCTTTCTGTGAGAAAAAGTCATGACAACCGAAGACGTACTTGAAGAGTTCCGCGCCGCGGGTGCGCTGAAAGAGGGCCATTTCGTGCTGTCCTCTGGCCTGCACAGCCCCGTCTTCCTTCAGAAAAACCTCGTCTTCATGGACGCGTCGCGAACGGAGCGGCTCTGTAAGGCTCTCGCAGCCAAGATTTTAGCGGCTGTCGGACCGGTCGATGTGGCCATCTCGCCAGCCGTTGGCGCAATCATCCCGGGCTACGAAACCGCCCGTCATCTGGGCGTACCGTCCATGTACGTCGAGCGCGAGGGTGGTGCCTTCAAACTGCGCCGAGGCTTCAGCGTCGAGCCGGGTCAAAAGGTGGTCATGGTCGAGGATATTGTTACGACCGGTCTGTCGTCTCGCGAATGTATTGCCGCGATCCAAGAGGCGGGCGCAGAGGTTGTTGCGGCGGCCTGTATCGTTGACCGCTCCGGTGGCCGCGCCGATGTCGGCGTGCCCTTGGTCGCCTTGGCGACCTTGGATGTTCCGGCCTATCGCGCTAATGCCTTGCCGCCAGCGCTGGCCGCCATCCCGACGACCGATCCAGGCAGCCGCAGGCTTTCCAAGTGAGCCTGCCGCTTCGCCTTGGCGTCAATATCGATCATGTGGCCACGGTGAGAAATGCGCGCGGAGGCCTCAACCCTGATCCATTACGCGCCGCAAGGCTAGCCATCGACTGCGGCGCGGACGGTATTACCGCCCATCTGCGCGAAGATCGTCGGCATATTTCCGATGCGGATATTGAGGCCCTGTCGGCCCTTTGTCGGGACCTAGGCCGCCCGCTGAACTTTGAGATGGCCGTCACGGACGAGATGCGCGATTTCGCCTTGCGCTATAGCCCCCATGGCGCCTGCCTCGTGCCCGAAAAGCGTGAAGAGCGCACGACCGAGGGCGGGCTCGACGTGGTTCGGGGGCGCAACACCATCGCCCCTGTGGTTAAGGTCTTGCGGGAGGCGGGCATTCGCGTGTCCCTCTTTATCGAGGCCGCGCCCGACCAGATCACCACGGCAGCCGCGATGGGTGCTCAGGTGGTTGAGCTTCATACGGGAGCCTTTTGTGATGCCCTGCGCGAGGGCCAAACCGATCAGGCCGAGGCCCTGTTGCAGACCCTGCGCGACGGTGCCGACTTGGCTGCTGATCTAGGTTTAGAGATCCATGCGGGCCATGGCATCGACTATGAGACCGTCACCGCTCTTGCCTCGATCCCGCAGGTGGTTGAACTAAATATCGGTCACTTCCTCATCGGTGAGGCGATTTTCATCGGTCTGGGGGAAGCCATGTCCAAGATGCGCAGCCTTATGCAGGCGGCGAGGGCGATCTCGTGATTATCGGGCTTGGCTCTGACCTCTGCGACATCCGCCGCATTCAGGGCTCGCTCGACCGATTTGGTGATCGCTTCACCCGTCGCATTTTCACGGAAACAGAGCGCGCACGCTCTGAACGTAAGCCTGACCGTGCCGCCAGCTATGCCAAGCGGTTTGCCGCCAAGGAGGCCTGTTCTAAGGCTTTGGGAACCGGTTTTCGCCAAGGGGTGTTCTGGCGCGATATGGGGGTTGCCAATCTGGGCAGCGGTCAGCCAACCCTGATCCTCACCGGGGGTGCAGCAGCCCGTTTGGCTAAGATGCTGGCGCCGGGTATGAACGGTGTGGTGCACCTAACCATGACCGACGATCACCCTTACGCCCAAGCCTTTGTGATTATTGAAGCCCTGCCCGATGACAGCAAATTAATGGGCGGCGCCTCCGATGCTGGTGTATAAACCCCTCAAAGGGTCGCCCAGCGGCCCAGTGTCCATTGGTTCGATGAGAGACCCAAGATCATGAGTTCTGTTGATCAGTCGCAATTGGTACAGCCCTCTACCCCTGCCAACGAGTTGGTCGAGATCGTCAAGACTGTCGTCTATGCCCTGCTCATCGCCTTGGTTTTGAGGATTTTCCTGTTCCAGCCTTTCACAATTCCATCAGCCTCGATGGAGCCGAACCTGCTGGAAGGCGACTACATCATCGTCTCCAAATTTAGCTATGGCTACAGCCACCACTCGATCCCGATGAGCCCGCCGCTGTTTTCGGGCCGGATATTGGCCACGCCGCCCAAGCGGGGCGACATTGTCGTGTTCAAGCTGCCGCGTGATGGCCATACCGACTATATCAAACGGCTGATCGGGCTGCCCGGTGACCGGGTCCAGGTCAAGCAGAGCGTGATCTACATCAACGATAAGCCCCTGCCGCGCGTCGGTGATGGCAAGGTTGTGCTCGATATGGGCGGCGGCTTTGGTCAACCTGCTGAACGCTTTAAGGAAACCAATCCAGAAGGCCGGAACTATGCGACCTACAGTTTCGGAACCGAGAGCGATGCGGAAAATACCGGCGTCTATGTCGTGCCTCAGGGCCAATATTTCATGATGGGCGACAATCGCGATAACTCGCTCGACAGCCGTTTCCCCGAAGAGATCGGCGTGGGTTTTGTTCCGGCAGAAAATTTGGTCGGTCGGGCGCGGATCATTCTGCTGTCTTGGAACCGGGGCGTGTCACTGTTCAAACCCTGGACCTGGTTCACCGAAGCGCGCCTGAGCCGCTTTGGCCATGTGCTGAAATAGATGAACGCTAGGGCGGCGGAAGTCACCGCGCTTGAAGTTCGGCTCGGCCACAGTTTCGCTTCGCTAGACCTGTTGGAGCAGGCGCTGACCCATGCCAGCGTCGGCGAGGGTCAGCGCAAGGTGCTCAACAATGAGCGTCTGGAGTTTCTGGGCGACCGCGTCTTAGGTCTCTTTACGGCTGAAGTGCTTATGACCCAGTTTCCAACGGCGCGAGAAGGGGACCTCTCTCAGCGTTACAATATGTTGGTCAATCGCGAGGCCTGTGCTCGTGCCGCGCGGCGCATGGGCCTTGGTCCGGCCCTTCGGCTGGCAGGCGGCGAGACCAAGCGCGGTGGGCGCGAGCATGACACCATCTTGGCCGATGCCTGCGAGGCGGTGCTTGCGGCCCTCTATGTCGATGGTGGGCCTGAGGTCGCGCGTGAGGTCTATCTGCGCTATTGGGCCGATGAGATCGAGACGCTCAGCCATTCAGCCATCGGCAGCGCGGCCATGGGCAATCCCAAGTCGTTTCTGCAGGAGTGGGCGGCCTCCAAGCGAAAGCCCATCCCCACCTATGGTGTCATCGCACGATCAGGGCCTGACCATCAGCCGGTTTTTACGGTAGAGGTACAGGTTGACGGCCTTGAACCTGCAAAAGCGGACGGCCGTTCACGTCAAGAGGCCGAAAAGGCCGCGGCCAGCCTGTTGCTGAGCCGGGAAGGTTTGCAATGAACACCTCAACTGCCGTGCCCACCAGAGCCGGTTTCGTCGCCATAATCGGATCGCCCAATGCGGGCAAGTCGACACTGGTCAATCGTTTGGTCGGCTCGAAGGTCTCCATCGTCACCCAAAAGGTCCAGACCACACGCTTTCCCGTTCGCGGCGTTTGTATGGATGGACAGGCTCAGATCGTTCTGGTTGATACGCCCGGTATTTTTACGCCGCGCCGCCGCTTGGACCGCGCTATGGTGCGCTCGGCTTGGAACGGGGCTGAAGATGCCGACACCGTCGTGCATCTAGTCGACGCCCACGCTGAAATCGCGGTCAAGGATGGCACCGCTAAGGCGGCTGAAAAGCGCTGCGCCGACGATACGGCCACCATTCGCGCGGCCTTGAAGTCCAGTGGCCGCAAGGCGATCTTGGCCATGAACAAGATCGATCTGGTCAAACGCGACGCCTTGCTAGCCCTGACCACTGATCTGTTCGAAGAGGGCGTCTATACCGAGGTCTTCATGATCTCAGCCCATAATGGTTCAGGCGTTGATGATTTGAAGCACCATTTGTCGAGCCTGATGCCCCAGGGGCCTTGGCTCTATCCGGAAGACCAGACCGCTGATCTGCCCGTGCGCCTCTTGGCCGCCGAGATCACGCGTGAGAAGGTCTATCTGCGCGTCCATGAAGAACTGCCCTATGCCGCGACCGTCGAGACCACCTCCTTCAAGGAGGCTAAGGCCGGGGCCGTGCGGATCGAACAGACAATCTATATCGAGCGTGAAGGCCAGCGTGCCATCATCCTTGGCAAGGGTGGTCAAACCCTGAAATGGATTGGTGAAAACTCGCGCAAGGACCTGATCGAAATTCTCGATCGTCCGGTTCACCTGTTTTTGCACGTTAAGGTCCGCGAAAATTGGCAAGAAGAGCGTGCCTTCTATGCCGATCTCGGCCTCGATTTCGACGTTTGATCCTTTCTATCCCCCTATTGCCGACCAAGAGAGCCTCCTATGTCTGACACCCTACCTGACCGCCTGAGCGTTAATCCAAAGAGTCCCTACTACAATGCGGACCTGCTCCAGCAGGGCATCGGCATTCTGTTCAAGGGCGTCGATAAGACCAATGTTGAAGAATATTGCGTTAGCGAAGGCTGGGTTCGCTTGAGCGTGGGTAGCACGGTCGACCGTAAGGGCAATCCCATGACCATTAAGTTACAAGGTCCGGTCGAGCCCTATATCCGCGCTCCGGAATAGACTCCGCCCTTCAAAGGTTCGTCCATGACCGAATGGGAAGACGACGCCTACGTCCTGTCCGCCCGCGCTCACGGTGAGAGCGGCGCGATAGTCGATTTGCTGACCGAGACCCATGGCCGTCATGCGGCCCATGTGGCGGGTGCGGCCTCACGGCGGATGAAGCCCTTTTTGCAAGCCGGTGCACGGGTGGTCGTCAACTATCGCTCCAGAGTGCCCGATCAACTGGGTTCGGCCACGCTTGAGCCGATCGGGGAGGGGCCATCGGCCCTGTTTGATGATCCCCTAGCCTTGGCGGGTCTATCCTCAGCGGCGGCTGTGATCGCAGGGGCCTTGCCCGAACGTCAGGCCCATCCGGGGGCCTTCCTTGCCTTTGAAGCCTTGATCGGCTGTCTGCCCCTGACCGAGGTTTGGCCTGCGGTCTATGTGCGGTTTGAGGCGGGGTTGCTGCAGGACCTTGGCTTTGGTCTGGACCTGTCGCGCTGCGCGGCCACGGGCTCCGTCGATGATCTGGTCTATGTTAGTCCGCGCACAGGTCGGGCGGTAAGCCGCGCTGCCGGCGAGCCCTATCACGACAAGATGCTGATCCTCCCGCCCTTCATGCTGTCTGCTCAAGGTGGGCTAAATCCCGGCGACATTGGCGCGGGCATGGCCCTGACGGGGCACTTCCTTGACCAGTTCGTCTTCGCGGCCATGAACCGCCCGCTGCCTGCGCCTCGGGAGCGGTTATTGGAGCGGTTAAGGGACGCGGGCGCGCTTTAGGGGCGGCTGAAAGCCTCCAGCTCCGGCTTTTATATGCCCTACTCCCCGCGCAGGTGCGGGCCTAGACCCTTTTATAGGGCTTGATCGACCCACTGGATTGCGGCCTTCGCGGGGTATGCGGCGCAAAGCGTGAGAGTGAACGGGTAGTGGGGTGGATCCATCCCCCTAAAGCCCAGCAGCGACCTTTGCCTTTTCATAGTTTTCCGCCGCTTCCATCCAACGGGCTTCGGCAATGTCGAGCATTTCTTGCGCCTTGATGCGCTGGCGGGTCAGGTCCGCATGTTTCGCCGACAGGGCCGGGTCGCACAGTTGGCCATCGAGGGTCTCAAGCGACTTGGTGCAGCGGGCCAAAGTGGCCTCGGCCGATTCCATCTTACGCTTCAAGGGCGCGACCAAGCCTTGGGCGTCGCGGTTGGCCGGCGGCGGTGCGGGTGCTGTTGGTGCCGCGGACTTGGTCTGGGTCGGCTCATCCTTGATCTGCGTTGGCGCTCTGGCGGCCACACGGGCGCGGTCGAGGACGAACTTGGCATAATCGTCCATATCGCCGTCAAAGGGCTTCACAGAGCCGTCGGCGGCTAGCCAGAGCCTATCTGCGACCATCTCCATCAAGGACCGGTCGTGGGTGATCAGGATCACGGCGCCTTCATAGTCATTGAGGGCGTCGAGCAGGGCACGGCGGCTATCAATATCCAAGTGGTTGGTCGGTTCGTCGAGGATCAACATATGGGGGGCTTTCATAGCCACCATGTTCAGCAACAGACGCGCCCGCTCGCCGCCGGAGAGGTTTTCGACCGTGGTTTCTGACTTGTCATAACCGAGCCCAAATTGAGCCAGCTTGGACCGGCGGGCGGCTTCGCTGGAATCGGGCATGGCGCGGCGCATGATTTCCAGGGGCGTATCGTCAGGGTCCATGGCCTCGATCTGATGCTGGTGGAACCAGCCGACCTGCATGCGCTTGTCCCGGTGGACATGGCCTTGCTGGATCTCCAGCGCGCCCGCGATCAGCTTGGCAAAGGTCGACTTACCCGCGCCATTGACGCCGAGCAGACCGATCCGGTCATCAATATCCATGCGCAGGTTGAGATTCCGCAAGATCGCCTTACCGTCATAGCCGACATAGGCATTGTCCAGCCTCACCAGAGGCGGTGCCAGCGGCCGAGGCGGTGAGGGCAGGGTGAAGGGAGCGACCCGCTCTTCGATGGTGGCCCCGATGGGCTGCAGCTTGGCCAGACGCTTCATCCGCGACTGGGCCTGCGCGGCCTTAGAGGCCTTGGCGCGGAAGCGGTCTACAAAGGCTTGGAGGTGAGCACGTTCGGCCTCTTGCTTGACTCGGTTGGCCGAAAGGAGCCGCAGCTTTTCGGCCCGCATCCGTTCGAAATCGTCATAGCCGCCCGTATAGATCTCCAGCTTGCGATCGGTCAGATGCAGGATGTGATCGACCGAGTTGTTCAGCAGTTCGCGGTCGTGGCTGATGATCAGTGCCGTGTGGGGATATTTCTTCAACCGGGCTTCGAGCCAAAGGGCGCCTTCAAGGTCGAGATAGTTGGTCGGCTCATCGAGGAGCAGTAGATCAGGTTCGGCAAATAGCGCCGCCGCCAGGGCTACGCGCATGCGCCAACCACCAGAGAACTCGGCCATGGTCCGGGTCAGGTCTGCGGTGGAAAAGCCCAGGCCGGAGAGAATTTCGGCGGCACGCGAGGGCGCGCGATCGGCGTCGATCTCGATCAGGCGGCCATAGATCTCGCCCAGACGTTCGGGGGGCGCGGTCTCAAGCTCTTGCAACAGGCTATGACGATCCACATCAGCTTCGAGGATCGTGTCGATCAGGGTGACCGGTGTGGCAGGGTGCTCTTGGCTGACCGATCCGACGCGGGCATTGCGCGGCATGGTGATGCCGCTGCCGCCGCCATTTTCCAGCTCATCGAGTATCAGCTTGAACAGGGTCGACTTGCCGACCCCGTTACGACCGACCAGACCGACCTTGGACCCTGTGGGCAAGCTGACCGTAGCATCGTCAAAAAAGCGTCGGCCCCAGGCCGTGTAGTTGAGATCTTTAATCTGAAGCATGGAGGCGTTCGGTCTTTTTGGTTCGGTTTTGGGCGCGGACGCTGCAATCAATCGAACAGATTGATTTCCAAAGGTTGGCGGATCTGTTGCGCAGGGCTATAAGCCCGCCTCCTTCTCAAAGCCAACGTTTCAGTGAGCAGACGCGAAATCATGACCGAACATACCTTTTCTATCCTCAAGCCTGACGCGACCCGCCGCAACCTGACCGGCGCCGTCAATGCCGTGATCGAGGCCGCTGGCCTGCGAATCGTCGCCCAAAAGCGCATCCACATGACCACGGCTCAAGCCGGCAAGTTCTATGAGGTCCATTCCGAGCGTCCGTTCTTCGGCGAACTGGTGGAATTCATGACCTCGGGTCCCGTTGTCGTTCAAGTGCTCGCGGGCGAAAACGCCGTCGCGCGCTACCGCGAAGTTATGGGTGCCACCAACCCCGCCAATGCCGACGCAGGCACCATCCGCAAGCTGTTCGCTGAATCGGTTGGTGAAAATACCGTCCACGGTTCAGACAGCCAAGACAACGCCGCCCTCGAGATCGCACAGTTCTTCAGCGGTCTGGAAATTGTTGGCTAAACGGGCAGGGGGTGGATTACCCCCTCACCCAATCCTCTCCCCCTGAAAGGACAGAGGGCTTTTTTTACTTAGCCCTCTGCCTGTGGGAGAGTGTTGGGTGACGGTCTGGTTTGATTGCTGCCCACTAAAACCGTGCCATTGCGAGCGTAGCCAGGCGACCCAGTAGACCGATGTGGACATAAGTTGTTGTTATAATTAGCTTTTTCTTCGAACCGCGCCTCGCAATCACGGGGCAAAATATTTCAACGCCGCCTCAAGCTGAGCCGTTAAAAGCCCTTAAGCCCCAGATCCCTAACCAAATCCGCCAAACACCGCGCATAGAGCTTGTGTTCCTGCTCAAGCACACGCGCGCCCAAGCGATCCTCATCATCATCCGGCTGCAAATAGACCTCGGCTTGGCCAAGGATCGGGCCTTCATCTACGCCTGTAGTGACCAGATGCACCGTGCAGCCATGCTTTGCCACGCCAGCCTCTAGGGCACGCTGATGGGTGTGCAGGCCGGGGAAGGCGGGCAGGAGGCTGGGGTGGATATTGATCATCCGGCCCGTCCAGGTCTCGACCAGATAAGGCGTCAGGATCCTCATATAGCCTGCTAAAGCCACAATCTGGACGTCTGATTGGCGCAGACGCGCGTCGATTATCCGCTCATGGGCCCCTCGGTCCTTACCGAACGGGCCATGGACGATGACGGCGGTCTCGATTCCTGCCGCCTCAGCCAAATCAAGCCCTTCCGCATCGGCGACATTGGACAGGACCAGAACAATCTCAGCCGGATAGACCGGGTCCTTAGCGGCCTCAATAAGAGCGGCCATGTTGGAGCCTCGGCCCGAGATCAGGACAGCGACACGCGCCTTGCTCATGGCTTGATCAGCTGCCCGCAGACAAAGGCGTTTTCACCGGCATTGAGCAGGGCAGCCAACACCGGCTCTGCATCTTGCGCCGCGACGATCAGCATAAAGCCAACGCCGCAGTTAAAGGTCCGGCGCAGTTCGTGATCGGATAGGCCACCGACCTCCTGCATCCAAGCGAAGACCGGGGGCAGGGGCCAAGCCTTCCAGTCAAACTGTGGCTCTAGGCCTTCAGCGATGGCGCGGGGTGGGTTTTCGATCAGGCCACCGCCGGTAATGTGGGCGCCGCCCTTGATCAGGCCCGCCTTGATCAGCGGCAGAACGCTCTTCACATAGATGCGTGTTGGGGTCATCAACGCCTCGCCCAGTGTCTGGCCGGGGGCGAAAGGGGCTTCGTCGGTCCACGTCAGACCCGAGCGCTCGACAACGCTGCGGACCAGTGAATAACCGTTCGAATGGGGACCGTCCGAGCCGATACCGATCAGCAGGTCGCCGGCATTCTGTTCGTCCAGGCGCGGCAGCACCGCGCCGCGCTCGACCGCGCCAATGGAGAAACCGGCCAGATCATAGTCGCCGCCCGCATACATGCCGGGCATCTCGGCCGTCTCGCCGCCGACCAGAGCGGCCCCAGCCTGCTTGCAGCCTTCAGCAATGCCCTTGACCACGGCGGTTGCCGCCACGACGTCCAGCTTGCCGGTGGCAAAGTAGTCGAGGAACATCAGGGGCTCGGCGCCTTGTGCCAGCAGATCATTAACGCACATGCCGACTAGATCGATACCGACCGTATCGTGACGGCCCGTTTCAATCGCGATTTTCAGCTTGGTGCCGACCCCGTCCGTGGTCGAGACCAGTAGGGGGTCAACAAAGCCCGCCGCCTTGAGGTCAAATAGCGCGCCGAAGCCCCCCAGCGCGGCGTCCGCACCCGGGCGGCGAGTCGCCTTAGCCAAGGGTTTGATGGCCTCGACAAGGGCGCTACCAGCATCAATATCTACCCCAGCTTGGGCGTAGGTAAGGCCATTGGGCCGTTCGCTCATGGTTCAAACATTCCCTGAACCGCTTTTCAGCGGAAAAACACATAATTTATCGCGTCGCCCTTGTGCGGAGGGCACTTGGCCGGGCTATAGCTAGCCTATGACGCCAATAACCACCACCGCCGAACTGCAAGCCTTCTGCAAGCTTCTCGCTGACGCGCCATTTATCGCCGTCGACACCGAGTTCATGCGGGAAACAACCTACTGGCCTAAGTTATGCCTGATCCAGGCGGCTGGGCCAAAGGATTCAGCGGTCATTGACCCGCTGGCCGAGGGTTTGGACCTGTCCTGCTTCCTTGATCTGCTTCGAGATGAGCGAATCGAGAAGGTTTTTCACGCCGCGCGACAGGACGTTGAGATCTTCAACAATCTTGGTGCCATGCCAAGGCCGTTGTTCGATACTCAGATCGCCGGGATGGCAGCCGGGTTTGGTGAGCAGATCGCCTATGACGCCCTCGTGCGGCACATGCTGCGAATCGATTTGGACAAGTCGAGCCGCTTTACCGACTGGAGCCGCCGCCCCTTGAGCGACGCGCAGCTCGACTATGCTCTGGCCGATGTGACCCATTTGGCCACGCTGTTCCCCGATCTGAAGTCGCGCCTGGAAAAGCAGGGCCGTTTGGCTTGGGTCTCCGAGGAGATGGCCGCGCAGATCGATCCAGCCCTCTATGATGTCGATCCTGAAAAGGCTTGGCGGCGGCTTAAGCCTCGCAAGCACAATGCCAAATATATGTCAGTCTTTAAGGCCGTGGCCGCTTGGCGCGAACGGACCGCGCAAAATCGCGACCAGCCTCGAGGTCGCATCCTCAAAGATGATGCCATTGACGAGCTGGCGACCCAGACCCCGACCGATGCCGACGGCCTGAACCGCCTGCGCTCGGTGCCCAAGGGTTTTGCCGGATCGCGTTATGGTCCTGATCTTCTGGATGCGATCAAGATGGGGCTATCGGCCCCTGAGGGCTATGCGCCTGTGATCGAGCGTAATGGCACACCGCCATCGCCCGCTGCCGGTGCTGTGGTTGAACTGTTGAAGGTTCTGCTCAAGGCCCGCGCCGAAGATGCCGGCGTGGCGTCCAAGCTGATCGCGACCGTTTCGGACCTCGAAAAGATCGCCAATGACGACAATGCCGATAGTCCGGCCCTAACCGGCTGGCGCTATGACGCGTTTGGTGCTGATGCTTTGAAGCTCAAACGCGGTGAGTTGGCTCTGGTCTTGGATGGCACCCGCGTTCGGGTCGTCGAGGTTCGCCGCGGACCGAAGGCCTAGGGGAAATCAAGACCCCCTAAGTCGCTTCGCGACACTTCCTTCTAAGGGGCAAGATCTAAAATCCTCAAATCTTCCCCCTTAGAAGGAAGCGCCGGCACAACCGGGGTGGGGGGCTTGTTTTGGTGAACAGTTCGGCAAGGTCTCAGTCTTACCCGCGCTGAACGCCCTTTAAGCCGTCCGCATCTCGATCTCGCGTCCTAAAATCTGGGCGACCATCGCGCCGCGCTTGGCGGTCTGTTCGCCGAGCAACAGGTCTGCTGAGGCCGGTGAGGCCGTCAGGACTACGGCGCTAGGGGTAAAGCTCAGTTGGGCGGCGCAGAGCAGGGCGGGGCTTCGCCCGGACAGGTCACAGCCTAACCTCATGGCTGCCCCCAAAACCCGCGCCCGTCTTTGCTGATCGCCGCTCAAGAGCCGATTGATCACGTCCAGATCGGGCGGGGTTCCTGTTGGGGCGTGACGCGAAAAGATGGTGAGGGCCAAGAAGGTGCGCTCGGCATGGTCCATGCCCGAAATGGGCGCACGCAGGACCTGCTCGAACACCAGATCGGCGCGATGGTCGGGGTGCAGCCTTGCGCCTATATCCGCCAAGCGGCAGGCGGCGGTCAGTAAAATCTGATCGCGGGTGGTGGAGAACAGAGCGGGCAGGGTGGCGAAGGCACCTGATAGCCAGTCTTCCAGAGCCAAGCCAAGGTCTTCAGCCACGCCTTGACGTGCGCCGAGCGCTGCACAACCTTCGACAAGTGGATCAAGGGCGCGGTCGGCTGAGGACATGGCCTCGAACAACAGACCTTCGCGCAGGCCAAAGGCAGATATACTAATCTCTTGGATGCCCAGATGATCCACTAAGCAGTCCAAAACTGTGGCGGCATAAGGCAGGGTTTCAGAACGCTTGCGCGACATGCCCTCGATGCGGTCAAGCGATCCCTTTGACTGCTGTGCGATGAAACGGGCGGCCTCCTGCGCGTCTGTGGCCGACAATCCATATTGATGGACGATGCGCAGCGGATAGTCTGACATCCGCATCTGCAGTAGGGCGAGGTTGCGCCATGCTCCGCCGACGGCATGGAAGGTGGCGGTTTTGAAACGTCCAGCATCGGCCTGATTAAGGCACCGTTCAACAGCGGCCCGAACCTTGATCGGATCAAAGGGGCCGGATGCGGCAAGGGCAAGCGGGCCAAGAGGCAAGGTTATGCCTTCGCCAACCCGGCCCTGTCCGACGGTCGTAAGTTCTAGGCTGGAGCCGCCAAGGTCGCCAACAACGCCTTGGGCAAGGGGTGCTCCTGCTAAGACGCCAAGGGCGGCATAGTTGGCCTCTTCCATGCCTGACAGGACCCGGATCCTATAGCCGGTCTCATCGCGCACGCGCTTAACGAAGGCTGCGCCGTCGCTGGCGTCGCGCACAGCGGCTGTGGCGGCTACGAAGACGGCGTCGGGCCTTACGGACTCCAGGACCGCTCGAAAGCGCCTGACGGCCGCGAGGGCGGTTTCTACGCCTTCAGGCGAAAGGGTGCCGGTGTGCGCGAGGTCGCGACCAAGACCGGCCAGAACCTTTTCATTGAACACGGTCCAGATCGCCCGTCCTTCAAGCCGATAGACGACCAGGCGGACGGAGTTGGACCCAATATCGATGACCGCCGCGTCGCGGGCGGGCCTATCGCCCTTTGCCCACATTTTCGATCGCTCTTGGTCGGTCCTTGGCCTTGTGGCCGCGTCCAGACAGGCTTGGATTGGTCATGAAATACTCATGGGCGGAAAAGGCACGTTTGGTGTTCCATCCGCGCACGCGGTGGAATTGTCCGTCGGAATCGAGCGCCCAGCTCTGGGCCTCGTCCTTAAGGTTGGCAACCATGATCTGGTTCAAAACCTGTTGATGAACGGTCGGTGTTTCGATGGGTACGAGCGACTCCACCCGGCGGTCGAGATTGCGGGGCATCCAGTCGGCAGATGAGATGAACACGCGGCACTGGGGCCCGGGCATAGGGCCGCCATTGGCGAAGCAGACGATACGGCTATGTTCCAAGAACCGGCCCACGATGCTCTTGACCCGAATGTTCTCCGACAGACCCTTGATGCCCGGACGTAGGCAGCAGATGCCGCGAATCACAAGATCAATGCTGACACCCGATTGGCTGGCGCGGTAAAGCTCGTCAATGATCGCCGGATCGACCAGCGCATTGAGTTTGGCCCAGATCGCGGCGGGCTTTGCGGCCTTCGCATTGGCGATTTCCTGATCGATCAGACTGATTAGGTCGTGCTTCAGGTTCACGGGGGAATAGGAGAGCTTTTCCAGATGGTCGGGCTGCGAATAGCCGGTGATATAGTTAAACAGTCGCCCACTATCGCGGCCCAACCCGGCGTCTGTGGTGAAGAGCGATAGGTCGGTATAGATGCGTGCCGTGATCGGATGGTAGTTGCCGGTGCCAAAGTGACAGTAGGTCTTTAGCCCGCCGCCCTCGCGCCGCACGACGATCGAGAGCTTGGCGTGTGTCTTATATTCGACAAAGCCGAACACCACGTGCACGCCAGCGCGTTCAAGGTCGCGGGCCCATTTGAGATTGGCCTCTTCGTCGAAGCGGGCCTTGATCTCGACCAAAGCGGTGACGTTCTTGCCGTTATCGGCCGCTTCAATCAGGGCAGCGACGATGGGGCTGTTCTTAGAGGTCCGATAGAGGGTCTGTTTGATGGCCAGCACATTGGGGTCGGTGGCGGCTTGGCGCAGGAACTGGACCACCACGTCAAAGCTCTCGAACGGGTGGTGAACCAAAATATCCTTTTCCCGGATGGCCGCGAAACAGTCGCCGCCATGGTCACGGATCCGTTCTGGGAAACGCGGTTCAAAGGGCTTAAACTTCAAGTCGGCTCGGTCTGGCGTGATCAGTTCGGCCACCTGGGCCAGCCCGAGCATGCCGTCGACCATGATAATATCTTGGGGTTCGGCGTGAAGGTTCTCCACGATGAAGCGCTTAAGCTCCTCTGGCATCGCCTTTTCGATCTTGACGCGAACAACCGAGCCCATCCGGCGCTGCTTGAGTCGCACCTCGAACTCACGGACCAGATCTTCGGCCTCTTCCTCGATTTCCATGTCGGAATCGCGGATCAGGCGGAAATCGCCTCGCGCATCGACCGTGCAGTCGGGGAACATCACGTCAATGAAGAGGGAAAGGAAGGTCTCTAGCCGGATGAACCGGCGTTCGACCTTGCGGCTTCGTCCCATTGTCGAAGGTAGTTCCCAGAACCGCGCCACCTGACTGGGCATGGGTAGTAGAGCGTAGAGCGGTTTTCCGTCTGAGCGACGCTTCAGCTTTAAGGCCGATGCAAAGCCAAGATTGGGAAGGAACGGGAAGGGATGGGCCGGATCGATGGCCAGCGGGGTCAGAACCGCAAAAAGCTGGCTGGTAAAGACCGGACGCAGCCAATCCATGTCGGCTGGCGTCACATCCTTGGCCTCCAGGACTCGCAGCCCTTCGGACGCCATCTTGGCCCGCAGATCGAGCCAGATGCGCTGCTGGCTGGCCATCAACTCTGCCGCGGCCGTATTGACGCGAGACAGTTGCTGGCGCGGCGTCAGTCCATCTTGGCTTATGACCCTAACCCCTTCGCTGACTTGGCCCTTAAGGCCAGCGACGCGAACCATGTAAAATTCGTCGAGATTGTTGGCTGAGATCGACAGGAATCGCAGTCGCTCTAGTAGGGGGTGGCGCGGATTTTCGGCCTCTTCGATAACACGTTGATTAAAGCTCAGCCAAGAGATCTCGCGGTTAAAGAACCGCTCAGGCGAGGTCATCAAATCATCGTTCAAAGACACGTCTTGGCGCACCGTCAAGGTGGGCGGCAAGGGTGCAGCCGGGTGGGGCGTATCTGCAGAGTCAGCTTTTGTCTGTTCGGACATGGTCGCTTAAATCAGAGTTCCGCTGCGAAGACCGCAGCCGATAGGTTTGGCTATTGATTCTGAACGACCAAGGCCGAGGCGGCAAGCCTTCACGCGAACAGGTCGAGCGTATCGCTACTATTTTCAAGAAACTGTCGCGCAAGGGCCCGTGAAATGGGGCGTTGTGCCGCATCTGCAGCCTCATCGAGCCGCGCGACGATCTCTTGCGCCTTGGGCACGGAGCGCTCAATGCGCCGCAAGAGGTAGGGCAGGAGGTCGTCGGTCGGCCGGATATTGCGCTCACGGAAAAACTTACGGATCACTTCTGCCAGCACGGCGTCGTCTGGTTCTTCAATCTCTGCGACGGGCAGGGCGTTCAATCGTGACCGCAGGTCCGGTAGATTTGTGGGCCAGATCGAGGGCAGGGTGCGGTCTGTGATCAAGAGGCCGCCGCCGGTATTGGCCGCCATATTGATCAGATGGAACAGGGTCTCATCGGGCACCTGATCGACATCACCCTCGATCAGCACGGGTTTGCCCAGCAGCAGTTGCAGATTGTGGGCTTGAAGCGGTTGCCAGCGCACAGCCCCAACACGATCTTGCCAAATCTTGGCCAGATGGCTCTTGCCGCAACCTTCTGGCCCGACCAAGGTCAGGACGCCGCCATGCCAATTGGGCCAACTGTTCAACAGACGCACGGCCTCTGCGTTGGAGGCCGACTCAACAAAGTCCTCAGCGCTGAAGCGAATTGACCGATTAAGATCGAGGCGAAGTTGCAGGCTCAAGTTCCTGTCCAATTTAAAAATTCCGAGTTCTTTCCTAGCCTAAAAGTGCGGAAAGATCGATTACGTCGGGCCTGAAAGGCGCTATGGCTAGGGGATAGCGGGCCGATGGTTGGGGATAAGCCTTGGACAATTGGATCCATTGGTCTTTGCTTAGCCTAGACCTCCTGCTGTAAACCTTGACAAAAGGCGGGGACAATGCGCCCTTCCGTCCCTATTTCGCCGGTCGAAAAAAGAAGAATCCATGCACGCCTATCGCTCACACACTTGCGGCGCCTTGCGCCTTTCTGATGCTGGTCAAACGGTGCGCCTCTCGGGCTGGATCCATCGCAAGCGCGACCATGGCGGTTTGATGTTCATCGATCTGCGCGATCACTATGGTCTGACGCAGTTGGTGCTCAGCCCCGAAACGCCCGGTTTTGCCCATGTTGAACGCCTGCGCGCGGAAAGCGTTATTCGCGTCGATGGCACGGTTCTGGCTCGCTCAACCGATACGGTGAATTCTGGACTGCCCACGGGCGAAGTTGAAATCCGCGTTGCGGGCGTCGAGGTCCTGTCTGAAGCGGCCGAACTGCCCGTGCCCGTCTTTGGTGAGCCGGACTATCCCGAAGAGCTACGCCTCAAACATCGCTATCTCGACCTGCGCCGCGAGACCCTGCACCGCAATATCGTGCTGCGCTCTAACGTCATTGATTCTGTCCGTAAGCGCATGGTCGCTCAGGGATTCACCGAATTCCAGACTCCGATCTTGACCGCCTCGAGCCCCGAAGGCGCGCGGGACTTCTTGGTGCCGTCGCGTTTGCATCCTGGCAAGTTCTACGCCCTACCGCAGGCCCCGCAGCAGTTTAAGCAGCTGTTGATGGTGGCCGGTTTTGACCGCTACTTCCAGATCGCCCCCTGTTTTCGCGATGAAGACGCCCGCGCTGACCGGTCACCCGGAGAGTTCTATCAACTCGACGTGGAAATGAGCTTCGTGACCCAAGAGGACGTGTTCGCGGCTATTGAGCCGGTGCTGCACGGCGTGTTTGAAGAGTTTGCCAACGGCAAGTCAGTGACGCCCTATCCCTTCCCGCGCATCGCCTATCGCGATTCCGTTCGCCTCTATGGCTCAGACAAGCCCGACCTGCGCAATCCCATCCAGATGGCCGATGTGTCTGAGCCCTTCCGAGGTTCGGGCTTCAAGGTCTTTGCCGGAATGCTGGAAGATCCAAAATCAGCGATCTGGGCTATTCCCGCACCGGGCGGTGGTAGCCGCGCCTTCTGTGACCGGATGAATGATTGGGCCAAGGGCGAGGGGCAACCCGGTCTGGGCTACATCTTCTGGCGTGAAGGCGAAGAGGGCGCAGCTGGTCCTCTTGCTAAGAATATCGGCCCTGAGCGCACCGAAGCCATTCGCGAGCAACTGGGTCTGAAGGTTGGCGATGCCGCCTTCTTTGTTGGCGGGGATCCCGACGCCTTCTACAAGTTCGCGGGCGCGGCGCGCAACAAGGTCGGGTTCGATCTGGGTCTGGTCGATGAGAACCAGTTTAAGTTCTGCTGGATCGTCGATTTCCCCATGTATGAATGGAGCGACGAGGAGAAGAAGGTCGACTTCTCGCACAATCCGTTCTCTATGCCACAGGGTGAACTTGAAGCCCTAACTTCGATGAATCCTTTAGATATTTTGGCCTATCAGTACGACATCGTTTGTAACGGTATCGAGCTGTGCTCCGGCGCAATCCGAAACCATCGCCCTGATGTCATGCTCAAGGCGTTCGAGATCGCTGGCTATGGCTCAGATGTCGTGGAAAACGAGTTTGGCGGCATGCTGAACGCGTTCCGCTATGGCGCGCCGCCGCATGGTGGTTTGGCTCCGGGTATTGACCGGATCGTGATGCTATTAGCCAATGTGCAGAATCTGCGTGAGGTCATTGCCTTCCCGCTCAATCAGCAAGGCATGGACCTAATGATGAATGCGCCATCAGAAGTCCGCGAAAAGCAGTTGAAAGAACTGCATATTCGTATTGCGCCTCCGATCAAGATCTAACGACCTATCGCCTTGGGCAGATGTGGGGTTTTAAGGCCGAAGGGAGCCGGGTCTGAGCATTGGCACAGGCTCGGCCAATTTGGTCCTGCGTCAGGCCGGTGACTTTGCTGAGGTCTGTTCCACCGATCCAAGCCTTTACCATTGAGGCATGGCTAAGGTTTGCCCCATCCATGCGGGCATTGGCGAGGTCGGCACCGTCCAACTTGCCGTAAACGAACCGCGCGCCTCTAAAATTGCCCTTTTCTAGGTTGGCCCCGAGCAAGGTGCTGTAGCTAAAATCACTACCCCGCCCGTCTGCGTTTTCGAGGTTTGACCCGGTGAGGCTGGCGTGGCTCAGGTCCGCGCCTGCCATGAGCACTGAATCAAGGTTGGAACCGATGAAGGCTGCCGCTTCTAGGCGTGCGCCATTGAAGTTGGCATGTTCGAAGTTGCTGCCCTTGGCGATGATGCCTGACAGGTTGGCACCGCTGAAATCAGCCTGATCGAAGTTTGACCCGAGGAGGTCGGCGCCGCGCAGATCCGCCTTGCTGAAGTCCGCTTTGGACAGGTCCGACCCTTTGAAGCGCGATCCCCGCAGATCGGCACCGATGAACGAGGCTCCCGAGAACTGCGCGCCGACCAGGCTGGCATTAGTCAGTTGCCGTCCGGCGAGGCTGCAGCCTTCGCAGGTACCGCCAAAGGACCTTAGTCTCGCGATTGAGGTGCCGGTGTCAGCCGCATGCGCGACCGTCGCCGCGGCAATGACCAACGAGATCCAGATCGCAAGTGAGATCGCCGCTCTAATCATTATTCACGAACCGAACGGGCACAGGAAATCCGCCGCCACGCTTTTTTGTGAGGGCTAATCGCCCAAGGCGCACCTTAATTCGCCGTAATAGTGATGACTACAGACTGACGCTGCCCTCATCTTGCGTATGGCAGGTTGTGCAGACGAGGCGTCCGCCCTTGCGGGTCGCGGTCAAGTTTCCGCAGGACCGGCAGACATCGGCCTCTGCTATATCAAAGGTCTCAATGGCTTCTGCCTTGCGGCCGCCAAAGGGCAGGAACACCAGATTGTCCGGGGTCGCACCGCGCGAATAGCCCTTGGAGATGAATTTGAGCACGGGCAGGGGATCGTCTGACTGCAGCTCAAAGGCGGTCTTGCTTAGGCCGTCGGTTCCGAAGGCGTCCGGGTCGGTATTGGCTAGATCATCACGGCCGAGATAGGACACTGCCAACTCGCGGAAGATATAGTCCAAGATTGAGGTGGCAGACCGGATCGAGTCATTGCCCGTCACCGCGCCAGCCGGTTCAAAGCGCGTATAGACGAAGGCGTCGACAAACTCTTCAAGCGGAACGCCATGTTGCAGGCCAATTGAAATGGCGATGGCAAAATTGTTCATTAAGGAACGGAAGGCAGCGCCTTCCTTGTGCATGTCGATAAAGATTTCACCGACCTCACCATCCTCATATTCCCCAGTATGAAGATAGACCTTGTGGCCTCCGACCGCCGCCTTTTGGATATAGCCCTTGCGGCGATCTGGGAGCTTACGGCGTACACGATCGCGTTCGACGATCCGCTCAACAATGCGCTCGCTGACGATCGGTTCGGGTTGTGGCTCTGCGCGGCGCGGAGCCTCGCGCCGAGGGGCTTCGTCTTCAATATCGGGAAGATTGAGGGTCAGGTTAGCCGGTGCTGGCGCGCGGCGCAGCGTGACCGCTCTGAGGCCAGCACGCGCCGCTGCCGATTGAAGACGGTTGGCAATGGCCGGGTCATCCCCATAGGCCAATGGCAAGGGCGTGATGGCCGGGGCGCAGGTAAAGGTTTCGGCGGCGACGGTCATGGCCAAGCGCGCGAGAAGGTCGGGTCCTTCGAGGCCATCGGCGCGGCGGAACACGCCCCAATGGGGGCTCGATAGTCCCGCCCAGCTATCCAGATCGCCGGTGCCGCAGGCGTGAATCTGGGCCTGCTGGATCGCGTCTAGACTAAAGCCGAGATGGGCCAAGGTGTTGAAGTCTGGCGCACTGAGGGCCTCGGCCTCGGCCCCCAGGATGTCCTTCAGGAAGCCTTCGCCAATCACTGCGGGCGAGAAGGCGAGGCGGATGTCGCCGGTCAATCGAAGTGTGGCTTCGGCGGCGTCAATCTCGTGGTCCGTCAATCCCTTGGCCTTGAGCGCGGCAGGATTAATAGCCGGCGCATCGGCCAAGTCTCCATGGCCCAGCACGTGAATAGCAGCCGAATCGATGCTTAGTTCGAGATGACGCAGGCCCTCAATGGTGGCCTGCGAGAGGGTGCGGATGATTATGCCGTCTTCGGTCTCCGCCACCGTTACGGCACCGGCCCAAGGTGCAGCCGACAGGCTAATACCGCCCAGTCTCAGCTTGATCTCATCATCATTGAACAGGGCGAGGGTCTCGGCATTACGAAGGCCCGTGGCGCGGGCCTTGGTCAAGGCATCGCTCATCAGCGGAACAGCCATCGCGGCCAGTTCCTCGCCCTTGGCCAGCATGGCGCTGGCTTCCAACTTTTGCATGATCGCGGCGAGACGCGCGTCCCGGTCCTGATCAAATCCCGGATAGGAACCCGCAACAACAGCCATTTCGGCTGAAGCTTGCAGTGAGGCGGCGAAGGCAAGGCTATAGAGGCTGCCAACGGCATTGCGCCCCTCGTCAGAGGCATAGGCAATAGCCTGCATGATCAACAGTTCGGACACGCCAGCCAAGGTCAGGCCAAGCGGGCGCCAACGATAGCGTGATGCGGCATCAGCGGAGGTTGCGCTATGTCCTGCTGCCCCGTCGATCTCGAGCGCTAAGGTCCAGAGGCGGACCGTGGCGGCGAAACCGTCGGCGTCAAATCCATCGTCGCTCCAGAACCGTGTCGCGTCGATTGCGGCCTTGGGTGCGTGATTGAGACGCGTGATGGCTTCTGCATCGCGCTGAAGGAAGGTGATGACAACCTGACCGGTTTCCCATCCCGCGGTTGCGGATTGAGCCGCAGCCCGGCTTCCAGCCTCGACCTCGTCGCGGATGCCCGTGACGATGAGGGTCTCGAGGGCGAGGGGGGCTGGCTCACCCATGCCGCGCCATTCCCGTTCTCCTGATTTCGCCAGGTTGATGGCTGTAAGGATCAGGGCGTCGGATACGCCGCTGTTGCGCGCGTCCCGTGCCGCTCGGGCGAGGGCGATATTGTCATGGGGATCAGCGCAATGTTCGGCGTCGCCGTCACAACGCAAAATGGAATTCATCACGGTTTGCAGGCGACTATTAACCGCCAGCAGGGCGTCTTGGGTCGCGGCGTGGCTGCGGACCTGTGAGACGTGGGACCGGATCGTCTCTGGAAACTCGATATCTTCAAGGTCGATGGCGCGCGCTTCGGTCAGTGGGCGGTTGTCGTCGCCGGCGAGGGGCGACACGCGTGGACCTGAGGCTCTCGCTGCGCCGGGTGCGGCCAAGCCGTCAACCATGCTGGCGAGCAGACTATCATGGAAGCTGACGCCATCCAGGTCGCGGTCGAACAGACCAAGGGCCCATCCCCATGCGGCGATACGGCGGGCGTAACGGGCAGGGCCCTCTTCGAGCGCTGCGCTATAGGGGGCGTCCTTGGTGAGGGCTTTGGGTAGCTCCACTTCTGGAAAGTCGCTGGGCAGGCTCTGGGCCCAGTCCAGCCACGACTCCACTCGGACCGAAGTCCAGTCGCGCGGCGCGCTAACCGCCACCACATCGTCGGTCCGATCGATCCAGCGGGTCTGGAGGGTCCCGCCGCTGAGCTGCGGCGCTGTGTACCGATAGTCAAAGCGCATAGCCGCCTCCCAAATCCAATTGCAAGGCTAGGGCCGAAAGCCTGCGTTCGCAATAGATGGAGTAGGAAACGTCGAGCCTATCCACAAGATGTTGTTATGTTTTGGCTCTGCTACATTTCTCACCGATTGTTGCGCTAAGCTGGACGCGGCGCGGACGGCCACCTATAATGGGTCCGGCCCATCCGTCGGATTGGCAGAGTCGCAAACCTTGCAATCAATGGTCTGTTCAAAGTGCTGAAAGCCATCTTCACCTGGTGGAACGGAGCCACAATTGGCGCCCGTTTCACAATCGGACGTCGCGGGATCTTCATCGGTCAGGACTCAACGGGAAACCGTTATTTCGAAGCCAAGGATAACAGCGACAGCTATGACGGCCGCAAGCGCCGTTGGGTGATCTATAATGGCTACGCAGAGGCCTCAAAGGTTCCGCCCGACTGGCATGGTTGGCTGCACTACACCTTTGATGATCATCCCATCAATGAGCCGCTGAAGCGGCAGTCTTGGGAAAAGGATCACAAGCCTAATCTGTCCGGTACCATCCATGCTTGGCGGCCTAAGGGCGCTATTGGCAAAGGCGGTCAGCGTCCCGAGGCGACCGGTGACTATCAGGCTTGGAAGCCAGACTAGGCCTCATGCGCACGCGCTGGTTATTGGTCTTTGGCCTGATGGCCGCAACCGTTTTGGGCGCTTCCTTAGCGCACGCTCAGGCGACCGATCCTATTGGCGGCCTACTTCAAGGGGTCTTGCCCCCAAAGGGCACGGCACAGACCAATCCTGCGGAATCGGGCAAGGCAAAGCCAGAAACCCCGCCCGGTGTCGTTGTCGAGTCTGTTCCCAATGATCCGACTGAGGTCGCCTTGCCAGGATCGGGTTCAGGACGCCGGGTCTATGAGCTCCCAAAGCGCAAGCGTTATGCGATAGCGGTTATACAGGTTCTGGACAAGGTCACGGCTGAGACCATGCGTTTTGAAGTGCCGATCAATCAGCCGATCCGTTATAAATCCCTGATTTTTTCGGTGCGGACCTGCGAAACATCGGCCTCAAACGAGCCGGTGAGAGACTCCATTGCCCATATTCAGATCGATTCCGAGGCTACGCGTGGTGCAGATCGAGCGATCACGCCGGGGCGGCAACTGTTCCGGGGCTGGATGTTTGCCTCAACGCCGGGCCTGAATCCGTTTCAGCATCCGGTCTATGATGCTTGGTTGATCGCCTGTAAGACTTCGGCTCCTGCGGCATAGGCCGGTAGTCGGTAGAAGTCGGCAAGGCTGATGACCGCCGACCCAAGTTTCCTTTTATAGTCGATCCGGTTGATTTCGACCGCCCCGAACTGGGCCAGATGGTCGGTCATGAACTGGGCGTCCAGCAGCTGGAACCGTCCCAATTTGAGCCGCGCCACCAGATGGACGAGCGCGATCTTGCTAGCATCGCGGGCGAGCGAGAACATGCTCTCGCCAAAAAAGGCCGCGCCGAGCGTGACCCCATAGAGGCCGCCGACCAGCTTGGCGTCCTGCCAACATTCAACACTGTGGGCTAAGCCCCTCTGAAAGAGCTCGCCATAGAGGGCTTCAATCGGGCCATTGATCCAGGTGTCCTGACGGTCTGGCCGATTGGGGTTGGTCATGGCGCACTGACGCACGACAGCATCGAAGGCTGTGTCGATACGGATTTGGTAGATATCCGCCCTGACGGACCGTGCGAGGCGCCGTGGGATATGGAACTGGTCCAGCGGAAAGATGCCGCGCTTTTCGGGATCGACGAGGAAAATATCCTCATCGTGACGTGAATCCGCCATCGGAAAAACGCCGCGCTCATAGCAGGCGATGAGATCGTCGACCGTAAAGTCTTCCAAGACCCTATCCTCTGGCCCTGTCCTTTTGACTAGCCGCCCGCCTTGATCCAGTTTTCCAACCAGTGGATGTGGTAGTCACCGGCGAGGATGTCCGGCTGAACCAGCAGGTCTTGGAACAGGGGTATGGTCGTTTCAATACCGCCAACCACCATCTCGCTGAGCGAACGCCGCAGCCGCGCGATACACTCGGTGCGGTCACGGCCATGGACGATGAGCTTGCCCGCAAGGCTGTCATAGTAGGGCGGGATCGAATAGCCGGTATAGAGCGCTGAATCCAAACGCACGCCCAGTCCGCCCGGCGCATGGAAATCTGTGACCAGACCCGGGGACGGTGTGAAGGTCCGCGCATTTTCGGCATTGATCCGGCACTCAATAGCGTGACCTTCGAAGACGATGTCCTCTTGGGTGAAGGACAGCGGCAGGCCCGCGGCGATGCGGATCTGTTCGCGGACCAGATCGATGCGCGTAATGGCCTCGGTGATGGGATGCTCGACCTGCAGGCGGGTGTTCATCTCGATGAAGAAGAACTCGTCATTTTCGTAAAGGAACTCGATGGTCCCGACACCGAGATAGCCGATAGCCTTGATCGCATCGACCACGACCTTGCCGATCTTAGCGCGGGTGGCCGCGTCGATCGCCGGTGATGGGGCCTCTTCCAGAACCTTCTGGTGGCGGCGCTGAAGCGAACAGTCCCGTTCACCCAGATGCACCACGTTTCCGAACGAGTCGGCAATGACTTGGATTTCGATGTGACGAGGGCGCTGAAGGTAGCGCTCCATATAGACGCTGTCGTCTCCAAAGGCTGCACCAGCCTCGCCCTTGGCCGTTGCGACGGCTTCGCAGAGGGACTCGCGGTTCAAGGCCACCTTCATGCCTCGGCCACCGCCACCAGCCGCCGCCTTGATGAGGACGGGGAAGCCGATCACTTCAGCGGCTGCAAAGGCTTCTTCTTCGGTCTGAAGCGCACCCTCAGAGCCCGGAACCACGGGAATGCCCGCTTCCTTGACAGCCTGTTTGGCGGTGATCTTGTCGCCCATCATGCGGATATGGTCGGGATTGGGACCAATGAAGGTCATCCCGTGGGCCTGCACGATCTCAGCAAAGCGGGCATTTTCCGACAGGAAGCCATAGCCAGGGTGAATGGCCTGAGCGCCGGTGATCTCTGCCGCAGCAATGAGCGAAGGAATGTTGAGATAGCTCTTGGCAGCGCTAGCAGGGCCGATACAGACGCTCTCGTCGGCAAGGCGCACATGCATGGCGCTGGCGTCGGCTTCGGAATGGACGGCCACAGTGGCAATGCCCATTTCCTTACAGGCGCGATGGATCCGCAGGGCGATTTCGCCGCGGTTCGCTATCAGGATCTTGGTGAACATCGGACTACTCGAGGACCACGAGGGGTTCGCCAAACTCGATGGGGTCGCCATCGGCCACCAAGATCTCGACCACGGTTCCTGAGCGCGGAGCAGGGATGGGGTTCATGGTCTTCATGGCTTCGACGATCAAAAGGGTCTGACCTTCAACCACCTTGTCTCCGGGTTTGCAGAAGGGATCAGAGCCGGGTTGGGTCTGAAGATAGACCGTTCCGACCATGGGTGACTTGACCAGGTCGCCTGCACGAACGGCTGGCGCTGCGGTGACGGCTGTGGGCGCAGCAGCAACAGGAGCTTCGATAGGCGCAGGGCTATAGTGGGCCGGGGCGGCAACCTGAACAGCTTGAGCCGAGACTGTCACCGAGCGGGCCACCCGAATCTTCAGATCGCCATGTTCGACTTCGATCTCGGTCAGTCCCGTGTCGTGCAGAATGTCCGCAAGCTTGCGAACGAGACGCGCATCGATGGGATCGCCGGAACCTTTAGGTGTCGTCATAGGGAATAAGCCTTGTCTAAGTGCTCTAGAGGTTAGCTTTCGCGACGAGTGCCGCAGCAGCCTCTATAGCGAGTTCATAACTCTTGGCCCCAAAGCCGGACACGATGCCCGTTGCGGCCAAAGAGACATAGGTTGACCGACGAAACTCTTCGCGAGCGGCCGGGTTGGACAGGTGACACTCAACGATAGGAATCGCTAAGGTTTTCAAAGAATCAAGAATGGCCACGGAGGTGTGCCCGTACCCAGCTGGATTGAGTACGACTGCGCAGGCCTTGAGGCGAGCCTCCTGTATCCAGTCGATCAACACACCTTCGTGATTGGACTGGCGGAAGTCGATTTCAAAGCCCAGGCCAGCGGCTTTTGCGCGGCACTGGTCCTCGACGTCTTTCAACGTGGCGTATCCGTAGATTTCTGGTTCACGGGTGCCGAGTAGATTAAGGTTCGGGCCGCTCAATACGAAGATGATCTTGGACATACGCCCTCGCCGTCGTTAGGTGCTGTCTTGTATCTCTGGTTGGCTAGGGTCACAAGCTTGCCGTTCTGATCGCGGTTAATGGGGTGGATATGAGGGTGATCGTAAATGGCGTGGATCGGGTGTTTGACGGGGTGAAAACCGTTGCAGCCTTAGTCGATGCGCTGCAATTGGACGGACGAAAGCTGGCCATTGAACGCAACCTCGAAATTGTGCCCCGGTCGGCCTATGACAGGACATCCCTGTGTGACGGGGACCGAATCGAGATCGTCCATTTCATTGGAGGCGGCTGATATGAGCGGCGAAGACACCTGGACCGTAGCGGGCCGAACCTTTCGCTCGCGCCTAATCGTCGGCACGGGCAAGTATAAGGACTATGCCACCAATGCAGCGGCCGCGGAGGCGGCGGGCGCAGAGATCGTCACCGTGGCCGTGCGCCGCGTGAACCTGTCTGATCCTAGCCAACCGATGCTGGTCGATTTTGTACGGCCTGACCGTTTTACTTATCTGCCTAATACAGCGGGTTGTTTTACCGGCGAGGATGCGGTGCGCACCTTGCGGTTGGCCCGTGAAGCGGGCGATTGGAGCCTGGTCAAGCTTGAGGTCCTGTCGGACACCAAGACCCTCTATCCGGATATGGAAGAGACCCTTAGGGCCTTGAAGCTGCTGGTCAAGGAAGGCTTCGACGTCATGGTCTATTGCACCGACGATCCGGTCTATGCCCGTAAGCTAGAAGATGCAGGCGCAGCGGCGATCATGCCGCTCGGCGCGCCGATTGGCTCAGGTCTGGGTATTCAGAACCGCGTCAATATTCGCCTGATCGTCGAGCAGGCCAAAGTGCCGGTGCTGGTCGACGCCGGGGTTGGTACGGCGTCTGATGCAACCATCGCTATGGAGCTTGGCTGCGACGGCGTCTTGATGAACACCGCCATTGCCGAAGCCAAGGACCCGATCTTGATGGCCGAGGCTATGAAGCACGCCGTTATTGCTGGACGTCTGTCCTACCGGGCGGGGCGGATGCCAAGGCGGATGTATGCCGACCCATCCTCACCCTTGGCCGGATTGATCTAGGCTGCGGGTTTGATCTGTTTGGCGCGTGCGATCT
Source organism: Caulobacteraceae bacterium (assembly GCA_040399645.1). GTDB lineage: Bacteria > Pseudomonadota > Alphaproteobacteria > Caulobacterales > Caulobacteraceae > CAISGS01. The sequence continues at coordinate 145,372 of JBBARR010000002.1, read as the reverse complement.
CGATGGCGCGCTTGAGCGCTTCTATGTCGGCGCCAGGGATCAGTTGATCACCGACGATGAAGGCGGGCGTTCCCTGAATGCCGATGGCGAGGCCGAGATTATGCACAGCGGTCAGGTGCTCGGTGACCTTCTTCGCTTCGCCGGCGCTCTTTGTGGTTGCAGGATCAATGCCATTGGCGGTTAGGATCTTGGCGATGGTCGCGTCATCGAGCGCCTTTTCGGCCATCAGGTCCTCATGCACCGCGCCATATTTGCCCTGAGCACCAGCCGCTAGAGCCGTGCGGGCCGCACGCAGCGACACACCGAGCTTGCCGTCGCGGTCAGGCAGGATGGGGAATTCTTTGAACACGAAACGAACATCTGGATTGGCTTTTAGCAACTCAACCACCTGCGGCTGGGCCGCCTTGCAGTAGCCGCAGCGATAGTCGAAGAACTCGACCACGGTCACTGTTCCCTTGGGGTTACCACCGACATAGTCGCGCGGATCTTGCTCAAGGGCCTTTCGGTTCTCGGCAATCTTGCTCTGGGCCATCTGCGACGCTTCAGCGGCCTGCTTTTCTTGCAGCTTATTGATGGCCTCTTCGATCACTTCGGGGTGGGTGATCAAATAGGCGCGAACGCGGTCGCCAAAGGCCTTTTCATTCTGAACCATGCCGCAGCCGGTCAGGGCAAGGCAGCTAACGGCCGTCAGCAAGAGGGTATGAAGGCGCATGGTGATGTTCCGCTTGGACTGTGTTTGTCCCACCATCCGCCACGCGGGGTTAAGGTGAGCTTTATGAGGCTTTATCAGCGCTTACGGGGCGCAGCGCTGCCTTCTCTGGCTAGATCTTTTAAATCATCGTCAGTTGGTTCAGAGGCCAGCACAATGTCGGTTGCACGGCGCCATTCGGGCGAGCCCTTGACCAATTCAACCCGGGCTCTCATGCCAAAGATACGCGCTTCACTGGGGATGCCGATAGCAAAATATTGTTCCGCCGCCGCCAGCCTTGCCATGCCCGGTTGATGGCGACGGTCATAGGCCTCTGACAGCATGCGCCAGCCAAAGGGGTTGTCCTGCTCTAGTTCCAAAGCCTTATAGATATGGGCCATGGCCTCATCGACCCGCTTATCATTGTCGAGTGCGAGCAGGGTTTGTCCTAGGGCAAGGTGGAACAGGGCGGCGTCTGGCTTCAACTCTACGCACCGACGATAGGCAGGCTCGGCTTCCGCCGCGCGGGCCGATTCAAACAGGGCCTGACCGCGCAACTCCCAAAGATAGGGATTGTTTGGATAGTCCTTGATCAGGGCGTCGATGGCCTTGAGCGCCTTTTCGGTTTCAAGCGCGCGGTAATAGGCAATGGCCCTCGCGTAGCGCGCCGGGTAGGACCTATCGCTCTCTTTGAACTCAATGAAGGTTTGCTGCGCTGGGTTCATGAAGGCCTTGAGCTTGGCTACCATAATCATATGGGTTGCCTGAGCCTCGGCACTGTCTGACTTGCCATAGTTTGCCATGGCCTCGACCCTTACTCGCAAGGCCTCGATCCGGTCAGATGACAGGGGGTGGCTGCGGAAGAAGGGGTAGCGCTTGGCGTCCGAGAACACCTCTTGATATCGGAAATTGTCGAAGAACTCGACTAGCCCTTTGCCCGACTGTCCGCTCTTGTCCAAGAACCCGGCGGCGGCTTGGTCCGCGGAGGACTCCTGCACGCGGGTATAGCCAAGTATGGACAGGGTCGCAAAATAGCTGCTGTTGCCGATCAGCATTGCCGCTGCATCGGGCGCTCCGGCTAAGGCGGCCAAGAGGCCCAAGCCGAGGGTCATCACAAAGGTGCCTGTGGCGGCCCGGCTTGCGTCACCCGACCGCGCCAAATGTCCGGCAGAGATGTGTCCGGTTTCGTGGGCCATAACCCCAATCAATTCATTGGGTGTTCGGGTCTGAGTGATCAGCCCGGTATTAATGAACATCTGTTGGCCGTTGGAGACAAAGGCATTGATCTGCTTGTCGCCGACGAGATGCAGTTTGATATCTTTCGGATCGAGCCCTGCGGCGATGAACCCGGGGTCTGCATCGGCACGCAAAATCTCTTCGATTTCGGTATCACGGATCAGGGAAGTGGCGTCCTCAGCCCACGCTAGATTAGGCGCGATAATCAAGGATAGCGCGAGGGTACTGACCCCAAAGAGGGCTTTTAGTTGCTGTGTCAAGGTTGGAGGCGAGCCGCTACATGGCGCACTCTTCGCTGCGATTGACGATATCCGAGGGGCCAAACCTACCGCTCCAAAATTGAACCCCCGCGCCGGTGAAGACGCGGGGGATAGTGCCCCGAAAGAGGTTAGCGCCTTATCAGCGCCGCCACCAGCCCTTCTTTGGCTGGGATGGAGGCGCAATAATGGCCGCTGGATCGGGCGTCGGCTCAGGTGCGGGTTCAGCCACAACAACAGACATCGGTTCAGCCTGCGCTGCGACAGGTTCAGCCACCACTGGTGCGACTTCAACGACGGCTTGCTCCACCGGTTCATCTTTCACTTCGGCTTCGGGTTGAACCTTGGCGCGACTGCGACGTGCGCGAGCCGGTTTGGCCTTAACCTCGTCAACGGCAGGAAGTTCGACCCAGATGTCCGCCTCAACCGTTGGTTCGGCGGCGACAGGAGCGGGGGCTTCAGCTTCGACAATGGCTTCCGGCGCGGCTTCCGGCGCGGCTTCCGGCGCGGCTTCCGGCGCGGCTTCCGGCGCGGCTTCGGTCACGTCATCGGCTTGGGTCTGAGCCAAGAGCTCAGCCTTGGTCGGACGACGACGGCGCGCAGGCTTGGCAGGCTTTACAGCCTCCCGGTTCACCACGATATCATCATTAGAGGTTGGGGCTGGAGCCTGCTCAGACAATTGGTCTGCGACCGCTGGTGTCGCCATATCTTCGGACTGCGCCGGGCGTGGACGCGGCTGGAGAGGATCAAACCAGATGTAGGGGTCGCCATCCGGAGCCCGGGGGCGGGTCCAGCCATAGGGCTCGTCGGTGCGGACATCTTCGCGCATGCGGCGACCACCGCGACGACCGCGCCGGCGACGGCGGCGGGCGGCTTCGGCCTCACTGCCGTCACCTTCACGCGCTTCGGTGCCTTCAGCACTATCTTCTTCGTCACCTTCGGCATCACCTTCGGCATTGTCGTCTTCACCATTGGCTTCGGTCGATGCCGCGCGGTCGGAGGGCTCATCACCGCGCCGTCCACGACGGCGACGACGGCGACGACGACGACCGGCTTCACTGTCGTCTCCGGCCTCTTCAGTTCGCTCGGCTGAGCCGCGCGACAGCGAACGGGCCGGGGCTTCTGAGGCTTCGTCCTCGTCTTCCTCACCGTCTGAGGAAATGATCTCGTCGTCATCTTCCTCGTCATCGTCGACAATGTGATCGTCGGCGCTGTCATCGAAGGGCAGGGCGAGGGGCCCGCCGAGCAGGGCAAGGTCTTCTGGACGCGGCTCAAACTCACGGGTCTCGGTGCGCTCAATATCGTGCTCAGCGTGAGACAGGGCATCATCGATCTGAATGGTGACGAACAGGCCTTGGGCCAGACGCACGCGCTCGAGATAGACGCGCTTTTCATTGAGGATATAAAGGCCGACCGATTGCGGGACTTTCAAGGTGATGGACCCGGCGCCGTCGCGGACCGCTTCCATCTCGATGCTGCGCAGGGCGGCAAGGGCACTGGACTCGACCGACCGGACGCGGCCAACACCGGCGCAATGTTCGCAGATGTGGGTCGTGCCTTCCAGCACGCCGGACCGGCGACGCTGGCGAGAAATTTCCATCAGACCGAACGAGGAGATCTTGCCCATCTGAATGCGGGCGCGGTCGTCCTTGAGGCAATCTTTCAGCTTCTTTTCGACGGCCCTGTTGTTCTTGGACTCGTCCATGTCGATGAAGTCGATGACCACCAGACCGGCGAGGTCGCGCAGGCGCAGCTGACGCGCCGCCTCTTCAGCCGCCTCCATATTGGTCTTAAGGGCCGTGGCCTCAATGTTACGCTCACGGGTCGACTTGCCGGAATTGACGTCCACAGCCACCAGAGCTTCGGTCTGGTTGATGACCAGATAGCCGCCAGACTTCAGGGGAACGACGGGCGTATAGATCGCTGCTAGTTGATCCTCGACCTTATGCTTGACGAACAGGGGCGTGGCTTCGCGGTACGGCATGACCTTCTTGGCCTGCGACGGCATCAGCATCCGCATAAATTCTTTGGCCTCGCGGTAGCCCGCTTCGCCCTCGACCCAAATGCCCTCAAGCTCCTTGTCATACATGTCGCGAATGGCGCGTTTGACCAGATCCTCTTCTTCGTAGATCAGGGCTGGCGCGATCGAATGAAGGGTCACATCGCGGATGTTTTCCCAAAGGCGCAACAGATATTCATAGTCGCGCTTGATCTCAGCCTTGGTGCGCTTGGCACCGGCGGTGCGAACGATCAGGCCCATGCCCTGCGGTACGTCCAAGCTCTGAACCACGGACTTCAGGCGCTTACGGTCGGTGATGGTCGTAATCTTGCGGCTGATACCGCCGCCGCGTGCGGTGTTGGGCATCAAGACGCCATAACGACCGGCGAGCGAAAGATAGGTGGTCAGGGCCGCGCCCTTATTGCCGCGCTCTTCCTTGACGACTTGGATCAGCATGATCTGCCGACGCTTGATCACCTCTTGGATCTTATATTTGCGCATCAGGCGGCGACGGCGGCGCGCAACCTCTTCTTCCATGACATCGCCTTCGTCATGGTCGCCATGGTCACTGTCGTGGTCACCATCTTCGGAGTCGCTTTGGGACGAGGTGTAATGGGGCTCGTCATCATCCTCCATCATGTCGCGCATCAGCGCTTCGCGATCGGCCATCGGAATCTGGTAATAGTCCGGATGGATTTCGTTGAACGCCAAGAAACCGTGACGATTGCCGCCATATTCTACGAACGCAGCCTGAAGGCTTGGTTCGACCCGAGTGATCTTGGCTAGATAGATGTTTCCGCGGAGTTGCTTCTTAGACCGGCTTTCGAAATCAAATTCTTCAATTCGGGAACCATCTACAACCACCACCCGCGTCTCTTCGGCGTGGGCGGCGTCGATCAACATTTTCTTCGACATTTAAATTATCTCCACGGCGCGCGCAGGACCTTGGGTCCCGGGGCCGGATTTGAAGGGGGGCGCGCGCACCACGAGCCTTGTCGCCAGAAGAGGCGACACAGGGAGCCCCGCCGCCCCGGAGGGCGGATAAGAGGGGCTCGGGCCAGTAAGGGGCGTTTGCGACGCTGCCCATGAGGTTTTTGGTTCCTTGACGCGCCGTTCGGCGCGGATCGGAGAATGAGTCAGTGCCGCCGATAGGGGCTGAGCGTTAACTCGGGACACGTCGATCGCGCCATGCAAAGCAGGGCGACCGAAACATGATATTCATTTTGCAGCATTTCCAAAAAAAAGAAAGCTTTCTGCGGAAAACTCATGCGCTTAACCATTTGTCTACGGACTTGAGGTGATAAGGTTTGGGTTCGTCAGCGGCTCTTAACTGTCGTTGGGGCTATCTAGGGTCTTGCATGTTCGATCGTTTGGCGAAACTGACACATGTACCTGGCGGGCGCTGGACGCTCGCGGGCGCAGCAGGCCTTTGCCTTGTGGCGGCGGCGCTATCCCATGGGGCGGCGGCAGCGGCGGGTGCCGGTGTGACCAAGGTTCGCTTCGGTGGCAATCAGACTGAAACCCGTATCGTCATCGAATTGGATAGGGCGACCGTTGGGCGCTTAGAAACCGTTCCCAATGCCGATCAGCGTATCATATTGACCCTTGCCGATCTTCAGGTGGCGGGGGATTTGCAAGGTCCGGGCCAAGGGCTGGTCAAGGCTTGGATGATGGATCAGGCGGGTGGAGCCGCGCGGCTTCGCCTCGATCTTGCCGGCCCCGCCAGTGTTAAGCGCCGTTTCTTGCTGCCTCCCAGCGAGGGTTCAGCCGCCTATCGCTATGTTGTTGATATTGTGTCGAATGCTTCAAGTCCTGTCGTTGCGCCGTTGGTCACCGTCAAGCCAGTGACCGTGACCCCCATTTCGGTAACGATGCCGGCATCCGTTTTGTCGACAACTGCGCTTGCCGTTCGCGCTGCGCCTGTGGTCGTGCAAAAGGTCACGTCGGAGCCTCGCCCCTATGTTGCGCCTCTGCGACTGAAGAAGGTCATCGTCATTGATGCGGGCCACGGTGGCCACGATCCTGGCGCCAAAGGTTCAGAGACTAATGAGAAAGACATCAATCTTGCAGCGGCCCTGTCGCTGAAAGAGCGGCTGGATCGGTCTGGTCGTTACAAGGTCATCCTGACGCGTGACACCGACGTTTTCATTCCTTTGGAAAATCGCGTGCAGATCGCGCGTCATTCCAATGCTGACCTCTTTATCTCGCTCCATTCGGATTCAGGCTCGAACAGCCAGACCCGCGGCGCCAGCGTCTATACCCTGTCGGACAAGGGCTCTGATCGGGCCGCACGCAATGCGCTCGAAAAGAACAACTGGTTCTATGATGTGAACCTGCCGGCTCAGGATAAGGCCGTAAAGCAGATCCTGTTGGATCTGACCCAGCGTGCGACCAAAAACCGGTCCGCATCCTTCGCCCAACTTCTTCTGGCGCGGATCGATAATCATGTGCAGCTGTTGGCGCGCAGCCATCGGGATGCTGGTTTTGTAGTTTTGTTGGCGCCGGATGTCCCCGCCGTGCTGCTTGAAATGGGTTTCATTACCAATATGGACGATGAAGCGCTCTTAGCTGTGCGTGAGTCTCGACAGGACTTTATGGATTCGGTTGGCGACTCCATTGATGCCTATTTCGACGAAGAGTTGCGCATCGCCTCGCGATAATTGGCGCTAGCCTATCGGCAAGGCTTCTCCACCTTCAATTTTCAACCTCTTGCGCTTTACGTCTGACCTCGACACGGGATAGACCGGGGTCTGTACGGGTTTGGCATCCGTAGAGGTGCCCGGTGGAGGTGCCCCGTGGAGGTGCCCCGTGGAGGTTCTGGGTCTTGCAGCGGTTTGAGCGTTGGTTTTCGATTGCGGGCGTTGTCGTCCTCAGCCTGATCGCTGCGGCCGGCATCTGTTTGGCAGTCTATTCGGCGTGGCTGTTTCACGACATGCCCGATGCCTCCGACCTTGTGAACTACCGCCCCCCGACCGCGACGCGGGTCTATGCTTGGGACGGCACCTTGATCGGTGAGTTTTCGCGCGAGCGCCGGATCTTTGTTCCCTATGACCAGATTCCGCCTCGGGTGGTGAAGGCCTTTATGGCCGCTGAGGACCGTAACTTTTATGAACATGGCGGCATCGACTATCAGGGGCTGAGCCGCGCGGTTTTGAAGAACGTGTTGAACATCAGCCGGGGCCGTCGTCTGGAGGGGGGATCGACCATCACCCAACAGGTGGCTAAGAACGTGCTGCTCAATAGCGACGTTACCTTTGGCCGCAAGTTCAAAGAGGCCATCCTAGCCAATCGGTTAGAGCAGGTGCTGAGCAAGCCCAAGATTTTAGAGCTCTATCTGAACGAAATTTGGCTTGGCTATCGGTCGTTCGGCGTGGGTGCTGCGGCCTACAACTATTTTGGTAAACCTCTGTCGGACCTGACCTTGGCGGAGACGGCCTATCTCGCGGCCTTGCCGAAGGGACCACAAAACTATCAACCGGTACGTAACAAGGCCAATGCGATCCGCCGCCGTAATTGGATCATCGGCGAGATGGCCGAGTTGGGCTGGGTCACGCCACAAGAGGCCACGATTGCCATGGCTGAGGACCTTAGGGTTCAGGCCGAACCGAGCCGCGCGCGCTATCGTGATGCGGACTATTTCATCGAAGAGGTTCGCCAGCGTGCGATCTTGACGCTCGGCGACAAGGTCAATGAGGGGGGGTACTATCTTCGCACCACCTTGGACATTCGTTTGCAGACCGCCGCGCGGGTCGCCTTGATGCAGGGCCTAGAGCTCTATGACCGTCGTCACGGTTGGCGCGGCGCCATCGGTCATGTCGAGCTTGGACAGGAAGGTTGGCAAAAGAAAGCCAAGGCCCTGACCCCGCCCTATGAGCGACGCGATTGGGTCATCGCTGTGGTTCAAGCCGCTAAGGGGCCCGTCAAGGTTCAGCTTACCGACGGTAAGACCGGCTTGATCACTGAGGAGGATGTGGCCTGGGCGCGGGCGACCAAGGGCTTAAATGTTGGGGACCTGATCTTTGTCGCGCCGGGTAAGTCGCCGGGACAGTTTGCCCTCAAGCAGATTCCGACCGTCAATGGCGCGCTGGTCGCTATGGATCCCTATTCAGGCCGGGTACTGGCCATGGTCGGCGGCTATAGTTTCTCACTCTCTAAGTTCAATCGCGCGACTCAGGCTCAGCGTCAGCCGGGTTCGGCCTTTAAGCCCTTCGTCTATGCGACCGCGCTGGACAATGGCTACACCCCAGCCAGCGTCGTCGCCGATGCCCCGATTACCATCAAGGGCGAAGGCGCTGATCAGGATTGGAGCCCTGAAAATTACAGCAAGGACTATTACGGTAATCTGGTCCTGCGAAAGGGATTGGAACTTTCACGTAATGCCATGACGGTGCGCTTGGCGCAGGCGATTGGCATGGACAAGGTCCGCGAGACGGCGATCCGCATGGGCGTCGTCAAGGATATGGCCCCGGTGCTGGCCATGTCGCTGGGTGCCGGTGAGACCACACCCTTTAAGCTCACCGCTGCCTATGCCCCGTTCGTCAATGGTGGCCGCCGGATCGAGCCCCACCTGATCGAGCTCGTTCAGGACCGCGAAGGAAAGCCCTTACTCAAGGGTGATGGACGCGACTGTGACCGCTGCAATGTCGGCTTCTTGGGCGAAGAGTCACCGCACCTGCCAGCTGCTGGTACTGAGGTTCTTGACCCTATTACGGCCTACCAGATCACCTCCATGCTTCAGGGCGTGGTGCAGCGGGGAACGGCGGCGCAGGTCAGTTCTTTGGGCCGTCCCTTGGCCGGTAAGACCGGAACCACCAATGAATATCGTAGCGCCTGGTTTGTTGGCTATTCGCCAGAGATCGTGGTCGGCGTCTTTGTCGGTTACGATGACAATCGCTCGCTCGGCAACAATGAGACGGGCGGGCAGGTGGCTGTGCCGATCTTTATCGAGTTCATGCAGACCGCCTTACGCGGCAGTCCCTATCGCGATTTCCAGGCCCCCAAGAACGCCAAGTTCGTTCTGGTCAATGGTATCCGAGAAGCCTTCCGGCCGGGGACCGAGCCCAAAGCTCAGCTAACGCCTGAAGGTCCGGTTGCCTATGGCGAGGCTTGGGGTGGGGGCCCTGCTGTGCCGCCCCCGCCTCCGCCGCCCAAGGTGCAAAAGGTACCTGAGGACCTTTCAGGCCTCTACTGATCGCACGGGTCCATTGTCTTATGACGCGGCGCAGGTTAAGCCGCCCCCTCAATGCTTAGGAGCCAATTATGAGAGCGGATGTCGAGGCAGCTGCTGCCGACATCGAGCAGTCCATCGGACTGCTCAGGAGGAGACTTTGACTGGGATTCAGCGCTGCGCAAGCTCGACGAGCTCAATGCCAAGGTAGAAGACCCCACCTTGTGGGATCGTCCAACCGAAGCCCAAGCGGTGATGCGTGAGCGCACCCAACTGTCCGGTCAGATCAATGCCGTCCTGACCCTTGAGCGTGAGCTTGAGGATGCAGTCGGCTATGCCGAAATGGCCGATGCGGAAGGTGACGACGCTTCGTTAGAAGAAGCACGCGCACAGTTGGCGGCCATCAAGGAGCAGGCTGCACGTGCCGAGCTTGAGGCTCTGTTGTCGGGAGAAGCCGATAGCAATGACGCCTATCTCGAAATTAATTCTGGGGCAGGGGGCACAGAGTCCAACGATTGGGCTGGAATGTTGCTGCGGATGTATACCCGCTGGGCTACGGCCCATAGCATGACCTTTGAGGTGATCGAAGAGACCCAGGGCGAACAGGCTGGGATCAAGTCCGTGACCCTGCAGATCAAGGGTCACAATGCCTATGGTTGGCTGAAGACTGAGGCGGGCGTCCACCGTCTGGTGCGCATTTCGCCCTTTGACTCTGCCGCCAAGCGGCACACCAGTTTTGCCTCGGTCTGGGTCTATCCGGTCGTCGACGATACGATCGAGATCGATATCAACCCGTCTGATGTTCGTACTGATACCTATCGGGCGTCGGGGGCGGGCGGACAGCATATCAACAAGACGGACTCCGCCGTTCGCCTGACCCACATCCCGACGGGTGTGGCGGTCGCCTGCCAATCTGGCCGCTCACAGCACCAGAACCGGGAAGAGGCGTGGAAAATGCTTCGCGCCCGTCTCTATGAGTTGGAACTGCAGCGTCGCGAGGCGGCGGCGCAAGCCTTGGAAGACCAGAAGACCGATATTGGTTGGGGTCACCAGATCCGCTCTTACGTTCTGCAACCCTATCAGATGGTCAAGGACCTGCGTACGGAGGTCGAAACCTCGGACACACAAGGGGTTTTGGACGGTGATCTTGACAATTTTATGGGCGCGTCTTTGGCCCAGCGCGTCGGGGTGACCCGCGACGCCTAGCGTTTATCCCTAGTCTTCGGCAAAGTCATCCTGGCTAACGCTGGCTTTGATCTCGTGCACGGGTGCCGTGATTTGACGCTGGAACTTCAGGCTGCGGCCTTGGAAATAGGCCCCCGGTTCCATGGACAGTTGCTCATGGGTGATATCGCCATCAACATGCGCGGTGCCGTAGAGCTTGACCTGCTTTGCCGAAACGGTTCCGGTCAGCTTGCCGCGAATATCGACAGTCTCGGCTGTAACGGTTCCTTCGACCTGTCCGGTTTCGCCGATGGACAGCCGTTCAACCGTAATTTCACCCCGAACCGTGCCGTCAAGATGCAGTTCACCTTGGCCTAAGATGTTTCCGTCAATGGTCACATCGTCCCCGATGACCGAGGCAACCTTGTGAGATTTTCGCCCGGGCGTGTCTAAAGATGGCGACAGCGCCGGGAAGAAAGACTCGTTATCAGCCCGCTTGTTGAACATAATCGCCTGCCTTTACAAAACGGTTGGGATTTTGAGCCCGGCCATTGACCCAGACCTCGTAGTGCAAATGAACACCCGTGGATCGCCCGGTTGAGCCCATGGCTCCAAGCCGCTGTCCAACGGCGACGCGCTGACCTGTACTGACCGAGATGGACTGCAGGTGGGCATAGCGTGTCTTAAAGCCTGCGCCATGATCAATCTCGACCGTGTTGCCATAGCCCGAACGCACGCCCGTAAAGGATACAATCCCGGGCGCTGTGGAATGGATGGGGGTTAGAAACCCGCCGGTGAAGTCCAAACCGGAATGAAAAGCAGGGCGTCTAGTGAAGGGGTCAAAGCGCACGCCAAATCCGCTGGACTGCGGGGTTTGGTTGGTCGGACGGGCAAAGGGCAGGCGCTCGGCGGCTTGGTTGAGGGCCCGCATCTCAGCCATATTATTGGCCGCGCTTTGAATTCGTCCAGCAAAATCCTCATCGACATCCAGCACGGCTGCCAAGGCGCGGGGATCTTTGCCTTCGATCAGGGGCCCGCCGAGGCCACTGATGGCCGAACCCTTGCGGTGAGCATAGCTTACGGGATTGAGACCTGCGAGACGAAAGGCCAACCTCAACCGGTCGGCGCGGGTCTTTGCGAAGCTCTCAGCGCGGGTGATCATGCGCTCCTGATCCATGCTCACCGCTTGGACCCGATCGATCGGCGAGGCAACGCCGAGCGTGGTCTTGAGGGACTTTGAAGGGGCCAATGCCACCTCTGCGCCCGATACGCCCTTAAAGTTGCCCATCAGTTGCGCCAACGCGGCATGGCGCTTTTCAACGCTATTGGCCAGTTGGTCTATGGAGCCATTGTTCGCGTTAATCTGAGCGACAGCGCTATTGAGGCGTGCCTGCCGGTCCGCAATCCAGCGTTCATATTTGGCTTGGGTCTTGGCAACTTCGCGGTCGCTATTGCTCAAGGACAGCGCGTTGATCGCCATCGAGGCTGTGGCCACGCCCAGCCAGAGGCCAAGCGCGAGCAGGGCCGAAGCAATGGCCATCTGACGTTGTGGCGTCAGTATCAGGCTCTTAAGCTCCCCTTCTGAACGGACGTAAAGATGCCGCTCGGGAAATAGCCGCTCTAAGGCCTGTTTGAAACGCGCCACGTGGCCATTGGTCATGGTCTCGGATACTCGCCGTTTTTGCTTCAGCCGATATGCAATGATCGAGGAAGAAGAGTCTATAGGTATCGTGGTCTCACGTTCATACAATATTGATGATTACGCATAGATTCTCTACCATTATCGTCTGCAAACCGACTAATGGGCTTGGTTTCAATGGGCATTCAATTTTGAAATTTATGAAAATCTAGAGCGCTTTAATCTCAGCAAGAATGGCTTCGGCATGGCCGGGGACCTTGACCTTGCGCCAGACCTTGCGAACCACGCCTACGCTGTCGATGAGGAATGTTGATCGCTCAATCCCCATATAGCTTCGGCCATACATGCTCTTTTCAACCCAGGCGCCATAGGCCGCGATCGTTAATCCTTCTGGATCGGATCCCAGCAAGATGGTGAGTTCGTGCTTGGCACGAAAGCGCTTGTGACTGGCGAGGCTGTCTTTTGACACCCCAATCACGACTGCACCGGCCTTGGAGAGGTCCTCAGACAGGGCAGAGAATCCCTTGGCTTGGTTCGTGCAACCGGGCGTGTCGTCCTTAGGGTAGAAGTAGAGGACGATAGTTTTGCCCTGTAGATCGCTCGAGGACAGGTTTTTATCGCCATCTGATGCCAGATCGAAGGCTGGAGCGTGATCTCCGGGTTGGAGTTGGTCAGTCATTGACGTATCCCATCGTTAGAGCACTCAGTTTCGGTGCCGCCATGATGTAGATACATTTGGTGTCTGTCTGCCCCGACGTCCAGCCGTAGCCCGGCAATACGGAGATATTTCTGTTGCTGAGACCGGCGCTGAAGCATGGGCTTGAAGCTGCAGTCGTCCTGATCTTGGCGATCATCGCGCTGTTTGGCGTGGCGGCTCTGCGCCTAGCGCAGGGGCCTATATCGGCCGATTTCCTTCGGCCGATGATCGTTAGCGGGCTCGAGCGACAGGTTAAGGGCGGGCAGGCCAAGCTGGGTCATGTCGGGATTGTCTGGTTCGAGAAGGCCAAGTCCCTCGGTGTCCAGATGGAAAACCTCTCAGTCACCGATCAAAAAGGCCGCCTTGTTCTGCGAGCAGGCCGTGTTCAAGCTGCCATGGCGTTGGACTCTGTCCTGGTCTTCGCGCCCGCGCCGGGCCGCATTGCTGCCTCAGACTTTTTCATTGCGGTCAGTGTCTCCCCACAAGGCCGGTATGAGTTGGGTTATGAGGCGCTAGGAGGTCCCGAGGAACTGACCGTGCTAGGCCGTGTTTTTTCAGAGGTGACAGGACCCGCAAAGCGCGGGCGGTGGGCTAGTTTCCTGCATGATGTCGAGCTAACGGACGGCACTCTGTCTTTGCGCCAGATCGGTGGATCAGTGGCTTGGACCGGCGATGTGCGTCGGTTGGCCCTGCGCAAAGCCCTCGGCCGCTTAGATCTGGTTGGCGATGTCGCGTTGGGCGAGGGTGATCAGCGGGCCGAGCTTTCAATCAAGGCAAAGGCCGCTGAAGGGCTGAAGGAAGCCTTTATCTTAGGCAAGATACGTCGCCTGAACCCGGCCAAAATCTTCCCTTCGGTAGGCGTAACCCGGCCGCTTTCGGCCCTCAATGCCCAAGTCGATGGACAAGGCTCGCTGAGCTATGCCCTCGATCAGGGGATATTGGCTGCGGATGTGAGCTTCTCGGCGGGCGCTGGCCAAATCCGTTTTGGTAAGGCCCTGCAGCGCTTTGATCGGGCCGAGGCCCGGGCAACCTATGATCCCAACACGGGCGAGGTGGATTTGGCCCGCGTCAAGCTGCAGGCCGCGCCGCTGCAGTTGGACATCAAGGGCCGGTTGCGACTGATCCCAGAGGGACGGGGCAAACAGCCTGCGCGCCTTGAATTTGATCTACAGGCCCCCCAAGCAGTCATCGCCTTCGTACCCAGATCTGAGCCTCAGACCTTACATAATCTCTATGTCAAAGGGGGCTACACACCCGAGCTGGGTCATTTGAATTTCACCAAGGCCGGAGCGGTTCTGGCCGGGGCAAAGGTGACGGCCACCGGTGACGTGATGCAGGCGCTTGGTAAGGATGGCCTACCGCAGGGGGCTTGGGGTGCTAAGCTTCGGGCCCAGATCGAGGGCAAGGCGAGCATTGATCAGGCCTATCCGTTCTGGCCCGATACGGTCGGTAAGGGTGCCCGCAATTGGGTCAAGGCCGCGCTCAAGCAGGGCACGCTTTCGAACGTCAAGCTCACGGTTGACATACCTGCTGGCACAACGAAACGCGGTCTTACCAACGAGATGCTAAAGGTCGGGTTTGATTTTGACGATGTCACCATTGTGATCGTCCCCGGGCTCCCCCCCATTGAACAGGGGCGTGGCAGGGCGATGGTTCAAGGCGACCGCTTCGACCTGACCGTAGTCTCGGCAATGATGGAGGGCGTGCGGCTCAGCGAAGGGCTTGTGTCCTATCCTCGGTTCCGCCCCGCTGCAGCAGGTCTGTTCAAGGGCCGGGCGCACGGTGCGGCGGACCAGATCTTGAACATTCTCGATCGTCAACCTTTGCACATCTTGGCGCGGAGCCCGTTCAAGGCAAAAGATTTCTCGGGGGATGCGGACGTGTCTTTCAGCATCATCCGCCCGACGGTCAAGGTGGTTTTGGCCAAGGACTATGGCTACCAATTTGCCGGAACCGTGACCAATGGCGGTATCGGCAAGGTCGCCTTGGGCCTCGACCTGCAGCAGGGCGTGGTCAAGGTTAGCGGAGACAATCGAGGGCTCGGCGCATCGGGATTGGCCAAGGTCGGCATATACACCGGTAATATCGATTTCCAATTACCCTTTGGAGGCCGGACAGGTGCGCCGAGCCGCTTGGCGCTGGATGGCGTTATCGCCCTCGATGCCCACAATCCTGTACCGACCACGGGTCAGTTTACCCTTGATCGGTTGGGCGGGCAGGGTCGGTTCGACAGTCGGGCGGCGTCGGGCAATGTCATCTGGACCCTAGGAGATGCCGGTCGGGTGAGCGTCAATGGTCAGGTCGCAGCGGGCGGATTGCGCCGCTATGGCTTGCCGGTATCATCCAAGGCCGCAGCCTTTGACCTGTCGGCCGCTCTGGATCGCCAGGGCAATGAATGGCGCGGGCCGATCAAGGCGGGGGCGTTGGTTGGTGGTTTGAGATTACTGACCGTAGATCAGCTTGATGTGGGTTTCACAGCCAAACTTGACCACGCTGCAGCCGCCGTTCTGGGTCTGGGTGAGATGCCGCTCTTTGCGACCGCTCAGCCCTTGGTAATTGAGGCCCGCTTAACAAAGCAGGATGGCGACGCCAATATCGCGCTTGGCGCGCTGGTGGGCCGTTTGGGCTGGGTTCGCAGGTTGGATGGGCAACTGGTCTATCAAGGCCGCTCAACCCTGTCTCAGGCCGATCTGCTGGGTATTGGGGCGCCAGCCTTTATCAAGCCCGCTCAGCCCGTGACCATTGAGGGCCAGTGGGTGGCCGAAACCGAAGGTCTAAGTGGTGACGTGACGATCGCGGGCGCGCCCTTAAGGTTCGACAGTCTTCAGTCTGGTCCCGGACATCAGACGGTCGAGATCAGCGCCCGGCTTAATGGCGATGCGGCTGTTCGCTTGGGTCTAGTGGCCCCCGGTGAATTGACCGGTGAGGTTGCGCTGACCACGCGTCTCGAGTTCGAGGAGCGCGGTCTGATTAGCGGTCACGCTGAGGCCGATATGACAAGCGCCCAACTGGCGCTGGTGGGTACCGACTGGTCCAAACCCGCTGATGAGGCGGCAAGTCTAAAGGCTGATTTTGTTGGCCAAGAGGACGACGTCATCGCGTTGAGCGCTATTCGCGCAGAGGGTCCCTCAATGGAGGGCCTCGTGTCGGGCACTGTTCGTAAGGGGCAGGTGGTGAGGCTGTCCACGGCTCGCGCCCGCCTGAAGGGGCTCTTCGATGGTCAGGTTAAGTTCGAGAAAGACAGTTTTGGCACGTCGCTCGTGGTCAAGGCGGACTATCTCGATGCCCGCCGCTTGCTCCATGAACTGCAGAACATCGATCTGACTGATCCCGAGGCGGGGCAAGGCGATGGCGCGGGCCCGATCCTCTTGAATATAGCCGTCGGTAGGGTGAAGGTCACGCAGGCAGAGCCCCTGTCAGATCTTCGTCTTTCTGCCGAATGGGGACAAGGCATGAACCGCAAGCTCGAGGCCTCGGTCAAGGGGCCCGGTGACGGCGCGATCAGTGTCACCATTGCGCCCACGCCTGATCAGGTCTTCGTCTATGGACGGGTCGAGGCCGTTGGGCAGATGGTCGAGAGCCTTTCAGGCTTCACTAATCTCAAGGGCGGCAGCGCGCAGTTGACCGGGCATTTGGTGCCTGGAGGCGCTGATCTTGTACTGACGGCGCAATCTGTCCGTGTTGCGCGGGTTCCAGCGCTCGCGCAGATCTTCACCCTTGGCGCCTTTAGCGGCGTGGCCACCACGCTCAATGGTGAGGGGATCCGGTTTTCTGATGTGTCGAGCCGGATGGCACTGCGCGGTAAGACGCTCGAAATCGCGGATGGGCGGGCGACCGGCGATGCCTTGGGTCTGACCACCCACGGCTATATTGATCTATCCAAACAAGAACTGGATCTGGCGGGGGCTATGGCCCCGGCCTATGCGCTCAATTCGGCGGTGGGCAAGATCCCTGTGCTGGGCGCGATCATGATTTCGCGGCAGGGCGAGGGCATTTTTGGTCTGACCTACTCTGCCAAGGGCGCGATCAAGGCTCCGCGGGTGTTCGTTAATCCGCTGTCGCTGGCGACGCCGGGCATGTTGCGGAGGGTCTTTGATGGTGTTCCGCTCGGCAAGGCGGTGTTCAAGGCCCCGACACCTAGGCCGGAGCCTTGAAGCCCATGATTAGATCGGCTTAATCAGCATGATCTTCTTTTTACCGGCTGCCAGCTTGATCACGCCGTCTGCCGTTAGGTCCGCGAGGGTCAGGACCCGCGCACCGTCCGTTACGGGCTCGTTATTGATCCGAAGGCCTCCGCCTTGCGCCAGTCGTCGGGCATCAGAGCGAGAGGCGGCCAGACCCGCATCCACCACCAGATTGGCAACCGGAATGCCGGCCTCAAGGGTGGCGCGATCGACCTCAACCGTTGGTAGGTTCTCGGACAGGACGCCCTGTTCAAAGGCCTTGTCAGCAGCCACACGAGCCGCTTCAGCGGCTTGGCGGCCATGGAGGAGGGTGGTGGCCTCATCGGCCAGAATCTTTTTGGCTTCGTTGATCTGAGCGCCGGGCAGAGCGGCCAGACGGTCGCACGCTTCAATCGGCAACTCTGTGAACAGCTTCAAGAACTTGCCGACGTCGGCGTCCTCGGTATTGCGCCAGACCTGCCAATAGTCATAGGGGCTGAGGCGGTCGGCATTGAGCCAAACCGCCCCGCCAAGGCTCTTGCCCATCTTCTGGCCGGACGAAGTCATCAACAGGGGCGTGGTCAGGCCATAAGCGGGCTTGGCGTCAACGCGGCGGACCAACTCCACCCCATTGATAATATTGCCCCACTGGTCCGAGCCGCCCATCTGCAGGGCGCAGCTATAGCGACGGCTGAGCTCCAGATAGTCGGTCGCCTGCATCAGCATGTAGTTAAATTCGAGGAAGGTCAGTGGCTGCTCACGTTCCAAGCGCAGCTTAACGCTGTCGAAGGTCAGCATACGATTGATCGTGAAATGGACCCCGTAGTCGCGCAGGAACTCGACATAGCCGAGTTTTTCCAGCCAATCGGCATTGTTGACCATCACCGCATCTGTCGCGCCGTTATCAAAGCTCAGAAACTTGCTAAAGGTGGTCTGGATGCTGACCATATTTGAGGTGATCTGAGCGTCGGTCAGAAGCGGGCGCTGCTTGTCCTTATCAGTAGGGTCGCCAACCTTGGTCGTGCCGCCGCCCATCAAGGTGATCGGACGGTGCCCGGTCTTTTGCAGCCAACGCAACATCATGATCGAGATCAGATGGCCGATATGCAGGCTATCGGCCGTGCAGTCATAGCCGACATAGGCCGTCACCACGCCTTCGCTGGCCGCCTTGTCCAAGGCTTCCAGATCGGTGCACTGATGGATATAGCCGCGTTCTTGCAGGACCTGCAGGAACTTTGATTTCGGCTTAAAGGCATTTTCGGTCGGTTCAGACATGGACTCGGGCTTTCTTAAGCAAGGGCGTGCGTGTAGCACGGACGGACACACTCGGCCAAGCCGTGGGGTGGGAGAGGGCAGATATGCAGCAGGTCTTAGGGTTCATGAGCGGAACCTCGCTCGATGGGATCGATATGGCCATCCTGCGCACCGATGGCCAAACAATCGACAGTTTTGGCCCATCTGGCGAAGCGCCTTTGCCGGATGATGTCCGCGCGATGGTGCTGGAGGCGATTGTTGCGGGTCGGTCTTGGACCCGTGGTGCGCCGGAGCCTGAGGTCTTTGCGCGGGCGGCAACGGCGATTGCCGAAGCCCATGTCCTGGCAGCGGCGGGTTTCTTGAGCCGAAATGGGATGGGCTTTGCCGATCTGGACCTGATCGGCTTTCACGGCCAGACCGTCTTGCACGAGCCACCAACAGCCAGCGCTGTTGGGCGGACAAGACAATTGGGCGACGCGGCCCTGCTGGCCAGCCTCACCGGCGTTCGTACCGCCTATGATTTTCGCACGTCCGACGTGGCGGCGGGTGGGCAGGGTGCGCCCCTTGTGCCGGTCTATCATGGCGCCTTGGCGAGGCACGCGGCGCTGAGCGGACCGGTGGCGATCTTGAACATTGGCGGCGTGGCCAATGTGACCTTTGTCGGTGAGGGAGGCGATCTTCTGGCTTTTGATACGGGCCCTGGCAATGGACCGCTGGATCAGTGGGTCGAGTCCCACGGATTAGGCCGTTACGATGCGGGCGGGGCCCTGTCCCAGGCGGGCCAGGTAGATGAGGCTGTTCTGGCCCAGATGATGAGCCATGGATTCTTCACCCAGAAGGGCCCAAAATCTTTGGATCGTTATGATTTTACCGCGAAACCCGTCGAGGGCCTTTCGCCAGAAGATGGTGCCGCAACCCTTGCAGCCTTTGTCGCCCAATCGATTGCTCACGGATTGGGACAGGCCCCTCAGCCTCCCCGCGCTCTGATGGTTTGCGGCGGCGGTCGTCACAATAGTGCGATCTTAGACGGCTTGCGTCAGCGTTGTGGGGTGCAGGTGGTCACCGCTGAAGACGCAGGCTGGCGCGGTGACGCGGTCGAGGCCGAAGCCTTTGCCTTTTTGGCGGCCCGCGTGGTGCGTGGTTGGCCGATATCCTTTCCGGGCACCACGGGGGTCCCCCAGCCGCTGGTTGGCGGCCAGGTGGTCGATCCTTAGGCGGGGCCTTAGGTGGGCCCCTAGGCGGGGCCCTAGGCGGGATTGGCTTCCAGACGCATATCGAGATAGGCCCCGACGCGCTGTTCGACTTCTGGCAGCTTTTCGCCCCAGAAGTGATTGGCCTGATCGACGACATCATAATCGATGGTGATGCCCTTCTGCGTGCGCAGCTTTGATACGACCCGTTCGACTTCCAGCGGTGGAACGATCGTATCGGCAGAGCCGTGCAGGATCAGACCAGATGCGGGACAGGGGGCGAGGAAGCTGAAATCATACATGTTGGTTGGTGGTGACACCGAGATGAAGCCATCGGTTTCAGGACGGCGCATCAAGAGCTGCATCCCGATCCAAGCGCCAAAGCTGTAGCCCGCGACCCAGCATTGGGAGGCGGTAGGGTTGGTGGTCTGCAACCAGTCCAAAGCGGTCGCTGCATCAGCCAACTCGCCAATGCCGCTGTCAAATTCGCCTTGGCTGCGACCGACACCGCGGAAGTTGAACCGCAAAACCGCAAAGCCGCGCTTCATGAACAGGTGGTACAGTTGCACCGCCACGGGGTTGTTCATATGGCCCTGGGCCTTGGGGTGGGGGCTGAGGATCAGAGCAATCGGGGCGTTTTCGCGCTTGCCCGGTGCATAGCGTCCTTCGATTCGTCCGGCTGCTCCGGTCAGAACCACTTCAGGCATCGTCTCTCCAACTTAACTACGGGGTACCAAGGTGACGCAATCTGCGCCAAATCAGCGGATAATACTTGACCGCTGCGCTTGGTCTTCCTATGTCCAATCTATAAACGGCTGTCAAATGTTCACCCGCTAGGTTGCGGTTTGTAACACAGCGGGCGGCTGTTGCGCACGATTTCTGCGGGAGCAAACCATGCGATTGAGCACTAAAGGCCGTTATGCGGTCATGGCTATGACCGATCTGGCCAAGCAGAGCGGAACCAAGGCTGTTTCGCTGGCGGATATCGCCTCGCGTCAGGAAATTTCGCTGTCCTATCTGGAGCAGCTGTTCGCTCGGCTTCGGCGCGGCGGCTTGGTCAAGAGTGTTCGGGGGCCAGGCGGCGGCTATCGATTGGCCCGTCACGCTAACGAGACCTCAGTGGCTGAGATTGTTCTGGCCGTAGACGAGCCCCTGCGCGCGACCCGCTGCGCTGGCCAAGGCTCGCCTAAGGGCTGCATGATGGGCGGCGTGCGCTGTGTGACCCACGCCCTTTGGGATGAGATGGGCCGCCATATCCACTCCTATCTGGCCAGCGTGACCCTCGATGACGTCATTTCGGGCAAGCTCAGCCAGGGCTCGGCGCAGGCGGCCTGAATTGTCTTGACCGCTTCGAGCACATATCTGGATTACAACGCCACGGCCCCGGTGCGGCCGCAGGTGAAGGCTGCCATGATGGCAGCCCTTGATCTGATGGCTAATCCCTCCTCGATCCATGCCGGTGGCCGCGCGGCTCGGGCGGTGATAGAGGCTGCACGCGAGGCGGTGGCAGCGCTGATCATGGTGCCCGCCCAGACCATCATCTTCACCAGTGGCGGTACAGAGGCCAATGCCCTTGCCATCGAAAGCGCTGTGGCGGCGGGCAGTCGGCGACTGATCATTGGCGCGACCGAACATGATTGCGTGCTGGAAACAGCGCTGGCAAGTGGCGCGGCGGTCGAGATCTGGCCCGTCGATGGCCAAGGTGTTGCCGATTTGACTTGGCTCAGTGATCGGCTTGCCCGATGGGATAGTGCCGATGGCCGTCCCTTTGCAGCCTTGATGCTGGCCAACAATGAAACCGGCGTGATCCAGCCCACGAGTGAGACAGCCGATCTCTTGCGGACCTATGAAGGCTGGCTCCACGTCGATGCGGTTCAGGCCGCGGGTAAGATCATCGTCGATGGGCGTGGCTGCGGTGCCGACACGCTGGCCCTGTCCGCCCATAAGCTGGGCGGCCCTCAAGGTAGCGGTGCCCTGACCTTTGGCCCCCGCGCTGTGCTCTCAAGACGCTTGCATGGCGGCGGCCAGGAGCGCGGACGCCGTGCTGGCACCGAAAACCTGCCGGGCATTGCAGGCTTTGGTGCGGCCGCAGGCGCTGCCTTGGCCAATATGACCCAGATAAAGATACAGGCGACTTGGCGCGATGAGGCTGCGGCTTATCTCAAGTCCGTGGCCGGCATCCAGGTTGTTGGCGAAGGCGCGGCGCGTCTACCCAATACGCTTTGCCTCGCCAAGGCGGGCTTTAACGCTGATCTCCAGGTCATGGCGCTGGATCTGGCGGGGGTGATGGTCTCCACCGGAGCGGCCTGTTCGTCGGGCAAGGTGAGGCCAAGCCCGGTCTTGACAGCGATGGGCCTAGAACCTCTCGCCGGATCGGCCCTTCGGGTTAGCGGCGGCTGGGATACGACACAATTGGATTGGACAAGATTTGCGCAGGTCTGGCTTGAGGCCAACCAGCGTCATCAGTCCCGTAGACCCGCCTCGGCGGCGTAAGGGACAGGAGTGTAAAAACTATGGCTGCGGTCAAGAAGACCATCGATCAGGTCGAGCAACTCGAGACATACGAGCATGGCTTTGTCACGGATATTGCTCAAGATTTCGCCCCGCGCGGCCTGAGCGAAGACATTGTGCGGTTCATTTCGGCGAAGAAACAAGAGCCCGACTGGATGCTGCAATGGCGGCTGGAAGCCTATGCTCGCTGGCTTCAAATGGAAGAACCAGACTGGGCCAAGGTCGAGTACGTCAAGGTCGATTATCAGAACCTCTATTACTATGCCGCGCCGAGCCAGAAGGTCGGGCCCCTGAGCTTGGACGAGGTCGATCCGGAACTGCTGAAGACCTATGCCAAGTTGGGCATTCCCTTGCGCGAGCAAGAGGTACTGGCGGGGGTGCAGGGCGCGCCGCGCTATGCGGTTGATGCGGTGTTCGATAGCGTTTCGGTTGTTACTACCTTCAAGAAGGAATTGGCGCAGGTCGGCGTCATCTTCTGTTCCTTCAGTGAGGCGGTGCGCGAGCATCCTGAACTGGTGAAGCGCTATCTGGGCTCGGTTGTTCCGACCACGGACAACTATTTTGCCTGTCTGAACTGCGCCGTCTTTTCGGACGGGTCGTTTGTCTATATCCCGCCGGGCGTGCGCTGTCCGATGGAACTATCGACCTATTTCCGTATCAATGCGCAGGAAACTGGTCAGTTTGAGCGGACCCTTATCATTGCTGATAAGGGTGCCTACGTCTCCTATCTAGAAGGCTGCACGGCACCTCAGCGCGACGAGAACCAGCTTCACGCCGCCGTGGTCGAGTTGGTGGCGCTCGATGATGCTGAGATCAAATATTCTACCGTTCAGAACTGGTATCCGGGTGATGCGGACGGTAAGGGCGGCATCTATAATTTCGTGACCAAGCGCGCTGATTGCCGGGGTGTACGTTCGAAAGTGTCATGGACCCAGGTCGAGACCGGCTCTGCTGTGACGTGGAAATATCCCTCGTGCATCCTGCGCGGTGATGAGAGCGTCGGTGAGTTCTATTCGATCGCCATTACCAATGGTCGTCAGCAAGCCGATACCGGTACCAAGATGGTTCATCTTGGTAAGAACACACGCTCACGCATTATTTCTAAAGGTATTTCTGCAGGGAACTCTTCGAACACCTACCGCGGTTTGGTCTCTGCCCATGCCAAGGCGACGGGCGCGCGCAACTTTACCCAGTGCGACAGTTTGCTGATTGGCAAGACCTGCGCGGCCCATACGGTACCCTATGTTGAGGCGCGCAATGCCTCGGCCAAGTTCGAGCACGAGGCCACAACGACGCGGCTTTCCGATGATCAACTGTTTTATGTCATGCAGCGCGGGCTTTCCCGGGAAGAGGCGGTCCAACTTCTGGTCAACGGGTTCGTCCGCGAAGTGCTGCAAGAACTGCCCATGGAATTCGCCGTCGAAGCCCAAAAGCTGGTGGCCATTAGTTTGGAAGGCTCGGTGGGCTGATCGGCCCGTTGTCCATCTCGTTTGTTCCCAATCTATTCTGCACCGCGCAGATAGGCGTTTGAGAGAAGTTCTTATGTTGTTAGTTACGAACCTGCATGTCGAAGTCGGTGGCACACCGCTCCTCAAAGGCCTGTCTTTGCAAGTGCCTGCGGGCGAGGTCCATGCGATCATGGGCCCGAATGGCGCGGGAAAATCGACCCTGTCCTATACGCTGGCGGGGCGTGAGGGCTATGAGGTGACGCAAGGTTCGGCCAGCCTGAACGGTGAGGACCTGTTCGCGCTAGAGGCCAACGAGCGGGCAGCCAAGGGCCTGTTCCTGTCATTCCAATATCCTCTGGAGATTCCCGGCGTTCCCAGCCTGACCTTCATTCGTACCGCGCTTAACGCCCAGCGTAAGGCGCGCGGCGAGGACGAGATTGGCGCCCCGGCCTTCCTGAAGTTGGCTCGTGAGAAGGCGGCCAGCCTTAAGATCGACTTCGACATGCTCAAGCGTCCGCTCAATGTCGGGTTCTCAGGCGGTGAGAAGAAGCGGATGGAAATCTGTCAAATGACTATGCTTTTGCCGAAATTTTTGATTTTGGATGAAACCGATTCCGGGCTCGATATCGACGCCTTGCGCATCGTGTCTGAGGGGGTTAATGCCTTGCGCTCGCCCGAGCGGGGGATGTTGGTCATCACCCACTATCAGCGCCTGCTCGACTATATCAAACCCGACCGGGTCCATGTTCTGGCAGGAGGCAAGATCGTGACTTCAGGCGGCCCAGAGCTCGCCTTGGAACTGGAAGAGACCGGCTATGACCGGTTCGCGCAGGTCGCAGCATGAGCCTAGCGCTCGCCCTTCAAAGCGGGGATGTCGCGTCCCTGCCCAGTCGCCGCGACGAGGCTTGGCGATATACGGACCTGCGTGCGGCTTTGCGCGCCATTCCAGCCTCATCGCCTAGGGGCGAAGCACCGCTATCGGCTGGGCCCTTCGCGGCATTAGACGCCGTTGAAACGATCATCATCACTAATGGTTTTGGTCCAGATCGCCTGAGCGTGGCCGCCGGTGAACATCGCACGGTGGCCCTGCGTTTCATCGCCTCAGAGGCGGCCAGTGCGCACCATGGCTCCTTGACCATCGAGGTGGCCGAAGGCGGCTCCCTCACGCTGCTGGAGAGCCATGAAGGCTTCGGCCAGAACTATGTCAGCGATATCGCCATCGGCCTTCAGATCGGGCCTGGAGCGACCCTAGAGCGGGTTTCGATCCTGAACGATAGCGCAGAGGCCATCAGCGTTGTCACGGCGAGGGTTGATCTGAGTGCCAATGCCACGCTCAATCAAACGGTCCTGACCACAGGGGCCAAGCGCCAGCGCTTTGAAACCCATGTGAGCCATCCGGGGCAGGGTGCATCGGTTCGTCTCGACGGCGTCTATCTGCTCGGCGAAGCACGTCACAGCGATCAGACCACGCTCGTCACGCACAAGGGTGAGGGCGGCACGACCACTCAACTGACCAAGGGCGCCGTTCGCGACAGCGCTCGCGCCGTCTTCCAAGGCAAGATTACGGTCGAGCGCGGTGCCGATCAGACCGATGCGCGCATGGGTCACCATGCTTTGATCCTGTCTGAGCGGGCCGAGATCGACGCCAAGCCTGAGCTGGAAATCTATGCCGATGACGTGTCCTGCGCCCACGGCAATACGGTCGGGGCGCTGGACGAAGAGGCCTTGTTCTATATCCGCTCTCGCGGGGTGCCGCATATTGACGCCCGCGCCCTGCTGATCAGTGCCTTTGTCGGTGAAGTCACGGACCGGATCGGCCACGAAGGCGCGCGCCAAATGGCGCAGGACTGGCTCTTGGCCTCTGGCATGGGTGCATCCTGATGGGTTTTGATGTCGCCAAGGTCCGCGAAGAGTTCCCCATTCTGGCGCGGCGGGTGCACGGCAAGCCGCTGGTCTATCTGGACAGTGCGGCCTCTTGTCAAAAGCCGTGGACGGTGATCGAGGCGATGAGCCGGGTCATGGAATCCTCCTATTCCAACGTCCATCGCGGCCTGCACAGCCTCGCCAACGAAACCACCGAGGCCTATGAAGCCGCGCGCCGCAGTGTGGCCAAGCTGATCCATGCTGGGTCCGTTGACGAGATCGTCTTCACCAAGGGCGCGACCGAGGCGATCAATCTGGTGGCCGCCTCGTTCGGTCAAAGGCTAGTAGACGGCGACGAGATCATCCTGTCGGTGATGGAACATCACGCCAATATCGTGCCTTGGCACTTCTTGCGCCAGGCCAAGGGCGTGGTTTTGAAGTTCGTTCCAGTGTCGGATGAGGGTGAGTTGGATATGGACGCCTATCGCGCCCTGTTCAGCTCCCGTACTCGGCTTGTATCCCTCAGCCACATGTCTAACGTTTTGGGCACCGTCAATCCGGTGGCAGAGATCGTGGCTATCGCCCATGCTCAAGGTATACCCGTTCTGCTCGATGGCTGTCAGGCTGTCGTTCACGAGACCCTAGACGTTCAGGCTCTAGACGTCGATTTCTACGTCTTTTCAGGCCATAAGCTCTATGGCCCGACAGGGATTGGCGTTCTCTATGGCAAGGCTGAGATGCTCGCCTCCATGCCGCCCTATCAAGGCGGCGGCGAGATGATTGGCTCTGTGGCGCTAGAGACCATCACCTATGCCGATCCACCGCACCGGTTTGAGGCAGGCACCCCCGCCATCATTGAGGCCATTGGTCTTGGTGCGGCCATTGACTGGCTTATGGCCCAAGATCGCGATGCCATCGCGGCTCATGAGCACGCCCTTTACGCACGGGCCTATGAGGCTGTGCGCGATATCAAGGGTCTGCGGGTCTTGGGGACGGCACCGGGCAAGGGGGCTGTGCTCAGCTTCACCATCAACGGCGTCCATGCCCATGATCTGGCCCAGATTTTGGACCGTTATGGCGTCGCCGTGCGGGCCGGGACCCACTGTGCTGAGCCCTTGATGACCCGATTTGGCATAACTTCGAGCGCGCGCGCCTCTTTTGCCCTCTATAACACCACCGAGGAGGTCGATATGTTCGTCGACGCCTTGATCCGCGCCCAAACCTTTTTTGCTTAGGCCAGCGACGTGAACCCTATGGACGATGCGAGTGTGAACCCAACCTGCGAAAGCCCAGTCACAACTCTGGGCCAAGATGAGCTTGACCGCATGACCGATCGCTTGGTCGAGCAGCTCAAGACGGTCTATGACCCTGAAATCCCTGTCGATATCTATGAACTCGGCCTGATCTATAAGGTCGACCTGTCCGATGATATGGATGTGGTGATCGATATGACTTTGACCGCTCCGGGCTGTCCGGTGGCCGGGGAAATGCCAGGCTGGGTAGAAGAGGCGATCCTTCAGGTCGGTGGCTTGAAGTCCTGCACTGTTAATCTGGTCTTTGATCCCCCGTGGGACCCCTCGCGGATGTCGGATGAGGCTAAGCTGCAATTGAACATGTTCTGACCATGCAAACTGATCCCAGCCCATCTCAGCCTGTCATCACCCTTCGGCCGCGCCGTCCACGGCCCAAGGTCGTCAGCCTGACCGACCGCGCTGCCGAGCGTGTGCGCGAGATTATGGACCGTGCTGAAAAGCCCTATGCTGGGCTGCGGGTTGGCGTGAAGAATGGTGGCTGTGCAGGTCAAGAATATATCCTCGAATATGCTGAGACCGCTGCGGTACTGGACGAGGTGGTTGAGGATAAGGGGGTTCGGATCCTGATCGACCCAAAGGCAGTCCTGTTCCTGATCGGCTCAGAGATCGACTATGAGACTACGCGCCTGTCGTCAAAATTCGTGTTCCGGAACCCCAACGAGACGGATGCCTGTGGTTGCGGTGAGAGCGTGACCATCATTGCGGCCCTTCCCGACGCCGACTAGGACCCAAACGCCATGGCCGTTGATCCCGGCTTTCTCGATCATGTGACCGACCTACTGTCGGATCTTGGGACGCTGCAGGTCAAGCGTATGTTTGGCGGGGTTGGGTTATATCAAAGCGATCTAATGTTCGCTCTGATCTTTGGTGACAGTCTCTATCTGAAAGCAGACAAGGATACCGAAGCCCAGTTCGAGGCAGCGGGCTCTAGCCCCTTTACCTTCGAGATGAAGGACGGCCGTACGGGCATCTTGCACTATTGGCGTTTGCCCGAAGAGGCAGGAGATGACCGCGCTGCGGCTTGCCGATGGGCGAGGTTGGCCGTGGAGACGGCGATTAAGGCGCGCTCAAAGGGAAAAGCTGTAGGAAAGTTAGGCGCGAAATCCGATGTGAAATCCAAGGCTACGGCTCGCAAGGATCCAGAACTTCTCATCGACGGGCCGTGGGACGAGGATTGACCGGTCCGCGCGGATTAGCGTACTGCGGCGGTCATGACCTTCACGGTGATGATCTATTCGATGGGTGAGGTGATCGGCGATGGCCTGATCAAGCTGCCCTTTATCGCCGCCCTTCGCCGGGCCTATCCGCAGGCCCATATCGTCTGGTGCGCGGCTAAGGGCGAGACCGTCTATACCGGCCCACTGAGGGGGGTCGTTGAGGGCCTCATTGATGAGGTGCTGTCCGAGGGAATTCTGGGCGCAGGCCTGCTGGATCTAATCCATCCCAAGCCCTTTGGCGGTCGACGTTTTGATCTGGTCATTGATACGCAGGACAATCCAGGCCGCAGTTTCGTCGCTAAACGCGCTGGCGTTCGGTTTATCTCTGGTGCTGCAGATTTTTGGCTCAGTGATAGAAAACCGTCCGCTGGAACCATCCAGCCCGCCGCGGTGATTGACCGTCTGACGCAGCTTCTATTCTTGGCGACAAGGCAGTCGACGCGGCTTGAGCCGATCAATTTGGCGGGTGCTAGGGCAGGGCAGGCGGCGCTTGCGCTCTTGCCTGATGGGCCTTGCTATATCGGCCTCGCACCGGGTGCCGGCGGGCAAGATAAGCGCTGGCCACTAGAGCACTATCTGGCCTTGGCGCGCGATCAGCTTGAGTTGGGCCGGATGCCGGTCTTCTTCTTCGGCCCCGATGAGCAGGCGGACCTCGCCTTGGCGAAGGCGGCTGTGCCTCGAGCCCTGTTTCCTGAAGACAACCGGGAAGACTGCTTTGCCGACATCAAGGGCCCCTTGCTGGTCATCGCTTTGGCGGGCCGTCTGGCAGCAGTCGTTGCCAATGATGCAGGCCCTGGCCATATGATGGCGGCGGGTGGGGCACCCTTGCTGAGCCTACAAAAGGATCGTCGCAAGGCCGTGAAGTTTCGTCCCTCTGCCCAGCGCCTCTCGCTCTTGATTGCTGAGGATTACGGTCAGGACATGGCGGCCCTAGCTTTGGACGTCGTGCAGACAGCGCTAGACTCGCTCTTGTCGGGAGACACCCTATGAGCCTTTTGATCCCCGTCTCGGCCGGTGAATTGATCGATAAGATCACTATCTTGCGCGTCAAGGCCGAGCGGATTGGTGATCCTGCTAAGGAGGCTAATGTCCGCAAGGAATTGGTTCTGCTCGAATATGTCTGTGTACAGACGATTGGGGCGGTGAAGGGGCTCGATCCCCTGACCGCCGCGTTGTTCGCGGTCAATGCGGCGCTCTGGGATATTGAGGACGGCAAGCGTGATTGCGAGCGGCGGCAGGATTTTGGCCCGGCCTTCATCGCTCTGGCCCGTTCGGTCTATATCGAAAATGACCGCCGCGCCACGATCAAGCGCCAGATCAACGATCTCACTGGCTCTGATATTGTTGAAGAAAAGAGCTATCAGCCCTATCAGGCCTAGGCCGCCCTGGAACCTGTTTAGCAAAACAGGTTCCAGGTTCGCAGAGGGTCTATTGGCCCTTGAACTGGGCGACGCGCTTTTGCAGGAATGCACTGACCCCCTCAACGAAGTCGTGCGACTTGCCCGCCTTACGCTGGGTCTTGCGTTCAGTATCGAGTTGGCCAGTCCAGTCGGCGTCGAGGCTTTCCCACATGATCTTGCGGATGAGGCCCAGAGCCATCGGACCGTTGGCCAGTTCCTTTGCCAAGGTCATGGCCGTATCCATTAGGTCAGCATCGGCAACGCAGCGGTTGATTAGGCCCCACTCGAGCGCCGTCGCTGCAGGGATCTTGTCGCCTAGCAGCGCCATTTCCATGGCCCGCGCCTTGCCGATGATGCGGGGCAGCAGGTAGGTCGAACCGCCGTCTGGCACCAGACCAATACGCCGGAAGGCCTGCAAGAAGTAGCCGCTCTGCGCGGCTACCACGATGTCACCAAGCAGGGCGAGGGAGCAGCCAACGCCAGCGGCCGCGCCATTGACGGCCGTGACGATGGGCATGGGGAAGTCGCGCATCATGCTGACCAGCGGATTATAGTGGGTTTCTAGGGCCCGGCCTGCATCAGGCTTGCCATCGGCCTCGACTTCGCGGGCAGAAGCCCCGCCACCCGATAGGTTGGCGCCAGAACAGAAACCGCGACCTTCGCCGGTCAAGATCACAGCGCGGGCACTAACGCTGCCTAGGGCGACGCGGTTGAAGGCGTGCAAAAGCTCGGTGACCATTTCCAGACCGGCGGCATTCATTGCGCCTGGATCGTTCATGGTGATCACTGCGACATTATCGATGACGTCCAACTTTATTTTTGAATAGTCCATCTGATCCTCCCACGCGCCGCTATGGCTTTGAGGCAAGCTAAGTCGAACTAACGCAACGGAATGCCAGCGAATTTTTGAGCGTAAAGTCGACTAATGGGCGAGGGGCGTGGTTGCGACGTTGGTCACGCGGTTGCGACCACTGCGCTTGGACGCGTAGAGCGCGGCGTCAGCCCGGTCGATCAAGGAATGGACCGGCTCTTTGGGGGTCCTCTGGGCAAGACCCACCGATACGGTGATCATGCCCAGATCTTCATTGGTCGATCGCCGTTTGAGCATGCGGGTCGATATTTCTTCTCGAATACTGTCGACTACCCCTTCGATAAAAGCAGCGCTCTCATCCGGGAAGATAATGCAAAACTCTTCGCCGCCATAACGGGCTGCAAAGCGAGGGGTTTCTGCGATGCGTCCAATGACGCTGGCCACGAAACGGATGACCTGGTCACCGGTCTGATGGCCCCACGTGTCATTGAATTTTTTGAAGAAATCGATGTCGATGACCGCCAAGCTCAAGGGACGACCGGTGGCGTCGGCCTGATCACAAAATTGCGCTATCGCGTCGTCAAAGGATTTGCGATTGGCCAGGGCGGTTAGGGCATCAGTGCTGGCTTCGCGGCGGACCTGTTCTAGATGAACTTGCAGCCTTTTGACCTCCGAGGTCGACCGTTCCAGCATCACCTCTAAACTGCGATTTTCAGTCCGGACCGTTTCTGTCGCAGTGCTTAGGTTCGTGATGACATCGCGCAGGGTCTTGGATTCAATATCCAAATGTAAGGATTGATCCGCCAGATCGAGGGTCGTGTTATAGTCTAGGTTACTCTGCTGGGCCTTTTTGATCGCGGAGGTGACGCAGTCCAATTCCTTGTTTAGCTGGTCTCCTGCCTCACGAATTTCATCGTCGAACCGCTTGTTGGGCAAAAACTCTACAGCCAAACGGTCGCTGGTCTCTTCGGAGATCATTTTGTCGCGTTTTAGCAACCGTTGGATCTCAAGGGCCAAAGGGCCATCGGGGTTCGCAACGACGTGCATCCAAATTTCATAATTGAGAGGCGTCGGCCATACCTGATCGCGTTCCATAGCCGCGAAGGTAGCCTGCCCTAACTGGTAGGCCTGCATGCCTCGCAAGAGGCTATTGACGTCAGATGTCATTCAACAGGTTCCTAAATTAGTCCTTCTATAACCTTGTTTGGGCTGGTTGCGTCAAGCCCATGGGTGCAGCGCCAGTTTCGACAAGTCACGTGAACCCAATCCAAAGGTTCCAAATTCGCGAAAAAGGGTTAGCTTAACGCCTAAAGAGATCGGACCCAGATCTTGACCCCTGGAGGACCAACCTGTGAAAGCTAAGGCCACTGCGGAGACCCACTCCGATACTGCCCAGATGAACGCCGTCCTTGCTCGCCAAAAGGCGGCACATCTTCGCGATGGTGCGCCAACATTGGAAAAACGGATTGATTGGCTCAATCGCTGCATAGGCCTCTTGGTCGACCATTCAGACGAGATTGAGCAGGCCTTGAATGCCGATTTCGGTGCGCGCTCGATTGAAGCCACGCGGTTCACGGATGTGGCAGGTTCAATCGGCCCCTTAAAGTTCGCACGGTCCAATGTTGCCAAGTGGATGAAGACCGAAAAGCGCAAGACCACTCCGGCCATCTTAGCCCTGTTCGGCGCTAAGGCTGAGGTTCAGTTCCAGCCCAAGGGCGTGGTGGGGATCATTAGTCCATGGAATTTTCCGGTAAATCTAACCTTCGCGCCGCTCGCAGGTATCTTGGCGGCTGGTAACCGCGCCATGATCAAGCCTTCGGAATTTACCCCCGCGACCTCCGCCTTGATGGCCAAGATGTTTGGCTCGGTCTTTTCCGAAGAGGAGGTGGCGGTCGTTACCGGTGGTCCAGAGGTTGGGCAGGCCTTCTCCGGGCTCGCCTTCGACCACATGATCTTTACCGGTGCGACCGGGGTGGCTAAGCATGTCATGCGCGCTGCTGCTGAAAACCTCGTGCCCCTAACCTTGGAACTTGGCGGTAAGAGCCCGGTCATTTTGGGCAAGTCCGCGGACTTCGCGACGGCTGCGGCCCGTGTGATGAACGGCAAGACCTTGAACGCGGGTCAGATCTGCTTGGCACCGGACTATGTGCTGACGCCTGAAGATAAGCTGGAAACCTTTGTCGGTGAGGCTCAGGCATCGGTGGCCAAGATGTTCCCGACCATCAAGGACAATCCCGACTATACGGCCATCGTTGCCCAGCGCCATTATGATCGGATCATGGGCTATGTCGAAGACGCCAGGGCTAAGGGCGCGCGCATTGTTCAGATCAATCCCGCTGACGAAGACTTTAGCCAGCAGGAACATCGCCGCATCCCGCCAACCCTGATCATCAATCCTACCGATGACATGAAGGTCATGCAGGAGGAGATCTTTGGTCCGGTCCTACCGGTCAAGACCTACAAGACCGTGCAAGAGGCCATCGGCTATGTGAACGCCCATGACCGGCCTTTGGGGCTCTACTATTTCGGTGATGACGCAGCCGAGCGCGATCTGGTGCTGAACTCGACCACCTCAGGCGGCGTTAGCGTCAACGACGTGGTGATGCACGTGGCCCAAGAGGAACTGCCTTTCGGCGGCGTGGGTCCAGCTGGTATGGGCAGTTATCACGGTCATGACGGGTTCTTGGAGTTCAGCCACAAAAAGGCTGTCTTCACCCAGATGAAGAAGGACATCGGTCCTCTGCTCCAGATGCGTCCGCCCTATGGCGCCGCGATCCGCAAATATCTAGCGGGTGAATTGAAGCGGTAACACAAGGCCCTAACCCAACCTTCTCCCTCAGGCAGAGCGCTAAGACCGGATAAGCCCTCGCCCCTTGGGGGGAGAGGGTGGGGTGAAAGGGGTGTTCACCCCGCCTCATTCATCTTTAATCTAGTCTTCGCCATCCTTAACCGGTACCCGCTTGGGCAGGGGTTTGGCTAAGAACGCGGGCAGGTCGCCGCCGAAACCGACGACGCGGCGATCATCATCATCACGAGGACGAACAGACTGAACACCGCGCGAGCGAAGTTCTGGTTCTGGAGCGGTTGGACGCGGCGCTAGGGCGACGGCTTGCGGCTCTGGGCGGCGTTCAGGGCGCGGGTTTCGCTCGCGGCGTGGTTCTCGTTCGCGAACAACGACGGCGGCCTCGGGTGCGGTTGAGGCAGGTACTGTGTTCTCTGCTGCCACAGCCTCTGGTACAGGCTTGCTGCGACCGCGTGAGCGGGCAGGGCGGCGTGGTGCTGCGGACGTCTCTGGCGTTTCAGCCGTTTCAGTGCGCTCAAACGAAACGCGGGGCGCGTCCGTCTGCTCAGCGATCACTGGGGTCATGGAGGCGACCTCATTGTGCAAAGGTGCGCCATCTCGGCCTTTGGAATAGTCGCGCTTGGGCTTGCGGTCTGAGCCACCGGCTCTGTCACGCCCACCACTGCGGCCAGAAGGAGCTCGACGAGCGTCACCGCCTGCGGCTGAAGCCCAATCCAGGTCTAAAATGGTCTCGTCCGGCTTTTGGCCGATCAGCTTGAGCACCTTGTCGAGATTGCGCGCGTCGGCGGGTGTGACCAGCATGTAGGTCTCGCCCAAGCGACCGGCGCGGCCGGTGCGTCCGATCCGGTGCACATAGTCGTCGGCGTGGTGGGGTACATCATAGTTGAACACGTGGCTGACATCGGGAATGTCCAGACCGCGTGCGGCCACATCTGAGGCCACCAGAAGCTTCAACTCGCCCTTACGGAACGATTCCAGCGTCTTGGTACGCATGCTCTGGTCCAGATCGCCATGGATCGGGGCGGCGTCAAAGCCATGAACTTTCAAGGACTTGGCGACGATGTCGACTTCGCTCTTGCGGTTACAGAACACGATGCCGTTCTTGATTTCCGAGCGCTCGATCAGGGCCCTCAGCGCCATGCGCTTGGCCTTATGGTCTATGATCGGGATCGGCACGATATATTGCGTGATGGTGGCTGCTGTCGTTGCAGGACGGCTAGCCTCGATCCGCTCGGGATCATTGAGGAACTGCTTGGTCAGGCGGGTGATTTCCGGCGGCATGGTCGCCGAGAAGAACAGGGTCTGCTTCTTGGGCGGCGTCATCTTAAAGATGCGCTCAATGTCGGGGATGAAGCCCATATCTAACATGCGGTCCGCCTCGTCGACGACCATCATTTGGACGCCGGTGAGCAGCAGCTTGCCACGCTCGAAATGGTCGAGCAGGCGGCCCGGTGTGGCGATCAGGACGTCGACCCCGCGGTCAAGCTTGCGCACCTGATCTTCGAACGAGACACCGCCGATGAGCAGAGCCCAGGTCAGCTTGGTGCCCTTGGCGTACTTCTCGAAGGACATGGCCACTTGGTCGGCCAACTCGCGGGTCGGCGCGATGACCAACGCGCGCGGCATCCGCGACTTGGATCGGCCAGACTGCAACCGCTCGATGAGGGGCAGGGTGAAGGCGGCGGTCTTGCCGGTCCCGGTTTGGGCTATACCCAACACATCCCGGCCTGCGAGGGCGATGGGGATGGCGGCGGCCTGAATGGGAGTGGCAGTGGTGTAACCGGTGTCAGCTACGGCTTGAAGTGTCGTGGGCGATAGGCCCAGTTGGGAAAATTCTGTCATGTCACGCTGTAAGGAGCCGGAGCCGCCCGTGCTTGGGCGAACGGGCAGCGCGGATTCGCCGAGCCTGCTCCTGACTATGGGCTTGTCTTACGGTGAATGGCGCGGAAGTCAAGGATTCGGCGACGTAACCGGCCATTCGTCTTTCAGACTGCCAATAGCTTGGTCCTAAACGTCGAGATCATCCACCGCAAATTCCGCATTTTCTTGAATAAAGCGGAAACGCAACTCAGGTTTTCTGCCCATTAGGGTCTCGACCAGATCTTCAACGGCCTCTTCAGATCGGGGCAGGGTGACGCGGGCCAAGGTTCGCTTGGCAGGGTCCATGGTGGTTTCTTTGAGTTGGGCGGGCATCATTTCGCCAAGACCTTTGAAGCGGCCGATTTCGGGCTTCTTGTTCTTGAACATCCCGGCCATCAACTCGTCCTTGTGGGCGTCGTCGCGGGCATAGACCGTCTTACCATTGTGGCTGAGGCGATAGAGCGGCGGGAGGGCAAGGAACAGACGGCCTGCCCGGATCAGGCCTGGCATGGTGCGATAGAAGAAAGTGATCAGCAGGCTGGCAATGTGGGCCCCGTCAACGTCAGCATCAGTCATGATGACGATGCGCTCATAGCGCAGGTCCTCTTCCTTGAACCGATTGCCGCCCTGAACGCCGAGGGCCAGCAACAGGTCCGACAGTTCGGTGTTGCGCCCGGCCTTGTCATTGGTGGCTGAGGCGACATTGAGGATCTTACCGCGCAGGGGCAGGATTGCCTGGGTCTGACGGTTTCGGGCCTGCTTGGCCGATCCGCCAGCGGAATCGCCTTCGACGATGAACAGTTCGGTCCCGTCGGTGGCTTGGCCTGAACAGTCGGCTAGCTTCCCGGGGAGGCGTAGCTTGCGCGTGGCTGAGGCGCGGACCACATCCTTGTCACGGCGGCGCTTGAGCCGGTCCTCGGCCCGCTCGATAATGAATTGCAAAAGCCGGTCCGCTGACTTGGGTGCCGCCGTCAGCCAGTGATCGAACGGATCGCGTAGGACCGTTTCGACCAATTTTTGCGCGTCGGACGAGGACAGTTTTTCTTTGGTCTGGCCTTGGAATTCGGGATTACGGATAAAGACCGAGATAAGGGCACCTGCATTGCCGATGACATCCTCAGCGGTGATCAGGCCCGCGCGCTTCTCACCGGTCATCTCGCCATAGGCCTTGAGGCCTCGCATCAGGGCCGCGCGGAGGCCGGCCTCATGGGTGCCGCCTTCGGTCGTGGGCACCGTGTTGCAGTAGGACTGCATGAAGCTGTCGCTGTCCCCAAAGCCGATAGGGGACCAAGTGATAGCCCACTCGACTGCGCCGCCATCATTGTTGCCCGCCTTGGTTGGGCGCTCGATGCGGCCGCTGAAGGTTTCGGTTAGGGTTTCTGTGGTGGCGACACGATCGGCAAGAAAGTCGGCTAACCCATTGGGGAAGTGGAAGACGGCCTCGGCGGGGGTCTGATCGGTGACACGTTCGGGCGCACAGGACCAGCGGATCTCGACGCCGCGGAACAGATAGGCCTTGGATCGGGCCATGCGATAGAGGCGAGCGGGCTTGAAGGCCGCGCCCTCGCCAAAGATGGTTTCATCCGGCAAGAAGCGTAGGGAGGACCCGTGTTTGCGCGACGGGCCGACCCGCTCT
Source organism: Caulobacteraceae bacterium (assembly GCA_040399645.1). GTDB lineage: Bacteria > Pseudomonadota > Alphaproteobacteria > Caulobacterales > Caulobacteraceae > CAISGS01. The sequence goes on along the minus strand of JBBARR010000002.1, from coordinate 109,056 downwards.
AGCGTGGTCACCGGCTTGCCGCGTGAAAAGCTCTGGCGGTGCTCTGCTCCGTCGCGCCAGACGGTGACGTCAAGCTTTTCGGACAAGGCGTTGACGACTGAAATGCCGACCCCGTGCAGGCCGCCGGAGGTCTCATAGCTCTTGCCCGAGAACTTACCGCCCGAGTGCAGGACCGTCATGATCACTTCGAGCGCGGACTTGTCAGTATATTTGGGGTGCGGGTCCACGGGTATGCCACGGCCATCGTCGCGCACGATCAGGGCACCGTCCGCCTCTAGGCGAACCTCGATGAATTTGGCGTGGCCAGCCACGGCTTCGTCCATGGCATTGTCGAGCACCTCGGCGAACAGGTGGTGCAGGGCGCGCTCGTCAGTGCCGCCGATATACATGCCCGGACGCTTACGCACTGGCTCTAGGCCCTCGAGAACCTCAATATCCTTGGCAGAATAGCCCGAGGCGGCAGCGGCGGCATTGGACGCGGCCTGAGAGGGTATGTCCGCAGCAGCCTTCGGCGCGGGCGCAGGCGCAGCGGCCTGAACAGGCACAACCACCGCAGGCTTTGGGCTAGCGGGTGCGGCAGGGGGCGTGGGGGCAGCGGCCTGTGGGGTATCGTCGAACAGGGAGCCTTGCGGAGGGTTCGTCGTCATGGCCTTAGAATGCAGCGATTCTCGCCTAGACCGTATGCCGCTTAGCGATAGGCCGGTGGGTAGTCAGACTTGACCGGGCGATAGCGTTCGGCCAGTTCCAAGCTACGTGAGGTCATGGGCTGCTCCTTGCCTTGGATGAAGACCGAGGTGGCATAGGTCATTACCTCCAAGGGGTCGCCGGTCCAGATAACCACATCCGCATCCTTGCCGGGCTCTAGGCTGCCGATCCGGTCAGCTAGGCCCCAGATCTTGGCGGGATTGAGCGTTACTGAGGCCATAGCGGCGCTATAGGGCAAGCCATAGGACACCGCCAATCCGGCGTTGAACCGGCCTTGGCGCAGGTTGTTATAGTCGCGGCTTCCCATCACGGCGACTGTAACGCCCGCAGCGTTCAGGCGACCTGCATTTTGTAAGGTCGATCCGAGGGTTTCAAAACTTCCGGGCAGGTCCGCCTGTGTATCGATCAGCACAGGTACTGCGGCCTTGGCTATGGCATCGGCGACCATCCACCCCTCTTCGGCGCCTTCAAGGATAAGTTTCAGCTTTTGATCGGCAGCGAATTTTAGAATTTGGGTAATGTCCGAGGCGCGGTGGACCCGAACTAGCAAGGGCATGCGCCCCTCGACCACAGGGATCAGGGCTTCGAGATCATCTCGGCTGTAGGGATAGGGACGGCTGGCCCCTATATCGAAGGCCGCGCGATTGCGGGCATAGTGGCGCGCATCCTCGAGCGCCGATTTCATAAGAACAATGGCCGCGCCGCGTGATCCGCCGGCATAGGCAGCGCCGGCTTCGCCAAGGTCCAGCGCCATGCCGATCTTGGCCTTCACGACCGCATCGGTGACGCCTGCAGCGAGGGTGGCGGTTGCGACTTGGCCGGCGAACAGGCTAGCCTCGCCGTCTTCGAAACTACCGGAAAAATCATCTGCGCCGTCGTCCTTGTGACCGCCGGATCCGCCGCGCCCTAGGACAGGCGTAACGACCGCGCGGGTGACGCCGCTTAGCCGCGCAAGGGGAATGAGGGCTGAATTAGGATTGACGCCATATTGCACGTCAAAGGCGGCGCCCATCCGCTTTCCAGCTGTATCATCCATCGTATCGCCGATCTGTTCGACCTCTGCGACGGTAAGGCTTGTACTTGGCAGGATGAGGCCGGGACTGACGGTCTTGCCGCTGGCATCGACAATGCGGGCATCGGCCGGAACCGCGATCTTTGACCCAACAGCGACGATCTTGCCATCCTTGATAAGGACCGTGCCGGAGGCAATGTCACCGGCTGGGCCTTGGCTCAGGATGCGGCCACCGACAATGGCGATGGTCTGGGCCGCAGCGGGCAGGGCGCTGAGCAGGCTCAGGGCTGAGGCTGCAGCAATCAGTGAGGTCTTGCGGATCATGGGTGAACCCCTTCGCCTGGCTGACCAAGTTCGAAATCAGATTTGGGTTGATAGCGTGGGTCCTTGCGGTCAAAGACCACGGCCCCATCGATGAATACGGTGTCAGCGGTGGAATAGACGCTGAAGGGATCGCCGCTCCACAGAACCACATCGGCATTTTTGCCGGGAGCCAGCGAACCGGTCTTGTCGTCAATGCCCATGCCCTTGGCCGGGTTGAGGGTGATCCAAGCGATGGCGTCTGCGCGGCTGACCGGCAGGCCCATCCGCGCTCCAGCACCCATGGCGATGGCGGCCTCTTGGTTGAGGCGCTGGGTCATGACCGGATCGTCAGAGTGGATAATGACGCAGGCCCCTGCCTTCTGACCAATGGCGGCGTTCTCAGCAATACCGTCATAGGCTTCCATCTTGAAGCCCGCCCAATCAGCCCAGGTCGCGTAGCAGATGCCTTCCTTAGCCAGCAGATCAGCGATCTTGTAGGCCTCAGAAGAATGGTGGAAGACACTGATTTTAAAATCAAATTCTCGAGAGATGTCAATCATGGTCGCCATCTCATCGGCGCGGTAGCAGTGGTTCTGAATACGGATATCTCCGGCTAAGACCCCGGAAAGGGTGTCGAGGTTGAGATTGCGCTCGGGCGGATCGGCCTTTTCTCCCTTGGCCGCCTTGGCGCGGTAATCATCCCATTTGCGCTTATAGCTCGCCGCTTGGATCCAAGCGCTGCGATAGCCGGCGACATTGCCCATACGCGTCGAAGGGGAGCGGCCCTTATGGCCATAGACGCGCTTAGGATTTTCACCACAGGCCATTTTTAGGCCGTAGGGCGCACCGGGAAACTTCATGCCTTCGGTTGTGATCGCGGGCACGTTTTTGAGCGTGACGGATCGGCCACCGAATAGGTTTGCTGAGCCTGGAAGGATTTGCAGGGTTGTAACTCCGCCCGCCCGTGCCCGGTTAAAACCTGGATCCTGTGGCCAGACCGAATGTTCGGCCCAGACGTGAGCGGTATTGGGCTCGGTCATTTCATTACCGTCGGAGAGCGACTCCACGCCCGGCGATGGATAGACGCCCAGATGGGAATGGATGTCGATAATGCCGGGCGTGATCCACTTGCCCTTGGCATCGACAATCTTGGCACCTGAGGGTGCCTGCACGTCCTTGCCAACCGCAACGATCTTGCCGCCGTCCATGACGAGCGTACCACTTATAATCTCTTCGCCCGTCGCCGTCAGAATATGACCACCGACCAGAGCCGTCAGCTGCGAGGGCAGGGGCTTATAGGTGCTGGCAAAGGGCGCTGGCCCGGCCTTCGGATCGGATCCCTTGGGCAAGACGACGGCGACCTTAGCCGCATCGGTGATCTTGGCCTTTACGCCGGGTTTGTTCGAAGGGGCGAGCGACACGACCGAGACGCAGGCGCTCAAGAGAGCTGCAGTAGTCGCGGTCAAGGCTAGTCTGACCAGAAGGGGTGTGTGCATCATGAATCGTCCTGTCGTATCTGGCCCTAATCCGCGCCTTAAACAGACTTGAATCAAGTCCTTCAGCGACAAGGTGCCATAAAAAAGGGCCGCGGATCGCTCCGCAGCCCTAGATCGTTTAATCTCGCATCAGCCTAGGCTTACGCGATTAGCACTTGTAGTACATGTCGAACTCAACGGGGTGCGGGTGCATTTGCAAGCGCATAACTTCTTCCATCTTCAGTTCGATGTAGCTGTCGATGAAATCGTCGTCCATGACGCCGCCGGCCTTCAGGAAGCCGCGGTCCTTGTCGAGGTTTTCCAGAGCTTCGCGCAGGCTTCCGCAAACTTCTGGGATCTTCTTCATCTCGCGAGGCGGAAGATCATAGAGGTTCTTATCGGCAGGACCGCCTGGATCGATCTTGTTGGCGATCCCGTCCAGACCCGCCATCAGCAGAGCCGTGAAGGTCAGGTAAGGGTTGCCCATAGGATCTGGGAAGCGTGCTTCGATACGCTTGCCCTTTGGGCTGTCGACGTGAGGAATACGGATCGATGCCGAACGGTTTCGAGCCGAATATGCCAACTTCACCGGGGCTTCATAGCCAGGAACTAAACGCTTGTAGGAGTTGGTCGTCGAGTTCGAGAAGGCGTTGATGGCCTTAGCGTGCTTGATGATGCCGCCAATGTACCAGAGGCAAAGCTGCGACAGACCGGCATACTTGTCACCGGCGAACAGGGGCTTGCCTTCACCCCAGATCGACTGGTGCACGTGCATGCCGCTGCCGTTATCAGCAAACATTGGCTTGGCCATGAAGGTTGCGGACTTGCCATAGGCGGCTGCAACATTATGGATCACGTACTTATACATCTGAAGACGGTCGGCCATGACGATCATGGTATCGAACTTCAGACCAAGCTCGTGTTGAGCAGGGGCCACTTCGTGGTGATGCTTCTCAGGCTTCATGCCGAGTTCACCCATAACGGCCAGCATTTCGCCGCGCAGGTCTTGACCAGAGTCAACGGGGTTCACAGGGAAGTAGCCGCCCTTAGGACCAGGGCGGTGGCCCATGTTGCCTTCGGGATAGGACTTGCCGGTGTTGATCGGCAATTCGCTGGCATCATAGGAGTAGCCAGTATTGTGGGGGTCGGTGGACCACTTCACATCGTCGAAGATGAAGAACTCAGCTTCGGGCCCGAAATAGACCGTGTCACCCACGCCTGCGGACTTCACATAGTTGAACGCCTTCTTAGCGATCGAACGGGGGTCACGGTTGTAAGGCTCGTTCGTGTCTGGGTTCAGAACGTCGCAGAACAGAACCATTGTGGTTTGCTGATAGAACGGATCAATGTGAGCCGTCGTCAGGTCCGGACGCAGTTTCATGTCCGACTCATTGATGGCCTTCCAGCCAGCGATCGACGAACCGTCGAACATGGTGCCATCGTTGAGGAAGTCGTCATCGACCAGGTCGATGTCAAAGGTGACGTGCTGCATCTTGCCGCGGACGTCGGTAAAGCGAACGTCAACATATTTGACGTCCTTTTCTTTGATTTCGGCCAGAATTTTCTCGGCTGTCATGCTCGTGGTCCCTTGAGAGCGTGGAGTGGGTTAGTGCTTAGAAAGTCGGTTAGATCGCCAAGTCGCCCGTTTCGCCTGTGCGAATACGAATAACCTCGACAATTTCAGAAACAAAGATCTTACCATCGCCAATACGGCCTGTGCGTGCTGCTGTCTGAATGGCTTCGAGCGCGGATGCAAGCTGTCCGTCGGAAACGACCAGCTCAATTTTTATTTTTGGCAAGAAATCCACGACATATTCGGCACCACGATAGAGCTCGGTATGGCCTTTTTGGCGACCATAGCCCTTGGCCTCAATCACCGTCATGCCCTGAACGCCGAGCTCCTGTAGGGCCTCTTTCACTTCATCAAGTTTAAAGGGCTTTATAATAGCTTCGATTTTTTTCATGGCGGGGATTCATGGCCGGGCGTTATGGCCGAACCAGTCTGTATTAGGGACTGCCCGACGGTGGATCTGTACAGAGAAAACGGAGCACAAGGGCGCAGTCTTAAACAAGCGGCCTCAATGTCGCATCCCCGCTGAGGTTACTCATGGCTCTATGATGGCTAAAAATTCATCACGCAACGCATAATTTTGCGTCATTTATGGGTTGGCCGAAAATGGCTTGAGGTCGAGCCTCTAAGCCTTAGGATCGAACCATCGCGCGGGGCTTTGGTCAATTTTGCTGCCGTGGCCAAACCAAATTCAGCGTTGACCTTCAAATTTGGTAAATTGAGTAGTTTTGATTTCTAATCAACGAACGCTTCGGAAGGCTGTGAGATGAGCAAAGTGTACATGATCCGGCATGGCAGACCCGCCTCGACCTGGGGGGACGCCGATCCCGATCCAGGCTTGGATGAGACAGGGCACGCTCAGGCGCGGGCCGCAGCAGACAGCCTCTTGGCCCTGCCCATCGAAGATCGTCCAAAAGCGGTCGTTAGTTCACCGTTACTTCGCTGCCGCGAGACGGCCCAACCCTTTGCCGATGCGTTAGGCGTTCCGGTCATCATTGACCCGCGTGTCGGCGAGATTCCGACGCCCATAGCCCTGACCGCTGAGGAGCGCCCGGGATGGCTAAAGGCCGCATTCGGCGGTTTGTGGCGCGATATGGTTGGGGATACGGATTATCTCGATTGGAGGTCCAGCGTGAGTGGGGCTGTGGCTAGCTACGAAGGCATGGCGGTCTTTAGTCATTATGTTGCCATCAATGCCGTTGTATCTCTGAGTCAGAACGATGATCGAGTCTTGTGTTGCACCCCGGACCATACCTCAATCTTGACCTTTGCGGTTGAAGCGGGGCGGGTTCGCCTCCTTTCCCTCGGTCAACAGGCTGATACGCAGGTCCTATAGGCGTCATGATCCACGACAATTCTCCGGACCTTTGGCTGAGCGCGTTTCCTTGGCCGACGCTGGCCTCGCACAAACACGCCAGAGGTCGGATGATTGTGGTTTCAGGCAATGCGTGGAGTACCGGTGCGGCGCGACTGGCCGCCAGAGCGGGCCTGCGGATCGGTGCGGGGCTTGTGACCCTCTTGTCACCGCTTGAGGCCTTGATGGTCAATGCGGCGCATCTCGAAGCGGTGATGCTGCAGCCGTTCGAGACCGAAGCCGAACTCGAATCTGCCGCTAGCAGCGTCGATGTCGCTGTTGTCGGACCTGCAGCAGGCGTCGATGAGACCACGGTCTCCAATCTCTTTGCCCTGGCCCGGACCGGGGCAGCGCTGGTTGTCGATGCCGATGCCCTGACGGCCTTTCGACACGATGTAAGCGAGCTGTTCTCAGTTTTGGACCGCGATGACGTCTTGACTCCGCATCAGGGCGAATTTGAGCGGCTGTTCCCGGGTCTGCTCCGTAGCAGTCCCGACCGCATGGCCGCGGCTCTTGAGGCGTCTAAGCGCGCCGGATCGATTGTGCTCTTGAAAGGCAACGAGACGGTCATCGCCGCGCCTGACGGGCGCTGTGTGATCAATAGGGCAGGGTCGGTTTGGCTGGCGACAGCTGGATCAGGCGATGTTCTGGCCGGCCTAATTGCCGGATTGATTGCGCAAGGCATGGATAGTTTTGAAGCCGCCTGCGCCGCCGCCTGGATCCATTCTGAAGCCGCAAACCGCCATGGTCCCGGCTTAATTTCAGAAGATCTACCGGGTTTGGTTCCGCAGGTTTTGGCCACGCTATTCAACCGTAATTCGTCTTAAGTCTTTGCGCGCTCGTCTCTAATCATTTGGGTCAGGTCTCGGATCGATTCCGCCATGGCTAGGAGCTCCTTTTCGCGTAACTGATCTATCTTTTGATGCAGTAGCTCGATCTCAAGTTCGGCCTTGATGTTGATCTGATGATCACTTTCGGCCTCTAGGCGGTCAATTTCTTGCTGCCGGTTTTGGCTCATCATGATGAAAGGCGCGGCATAGGCGGCCTGAAAGGACAGGGCCAAATTCAACAGGATAAACGGATAGGGATCCCAATGCTGGATGTAGGCTGTGACATTGAGGCCAATCCATAGAAGCAGAATCGTACTCTGGATGATGATGAATCGCCATGAACCCATAGTGGAGGCCACGAGGTCGGCAATCTTTTGGCCTTGCGTTAGGTTAGGCCTCTGTTCCCGGGTCACTTGGCCCCGCCTTACTCCCAGCCGAAGAACGCGTAATTCAGAGAGTAATCTCTCTTCTGCTGCATGTATTTCTTTGTGAGCGCTTGAGTTAGGCATTTAAAAAATCCTTGGACCGACTGCAGCATTGGAGGATTCAAACATTTTAGAATTCCTGAGTATTTCATACCCGTTCCGAACAATATCCAAGACCTTTCCGTAACGGCGAACATTCAGAAATACATAATAATTTATCCGTACCCTGAATGATCGCTTCGCTTGAATATTATGAGAGGTCACGCTCGCTATTTAGGGGTTGGAGAAACTTTTGACTCGTCATAGAATTTTTGCTTAGTCGTTGAAATTAGAGGGCCCCATGCGAGACTGCGCGCGTTGTTTGATGCTGGTCTTGTTTTTGTTTGTGTCAGGCTGTGGCGGCGGCGGCGGCGGGTCCAACACGACGACTACGGGTCCTGCCCCGGTGGTTATTTCAGACGCCGATGCGGCGCGGCTTGTAACGCAAGCAACCTTTGGAGTGACCGACTCTGACATTGAGCAGGTGAAGTCCAAGGGATATTCGACCTGGGTCGCAGACCAGCTTGCCTTTGCGCCTTCTGCCTCCCATCAGGCCTTTGTCGAGCGCCGGTTGACCGAAATGCAGGTCACCAATGCCAAGGCGACCATTTCAGCGACCGAGTTCTATCAAAGCTTTTGGTCGCAGGCCGCTAGCTCGCCAGACCAGCTGCGTCAGCGGGTTAAGTTCGCCCTGTCGCAGATCTTTGTAATCTCGCTGGCCGACCCCAATGTCGATCCCCGCGGGGCGGCCTCTTACTATGACATGCTCGGGCAGCGAGCTTTTGGTAACTATCGAGACCTGCTTGAGGCCGTCACCCTTCACCCAATGATGGGCATCTACCTGACCAGTTTAAGCAACCAGAAAGAGGACGCCACCACAGGCAAGCAGCCTGACGAAAACTATGCGCGTGAAGTGATGCAGCTGATGAGCGTCGGTCTTTACAAGATGAACTCGGATGGCTCTGCGGTGCTGGATTCTTCTGGCGCGCTTATTCCAACCTATACCCCTCAGGACATATCCGGCTTGGCCAAGGTCTTTACCGGCATGAGCTGGTATTCTGCGACCCCGACTGCCACGACCTTCAAGGGTGGTACGCGCAATGCCAATGCCACCGTAACGCCGATGATTTTTTATCCGGCCTTTCACTCGACCTCGGCCAAGAGTTTCCTCGGAACCAATATCGCTGCTAGCGTTACGGCGGATCCGGAAGGTGAGATTAAGATTGCGCTGGACCGTCTCTATAACGATCCCAATGTGGGCCCCTTTATGGCCCGGCGGCTCATTCAAAATCTGGTCAATAGTAATCCAAGTCCGGCCTATATCGGACGGGTCGCAGCGGTGTTTAACAATAATGGCGCAGGCGTGCGGGGCGATATGGCCGCCGTTGTGAAGGCCATACTGCTCGACACCGAGGCGCGAGACAGCACGACGGCCGCGGGCTCGACCTATGGCAAGCTGAGAGAGCCCATCGTGCGGCTCGGCAATTGGATGCGATCCTTCGGCGCAGTTTCGGCGTCAGGAAACTATTTACTTGGCGCCACTGGCGTTCGGACATCCTTGTCTCAGTCTGCCCTATCAGCGCCTACGGTGTTCAATTTTTACCGCCCCGGTTTTGTGCCGCCCAATACGCGGTTGGCGCAGCAAAATCTCACCGGACCAGAGTTCCAAATTGCCGATGAGGTCAGCGTGGCGGGCTATATCAACACGATGCAGACCACGATCGGCAACGGCATAGGCACGGGGACGGACATCAAAGCGGCCTACAGCCAAGAGATGACGGTGGCCAAGGACCCTGCGGCTCTGGTCGACCGGATGAATAAGCTACTCTATTCGGGTCAGATGTCGGCGGCCTTGCGAACTCAAATGATCAATGCCGTGACCGGTGTGGCCCTACCGACCGGGACCCCAACCCAAGCCCAGACAGACGCAGCCCTGCTCAATCGGGCCAAGTTGGCGGTGTTTCTGGCGATGGTGTCGCCTGAATATCTGGTTCAGAAGTGAGGCCGATCCGATGAGCACAGGAAACTGGGATCGCAGACATTTTTTGAGGGCAGGCGGGGCCCTGTCCATGCTGGGAACGGCCGCGCCCTTTGCCTTGCAGATGGCGGCGGTCGGGTCGGCTGCCGGACAGAGCGCGCCGGACTATAAGGCGCTGGTCTGCCTTTTCATGTTTGGCGGTAACGATGCCAACAATATGCTGTTAGCCACCGATACGGATTCTTGGACGCGCTATTACACAACCCGCAACATTGGCGATGAGCCTATCGCCCTGATGCCAGTTGGTAGCGCGGCCACGGCGGTGGGTCAGGTCTCGGCCTTTACCAAGCGCACCGTGGCCATGAACATGCCCGAGGCTTGGGGCGGGGTGCTGCCCATCGTGCCCAATACCGTTAATCCCGTGCCCGCGGGCACAGTGGCTGCTGCGAGGTCTTTTGCCCTTCACCCAGCGCTTGGCCCCTTGCGAACTCTGTTCAATGCGGGGCGGTTAGCAGCGGTGGCCAATATTGGCACGCTGGTGGCCCCTGTGACCAAGGCGGCCTATCAGGCCAAGACGGCGACGCTCCCGCTCAATCTGTTCTCGCACAATGACCAAGTCTCGACTTGGCAGTCGGGAAAGACAGAGGGAAGCAAGCTGGGGTGGGGCGGTCGCTTTGCCGACCTGCTGGCCAGCATGAATGGCAACAACACGGTCTTTACGGGTGTGTCCTTGGCCGGCAACGCGGTCTTCTTGGCGGGCCAGTCAATCGCTCAATATCAAATCAACACCGGAAATTCGCCCGCTATCTCGATCACGGGAACCAATGGGAGCTCGCTATTTGGTTCCAGCGTCGCCCCGTCCATCATGCGCGACATTATTCAGAGTTCCACCAACACCAACATTATGAGCGCGGACTATAATGATCTTACCGCGCGCTCGATTAGTGCCGCCGCCGGTCTCAATGCCGCCTTCCAAGGGGCCAGTGCGGCCGCTATTGCTGCGCCAACGACCTATATCCACCCCTCCACGGGCGTGGTCGCGCAAAACGCCCTGGCCATACAGCTGCAGTCGGTCGCCAAGATGATTGCTGCGGGCCCCTCGCTGGGCCTGAAGCGGCAAGTATTCTTTGTCGCCCTCGGGGGCTTTGACAATCACGACTATCAGAATGACGTTCAGCCGGGTTTGCTGGCTCAGGTGGCCCACGCCATGTCCTATTTCGATGGGGTACTTGGCAATATTGGCGGCCTCGATATGCGCGCCAATGTTACGACCTTCACGGCATCAGATTTTTCTCGAACCTTTGCCAGTAATAGTGATGGCACAGACCATGCCTGGGGCGGCCATCATTTTGTCATGGGCGGCGCGGTTAAGGGTAAGGATATTTACGGTCAATTCCCAACAGTTGGACTGGATAAGGGCAGTTTCAACAATCCCGACTTTGCCGGTTCGGTCATGATCCCAAGGGTTTCTGTGGATCAGTATGGGGCGACCATGGGGCGCTGGCTTGGTGCGTCCGATAGCGATCTGCAGAGTATTTTTCCGAACCTTAAAAACTTTAATACGCCCTATTTAGGCTTTCTCTAGCCCTCACTACGGGGCGAAAAGGCGATCTCTTGAACGCCTCGGCGGCCATTTTTGCGGCTGACCTGAACCACAATATCAACCATGCGATCAATCTGAGCGCGGGCTGTGGCCCAATCGAGTGTAATCTCGCCCGCCATGGTCAAAAGGGTGATTTGGTCTAAGGCACCCCTAGGGTCATTGGCGTGGACCGTGGTGATGGAGCCCGGATGTCCTGAATTGACCGCTCGCAAGAAGGCTAGGGCCTCTCGTCCGCGCAGTTCCCCCAGCAAGATGCGGTCGGGCCTCATCCGTAGCGCCGCGGTCAGCAGGTCATGGGCATCAACCTGGCTTTCTCCTTGATCGCCACGTACGGCTAGAAGCCCGATTGAGTTATCGCGTCCAAGCTGGACCTCTGGTGCATCTTCAATCAGGACCAGTCGCTCACTGTCGGGAATTTCTTTTAGTAAAGCGTTGAGCAGGGTGGTCTTACCCGATCCGGTTCCGCCAGAAATGACGATGGTCTTGCGCCGCTTTACCGCCTCGCTCAAAAACCTTTGGCGTTGGCCATTGGCAAGAAGGTCTTGCAGATAATGGTCGTCATCGATGTCTTGACTGGCTTGGCTGGGTTCAAAAAATTGACCTTCAGCCAACCGGTTGAGATCTAGATCGACTATCGCATGGCGCCGGATGGCGAGCAGAAATCCATCACGCGAGGCCGGCGGCGCGATGATCTGCACCCGCGAGCCGTCGGGCAGGGCGGCGCTTAACAGGGGGTGCTCACGGCTCAAGCCCTGATGGGTGGCCGCCGCGATTTGGCGGCCTAATCGGCCCAAAACGACTTCTGTCAGGTCTGGCGCCTCATGTCGGGTTAGGCCCTGCGTCTGCGTCTCCACCCAAACCTCGCGGGGGCGGTTGACCAAGATGTCGGTCACCGTCTCGGTTCTTAGCCATATCTCTAAAGGGGCGAGATAGCTTTGTAGAAAAAGGCCTTCGCTCATCGCGACGGAACCTTAGGTCGGGTATTCACGCCTGAGATTTTCGAAAAATCGACATCACGGATCAGAAACACGCGGATGGGCTCGCCCTGCGGAATACGAATGATCGGTGCAATGTCGATCTGCTTTTGCAGGGCGATCTGAGCAATGTTGGTCGCTTGGGTGCTAGAGCCGATAACGATCGCCGTGCCGTTTGACCCGTGGCCGGTCGCCGAGTCCAAGGCCGCCGTCAGAACAGATAGCATGATCGAGCCACCAAATCGACGGAAAAACTGGTTGTCTGTCTCGCCCTCAATGCCTCCGCGCCCAAGGGTATCGGTTCCAGGAGAGCCGACATCGACGGAGATGCCCTCTGGTGTGACCACCCGCGACCAAACGACAAAGGCTCTAGATTGGCCCAGAGCGACACCGGCATGGTACTGGCCGATGAGCTTGGAGCCACGTGGTATCAGCACAAGATTGCCGTCAAATCCGCGCACGTCGCGGGTGACGACGCCGCGCACAAAACCTGGCAAGGTGGAGTTGATCGCTGTTTCGAGCACGGCAGGGATAACGGTGCCCTGAACGGCGGTGGTCGAGAGATTGCCAATGCTTGTAGCGCTTGCGGTCTCGGCTGAACCGCTTAGTACCCTAGCGGTGAAGCGGTCCTCGGCCGTCAGGCGGCTATTGTCGCTGCTGACCCCTTGCAGCGCAGAGGCGGTAGGCTGGGCTTGTGCTTGGGCTGCAGCGGCCTGTCCCGACAGGTCTACGATGACGGCGGGGGCCTTCAGGCGAACACTTGCATCTACGGTCTGTGATACCAAAGCGACCGTTTGCGATGGGATCGGGGCCATTGCAGCCTCCGGCATCGCAACCGGGAAGGCTGGTGGTTCGGTGTTCACCGTGACGGGGGGCATCACAGTCGGCTGAAACGCCTGCGCCTGGGGCGGTTGCGAGGTGGTTTCTGATGACTTTTGCCGCGCCAGGCGTGCCGATTGCAGGCTGGTAAAGACGAGGCCCGCCAGCACGGCCAGCCCAACAATGGCGAGCGGCATCACCCACGGCGTGGACCGAACCTGAACGCCGGGCGTTAGGCCTAGGCCATAGTCGAAGACAGCACTGTCCTTATCGGGAGCGGTCATTTGCGAAACAGGCCTCGAGACTTGGGCTTAACCCTCGGGCGAGGGCTCAGCGGACCGACGGACTGGGTTTCGAACCCTTCATTGAAGATACGGGTCACCTGATCGCCTTGGCGCAGGACGAAGCCCTTGGCGACCTGATCGACCACCAGATAGTCACCCCGCGTGGCCGAGTTGACGATGGACTCGCCGTTCTTGTCTTCGAGGACGAAGACCGCCGGATAGGTGCCGCGCTCCGCAAACTGGAAATAGGTTGCCTTGCCATCATCAAAGACCTGACTGGGCAGGGTCTGGGTCGAGCCCTCATAGCTATAGGCGCTGTTGGCAATGGTTGGCGGCGCGGGGGGCTCTTGCTTGATCGGGTCGGTGGATTTGGGCGGGGCAGGATAGAGGAATTGCAGGCCATAGAGCGCCGTTCCAGACGCGGCCTTTCCAGAACGCTTCTCAACGGCCAGTTCGAAGGCATAGCGCCTTAGGTTGGTCACGACCGTCATGTTGGTCGTGGCCCCGGCCAAGATTGGCTTGATGAACAGCAAGGTGGCCTTGGCATTGGGCGTGACTTGCCAACCCATCGCATCGCCGATGGAGACATTCTCGATCCGCTCGCCCTCACCAAAACCGATGCTGAATTGATAGCCCAAGACCCCGGTAAGCATAACAACCTGATTGGGGTCGTAGAGGGTGGTGCGGATACGTCCATCACCCGGACCCGGCATTGGGGCGACGAGCGCATGGGCGGGGCTGCCTATCAATAGGCTCAGGGCAATCAGGAGAACGAGGCGGCGGATCATGGTCTTACCCTGTCCTGCTCCGGCAAGCGACCAGCGCGTCGGTTGGTCATGCCGGTTAGGCGTTGATCGGTGTCATTGGTTGCTATGCCCGGGATCGAAGATGAGGGGCGCGAACCGGTCATATCCATTCGATAGGTTTGGCTAACGGGGGACTGCCGAAGGGTCGTAGAGAGCTGTTCAGCCCGTGATAGGGTTTCGCTCGATCTGCGGCCTGAAATGTCGGTCACGGATGTGTCGGACTGTGGCTGACGCGGTCTTACGCTTAAGCGCACCGGCTCTGGCCATTTGAAGCCCATGGCCATCATCACACCCATGGCGGCGACACCGATCTGCACAACACTAAATAGCATCACCAGCGCGCTGACGCTCAGAGCCGTATCAACTTGAAGATCTCCAGCCATTCTTTGGCGGGCCAAGGTGATCAATCCCGGCTCCAAGATCGACAACATCAGGGCCGCTGACAGCCAACAGAGCAAGCTCACCAAAAGGGCCGACAGGAGCCCACGCACCCAGCCAGCAAACAGGCCACGGGTGACCTCGAACAGGGATAGGGTGATGAGGATTGGGCCGACAGCGGTTAGAACAGCCGCGGTAATCACGCTGAGGCTAAAGACACCGGCTGTTGCGTAAAACAGGCTCTGCGACGATTGCCAAAGGGCTTGGGCCGCGCCGGACTTGCCCCCGGCATAGATCGGGGTGTTGGGGCCACTAGAGCGCGCAAAGTCAGTCGCTGCGAGCGAGAGCTGATCATAGAGCACCTGAATAGAGGCGCGCGGGTCTCCGGCAAAGGCGGAATTGTTGGTCGCCGGATGGGTAACGATCGCCGCAATCTCGAGTGGAGCCTTGATCACTAGGTCAAAGACGAGGGTCTGAAAGAGGGTCCAGTTGCCTACCAAAGCCACAACGGCGCCAATGGTCAGGCCGATGGTGGTGAGGTTGAAGGATCGGCTGTCGTGACCCATCATCAATCGATAGCCTAAGGCCGCGACATAGATCACCAACAGAATGTTGAGCCAAGATTGGAAGGGTGACCCCGCCCCACCCAGCGCCTCATATCCGGCCTGCGCATAGGTCCTTGAGTGGCACTCAACGGCGTCCATGGCCCCGCGAATAGTCCCGGAATGTTCAGCAAGCGCGGCGCAGGTCGCAATCATGCGCGACCTCCGCTGCTGTCCGCCATGAAGGTTTCCAGCCACGCTGTGGGATCATCACCGAGGCTCTCACGCAATCCGTCCAGTGCCCGGATATTGCGCTCCGTACCCGCCAGAACCCGCAAATATCCGGGCATATTGGATAGGTCGAGCCGCGCAACAACGCTATGGTCAGCCTGTTTGATCAGGAAGCAGCGTGAGGTGTCGGGCAAGGTCCGAACCAACTCGAACTCGTGTTCGGTCAGGCCAAACCCATCGACATAGTCTTGCGGTCGCGCCTTGGAGTTTGGAAAGAAGATCTGTGTCGCCGATTGCTCGACGATGGCCGAAGCAATCTTGCTGTCCAGCGCATCGGACGCACTTTGGGTGCAAAAGCCCAAGATGCCATTGCGCTTACGGATGGTCTTTTGCCAATCACGAATGCGGCGGACAAAGACCTCGTCATCCAAGGCCTTCCAGCCCTCATCGACGATAATGATCGACGGCGTCCCATCGAGGCTCTGTTCGATACAGTGGAACAGATACATCATGGCGGGCGTACGCAGAACCGGGCTGTCGAGCAAACGGGTCATATCAACCCCCAGCATCCGTGCGCTGAGATCGATGCGGTCTTCGGCATTGTCAAACAGCCAAGCATGCTCGCCCTGACCAATCCAAGGCGCGAGGCGCGCGGCCAAGTCGCCGGGCACCGGGCGGCGCATGCCTTGCAGCAGGTCGCGCACATGAACCAGTTGCCGTAGCTCTGGGGCCTGCTGATAGAGCGCGTCGACGGCGTCGGCGATGGTCGACTGCTCGCCGGGATCCAGTTCCATCCCCTCGCGGGTCAAGAGGCGTGACAGCCAGTCCCTCAGGAACAGCCGATTTTCCGCGGTGTCGGGCAGTTTTAGAGGATTGAGGCCCGAGGGCTCACCTGGTGACAGCCGGTCATAACGACCGCCACTAGCCCGCACGAAGGCTTCGGCACCCCGGTCCTTATCGAAAATGACCGTACGAGGGCAGAACTTTTCAGATTGCGCGGCCAAGAAGTTGAGCAGCGCGGTCTTGCCGCTGCCACTTGGGCCAATCACGGTGAAGTTGCCCAGATCGCCATTGTGAAAGCTGAAATTGTAGGGGCCGGACGCGGTGGACTCCAAGACCGTCACTGGTGCGCCCCAATGCAGGTCGCGCGTCTGACCACGAGGATGGCTGTGCAGGCTGGCCAAGCTGGAGAAGTTCGCCGCTGAGATCAGGGCCTTGCGCGCGATATATTGGAAATTGCTGGGGAACTGGGCCCAGAAGGCGGGCTCCAGATTGACCAGTTCGCGCACCGCGATGATGCCAGATTCGCCAAGCGCGGATTGCACGTCTGCGCAGGCTAGATCAAGGCTGGCGAGGTCCTCGGCCTGAACCAAGATCGACAGATGGTGTTCGCCATAGACCGTTCGACCCGCGCCCAAATCGTCCCGCGCCGCCATCAGATCGTTGCGCAGACTAAAGGCGTCATCGTCTGCTGCCCGCAAGCGACGAAGGGCCAGGTTCATCCTGCCTAAGGCTACCGGACGATCAAGGAAGACGAAGCTTTCGCTCAGCACCATCTCATAGGGCAGGCGAAGAACCGGATCGAGCAGGCCGGGGATGGTCTTGGCCGGATAGTCCTTGATCGACACAATGGCTCCAAAGGTCGAAGGCTCCGCGCCTGAGGGCGCAAATTCCATCGCGTCGGCACCGAAATTCAGCCGTCGGGTCGCAATGGCCTCGCCCAGATCGCCGCTGGGGGCGAGAACCTTGGTCGATGCGGCATTGACAATATTGGCAAGGACCTCCGCCGGTTCCGAACGTGTGCCGGTCTTGGTCGTAATGGTGGTCAGGAGGCGCGGGCCATAAGGCGCAAGAGCAGCTTGAACCGATTCCCGTAACGCACTCAGGTTGCGTAGGTTGGCCGCAAGATTGGCCTCGCCTTGACCCCGTCCAAACAGCTTTTCGATCAGACCGGCTTCGCCTTGAAGCGGGCGATGGACCAGCGTCAGATAGAGGTCGTTGACGAACAGGCGGCGCGCATTCAGTTGGTCTTTCCAAGCCGCATCAAGTCCAGCGCCGAAGGGCGTCTCAGGCTGGCCGACCAGTTTTGGGCTAACCTCGCGGCGGATGACATGGTGATAGATCGCTAGGCGCGATGTGGCGACGCCTCGAAGCAGCGTTTCGCGCAGGATTTTGCGGTAGTTCAGCTCGTCGTCTGTGCGGGTCTCGAATGACAGGCCTTGAAGGTGCAGGATCTGAACGAGATTGCCATCGCGGGTGCGGATTGTCCGCTCATCCACGTGACCGGCATAGGGTAGCCGTTGGCCAACCCGCGCTTCTTTGGCAGCAAGACGGCCCGCGAGGCCCAGAGAGGCGAATTTCGGGCTCAAGGTTGGTACGAATTTATGTGCCAGAAGTTGAAGTTCCGAACCCGTGGGCACTCACGGACACGGGTGATCCATAGGTCGAAGAAGCGGGGCTCATTCAGGCAGCCTACATAGCCAACGACGTGAATGACGGGGGCGACGAGCAAGGTCCAAAAGCTCTTGGTGATCAAAAAGGCTTCGAGCGTGACGATCAGGTTGAACACCGCATAGCTATAGGTCACCCCGCCGATCATCTGAGGGCGGGTGAGGGCAGCAAAGACCGGATCAGAGGCCAGTCGGCTCATGAGGGAGCCCCCGTGGCCGCCGCGCGGATGCCCGCGACGATGGCGGCGGCACCAAATATAATGAAGGCCCCCAAGATGACGGTGAGGCCCCGGCGCCAGTCAATCCGACCGGTCAGCATCATGAAGCCCACAGCCGCAATGGCAATCACCGCCGCTGTCGTTGCGACCGTGCCCATCAGGGTGTTTTGAATCCAGGTCAGAGCATTGAGGATCGGTCCCGATCCGGTCGGGTCAGCGACCTGCGCCTGAGCGGCGCTTGCCGACGCCAAAACGAGCCCCATCACACCCGCTGAAAGCTGAATTTGGCTGGATCGGTTTGTCATCGCGCTTCCCCTTTAAGAGCCTTGTCTGCAAGTCTATCCATTATCGCAGATACATAGGCTTTCGTCTCACGATAAGGCGGAATTCCACCATGCCGGATTACGGCTTCTGGGCCAGCATTGTAGCTCGCCAGACTGTTGACCAAATCCCCATCAAATCGCATCAATAGGCCGCTGAGATATCGTGTGCCACCATCAACATTGCCCTGGAGTTGGTCAGGATCAACACCCATCTGGCGAGCAGTCCCTGGCATCAGTTGCATCACCCCGCGCGCGCCTTTTGGTGACTGGGCCGATTGGTTCATTCCAGACTCGGTCCAGGCGACGGCTTCGATCAATGCCGGGCTGAGGCCCGCACGATGCGCTGATGTTGCAATGGCCAAGCGCGATGAGCCGACGTTTGCTCTGTTCGTGGACGCGTGCACAGTTGCAAAAGTTTTAGGTGACAGGCTTTGAGACGGTTGACCAGGTCCCGTATAGCGCGAAGGTCCCGCATGGGTAATGACGGCGCCGCTAGGTGAAATCTCGAGCACCTGACCGAGTGCCGGAGTGATGGCCATTGTCGTCAACAGACTGGTTAGGCCCCAAAAGGTGAAGGGGCGGCGGCTTTGTGCCTGTGTGCTGTGTTGAGCCATCGCTACAAACAATCTCAAACTAAGGCGCGGGTCAATTGGCACCGAACGATCCGTTTCGACCTAATCTTGACCCAGTTAACGGATTTTGGGGCGGAAGGTATGTTTGGGTTAAAATTCATTATAGATTTTATCTGATTTTGAGAGGCCCGTCCTAATTGAGTCCAAAATCAGTTTTAAATATTGGCAATTTTGTCAAATTAAAGGGTTTAATTACATAAATTTGTTTATATAAAAATTGTATTGTCCTATTAATATTTAGTTTTTAGGGATAGATGCGAAAATGTTGCTTGGAATATTTAAGGTTAATTCGGAATTTAATTTGAATATATTTTTACAATTTCCGATAAGAGTTATTAGGTTGCGCGAATTTAACCCAATAGGTCTGCGTTGGCTTGTGCCCCGACCCAAGCCCAAAATTCCGTATTCCGACCATCCAAGCCATTACTGGCCTCGCGCAAGCGACCATCACGGTCCATACCACCTTCCTTGGCGGCGGTCTCGGCCGCAAGATCAAGCAGGACTATATCGGGCAAGCCGTTAAGATCGCCAAAGCGGTTGGCAAGCCGGTCGAGCTGATTGGGTCGCGCGAGCAGGTCTTCCAAAATGACATGTACCGGCCCTGCACGACAATTCGTGATCAGGGAAGTCTTGATGCCAACAAAGCTCTTAGTGGCCTGATCTATCGCAACGTCGCGCCCTCGATCAATATTCAGTGCAACACCAAGCCCGGCAACAATCCCGGCAACAATCCCGAAGATACGGGTGCCATCGCCGGCGCCGGCGATCTGCCCTACGACATTGGTGGCCAGCGGATCGAATATGTCCCTCTGATCACCGATATCCCATTGTGTTACTGGCGTTCGGTGGGCAAGAGCTACAACACCTTTGCGGTTGAGCGCGCCTTGGACGAGCTGGCCCTCTCTGGCGGACTGGATCCTATGGCCTTGCGCCGGTCCTTGCTGGTTGCGGGCGGCGATAGTCGCGCGGTGGCCATCCTCAGTGGCTGGAACATGTCCCCCACGACCGGCACAGCACGTGGGGTGGCTTTTCTCAAAGGCTTTGCTAGCCCACTCGCCGTGGTGGCCCAAGTCTCGCAGACGACGGTCACCACAGCCTCGCGCAGGACCTCTACCATTCCAACGGTCACCGAGCTGTTCTGCGCCATTGACGGCGGTCTGGCCATTAATCCGGACCAGATCGAAAGCCAGATGGAGGGCGGGTTGCCCCACGGCCTGTCGGCAGCCATGTTGGGGCAGGTGATCTTCGCCAATGGCGTGCCGAGCGTCAGCCACTTCAGCAACTATCGCGTCGCCAAGGCAGGCGACACAGCCATCATCGCCGTCACCATCGTCAGCGGCACGGGTCCGACGGCAGCCGCACCGGGCGGGGTTGGGGAAACCGCCGTGCCTTGCGTGGATCCCGCCATTGCCAATGCCTTCGCCAAACTGACCAAGACCCGCCTGCGCACACTGCCGTTCTATCCCGGCGCATCGATGGGGGACTAGGTCCCGTGGGGGTGATGGGTGAGGACCTTTTGAAGGGCGCGCGCGAAAAGCTATTGCACCCAAAGCTCATGAACGTTAGGGACCGAGACGGAACGCGGATGTGGCGGAATTGGTAGACGCACTAGATTTAGGTTCTAGCGCCGAGAGGCGTGGAGGTTCGAGTCCTCTCACCCGCACCAAATCTCTTAAAAAATTATGGAAGTGGGTGGGCCGTGCACAGATGTCCCCACGAAACCGTCCGTGATCGCTTTAATCCCCGCCTTTAGGCTTGGATGGCGGCAAAGCTCGTGACATAAGAGCGCCCTCATGCGCCGTCCGGTGGGGTGACCATTCGGACGGCTCAGACGTTTTTGCAGGCGAAGGCGACCATAAGCGGGCGCCCCGTAGGTTCGGAAAAATAACATGTCGATTCAGATTGCTGAAAAATCCGTTGATGGTCTTAGCCGCGTCTATGCGGTGTCGATCTCTGCCGCAGAGCTGGCCGAGCGCCAGGACAAGCGAATCAAAGAGATCGCGCCTCAGATGCAGCTTAAGGGCTTCCGTCCCGGCAAGGTGCCTGTGGCCCATGTCCGCCGCGTCCACGGCAAGTCAATCTTGGGCGAGGTTGTAGAAACACTGCTGACCGAAACCAACCAAAAAATCATCGACGACAACAAGCTGCGTCCAGCCGCTCAGCCTGACTTCAATCCTGTGTCCGATATGGATGCAGTCATGAACGGCACGGCCGATCTGTCCTACGAATTCTCGGTTGAGCTGATGCCCGAGTTTAAGCCGGTTGATCCAGCGACCCTTGAGCTGACCCGTCCGGTCTATAAGCCAAGTGACGTTGAAGTGGACGAGGCGCTGGCCGAACTGGCCGCTCAGAACAAGACCTACGAGCCGCGTAAGGGCAAGACCGTCAAGGCCAAGAAGGATGACATGGTTGTCATCGACTTCATCGGCCGCATTGACGGCGTCGCTTTCGATGGTGGCACGGCAACGGATAGCGAACTGGTGCTCGGTTCGGGCCAGTTCATCCCCGGCTTTGAAGACCAACTCGTCGGTGCCAAACCCGAAGAGGTCCGCACCGTCTCAGTGACCTTCCCTGAGGACTATCAGGCTGAGAGCCTGAAGGGCAAAAATGCCGAGTTCGCAGTGACCGTTAAAGAGGTCAAGGCACCCGGAGACACCAAGCTTGATGACGCCTTTGCCGAAAAGCTCGGCCTCTCCAGCCTTGAGACCCTGAAGGACGCCCTGCGTGGCCAGATCGAACAACAATATACCTCGGCTTCACGCTTCAAGCTGAAGCGGGCTCTACTCGACGTTTTGGACACCAAGCACGACTTTGCCCTGCCACCGCGTATGGTCGAAGCTGAATTCGACGTGATCTGGCAACAGGTCCAAGCCGACAAGGAAAGCGGTGGCCTGTCGCCTGAAGACGAAGGCAAGACCGAAGACCAGTTGAAGGGCGAATATCGCAAGATCGCCGAGCGCCGCGTGCGTTTGGGTCTGGTCCTGGCCGAAATCGGTCGTATCCAGAACGTGACAGTGACCGAGCAGGAAATGCTGGGCGCGATGCGTCAGGAGGCCATGCGCTATCGTGGCCAAGAGCAGCAGGTGTTCGAATTCTTCCGCAGCAATCCAAACGCTCAAGCCCAGCTTCGCGCGCCACTTTACGAGGACAAGGTCGTCGACCTGATCTTCGAACAGGCCAAGGTGATGGATACGGAAGTGTCCAAGGAAGAGCTGATGCAGGACGACGACATGCCTGAGGGCTATGGCGACGCCTAATTGGCCGCGGGCTGCACTTTAAATTAGGGCGCTGATCCGCAGGGGTTGGCGCCCTTTTTTTCCGATTAAACCCCTTTGGTTGGGTTGCACGACTTGCAACATAGCCTCGGGCACGCAATATCCCAGACAGCCTGCTTCGCGCGAAGCGGCTCTTAGCGCAGATGAGAAGGCACCCATGATTGATCACCAAGCCACTATGATGAATCTCGTCCCTATGGTCGTCGAGCAATCGAGCCGGGGCGAGCGCGCCTTTGACATCTTTTCGCGGTTGCTGCGCGAGCGGATCATTTTCCTGAACGGACCGATCGATGACGGCGTCTCGGCGCTGGTCTGTGCTCAGTTGCTGTTCTTGGAGTCGGAAAATCCGAAGAAGGAAATTTCGATGTACATCAACTCTCCCGGCGGGATGGTGACGTCCGGTTTGGCGATCTATGACACGATGCAGTACATCAAGAGCCCGGTCTCGACCGTGTGCATGGGTATGGCCGCGTCGATGGGTTCGTTCCTGCTGATGGCCGGTGCGCCTGGACAACGGGTCGCTCTGCCCAATGCTCGCATCATGCTGCACCAGCCCTCTGGCGGGTTCCGTGGCCAAGCCTCAGACATTGAGCGTCACGCCGAAGACATCATAAAGACCAAGCGCCGCCTGAACGAACTCTATGCCAAACATTGCGGCCAGCCCTTGGAAGTGGTGGAGCGCACGCTCGACCGCGACCATTTCATGGACGCCGAAGAATCCAAGACATGGGGCATTGTCGATCACGTCTATGCCACCCGTGAGGCGGCTGAAGGCGCAGAAGCGGACGGCGTCAAGAAGGACTAATCCTATTTGGTCTTCCTCGTGCTTTGGCAGGCTCAGCATGAGGAAGACTGATAGACCTTCGATTTCCTAGCCCTCCTGATCCTGAGCCCGTCGAAGGACAAGGAGGCTTGTCTTACCCCTTCTGCGCCCAGAGCAGATATTCCACATTGCCATCGCCGCCCGTGATCGGGCTTACTATGCGCTCGCGAACCGTCCAACCCATCTGACCTAACCATTGTTCAACGCCCTGAGCTGTGGCTTGGCGCGTGGCCTCGTCGCGCACAATGCCGCCCTTGCCAACAAGGTTAGGCCCTGCTTCAAACTGGGGTTTAATCAGCGCGATCAGGTCGGCGCCTGCCTCTGAAAGATCAAGCGCAGCAGGTAAGACCTTGGCCAATCCGATGAAGCTGGCATCGCAGACGACCATCGAGATGGGCTCAGAAATCAGCGAGCGGTCGAGGCTGCGCGCATCGGTCCGTTCTAGATTAATCACACGCCCATCGTTGACCAAGCTCGGGTGTAACTGGCCTTGGCCGACATCGACCGCATAGACCAGCGCCGCGCCGCGCATCAGGCAGACTTCGGTAAATCCGCCCGTGGATGCCCCGACATCGATCACACGGCGACCTTCAACCCTGATTGGCCAGTGATTGAGCGCATGCTCGAGCTTTAAGGCCCCTCGGCCAACATAGGGGTGGGCCGCGATAGCCTCGATTAGGGCTTCTGGCTCAATCAGCTCGGATGGCTTCTTTAGGACATGCCCAGCGACCCGCACGCCGCCTGCCTCGATCGCAGCCCGAGCCTTGGCGCGGCTGTCAAACAGGCCGCGTTCGACCAAAACCAGATCAGCACGAATTTTAGACATGGCGGATGGGGTTCTCGGACTTGAAAGCTTGGGCTGCTCCGTCCACTCTAGCATCAAGCGGGCCGATCACAGACGCACACCCATGCGCCCGCAGGGAGAAACGTCAAGATGATCGCTTATACGCGTCGTGGTCTGCTGGCCGCCTCTGCCGCTGTCGCCACCGCAGCCCAGGCCCCCATCGCTCTTGCCAAGGCCGCTTTGCCGACCGTAACGCTGCTGCCTGACGCCACGACCTTGGCCGATCTTATCCGGCGCAAAGAGATTTCTCCGCTTGAGGCGGTCACCGACGCGATTGCCCGCGCCGAGGCGGCACAGCCCAAGCTGAACTTCATCGTCACATCCCTGTTCGATCAGGCTCTGGACCAGGCTAAGGCCGGTACAATGAGCGGCCCCTTTGCGGGCGTCCCTTTCTTGATCAAGGATTTGAACGACTACAAGGGCGCGCCGACGCGCAATGGCTCGCGAGCCTTTCTTGACGCGCCGGTGGCCAAGTCCAGTGAACCTCACGTCGAGGCCTTTACCCGCGCCGGGCTGGTGGTCATCGGCAAGTCGGCCTCGCCAGAGCAGGGCTATCTGCCGACGACAGAGCCGGTTGCTTTTGGGCCAACCCGTAATCCGTGGAACCTTGGCCATTCGAGTGGTGGATCGTCAGGCGGCGCAGCAGTAGCCGTAGCGGCGGGTATTGTTCCAGTGGCCCACGCGACCGACGGCGGCGGCTCGATTCGTATTCCAGCCGCCAACTGCGGGCTCTTTGGCCTCAAGCCCTCACGCGGGCGGATGATCGGTGCGGAGAAACAGATCCACGCCTATGATCTGGGTGTCGCCCATGTGGTATCGCGCTCCGTGCGTGACAGTGCTGCGGTTTTTGCCGCAACCGAATATGTTGGAGAAGGTGCGCACTATAAGCCGGTTGGACTGGTCACGGGGCCTTCTAAGCGCCGGCTTCGCATCGGTGTCTTGCTTGACACTGCGGGTGGCCTAAAGCCCGATGCTGAGGTTCAGGCGGGACTGGAATCCACCGTCAAGCTGCTGACTAGCCTCGGCCACCGGGTCACGCCGACCAAATGGCCATTGGATGGTGCGCGCTTCACGCAAGACTTCCTCACCCTCTGGGCGACGGATGCGGCCAAGCAGGTTCAGATCGTGACGGCGACCATGGGCGCTAAGGCTGTGCCGGATATGCTCGAGCCCTTCACTATCGGCTTGGCCGAAATGGTCAGCAAATTGCCCGCCAGCGCGATTGGCCAGTCCATTGCGCGTTTGGAGGCCTTGGTTCCGACCTATGATGCTTGGTTCAAGTCGTTCGACCTGATCCTGACCCCGGTCTTGGCAAAGCCCGCTGTGGCGCTGGGTTATGTCGCTCCGACCGTGCCCTTTGCCGAACTGTCGGCGCGTGTGACGCACTATGTTGGCTACACCCCTTTGCACAATGTCGCCGGGGCTGCGGCCATGAGTGTGCCGCTCCACTGGACCTCTGACGGCATTCCCGTGGGCATGCATTTTGCAGGCCGGGCCGGGGACGAGCGTAAGCTGTTCGAATTGGCCTTCGAGCTTGAACAGGCCCAGCCCTGGGCTCAGCGAAAGCCGCCGGTTTGGTTTGATGGATAGAAAGGAGTTGTGATAAAATTACGTAACTATCGACACAATATTATAAATAGAATTGGCTCTAGTCATAAAAATTACCATTAACATTCAAATTTTTGTCAGAAATTACCCTTAAGTGATCCCTTATACCGAATGATTCCTCCGGACTGTATTAAAATCAGTGGGCGGATCATTTTTCATCAGGGGATCTATTTTAATGAAACACACATGGTTCGCGGGCGTGTCTCTCACCTGCCTTCTAGCGATTGTCGGGGGTGCCAATGCTCAAACGGTCAATACCAAGCCTAAGGCTGAAGACGAAATCATTGTCACCGGCCGCGCAGGCGTCGGCAAATATGTGAAACAGGATGCCAGCTTTGCCATTTCCGTGATCGGCAAGGACGAACTGCGTTTGGTCAACCCAACCAGCGTGGCAGACGTGTTCAAAGCCGTTCCGGGTTTTTGGGTTGAGTCCTCGGGCGGTGAAGCCTCCAACAATATCCGCACGCGCGGTATTCCTCGGGATGGCTATTCGTCGGTCGGCCTTCAAGAAGACGGCTTACCGGTCCAGCATGATCCCGGCCTTGGCTATTTGAACGCGGACCAATCCTTCCGTCTGGATGAATCCATCTACCGGGTCGAGGCCGTTCGCGGCGGTCCAGCCTCTATCTTCGCCTCCAATGCGCCCGGCGGCGTGGTCAACTTCATCACCCGCAAGCCAGGCGACAAGGCCGAAGGCGTGGTCAAGCTCGAAGTCGGTGACTATGATCATTACCGGACCGATTTCTGGTTCGGAACGCCCGTTGCCGAGGGTCTAAGCGTCTATGCCGGCGGTTTCTATCGTCAGAACAACGGCGTTCGTGACCCCGGCTATACCGCTAACAAGGGCGGTCAGTTCCGGGTCGGCGTGGTCAAGGCGCTTGAAAAGGGTCAGTTGAGCCTTGATTATAAGCGCATCGACGACACAGTCGCCTTTTACCTGCCTGTCCCAATCCTTTCCAATGACAATAGCAAGTCAGCGGTTCCGGGATTTGATCCGAACTACGGTACGCTTGCCGGTCCAGAGACCTCGGTTCTTAGCTTCCGCAATGTCAACGGTCCCTATGACTTTGACCTGACCCGCGGCACGGAGGTCAAGCTCAGCCAATGGACCGCAAAGCTAGATCTTGATGTCGGCAATGGCTGGAACCTGCAAAATGGCTTGCGCTATCGTGATAGTGAAATTCAGCGCAACGGCCTGTTCCCGACTGGGAATATCGAGGCGGCAACCGTTCGTGCAGCGGGCTATGTCCCGACAGCAAAGGCCTACTATCCCACCGCGACGGGCGTGAAGTTCCAGTATCTAAATACGGCTAATGGCACGTTCGATATGGTCAATGCCAACGGAAACGGTCAGGTTGTGAGCGTCAATGCTCTTGCTGTCCATGTCCCGTTGAAAGAATTCATCAACGATCTTCGGTTGGTGAAGAAGTTCCAAGCGGGCACCCAAACCCACGATGTCTCCATCGGTGCCTATTTCGCCGGTACGGAGTTCATCTTTGATCGCTATATGTCGACAGCAATGGTCGATGTCCGCAACAATGGCCGTCTGCTGGACGCTGTTGGTGTAGACGCTTCCGGCGCGGTGGTCGGAAAGATCAGCGAAAACGGCTTCCTGCGTTATGGGTCGCTGTTCGATAATAGCCAGGCCAAGTCACGCACCGTTGCCCTCTATGCATCGGACGAGTGGCAGATCACTGAGGCCCTGCGGGTTGATGCCGGTTTGCGCTACGAAACCGAAAAGCTCGAGGGTTCGGTTGAGGGCAAGAAGACCGTCGACCTTGGCGTTGCCGGAACCTTGGCAGATAATCAGGTTATCACCGGTACAGGTGTTTTCACTGCCATCAACCGGAAATATGATGCGACCTCTTGGACGCTTGGCGCGAACTATCAGATCCTTCCTGATCTGGGAGCCTTTGCACGTTACACTGATACCAAACGGATGCCGAACGGCAGTGATTTCACAGGCTCACCCCTGCGGACGGACATCATTGTCCAGCCAATCAAGATGTCTGAAGTCGGTTTGAAATATACCTCTTCGATGCTGGATATCTTCGCGACGGCCTATTTCAGCAAGTTCACAGGCGTTTCCTTCACCGATAACATCTTCAACACGGCGACCAACTCCTATCGTCAGGTCGTTGCCTTCGGTGGCAGTGAGACGGTGGGTGTCGAGTTGGAAGGTCAACTGCGTCCGGTCAGTTGGTTTGACATCAATGCCGCCCTCACGTGGCAGGACCCTCAATATAAAAACCTCAAATATTCCGATATTGTCGGCGGTCAGCCTGTGGTCCGGAATTTTGACGGTAAGCAGCTGGTGCGTGTCCCGCAAATCGGAGCCCGCATCGTTCCTGGTGTGAACCTCCTCGACGGTGCTCTGCGGGCCCAAGCTGAGGTTGAATACTATTCTGACCGCTATGCGGACAACGCCAACACCCAGAAGCTTCCGGCCTATTGGGTTATGAATGCGTCGGCGCGCTACACCTTGACCGACAAGATTACCCTGTTCGCCGAGGGAGAGAACCTGACCAATGAGATTGGTTTGACCGAAGGTAATCCGCGTTCGGGTCAGTTCGTCTCTGGTGAAGCGGGTTTGCGCTATATCTTGGCACGGCCCATCTTCGGTCGCACCTTGCGCGCCTCTGTCACCTACAAGTTCTAAGACTATTGAAACTGGGCAGCGGCTGACCTAGCGTCGGGCGCTGTTCGTTTGAGGCCTACCGATGTTAAATCGCCGATTGATCGCCCGCCTGCTGATCCTGATCAGCTCACTTTGGATTTGCGGTCCGGTGCATGCCTTGCCACATAGGGTTCCAGATCAGGTCTTGGCCGGAACGCTCACCGGGGCGGATCACGAGACTTACAAAGAAGTCGCCTTCGAGGTTCCGGCGGGAACCAAGCGGCTGACCGTGGACTTGGCCTATACCGGCCGCGAGGATCGGACGACGGTTGATCTGGGCCTTCGCGATCCAGAGCGATTTCGGGGGTGGAGCGGGGGCAATAAGTCCCAGTTCACCGTCTCGGCCAGTGACAGTACGCCATCCTATTTGAGTGGTCCCTTGCCTGCGGGGACCTGGTCACTGGTCTTGGGCGTGCCCAATATTCGTAAGGCAGCGACAGCGGCCTACACGGCCAAGATCTGGCTCGATCGCGCCGATGTTCCCTTTGATGGCTTTAGCGATGGGCCACTCAAGACCGGCGCGCGCTGGTATCGCGGTGATCTTCATGTCCATACAGGGCACAGCGATGGCTCTTGTCTGAGCCGTGAGCAGAAAACAATTCCCTGTCCGGTCTTTCGCAGCCTGCAGACCGCCGTCGAGGCCAAGCTCGATTTCGTGGCCATCACCGACCATAATGCTACGTCGCAGTTTCAGGCTCTGCGCGAGCTTCAGCCCTATTTTGACGATCTGCTCCTTATCCCGGGGCGTGAGGTGACGACCTTTAAGGGGCACGCCAACCTGTTCGGCGTGGTGGATCCGGTCGAGTTTCAAATGGGCGCGGCCGCTACCGCCTTGAGCGACATGCTGACCAAGGCCCACAGTCTCGGCGGGCTGATCGCAATCAACCACCCATCGCTGCCGTCTGGCGAGATCTGCATGGGCTGTGGTTGGACGGCGCAGACGCCTTGGTCCGATATCGACGCAATTGAGGTCATCAATGGTGGAACTGTGCGCTCGGCGATGGGGCAGGCCGAGACGCTCAGCGGTATCGGCTTTTGGCAAGAACAGTTGAACGCTGGCTTTCCGATAACGGCCATTGGCGGCAGCGACAATCACGACCCCGATCGCCCGGTCGACGAAATTGGCAGTATCGGCCAGCCTGTCACCGTCGTCTTTGCGCAGGCCCTTGATGAAGCGAATATATTAGGCGCGATCCGTAAGGGACGGGTTCTTATCGACCTTGATCCTGCGCGGCAGCGAGCCCTGGATTTTAGGGCGGAGCGCGGCAATCAGGTTGTTCCAATGGGGCAGAATCTGAGCCTTGCCAAGGATGGCACTGTTCGGTTTTTGGTCACCTTGACCTATGGCGAAGGCACCCATCTGGAGGTGATCGATTCCGCCGGGGCGGTGACGGCGCTTTCGCCCCTGACCAGGGCGACCGAGGAGCGCTGGTTTACCCTCAAGATGGACCATCAGCAGCGCCGCTGGATCAGATTGAACCTTCGCGCTGCTGATGGGCGGCTGCTGATGATCAGCAACCCTATCTATATCAATTTCAAATCGCCGCGCTTTCAGCCCTGAACGAAGACCTTTTTCAGTTCGTTCTTGAGGATCTTGCCATTGGCATTGCGCGGCAGGGTCTCGGGCCAGAAGACGACCTTGACCGGCACCTTGAAGGCAGCCAGACGCTCGGCGACAAAGGCCCGCAGCTCTTGCTCGGTGGCGTGGGCTCCGGCCTTGAGGGTCACGACAGCGGCAGGCTCCTCACCCAGTTGCTTATGGTCGATGCCGACGAGGGCGGCGTCCATGACGCAGGAATGCTCATAGAGGACGCTTTCAACCTCGACGCAGTAGATGTTTTCGCCGCCCCGGATCAGCATGTCCTTGGCTCGGTCAACAATGTAGCAGAATCCCTCTTCGTCGATCCGTGCCAGATCGCCCGTGCGCACCCAGCCATCAATGAAGGTCTGGGCCGTGGCTTCGGGTTTGTTCCAATAGAGCTTGGCCACGTTCGGGCCCTTGCCATAGAGCTCGCCCACTTCACCAGTAGGCAGCTCGCCTCCATCGGAGCCGAGGATCTTCATCTCGCAGACGGGCACGGCAGGACCGCAGCTATCGGGACGGTTGGAATAGTCTTCGCCCTGATGGTGGGTAAAGGTCGCCGAGGTCTCGGTCATGCCCCAGCCATTGCCGGGCATGGACTTGGGGAAGGTCTCAACGATCTTGCGAACCAATTCAGGGGCCGAAGGCGCGCCGCCGTAGGAGACGCTTTCTAGGCTGGAGAGATCGTAGTTCGCCCGGGCTGGGTGTTCAATTAGCTGCCAAGCGATTGTGGGAACGCCGCCGCAGCCGGTGACCCGCTCGCGCTCGATCAGTTGCATGGCCAGTTCGGCCTCCCACTTGCGCATCAAAACCAGCTTGGCGCCGGCAAAGAGGGAGGGCGAGAGAACGGCGAAACAGCCTGTGGCATGGAAGAAGGGAACGGAGAGCAGGGTGCATTTTTGCGGGTTGCTGGGGTCAGCGACCGGCGGTGTCTCGCCCCGGCGCAAATAGGTCCGAGCGCCCGAAATGGCCGAGGCCATGATGTTGGAGACGATGTTGCGGTGCGTGCCGAGCGCGCCCTTGGGCTTACCGGTCGTGCCCGAGGTATAGAAGATCGTTGCGTCATCTTCAGGCGTGATTTCGACCTCCGGGAGCGGCAGGTCAGGAAGGTTCTTCCAGCTGTTGGTGGCGCCAATCACATCCTCGATCCGGTGGACCATCGGATGGGCGCTCTCTTCGCTCTGACGTGAGACATAGATGCGCTGCAGGTCCGGACAGTTGGGCAGATGCTCGCGAAGGCGCTCCATCCGCTCCGCATCGACGATTAAGATCTTTGCGCCTGAATCGGTCAGGCCATATTCCAGCTCCGAACCTGTCCACCAGGCGTTCAGCGGCGTGACAATGGCGCCGACGATGGTCGCGCCAAAAAAGGCGACGGGCCATTCGGGAAAGTTACGCATGACGATCGCGACCCGGTCACCCTTGACCACGCCATTGGCGACCAGATCCTGGGCAAAGGTTAGGCAAGCACGCGAAAAGGCCTCAAAGGTGGCCCGCTCGTCCTCATAGACCAGAAAATCCTTCTCGCCGTGGGCCCGGCCCAGCAACATCACGTCGCGCAGTGTCGGGGGAGCGTTTTTCCAGACCCGCATATTGATGCCGCGGATCACCATCTCTACCATCTCGAAGGGTTGTCCCTGTGCGGTCAGCAGGGTGTGGGCGTCTGCGATCGACATAGCGGGCCAATGGGCGGCGGCGGCGTTGGTCATGGGGTATCCTCTTGAACTATTGACGCGTCTCTCAAAACTGCACGTCTGTTTGGGAGCAAACATAACCGAGCCACCGATGTAAACAGTTGTTTGAGGTTCGAACGCGTTCCTTAGAATTCCGTGGCCTAGCAGACTAAAAAAGGCTGCTGACCGAGGGGCCAGCAGCCTGACTTTGACATCCCCATTCAAAACCTATTGGACGACTTGATAGCGTCCATTGGCGTCGGCGCAGACCCGAACAAAGCGCTTTTGGACGCTGCCGTCGGGCATATAGATCGGGCTTTCCGCGAGCGTGCACTGATCGGTGTTGGAACGCTCGGCGACGGAACGGCCATAGTCGCGATCATGGTCATAGCCGCGATAGCCATTGTTCCTTCTGCCCTGATACGGCGAATAGCCGCGATAGGCTTGGGTGGAGTAGACCTCATAGCCCTCGTCATTGTCATAGCCGTTATTGTAGGCTTCACGGTCGTAGGTCTTGGTCTGACCGCATGCTGCGGAACTTTTGCCCGTATTGGCCCCCATGACCGCGCCCAGCACGCCACCAAGGACGGCACCCTCGGTCTTATTGTGCTTGCCAGCAATGCCCGAGCCTACCGCTGCACCGATGGCAGCACCAAGAAGGCTCCCGCCGGTCGTACGGTTGACCGTCGAGCGCTGGCACGGGTCGTAATAGTAGCCGTTGGCATCGCGACTCTGGACCTGCGATGAGGCCTGTTGCGCAGCGGCGGGGGCTGCAACCAGAGTGCTGATGGACAGGGCGGCGGCGGCAATGGCCAGGCTGGCTTTGGCGAACATCATGGTCGATTTCCTTGCGATGGCGGATGGATCAAGGGAGCCACCCGTTGTTGTGGCCAATATGGATGACGCTATCTGAATGGTTCTTGAGTGAGCCGTTCATGTTCGTTCATCTTAGTGATTGGCCCGGAAAGCTCGCTTGACGGATGAATTTAGGGCATAGGCAGCCTAAGGCATCGACCTCGCCACCGAGCTTGTGCCCAGACAGTTTCAAGAGTGACCGTGACCCGACCTCCTAAACCCAACCGTAATGCCGCCCGCCCGCCCCACGCCAAGGCCAGACAGGGCGGAGCGCGTCCTGGGCCTGCCGGTCCGACCGAGGAACTGGTGGTCAAGGTCAGCCACGTCGGGACCCAAGGCGATGGCGTGGTCCTAGAGCCGCGCATCTATGTGCCGCTCGGCCTGCCGGGTGAGACCCTCAAGGTGCTGCGTCAGGGTGACTATGCCGAGATTTTAGAGGTGATGGAGACGAGCGCGGACCGCATCGCGCCGTCCTGTCAGCACTATGGCGACTGCGGCGGCTGTGCGTTCCAGCACTGGAGTCCAGAGCCCAATATGGCTTGGAAGACCCAACTGGTGCGTCAACTTTTGGGCCGTGAGGGCATCGAGACCGAGTTCTTGGAACCTTTCACTGCGGCTCCGGGCTCTAGGCGTCGGTTAGCGCTTCATGCGCGGCGTGGCACCGGCGGCGCTGAGCTTGGGTTTAAAGCACGCCGCAGTTGGCGCCTTGTGGGGATTTCTGAGTGCACGGTCGCCGATCCACGGCTGGTCGCAGCCCTTCCGGCCCTAAGACGTCTGGCCCTGCCGTTTTTGGAGCATCCTAAATCCGCACCAACCTTGCATGTAACCTTGACCCGAACCGGTCTGGATATTGAAGTGACCGGCGTTGAGGCCAAGAGTGGTGGCCTGTCTATGGATGCGCGCATCAAGGCGACGCAAATCGCTGGCGAATGTGATTTTGCCCGCGTGACCTTGGCCGGTGAGATCATCTTCCAAGCGCGTCAGCCGATGGTGTCTTTTGGTCCTGCCACGGTCGCCGTGCCTGCCGGCTCCTTCTTGCAAGCCGATCCTGCGGCTGAAGCGGCGATGGCTAAGATGGCCGTTGAGGCCCTGGCCGGATCAAAGGGCGTTGCCGATCTGTTTTGCGGGGCAGGGGCCTTTACCTTTAATCTGGCCCAGATCGCGCCGGTCTATGCGGCCGATTCCTCGGCACCGGCCGTAAAGGCCTTGAGCTCAGCCATTGCTTCGGCCTCAGGCTTAAAGCCGATCACGGCGGAGGCGCGCGATCTGGATCGTCGCCCGGTTCTGGCGATGGAAATGAAGAAGATCGATTCCGTCGTCTTCGATCCGCCCAGAGCAGGCGCGGAGATTCAATGTGGCGAGATTGGGCGTTCGAAAGTGTCTCGTGCAGTCGCCATCTCCTGCAACCCGGTGACGTTTGCGCGTGACGCCAAGATTCTTGTCGAGGCTGGATTTACGCTTAAATGGGTTCGGCCAGTGGATCAGTTCCTATGGTCGAACCATATCGAAGTAGTCGCCCTCTTCGAACGATAATCCTAGGAGCCCACCCATCTCTAAGCCCGCCTTTCGCCGTGCCGCCTTGGCGCAATCCGTGCGGGCAAGCCTTAAGGCTGTCTGGTGGGGGGCTGCGGGCGGGGCAGCGCGATTGTTAGTGCGTCCGTCGTCTGGCGCGATGACCTCAAACGCGCCAAAACCGTCTATGGCCCGCGTTCGCGCGGCTTATGCGGAGGCCTTTGCCAAGGATCGGCGAGATGTTGCCTCTGGCCTCTATCCGGCCCTTGAAGATCGGCCCAGCAAGCCCTTGCAGGCCTTAGCGCGGGCGATAGATTTTCTTCGGGATGCGCGGGAGGTTGATCAAAGGCGCAGGCGCGGCAATGGGACTGAGGTTCGAGACCAAACCCCCTCAGAGGCCTATCCGGTCTATTATCGCCAGAACTTTCATTTTCAGACCGGTGGATGGTTCACCCCTGACAGTGCCAGACGCTACGATGCGCAGGTCGAGGCGCTGTTCTCCGGCACGGCAGCGGCAATGAGGCGGCGGGTCCTGTCGGTCTTGATGAAGGCCCTTAAAGCCTCTGATCAGCGTGACTTAATCCTTGTCGATCTGGCCTGTGGCTCTGGGGCCTTCTTGAAGGATTTAGCGACGACCTTGCCCAGAGCCCGGCTTTTCGGTCTAGACCTATCCATGGCCTATCTGGACCAGTCGCGTCGGCGGGCAGGCCAGCTGGTTGTTCAGGCTAAGATGGAACAACTTCCCTTTGCCGATAACAGCCTCGATGCCGTGACCTGCATCTATCTGTTTCATGAATTGCCGCCGCGCTATCGTCCCGTAATTGCGGCTGAGATGGCCCGTATTTTGAAACCGGGCGGATATCTGGCCTTTGGCGACAGCATCCAGCCTGCGGATGAGCCTGATCTGCAAAGGCTGCTGGAGGTCTTTCCGGCCTTTTTCCATGAGCCCTATTACGAGAGCTACGCGCAGACCGACCTTGAAGGGTTGTTTGCTCAGGTAGGCATGATCAAGATCGACGATGATCGCGCCTTTCTGACCAAGGCGCTACTGTTTCAAAAGGCACTTTAAGGCCTTCAGGCACGGCGGCTAAAGCCGAGCTGCAAAGCTTAGCAGATCGTTCCAGCTCTTTTTCTTGGCGCTGGGCTGTTGCAGCAAAAATGCCGGGGTCAGGGTGACCATGGCCGGAAGGGTGGTTTGACCGTCGCTTGAGGTCCAGTCCTGCCAGCGCCCGTGCATGGCCAGAACACCATCATCGCGGCCAAGAAGGCCTCGTGCAGAGGCGGCTCCCATCAAGAGGAGGGCTTTGGGTGGGCTCAGTTGGATAGCGCGCTCTAGGAATGGGAGGCAAATCTTCTGTTCCGCCGCCGTCGGGCCCCGACCGCCCGCCGGTTGCCAAAAAACAGAGTTCATCATCAGGCACTGATCGGTTAGCCCAGCCGCCGAGAGCATCCGGTCTAGGAGCCGGCCCTCGATGCCGCTGAAGGGCTGACCCGTCGACTGATCACCAGCGGTTGGAGCCTCGCCAATGATCAGAACGCTGGCGCCGGGCTGGCCGCGCCAAAGAACCGGCTGATGGGCAACGTCGCGACGCAGGGGGCAGTCTGAAAATCCCATGATGGCCTCGGCCAAGGCCTCAACGGTTTGGGCAGCAGCAGCGAGGCCCTTGGCTTTTTCAGCGGCGGCCTCGAGGGCGGCGAAATTGACGGCGGCTGGGCCTCGCGGTGCTGGAGCGACTCGCAGAGGCGTCGGCGGCGGCGGTGCCCGCATCAACTGCGCGGTTTCGGTCAGACGATTGACCGGTTCGTCCTCAAGACAAAGATCGATTCCCGCATCCGCCCAGAACGACAACAGGCTTTCAACGCCGCTAATACCGGCCAAAGGGGAGGTGGTTTGGGTCACTAAAGCCTCGTAACACGGACCAGAGGGCGGTTGGACAAAAAACCATAGGCGAAATTGTGAACAAACATCACAAGTTGGAGCTATTGCCCTTGACCGAACATGGCTCACATTCCGATAAGTTGGCGCAAGGATCAATGGCGCACCGTAAAGGTGGCGCTTGTAGGACTAGGGGATCAGGTCATGAGTGAAGAACTCGAACGCGAGGCGATGGAATATGACGTCGTTATCGTCGGCGGTGGCCCGGCGGGCCTGTCGGCCGCGATCCGTCTCAAGCAGTTGGCAGCGGAGGCTGGTACCGAGATTTCGGTCGCCCTGTTGGAAAAGGGATCCGAGGTTGGCGCACATATTCTGTCGGGTGCGGTGCTGGACCCCAAGGCCCTGTCAGAGCTGTTTCCAGACTGGAAGGCCATGGGCGCGCCTCTGGAAACGCCGGTAACGCACGATAGGTTCCTGGTGCTCGGACCTCAGGGTGAGCTGTCCCTACCGATGTTTGCCCTGCCGCCCCTCATGCACAATCACGGCTGCTATATCGGCTCGCTGGCCAATGTTGCCCGCTGGCTGGCGACGCAGGCCGAAGCGCTTGGCGTTGAGATCTATCCCGGCTTTGCCGCCTCCGATCTGGTCTATCGCGAGGATGGTTCAGTCAAGGGCGTGATCGTTGGTGTCGTCGGTATTGGCAAGGATGGCGTCAAGAAGGGCGACTACCAGCCAGGCATGGAACTACACGGCAAATATGTCTTCATCGGTGAGGGCGTGCGCGGGTCTCTGGCCAAGGTGCTGATCAATAAATTCGATTTGGCCAAGGACAGCGAGCCCCAGAAGTTCGGTATCGGGATTAAAGAGCTGTGGCAGGTTCCGCCTGAGAACCACAAGCCCGGTCTGGCCCAGCACACAACGGGCTGGCCGCTGGACATGAACACCGGCGGTGGCAGCTTTATGTACCATTTCGGCGATAACTATGTGTCGATCGGCTATGTGGTGCACCTGAACTATAAGAACCCGTTCTTGTCGCCCTTTGATGAGTTCCAGCGCTTCAAGCACCACCCCACCGTCAAGCCGCATCTGGAAGGCGCCAAGCGCATTGCCTATGGCGCGCGGGCTATCACCGAGGGCGGTCTTCAGTCGGTTCCGAAATTGACCTTCCCCGGCGGCGTTCTGATCGGCTGTTCGGCGGGTTTCGTCAACGTGCCGCGCATTAAGGGCAGTCACAATGCCATGAAGACCGGCATGCTTGCCGCTGAGCAGGCCTTTGCCGCAATCTCGGCAGGCCGCGAAGGTGATGAGCTGGTCGACTATCAGAGCGCTTATGAAGGCTCGTGGGTCGCCAAGGAACTGAAGCTTGTGCGCAATGCCAAGCCGATCCTGTCCAAGTTCGGTACCCTGATCGGTGGCGCGCTCGGCATGTTTGACATGTGGTGCACGACCCTTCTGGGCGGCTTTTCGTTCTTCGGCACCATGAAACATGGTAAGCCGGACTATGCCTATACCGGTCTGGCCAAGGACTATAAGCCCATCGTCTATCCCAAGCCCGATGGCGTGATCAGCTTCGATAAGCTGTCCAGCGTGTTCCTGTCGGCGACCAACCACGAAGAGGACCAGCCCGCGCACCTGACGCTGAAGGACCCCTCGGTGCCGATCTTGGTCAATCTGCCCAAATATGGCGAACCGGCGCGGCTCTATTGCCCAGCAGGCGTCTATGAGGTGCTCTATGACGAGGCGGGGAACAATCCGAAGTTCCAGATCAACGCCCAGAACTGCGTGCACTGTAAGACCTGCGACATCAAGGATCCGTCCCAGAACATCAATTGGACCACGCCCGAAGGCGGCGGCGGCCCCAACTATCCCAATATGTAATCGGTTATTTTCGGTTTGGGGTAGGCCTAGGGCGGTCTGCCCCTTGAAACCGAGGGTGAAACAGAAGACCTTCGGGTCATGTTTGATTTTAGTCCCCCTGTACGCCTTCGCTCCCTCGCTCTCACCCTGTTGGCCAGCGCTTCGCTGACCCTAACGGGCTGCGCCTCGGTTCCCACCGCCCCTGGAGGGCCGGTGCGAGAGCCCTACGTTCCGATGGTGAGCCAAGAGGCCTCGGTCTACGCCCTCTATATAGCAGGCCAGACGGCGATCAATTCTGGTCGCAGTACCGAAGCGGCGCGATATTTCGCTCAAGCTCAGGCCTTGGATAGCGGCAATAGCATGCTGGCCGAGCGCACCTTTACCGCGGCACTCTTGTCGGGCGACGTGTCCACTGCGGCCAAGATGGCTGAGCTGACCGGCGGCGATGATAAAAATGGCACCAAATCCTTGGGCCAGTTTGTCCGGGCAATCGACGCGATGGGCAGCGGTGATCCTGCCCAAGCCAAGCTTGCTTTTGGCCTGCTGAGCCAGAAGGATTTCGATCCCTCCTACAAGGTATCAACTGAACTTCTCTTGCCCTATGCCTCGGCCATGGCCGGTGACTGGGACGCGGCGCTTGCCACGCCAGCGCCGACCAAGGATCGGTTCGCCTCCTTCTTTGCCACCCTCAATCAGGCGCAACTGTTGGAGCGGCGCGGCAAGATCGAAGAGGCGACCAAGGCCTACCAGTCCCTTATGGCGACGGGGGACGGCAGCGGCTTTCTGGCCGGAGCCTACGGCGCGTTCTTAGAGCGTCAGGGTCACAAGGCCGAGGCGATCGGAATCTATGATGCCGTTCTGGCGGGCAATGCCAGCGATTTGACGGCGTTAGACGCTAAGATCCGCTTGGCCAAGAAGAAGCCTGCGCCAGCCTTGCCACCCTTGCAAAAGGGTGCCGCCGCGACCTTGATGGCGACGGCTGTGGCCGCTGTGGGTCAGCGTCAGCCGCAGGGCGGACTGATCTATCTTCGACTGGCCCTCAGGCTTGATCCTAGCCTTGATGAGGCATGGGTTATGATCGGCGACCTCATGACCAGCGCCAAGGACAATAAGGCGGCGACAGCGGCCTATTCCCAGGTTCTGCCGGCCAGTCCACGTTACGGCGCGGCCCGCAATCGTCTGGCCTGGGGGCTTCAGAGGGCAGGCGAAAATGAGGCCGCAATCAAACTGGCGCAAGAGACCGTCAAGGCACGGCCAAAGGATATCGATTGTCTCTCGACCCTTGCTGACCTGCTTCGTACGGCAGAGCGGTTCGAAGAGTCGATCAAGATCCTCGACCGTGTGATTGCGATGCGCGGTGAGACGGCTGAGTGGGGCTATTATTTCATGCGCGGCATTGCGCTGGAGCGATCGGGTAAGTGGCCCACTGCCGAGGCTGATTTGAAAAAGGCCCTCGATCTCAATCCAACTGAGCCAGATATTATGAACTATCTGGGCTACTCGTGGATCGATCGCGGTGAACATCTGGATCAAGGCCTGGCCCTCATCCGACAGGCGCTGACGGGCCGTCCGGGCTCTGGGGCGATGGTCGACAGTCTCGGCTGGGCCTATTTCCGCTTGGGAGACTTTAAGCGCGCGGCGGATATGCTCGAACAGGCGGTGCAGATGGAGTCGGCGGACGCGGACGTCAATAACCACCTCGGCGATGCCTATTGGCGCGTCGGGCGCACGGTCGAGGCGAAATATCAGTGGGAACGGGTGCTGACCCTCAAGCCTACGGACAAGATGAAGGCCGAGGTTGAAGGCAAGTTGAAGGGTGGCTTGCCGGAACTGACCGGACCGTCTGCACCGCCTTTGCGTGCTGATCCTCTGCCCGGTGGGGGAACCCCCACGTGAGTCTAACGGCCTTTGCTCCGGCTAAGATCAATCTGTTCCTTCACGTCGGCGGATTGGATGAAAGCGGTTATCACCCTCTATCAAGCCTGATGGTCTTTGCTGATTTTGGCGATCAGATCTCGGTCGAGGCGGCGGATGCCATCACCATCGAATTGGACGGCCCCTTTGCCGAGGCCTTCGCGGATGAAAGCCTGTCGGACAATCTGGTCACAGCGGCGGTGCGCAAGATCCTGTCGGTGATCAAAGGCCCGCAGCCGCCCTTTCGGGTGCTGTTGACCAAGAACCTGCCAGTGGGCGCTGGTCTAGGCGGCGGATCGAGCGACGCTGGGGCGACCTTGCGGCTTCTGCGCGGCGCCTTGAACCTGTCGATCAAAGATCAAGACTTGCAGGAGATGGCCGCAAGCCTTGGCTCTGACGGTGCCGCTTGCCTGTGGGCCGAGCCGGTGATTGCGGAGGGGCGCGGCGAGATCTTGTCCAAAGCGCCGCAAATGCCGATCCTGCATGCGGTTCTGGTCAATCCTGGCATTGTCTGTTCAACGCCCCGTGTCTTTCGCGCCTTTGATGAGGTCGGTGGGGACGCAGACGCCTATACGCCCAACCTGCCGCCCCTGATCGATACGGTCGAAGAGGTCGCGGCCTATCTGACCTATTGCAGCAATGATCTGGAGGGGCCGGCTGTGCGGCTCCACCCTGAGATTGGCGAAGTGCTCGACGCCTTGCGCGAGGAGCGCGAGACGTTGCTGGCGCGGATGTCGGGGTCTGGTTCGACCTGCTTTGCGCTCTGTGGCAGCCAGATCGAGGCCGAAGGGCTGGTAGACCGCCTAGAGCAGATGCGCCCCGACTGGTGGATTAAGAAGTGCCGCCTCGGTGGGCCTTGGCTGCAAGACTAATCCCCAAAAAAACGGGGGCCCCGAAGGACCCCCGCTCCGCAGACTTGGGCATGGAGCCTTGTCTTAGTGCATGGCTTCTCCGTGCAGAGCTGCGTCGAGACCTTCGACTTCGCCCTCTTCGGAGACGCGCAGGCCAACCGTATATTTACAGATCATCAGGATGATGAACGTGGCAACTCCCGACCAAACAATGGTCACGCCGATACCCATGGCCTGCTTCATCACCGAGGCGCCAGCGCCTAGGCTATTGATGGAAGCGTCGGCCAGAACACCGGTGAGGAGCGCACCGATGATGCCGCCGATGCCATGCACGCCGAAGGCGTCGAGGCTGTCATCATAGTTGAAGATCTTCTTGAGCCACACCGCGCTGCCGTAGCAGCCCGCACCAGCAATCAGGCCGATGATCAGGGCGCCTTGAGGGTTCACGAAGCCAGCGGCA
The DNA here is from genome assembly GCA_040399645.1 of Caulobacteraceae bacterium. GTDB lineage: Bacteria > Pseudomonadota > Alphaproteobacteria > Caulobacterales > Caulobacteraceae > CAISGS01. The sequence goes on along the minus strand of JBBARR010000002.1, from coordinate 68,298 downwards.
GGGGTGATGGCCACCAGACCAGCAACGGCACCCGACGCGAGACCGAGCATGCCGGGCTTCTTACGCTCAACCCACTCAACGATCATCCAAGACAGGGCGGCACCCGCGGTGGCGACTTGGGTGTTCAGCATGGCGGCCGAAGCAATACCGTCAGCCGCCCATTCCGAACCGGCGTTGAAGCCGAACCAGCCAACCCACAGAAGCGAGGCGCCGATCATTGTATAGACGAGGTTATGCGGGGCCATATTCTCGGAGCCGTAGCCCTTACGCTTGCCCAGAACCAGGGCGCAGACCAGACCAGCAATACCGGCATTGATATGAACCACGGTGCCGCCTGCGAAGTCGAGCACGCCAGCGGTTGAGAGGAAGCCGCCGCCCCAGACCCAGTGACAGATGGGTGCATAGACGAAAATCGACCACAGGGTCGTGAAGACCAAAAGGGTTGAGAACTTCATACGCTCTGCGAAAGCACCGGCAATCAAGGCTGGGGTGATGATCGCGAAGGTCATCTGATAGGTAATCCACAGCATTTCAGGTAGGCCCTTGGCCGCCGTATAGGCTGTGTCGACCCGAACATGGTTCAGGAAGAAGGCATCGAAGCTGCCGATATAGGGCTGCAGGGCTGACGAGGCGTTGAAGCCAAAGGCCAAGCTGTAGGTACAAACCATCCAGACCACCGTCACCAAGGCGGTGATGGCGAAGGATTGGGCAACCGTGGCGATGACGTTCTTCTTGCGCACCATGCCGCCGTAGAAAAGGGCAAGGCCAGGAATGGTCATCAGAAGAACAAGGGCGGTGGAGGTCAGGATCCAAGCTGCACCCCCGGTATCCAAAGTCAAAGCGGCTTGGTGAGGCAGCATGGCAGGCGCTGGCGTACCAGCGGCTTCAGCCGCAGGAGCCGACGAGGCGGGCAAGGCCGCTTCGGTGCTGTCGGCGGGAGCCGATGACGCAGCAGGTGCTGTATCTTGAGCGTGGGCGGACGGTGCGGCCATCAGACCGCCTCCGACCAGAACGGCTGCAAGCATCAGGCCGCTAAGCCCCTTGGCAATTAGCCTTTTAGTAATTAGCCCCTTGAAGGAGGTGAGTTTCATCGTGGAGATCCCCTATATTCGGTCTTAAAGAGCCGATGAGCCGGTTTCGCCGGTACGGATACGCACCGCTTCTTCGACATTGAGTACGAAAATCTTTCCGTCGCCGATCTTGCCTGTTCCAGCTGCAGCCTTAACGGCCTCCACGGCACCGGCGACGGCACCATCGTCAACGACGGCTTCAAGCTTCATCTTCGGAACGAAGTTCACTTGATATTCCGCGCCGCGATAGATTTCGGTCTGTCCCTTTTGACGGCCGTAGCCCTTCACTTCAGAGACAGTTAGGCCTTCGACGCCAGCTTTCACGAAGGCTTCACGCACCTCGTCGAGCTTGAAGGGCTTTATGATCGCAATGATCAGCTTCATCCGTTCGCTCCCGCGCGTTCGAGCCACCGCGCGTCCCTCGAAATTGGTCCTAACCGATAGGCTGTCGGGGTCTCGCCGCGCCTGTTCGATCCTCTGACGCTAGACACCCGAGCGGCTGGCACCGAACCTCGCTTTGACAAAACCGACCCTTTCCTACCTGTTGCCTTAAATTTGAGCGTCATTGCCCGTTTGCGACTAAATTTTAAGCGCGCCCTCTGGCAGTGCCTTCGGTGTCGAAACGGCCGCCCTGAAATTAGTCCGTACATTGAAGGCCGGTTCGGACGCCGAAAGCTTGATGCAAACGCCAACGCGCCCTATGGTCGGCGCACTTTCTTTAAGGAATTTAGTGGTCCATGGTCGATGCCAACGCTCCCTCCGGTTCTGTCGGTGCTAGCGCGCCTAGCGCCTCGCAGGGCATGTCCTTTCAGAACCTGATCCTGACGCTGCATGACTATTGGAGCCATCAGGGCTGTGTGATCCTGCAGCCCTATGACCTCGAGGTCGGGGCAGGGACCTTGCACCCTGCAACGGTCCTGCGGGCCTTGGGTCCAAAGTCGTGGAAGGCCGCCTATGTGCAGCCCTCGAGGCGTCCGGGCGATGGACGCTATGGCGAGAACCCCAATCGGCTTCAGCACTATTACCAATATCAAGTGATCTTGAAGCCCAATCCTAAGGATATGCAGTCGCTCTATCTGGGCTCGCTGGCCGCCATTGGTCTGGATCCCACCTTGCACGACATGCGCTTTGTCGAGGACGACTGGGAAAACCCCACGGTCGGCGCCTGGGGCCTAGGCTGGGAGGTCTGGTGTGATGGGATGGAGGTCAGCCAGTACACCTATTTCCAACAGGTTGCGGGCATGGATGTTGATCCGGTAGCGGGCGAGCTGACCTATGGCCTCGAACGTCTGGCCATGTATGTGCAAGGCGTCGACAATGTCTATGATCTGCGTTTCAACGATGATGGCGCGTCCTATGGCGACGTCTTTCTAGAAAATGAACGACAGTTCAGCGTTTTCAATTTCGAAGTGGCAGACGTCGAGACCCTCAAGCGCCAGTTCGAAGATATGGTGGCTCAGGTCAGCCGTATTCTTGAGCATCGCGGTCCGCAGGGTCAGAAATTGGCTCTGCCTGCCTACGACCATGTTCTCAAGGCCAGCCACCTGTTCAATCTGATGGATGCGCGCGGGGCCATCGCAGTTGCCGAACGTCAAAGCTACATCGGCCGCATTCGCGAGCTATGCAAAGCCACCGCCGCTGCGTGGGTGGAGTAGGTCCCATGCCCCAGCTGCTTCTCGAACTGTTCTCCGAAGAGATCCCCGCGCGCATGCAGGCTCAGGCCGGCCGCGACCTAGAGCGCATGGCCCGCGAGCGTCTGGCCGAGGCAGGTTTACTGCCCGAAGCCGTCAAGTTCTTTGCCGGGCCGCGCCGCCTAACCCTCGTTATCGAAGGCCTGCCTGCCGCGCAGCCAGACCGGACCGAGGAACGCAAGGGGCCAAAGGTCGCCGCGCCGCAAGCCGCGCTCGACGGGTTCTTGCGCTCTAGCGGCCTGACCCAAGACCAATTGACCCAGCGCGACGGCGTCTATTTCGCTCTGACCGCCAAACCGGGTCGGCCGACGCCAGAGGTGATCGCCGAGATGGTGCCTGCTATCATCCGCGCCTTCCCATGGCCCAAATCGATGAGGTGGGGCACCGGTTCCCTTCGCTGGGTTAGACCCCTACAACGTATTCTCTGCGTCTTTGACGGGGAGGTCGTGCCCTTCGAGATTGAGGGCATTGAGAGCGGCGACATGACCGAGGGCCATCGGTTTATGGGCTCTCGCATCCCGTTCCGCGCCCGTAATTTTGAGGCCTATGCCGCAGGACTCGAAGCCAATTTCGTGGTGCTGGATCGCGAAGAGCGCAAGGCTCGCATTCGGGAGGGCGCGCGCACGCTGTGCTTTGCCCGAAGCGTGGAACTGGTCGATGATCAGGGCCTGCTCGATGAGGTCGCAGGTCTGGCTGAATGGCCAACCCCCATTTTGGGTGACATGGACCCGGCCTTTCTGGACCTGCCGCCAGAGGTGATCCGCACCTCGATGCGTACGCACCAGAAGTATTTCGCCGTGCGTGACCCTAAGACCGGTGGCCTGGCGCCAAACTTCCTCGTCGTGTCTAATATCGAGGCGCGCGATGGCGGCCATCTGGTCTCGGTCGGCAATGCGCGGGTCCTGTCGGCGCGTTTGAACGACGCGAGGTTCTTCTGGGATGAGGACCGCAAGACGCCGCTACAAACGCGCTTGGAAAAGCTGAAAAGCGTGACCTTTCACGCCAAGCTCGGTACGCTCTATCAGCGGGCCGAGAAGATTTCGGCGTTGGCTGGTCAGATAGCTGAGCTTATCGGTGCGGACAAGGCGCAGGCCGAGCGGGCAGGGCTGCTGGCCAAGGCCGATCTGACCTGCGGCATGGTTAGTGAGTTCCCCGAGCTGCAAGGCCTGATGGGCGGCTACTATGCCCGCCAGCAAGGCGAGGCCGACGCCGTCGCCGACGCCATCCGCGATCACTATAAGCCCCAAGGCCCGGCCGATAGCGTGCCGACCGCGCCGGTCAGCGTGGCCGTGGCGCTGGCCGAGAAGTTGGATATGCTGGTTGGGTTCTTTGCCATTGACGAGAAGCCAACGGGATCGAAAGACCCCTACGCGTTGAGGCGGGCGGCTTTGGGCGTGATCCGGTTGATCGCGGACAACAGTCTCTCGATGGACCTGTCCAAGATTGCCGCTGGCCACGCTACGATGGCCTTTGCGGTAAAGGCGCCGGACACGTCGCTCATCGTCTTTATCATGGACCGGTTGGGCGTTTCACTTCGAGATCAGGGCTATCGGCATGATTTTGTCCAAGCCGCCTTCAAGAGCGCGGCTTTGGACCAGATCGACCTCGGCCAGATGATCGGACGGGTCGAGGCGCTGGCTGGGTTTCTGAAAACCGACGACGGGGCGAACCTACTCGCCGGTTTCAATCGGGCCGCCAGCATCATTGCGGCAGAAACCAAGAAGGGCGGAGCGGCCACAGTTGGTCAGCCTGTCTCGATGGCAGGCGCTCCGGGGGAAGAGACAGCCTTGCTAGAGGCTTGGAAGGCGATTGAGCCTCGTGTGGACGCGGCTCTGGCTACCGACAACTACACAGCGGCTATGTCGGCTCTGGCGGGCCTTCGGGCACCGGTCGATGGGTTCTTTGACAAGGTATTCGTGAATGACCCTGATCCAGCTCTGCGTGACAACCGCTTGATGCTGCTGACAGCCGTGCGCGACACGATGCAGCGCGTCGCGGACTTTTCCTTGATTAGTGGGTGAGATGACCATGGCGAACGATAGCGCGAACCCCATCCGTTGGGTCTATGGCTTTGGCGGCAGTAGTGCCGATGGCGATGCTAAGATGAAGAATCTTTTGGGGGGCAAGGGTGCCAATCTGGCCGAAATGAGCGCGCTGGGCCTGCCGGTGCCTCCTGGGTTCACCATCACCACCGAGGCCTGCGTTCACTACTATAGCAACGCTAAGACCTATCCCGCCCACCTCGAAAATCAGGTCCGGGCTGGTCTGGCCAAGGTCGAGGCTATCACCGGTAAGGTCTTTGGCGATCCAGCCAATCCACTGCTCGTGTCGGTCCGTTCCGGTGCCCGTGCTTCGATGCCCGGCATGATGGACACGGTGCTGAACCTTGGTCTGAACGATGCGACGGTTGAGGGTCTGGCCAAGCTGTCGGGCGACCGGCGCTTTGCCTTCGACAGCTATCGCCGCTTCATCCAGATGTATTCCAACGTCGTGCTCGATCTGGACCATCACATGTTCGAAGAGATCCTCGACGAGCATAAGGACCGTCTGGATGTCAGCATCGACACCGCCCTGAGCGCCGAAGACTGGGAAGCGGTCGTGGACGACTATAAGGCCGCTGTCGAGCGCGAGTTGGACCGTCCCTTCCCGCAGGACCCGGCTGCCCAGCTTTGGGGGGCGGTCAGCGCTGTTTTCGCCAGTTGGATGAACGAGCGGGCCAAGTTCTATCGCCGCATGCACGACATTCCCGAAAGCTGGGGCACGGCGGTCAATGTTCAGTCGATGGTGTTCGGCAATATGGGCGAGTCCTCGGCGACGGGCGTGGCCTTTACCCGCAATCCCTCGACCGGCGAGGCCCGGCTCTATGGCGAGTTCCTGATCAATGCCCAGGGTGAGGATGTGGTGGCCGGTATCCGCACGCCCCAGAGCCTGACAAAGATCGCCCGCGTAGAGATGGGCGAAACAGCCCTATCGATGGAAGAGGCCATGCCCGAGGTCTTTGGCCAGTTCAAGGCCGTGGTCGAGCGGCTGGAACGTCACTATCGCGACATGCAGGACATCGAGTTCACGGTCGAGCAGGGCGTGCTCTATATGCTCCAGACCCGCAATGGCAAGCGCACGGCCAAGGCGGCTTTAAAGATCGCTGTCGATATGGCCGCGGACGGCATGATCACTCAAGAAGAGGCGATCTTGCGCGTCGAACCCTCGGCGCTGGACCAGCTGTTGCATCCCACCATCGATCCTAAAGCCGAGCGCAATGTTATTGCTCAGGGGCTGCCCGCGTCGCCCGGTGCCGCGACCGGCACGGTCGTGTTTGATTCCGAAGAGGCCGAGCGTCTCGGCAATTCAGGCCAGTCGGTCATTCTGGTCCGCGACGAGACTAGCCCAGAAGATATCCACGGCATGCATGCGGCGCGTGGGATCGTTACGGCGCGCGGGGGCATGACCAGTCACGCCGCTGTGGTCGCGCGCGGCATGGGCCGGCCTTGCGTCTCCGGTGCCAGTGAAATCCACATCGATGGCAAGGCGCGCGAGTTCCGCTGTCGGGGTCGGACCTTCAAGGCCGGTGACATCATTACCATCGATGGCTCTCGCGGTGAGGTTCTGGCCGGAGCAGTCAAGATGGTCGAGCCAGAACTGACCGGCGACTTCGCCACCTTGATGGTTTGGGCCGATAAGGTGCGCCGCTTGAAGGTTCGCGCCAATGCTGAGACGCCGTTGGATGCCCAGACCGCCCGTCAGTTCGGGGCCGAGGGTATTGGCCTTTGCCGCACCGAGCACATGTTCTTTGATGCTGACCGTATCGCGGCGGTACGCGAGATGATCTTGGCCGATGATGAGGCAGGTCGCCGCTTAGCCTTGGCGAAGATCTTACCGATGCAGCGTGACGATTTTACGCAATTATTCACAATCATGGCTGGGCTACCTGTGACCATTCGTCTGCTCGATCCGCCGCTGCATGAATTCTTACCCCATACTGAAGAGGATGTGCGGGCCGTGGCCGAGTCGACCGGTCTGGATGCGCAAAAGCTTCTGCGCCGGGCCAAGGAACTTCAAGAAACCAATCCAATGCTCGGCCATCGCGGCTGCCGCTTGGGCATTTCCTATCCGGAGATCTATGAGATGCAGGTGCGCGCCATCATTGAGGCCGCCTGCGATGTGGCCATCACCGGCGATGCGCCCGTGCCCGAAATCATGCACCCCTTGGTCGCCAAGGGTGAGGAGATGAATTTCCTCCGTATTCTGACGGATCGTACTGCCAAGGCGGTGATGGAAGAGCGCGGCGTGACCATTCAGTACATGGTCGGCACCATGATCGAACTGCCCCGCGCAGCGATCCGCGCCGGTGATCTGGCAGAAAATGCCGAATTCTTCTCGTTCGGCACCAATGACCTTACTCAGACCACCTTCGGCATCAGCCGCGATGACTGTAGCCGATTCTTGGAAGCCTATCTGGCCAAGGGTATCTTTGAGCGCGATCCGTTCGTGACCATTGATCAAGAGGGCGTCGGCGATCTGATCCGAATCGCGACCGAGCGGGGCAGGGCGGTGCGTCCCGATGTTAAGCTGGGCATCTGCGGCGAGCATGGCGGCGACCCGGCCTCGATTGCCTTCTGCGAGAGCGTCGGTTTGGACTATGTGTCCTGCTCCCCCTACCGGGTGCCTATCGCCAGACTGGCAGCGGCGCAGGCGGCGTTGAACCGGTAGCGGCGGGGGTTCTGTCGTTCATAAGAAAACAAACAAGGCACTCACCCAACCCTGTCCCACAGGGAGAGGGTTAAGCAAGAACGGATAAGCCCTCGCCCACTTGGGGGGAGAGGGTTGGGTGAGGGGGATAGATCCACGCCCTCTCTTCGGCGCTCCACGCGCAGGCGCGGATCCAGACTGATAGTTTCCTGAGGTCCAGTCAGCCACTGGATCCCCGCCTTCGCGGGGAAGCCGGACTCTTTTAAGGGATAGGGATTCTCCCCATGACCACAGACACGCCCAAGGCCGCGCCCACCATCCCCTGGACCCATCTGGCCTTGGCGATCGCGGTTGTGATGGTTTGGGGCAGCAATTTTGCGGTGATCAAGGTGGCCTTGGCCCATTTGCCACCCCTTCTATTCGCCAGCCTGCGGTTCTTCTTCGTCGCCTTTCCAGCGGTGTTTTTTTTCAAACGGCCCGATGTGGCGTGGTCGCGGCTGGCGACCTACGGCATCCTGATTGGGCTGGGACAGTTCGGTATTCTCTATATCGCCATGAACGGCCAGATCGCGCCGGGTCTGGCGTCACTCTTGATGCAGACCCAAGTCTTTTTCACCATTGGCATGTCCATGGTCCTGAGCGGCGAGCGGGTGAAGGCCTTTCAGGTTATCTCCTTGCTGATCGCAGCGGCGGGAATTGGGGTGATCATCGCCCATGCCGATGCCTCGACGGTCACGCCCTTGGGTCTGGTGCTAACCTTTATCGCCTCGATGAGTTGGGCCGGTGGCAATATCACAGCGCGGCGCGACCCCGGCGCGGACATGCTGGCCTATGTTTGCTGGGCGAGCCTATTTTCCATCCCGCCTCTGGTGATTCTGTCCCTAACCCTCGAGGGCTGGCCCGCTATGGTTCACGCGGTTAGGGTTGCGGACGCAGCAACCTGGGCGGCGGTGGCGTGGCAGTCCTTAGGCAATAGTCTGTTTGGCTATAGTGTCTGGGGCTGGCTCTTGGCGCGGCACTCTGCGGCATCGATCACGCCTATGGCTTTGTTGGTACCGGTCTTTGGCATGATCACGGCCAACCTGATGCTGGGTGAAGCTATGCCCGCTTGGAAGCTCACCGCCGCTGGTCTCGTCATGCTCGGACTGGGCGTCAATGTCGCTTGGCCTCAGATCCGCAAGGGTTTGGGCCTACAGGCCTAGGCCCGCTTGCGTACGAAGACGGTGCCGGCCGAATAGCCCGCGCCAAAGCTGCAGATCAGGCCCGTTTCGCCCGCTGCAAAGCCTTGATTATGCAGGTGGAAGGCGATGATCGATCCGGCGGAGGACGTGTTGGCATAGGTATCGAGAATGATGATGTTCTCTTCTGGCGTTGGGTCGCGGCCTAGAACCTTGCGACCAATCATGTCGTTCATATTGATATTGGCCTGATGCAGCCACATGCGCTTAAGCTCAGAGCGCTCCAGGCCCAGTTCCCCGGCATGGTTGATGATCATCTCAGCGACCATCGGCACCACATCCTTGAACACCTTGCGGCCCTGCTGGATGAACAGCTTGTCTGGCGCGCCGAAACCCTCTGGCGCGGCATTATTCAAGAAGCCAAAATTGTTGCGGATATTATTGGAGAAGACGGTCTTCAGGCGCGTACCCAAAATGTCCCAGCCGCCCGGCCCGGCCTGATCGGCGGCCTCGATGATCACGGCGGTGGCCACGTCGCCAAAGATGAAGTGGCTGTCACGGTCCTTGAAGTTCAGGTGGCCCGAACAGACCTCAGGATTGACCATCAGCACGGCCTTGGCTGAGCCTGAGGCGATGAAATCAGCGGCGGTCTTGATGCCAAAGGTGGCTGACGAACAGGCGACATTCATATCAAAGCCAAAGCCGTCAATGCCGAGCGCATTTTGGATTTCGACGGCCATGGCCGGATAGGCGCGTTGCATGTTCGAGCAGGCGCAGAGGACCGCGCCAATTTCGCTGACCGGCTTGCCCCAAGCTTCAATAGCCTGACGGGCGGCAGCGACGGCCATTTCAGCGAGGATCGACAGTTCATCATTGGACCGCTCGGGCAGTTGCGGGCGCATGATGGCTGGATCGATGATCCCGTCCTTGTTCATGACAAAGCGCGACTGGATGCCGGAGGCCTTTTGCACAAATTCAGGCGAGGAGGGCTGCAGCGCTTCAACCGTTCCGGCCTCGATTGCTGCGGCATGCTCGGCATTGAAGTTGGCGACATAGGTGTTGAAGGCGTCCACCAGCTCGGTATTCGAAATCGAATAGGGCGGGGTGAACAGGCCTGTGGCGGCGATGACGGCTTTTTGCACGGAACAGTGATCCTTTTCGAGGCGCGGCCGCTGCTCCAACTCTGGGAAGCACGGCCAAAGCGCACGTCGGCACTATGAGATTCTGTCCCCTAGATAGCATGGCGGCGGACGCCGTCACCAGTGCGTTGCGCTTGGTCATGCTTGACGCGGGCCACGGTGCAGTTGAGGGTTGGCAAAACAGTGGGGCGGCTAGCGTGACTTTGAAATATATCATCACCCAGTTGGTGACCTTGGCCATTGTCGGCGCGATCATGGGACTGGTGGCTTGGGTCAAGATCCTGCGTACGACCCCGCCTTTGGACGAGGCTGAGGCTAAGCGCCGATTGGCCGAGGACTTTCCGCAGACCCCCTTGGATCAGATCTGGCTGGCTCTAGATGGTGCTGGGGCTGTCGCGCGGTCTGGTGATCTGGCCCTGTTGCTGTTCCGATTGGGCGATAGCTATGTCTCACGCAGCATGGCCTGGTCTCATGCGCTTCAGGCTGAGGTGGTCAAGGGACGGTTTTGGTTTGAATTCAGTGATTTTGCAGCCCCAAAGGCGTCGTTGGCCCTTGCGCCAGACTGGACCGAGGCAGCAATGGGAGAGATGAACTGATGGCTGCCCCCTCTGTACCTGCAATTGATCCGGTCACGCTCGCCGTCCCATTTTTCATTCTGGCCATCGTGCTCGAGATCCTTTTGGCGCGCTTGGGCAAGGTCAAGGCGGTCTATGAGGCCAAGGACACGGCAACCTCGCTACTCATGGGCTTTGGCAGCGGGATTGCCGGGCTCCTGACTGGCGGTGTGGTTTTTGCAGCTTCGGTTTGGGTCTACAAATATCACCTTTTTGACATCCCCGTGTCGGCAGCGTGGGCGTGGCTGGCGATCTTTCTGCTTGAGGACTTCACCTACTATTGGTTCCATCGGTTAAGCCATGAGCGGCGGTTTTGGTGGGCGGCGCACGTCAATCACCACACCTCACAGCACTATAATTTGGCGACGGCCCTGCGGCAGACCTGGACGGGTGGAACAGCTGGGACTTGGGCCCTATGGCTGCCCCTGTCGCTGCTGGGCTTTCCGCCCGCTATGATCGCTATCCAAAAAGGGATTAGCCTCGTCTATCAGTTCTGGATCCATACCGAGGCGGTACGCCGGTTGCCGGTCTGGGTCGAGGTCCTGTTCAATACGCCGTCGCACCACCGCGTCCACCATGCGCGCAATCCGCGCTATCTCGATAGCAACTATGCCGGTATCCTGATCATTTGGGATCGGATGTTTGGAACCTTTGTGCCGGAACTGGACGAGGAGCCCTGTCGTTACGGCGTGGTCAAAAATCTCGGCGATTTCAATATTTTTCGCGTGGCTTTTCACGAATGGGTTGGGATATTTTCGGACCTCTTAACCGCCCGATCATTACGTGAGGCCTTCGGATATCTGTTTGGCGCACCGGGCTGGAGCCCTGACGGGTCGCGGCAAACCTCGACCATGCTCAAGGCGCAGTGGGCAGATATGCAAACGGCGGAACCGGTGAAAACCGATCCCGCCGCAGCGTCCTAGACTGGGTGTCTAAGCTTTAGAACTGCTTGCGTAGGGTCACAAACATCTGACGTGGCGAGCCGACCATCAGGGTCTGGCCATCGCCCGTTGGATCGGAGTTGCCAAAGCCTGCCGAACCGACCGTCGAGATATATTTCTTATCCAGAAGGTTGGTGACATTGCCCTGAACTTCCAAGCCGTTCAGCAGGGTGTTGTCCGACTTGAAGCGGTAGCCGACGGTCAGATCAAAGACGCTGACCGAAGGAACCGAAGCGTCACCGGTGTAGGTGTAGAGACGCTTGTCGGTGTAGGAGCCGTTCAGGTTTGCGAACAGGGCACCGTTATCATAGGAAAGCGTGCCCTTGAGCAAGTTTTCTGGCGCATCGACAATGGTCTTGCCGGAGATCTTGGCGGTGATAACACCAGCGCCATTGCGCACGTCATTGTCGTAGGTCGACTTGTTGAAGGAGTAGGAGCCCGACAGCTTCCAATCGTCGGTCAGACGATAGGTGCCCGCAAATTCCAGACCGTCTGAGGTAACGCCGCCGACATTGGTTAGAACGGTGGGGTTACCGACGATGGCCGCACCCGTAGATGTACCTAAAATGCGGTTATCGAACTTGACGTGATAGATGGCTGCGACGCCTTGGAACTTCTCGTTCCGATAGCGATAGCCGCCTTCGATGGTCTTGGAGGTTTCTGGGTTGAGCTTGGACTTGATCGCTTCAAAACCAGCTTGGCTGGTCGCGAAGGGACCCGATGTGGCTGACGACACAAAGGCGCGAGCATTTTCGGCGTAGGAGCCGAACACTTCGCCCATAGCCCCGAGGTCATAGTTGAAACCAACCTGTGGCAAGAAGCCCTCATCGACCTTGATCGAACCGACGGCGTTGGTACCGGCTAGACGCACAGCAGTGTTTTCAACATTGACGGTCTTGAAGCCAAAATTGACCTTCAAGACGTCGTTGATGCGCCATGTGTCTTGCAGGTGCAGGTCGGTTGTCTTGGTATTGAAGCGATATTCCCACTGGGTATAGAAGGGCCCAGTTTGGAATTTCAGGCTGTCGCGTGGCTTGTCGACGCTGTTACCGTAATAGCGGCGCGCGTGGTGGAAGTCGTTATCTTCCGTCCAAATGCCGCCTTCGATGGTGTGATCGCCAGCAACATAAGTCACAGTGGCAATGATACCCGAACGGTCGATATTGTACTCAGACGTACGTTCGGAAACTGAAGCGCCGCCTGGGCTTGGGACGTAAGGCGTATACCAGGTACCCATGCCCTTGTTGGTGTGGCGATAGGCGGTTGCCGTCGCTGACAGGTTCTTGGTGATGTCCCAATCAGCAGTGAAACCACCGAGGGTGTCCTTGCGCAGGCCCGAAGCGTCGAAATAGACGTCATCGACGCTCGTATAAGGCGCAGGCAAGGGCTTGCCCGTCTGGTAGGCCGTGGCGATCTGCTTAGCCAAGGTCCAGTTGTTCTTGATATTGTCGATATTGTAGCCGAGGCGCTTGATCATGTTTAGCGACACGTCTTGATAGTCGTTTTCCGCACGATCAGACATGTTGAAGAAGGTGGTGGTGGTCACCGGACCGATAGGCTGAACGAACTTGGCATTGACCTGATATTGCTTTTGCTCGCCACCATAGCCCTTCCACTTTTCAGCGGTCTGGTTGGCGTAGCTGATATAGCCACGGCCACCGGTTGGCAGGTCGCCGGATTCAACGCGAACAAAGCCGTGGAACGTGCTGTTGCTGCCGGTCGTCAGAGCGGTCAGGACGCCGAACTTGTGCGAAGGATCGATCGAGGTGAACTTCAGCGTACCGCCGAGGTTTGAGCTCGAGGCCGTTTCAAGGCTACCCGCGCCTTGAGCCAGCTCAGCGCTACCGATGTTCTCGGAGATCACGGCGCGGCTGATGTGTAGGCCGTTATGGTTGCCATAGGACATGTCGCCCAGTGGCACGCCATCAAGGGTAAATCCCAGTTGGTTTTGATTAAAGCCACGAACCGAGATGCGGACGGCCCACTCATAGGTGCCGTAGGCGTCAGCCGATTGGAAGTTCACGCTTGGCAGCTGCGACAGGACCTTCAGGGGGCTGGTGCCTGGGGTCGCAGCGAGAATGTCGACGGCCTGAACGGTCTGGACCTGGCGGGTTTCGCCGCGGCCATAGACCACGATCTCTTCGATGGCAGCATTGTTGGTGGCGGTTGCAGCGGCTTCGGCCTCAGCGGCGAAGGCTGGTGCTGCACAGCACAGCGCGAGCGCGGACGCGCTCAAGAGAAGACGTAATTGCATTTGGATATCCCCGTTTGCCCGACCACATTGTTCGCAGTCGGATCAAAGCGGGGATTAACGATGTTCTGTGACCGTACTAGTGCACTGATGTAACACTTTTACTAAAAATGGATGACCATTTTTTACATTCTTAGATGGCTTATCTAATATCTAGGCACCGTCTCGGATTAGGGGCAGGGAAAGACCCAGGGTCGAGCGGTTTTGCAGTTGCTCGCGGCAGAAGCGGAACAGCTCGGCGGGGCGACCGCCGGTCTCGACATCATAGCGCCCTAGCCCCTCGACCAGTCCGGTCCGGTCCAGAACGCGTCGGAAGTTTTGCTTGTGCAGCTTGACGCCCGCGACGGCCTCAACCGTCCTTTGTAATTCAGACAGGGTGAATGTGGGGGCGGTCAGTTCGAACACGACGGGGCGATATTTCAGCTTGCCGCGTAAGCGGCCAAGACCCGTGGCCAAGATACGGCGGTGATCGGAGATCATCGGTTCACCAAAGGCTGGAGATAGGGCTTGAGGTTCAGGGGCGGGCAATCCCCAAGCGCGGTCTCGGTCGCGCGCGGCCTCAGGCGCAAGTCCCGCCTCATAGAGAAGCTCATACCGCTCCAGAACCCGTTCCTCATTCCACAGGGCACTGTCGAGGGCGAACAGGGTACGGGCGCGATCAAGGCGGCTCTCTCCCTCGTCGCCACGGCCAGCAGACGCCCAGTTCCGTAAGGCCGGGGCGATGGCTTCATCTACCAAGATCGGGCGACCTTGCCGCCAATCTTCCCACGGAAAGAAGCGTGACCAAGACGACCAGTCTGTGTCGGGTGCTGACGTGTCGATTGGCACGGGTGTTAGAGCCAAATAGCCAACCGAGATCACGCGCGCTGCGCCGGCGCCGACATCGGCCAGCGGGGCGTCGCGTCCCTTGTCCCCAAAGGTATAGAGCTGCTCGACATAGCCGAGGTCAAAGCGCGTCTGTTCGGTCACAAAGGCGCGAAGGGCCAATTCGAAGGTACGATGACCATCGGGATCGAAGGGGCCAAACGGCAGACCTGGGAGGGTCGAGGCCTCTCCGGTCAAGGGATCATGCGGCCGAACGGTCAAGACTACGGCCTCGCCGTCGCGGATGGCGACGACAACGGCAGATAGGCCAATGACGATCAAGGTGCTCATTGAACCTACCTAACCTCGACCGGCACGATTGGCTAGGGCAGGCTACTCGGTATCAAAGGCGGAGGGTACAGTCGTAAATCCGGCTGCGACAGACAGGATATGGAACCGGATGAGAAACCGCTCTTGGGCTAGGCCCGTCGGCATAGGCTCTATGTCGAGGTGATAGACCTCAGGCGCCGCGCCAAACAGAGATGCCGCTTCGGTGGGGGTAAAGCCCGCCAATTGAATCGCTTCGAAATGGGCGCAGGCGCGGTCTGATGCCTTGATCAGAGCCTTGATCTCCTCCGGTATGTGGACGGGCAGACCGAAACGGATGTGGATCGCGGCCTCGAGCCGGTGCTCGAAGGTGCGGTAATTCAGTCCAAGCGCAGCCTTAAAGGGGGAGATCATGTCGCCGATCACATATTCGGCCGCATCGTGCAGCAGGGCTGCGAGTCGCCAGCGTGGGTCGAGATCGGGTTGCAAATGGGCGGCTATTTCCTCGACGACTAAAGAGTGCTGAGCGACCGAAAAGCCATGTTCGCCAGAGGTTTGCCCATTCCAACGCGCCACGCGAGCGAGGCCGTGGGCAATATCCTCGATCTCGATATCCATAGGCGAGGGATCAAGCAAATCCAACCGCCGACCCGATAGCATTCGTTGCCATGCTCGGGGACTATCGTCCCGCGTGCGGGTATGTCGCACTGCTTTCGCCAAGAAAAGAGTTCCTAACTGTTAGGCCATTAGTCTGTGGCTTTTGTTCGACGACAGATCAATAACTAACGCGAACGGGAGATAATTATGAACTGGGCCAGAATTATGGTGCCGTTGAGCGGCAACCCCGGCGATGAGTCGGTTCTAAAGTCAGCGGCCGTCATCGCAAAGCTATTTCAAGCCGAATTGGCGGGGGTCTACACGCCTTCGGACATTGCCGACATCATGCCTTGGATGGGCGAGGGCTTTATGGGCGGTGTGCAGGTCAGCGCTGTCGAAAGCCTGCAAGAAGCCATTCAAGAGGGTGAGCGTAAAGCGCGCAGTGCCGTTGCGGCTACGGACTATGATCGCAAGGCCGTTGTCACGATCGCGTCTCCGGTCTGGCTGGGTCTGTCGAGTGAAAGTCGGCTGTCTGATCTGGTGGTCTTTGATGATCATGCAGCGCGCGGGCGAGGGGCCTTGGCCGAGAGTTTTCAACAGGTGGTCGTGGACGAGCAACGCCCTGTTCTGGTCTCCCGCGCGGGCCTGACCGGGACCGGTGTCGCCGTGATTGCCTGGGACGGTGGCAAGGAGTCGACACGAGCCGTTCGCACCGCCCTGCCGTTGCTTGAGAAGGCATCCAGGGTGGTGATATTAGCGGCCCCAACTCAGTCTCCGCGGCCCTATGATCCGGCCCGCCTTGTGGCCTTTTTGGCTGTGCGTGGGGTTAAAGCTGAGGTCTTGTCTGTGAAAGTCAATGGGGAGGTTGCGCCACTTTTGCTCGCCGCTGCAAAATCGATTGGGGCGGAGCTGATGATTGCCGGTGCCTTTGGCCATCCGCGTCTGCAAGAGTTCGTCTTCGGAGGGGCAACGCGCAATTTCCTGCACACGGATGGTCCCTCCATGTTCCTGTCTCACTAATGGGGCGAGGATCTCGATGCCAATATCTATGCGGCTGCGAAAGCAGTTTGCACGCTTCGTCGGTTTGGTCCGGATGTGGATGCGGTCGTGGGGAAACTCAATCGTCACGCCTTGGTCTGGTGCTTGGATTATGCCGAGCAAAGAACCTCAGGTGATGAGCATATCTTAAAGCGGAGTGACCACAGGTTCCTACCCGGTAACCATGTCACCATCACCGAGGAAGATGGCACGCCCTTGACCTGTCAGGTCAGTAAGACGGTTCGGATTGGCAGTGCTTTAGTGCCTACGTCCCAGAAAGATCGCTGAGGTCTAGACCATAAAAAACCACCCTAAGGCCGAGGCGCTTAGGGTGGTTTTCAATGTTCAATTATAACTATTGATTGGAGCCTATTGCCCCGGACGGGTGCCACCTTCGCGGCGGGCGAGGAAGGCCAGACGTTCGAACAGGTGCACATCCTGCTCGTTCTTGAGCAGGGCACCGTGCAGAGGTGGGATCAACTTGGTGGGGTCTCTTTCGCGCAGGACGCTCTCATCGATGTCTTCGACCAGCAGCAGCTTTAGCCAATCGAGCAGTTCGGAGGTTGAGGGCTTCTTTTTCAGGCCGGGGACCTTACGCATGTCGTAGAAGATACGCAGGGCTTCTGCGACAAGCTTTTGCTTGATGCCGGGGAAGTGGACATCGACGATGGACTTCATCGTGTCGTCGTCTGGGAAGCGGATATAGTGGAAGAAGCAGCGGCGCAGGAACGCGTCGGGCAGTTCTTTTTCGTTGTTTGAGGTGATGATCACGACAGGACGAACCGCAGCCTTAATGGTCTGGTTGGTCTCGTAGACATAGAACTCCATCCGGTCCAGCTCTTGAAGCAGGTCGTTCGGGAACTCGATATCGGCCTTATCAATTTCGTCGATCAGCAGGACGGGGCGGACGGGCGCGTCGAACGCTTCCCACAGCTTACCCTTCTTGATGTAGTTGCCGATGTCCTTGACCTTCTCGTCGCCAAGCTGGCTGTCACGCAGTCGGGTCACGGCATCATATTCATAGAGGCCTTGTTGGGCCTTGGTGGTCGACTTGATGTGCCATGTCAAAAGCGGGGCGTTGAGGGCCTTGGCAACCTCATAGGCCAATACGGTCTTGCCGGTGCCGGGCTCTCCCTTGATCAACAGCGGACGCTCCAAGGCGATCGCGGCATTAACGGCGACTTTTAGGTCTTCGGTGGCGACATAGTCGCTGGTGCCCTGAAAACGCTGGTTCATCTGTGGTCGTCTCCTAAGGGGTCGCATCTCAACGGTGGGGCGATCCGCGAACGCGTTTCTAAACTCTCTCCAACCTAAAGGCCGCTCGGAGGGTTTCAAGTACGATTACGGGTTTGAGGCCGTTCGAGACACTTAAAACGTTCGTTTGAACCGAGGTGACCTAAGGGCAAGGGCTATGGCAGCGAAACGAAGGTCTCCGTGAGGGCGTCAGAGATCTTTTCCATCACTGGCTGCCAGTTTCGGAAGGCGTCGGGCGTGAAGACGCGGACCTGAGGATACCAGGGCAGAGAATCGGTGCCGAGCCGCGTCCATGCCCCCGGAATGGATATGATCCAGACCGGTGCACCGCAGGCGGCAGCGATATTTGTGGTCGCATTGGAAAAGCCTAAGGTCAGGTCGAGGGCGCAGGCGAGGGCTCCGACATCGGCGAGATCGTCTTTCAGGTTAATCCCCGGCGGCTGCCAGATATCGATGCCATATTCCGCCTTGGCCTGAGCAATCTCGGCTTCGGTTTCGCCGTACTGCATATTGACGAAGGTGATGCCGGGCGTCTCCAAGACTGAGCGCCATTGCTCAAACGGCGAGAAGGAGCGCAGGCGCGATCCATCCATGCGCAAGCTCTTCCAAAGGATGCCAACCTTCGGGCCGGGAGGCGCTGATTTCAACTGCTCTGTCCAGTAGGCGATCCGTTCGGGATCCGCTGTCAGGAAGTTCTTTTTCTGGGGGAAGTCGACAATTGACCTGCGGTATCTGCGCAAAAGCGAGGCCAGCGGTGCCCAAGCATCAATGACCGAGGGTTCTTCGACAAATCTTGCTGCGCGCATAGTGCGGTGCTCGTAGCGGAAGGTGACGTGGGCCCCGACCTTGATGGTGGGGAAGGACTGTTGGAACAGATCGACCAATCGCTCTTCAACCGCCAGGGTCAATTTGCCGGTTGAGCCGATCTCTTCGATCAGGTCCGGCAGGAGGTTGCCGAACAGGACCTCGTCTCCCAGCCCCTGTTCACCAATCACCAATATGGACTTACCCCGAACATCCATTTCGGGGCTCCATTGGGGGCGGTCTATATAGAAATGCAGGACGTCGGCGAAATTGGGGTCAAGGCGAACCTCATACTCATCCCAGCCTTCACCGACATGGCCTAGGCACATCAACATGGTCGAGCGTGACATGCGCATCATGGCGATCTCATCAAGGCCGATCCTGCCGGTCATGGCCTCGTCGCAAGCCTTTAGAGCCGCGTCCAGATCTCCGAGGATATGGTGCGCATTACCCAGATTGTACCGCGCCTTAGCGAAGGTCGGATCGTTCCGAAGCGCTTCTTCGTAGAACAGCTTTGACGATGCCACCTCACCCTGTTCGCTAAGCACTGTGCCGAGGGTGTTCCACAGCAGGGGGTCCTCGCGATGCACGTTCAGCGCGGATTTCAGGACATCGACGGCCTCATCATAGCGCTGCCCGTCGCGCAGGATGCAGGCCAGATTGTTGGCGATCTCGTTGGAGGTGGGGTCCTTGGCGAGGCAGAGGCGAAAGAGCTGTTCGGCGATCTCTTTCATGTTCATGCGATAGGCCAAGCGCCCCAGGTCAGAGGCCACCATCTCAGGGTCATCGAGCAGCTGGAAGGCCGACTCGTAGCATTTAAGGGCGTTCATAAGATCGCCCGTCTTCTCCTTTGAGATGGCCAGCAGATACCAGCCCAGCCCGTTACGTTCGTCTATGTCGAGGACGGCGAGCGCCAACTCGGTCGACTTGGCGTAATTGTCCCTTTTGAGAAAATCCAAACTCCGGTTAATCAGAGGGATCAGCGATTGATGACGAAGACTGTCAGCATGGGACCTGATTCGGTTTAAAGAGCGCTTGGATGCCGAATCGCCCGCCGTTTGTGATGCGGCCACTTGAGGGCGCGCTTGGGCCCCGGTGACGACTTGCTCGCCCAATTTGGTGGGATCAAGTTGAAGGCCGGAGGCGGTGGAGGTCTGTAACTGGTTTCGCTTTGCCATAGCTGGCCCATCGGTTCGTAAAGCCATTTTTGGCCGGTCGAACTTAAGATGACGCTGAAACATTAACGCCGCGCTAACCATTTTGGGCTATCGTCGATAAGCAAGCCGACGTTACTGCCGTACAACATTAAATTCGCAATCAACAGGTTACGGTATAGGGTTGACGAGTGTGGGGGGCTTTTGGCCTCCTAGGCAGACGGCTGTCTAACCCACGGCCTGAATATCGGAGCCTGCCCCTATGCCTCTAAAGCTGTCACTCAAACCAGGCGAGAAATTCGTGCTGAATGGGGCCGTCGTGCAGAACGGAGATCGGCGCGGAACGCTGATTTTGCAGAACAAGGCGTCCGTTCTACGCGAGAAAGACATCATGCAGGAGGCAGAGGTTACGACACCCTCGCGGCGTATATATTTCCCCTTAATGATGATGTACCTAGATGAAACGTCGGCTCACGAATATTATGACGAATTCGTTCTACGACTGAGTCAGTTTATGGCCGTGATTGAGAACCCGAGCGTACTAACCGATTGTGTTGGTATCTCGAAGCACGTTCTGGCACGGGAGTTCTATAAGGGTCTTATGCTGGCCCGAAAGTTGATGGAATACGAAGACAAGAGGTTGGCGAATGTCGCTGCAGGCCTACCAAAAAGCGTCAGCGCGGGCTGAAAACCCGCGTGAGATGGAGTACCGCCTGTTCGGACAGGTGACCCGCGCCTTGATGGCGGCGGCAGAAGTTGACGTGTCTGATACCGCGTCTCGCATTGATGCCTTGGACTGGAACCGGCGGCTGTGGTCGGTCTTGGCGACCGACTGCGCCGACTCTGCCAATAGTTTGCCGGTTGAACTGCGGGCCCAGATCATTTCTCTGAGCATCTGGGTAAACAAGCACAGCAGCGCCGTGATGCGCCGTGAGGAAGATTTTGCCCCCCTGATCGATGTCAATCGGATCATCATGCAGGGCTTGGCTGGGCAGGTCGACGGCTCGGCAGGATAGTTCCTGTTGGTCTGGGTCAGTCTCCGTTGCGCGCTAATGTCTGAGGGCTCACCACGAGGGGCCATCGAGAATTATGTTTTATCTTATTGTTTTTATGATATTTTTGAATATTTTAGTAGCGTATATATTTAGCAATCCTTGTTATTGATTTATTAGTTAGTTCGAGTTATCAACAAGAGCGGCATAAATTGCCGGGGGGTAAAAACTACCCTGATCATACAGAAGGATCGTTGATATGGCGCTATATAGCGTTAATACGAACGGCAATGCCATGATTGCGCTTCAGAATCTGAACGCAACGGGGGCGGAGCTCGCAATAACACAGCAGCGGATTTCGACCGGCCGTAAGGTCGATGGCCCAAAAGACAATGGCTCCACTTGGGCCATCGCCCAATCGATGCGGGGCACCTCTACCTCTCTTAATGCTGTTAGGGACTCTCTTCAGCGGGGCCAATCGACTGTTGACGTCGCGCTCGCCGCCGGTTCCGCGGTGTCGGATTTGCTAGTGCAGATGAAGGAAAAGGCGCTTGCGGCATCAGACACCACCCTCGATACGGCAAGCCGTTCACTGTTGAACGAAGACTTCAAGGCGCTGCGTGATCAGTTGGGCAGGACTGTTGCCAATGCCGACTTCAACGGCGCGAACATGATCAAAACTAACGGGGTCTCTTTGGCGGCCTTGGCCAATGCAGCGGGTACCAGCAAGATCACTGTTACGGCTGCATCTCTCGCCCTCGGCGGTGCCAACCTCGCGAACATTACCGCCACGGCGTCCATCCAGACCACGTCCGCAGGCGGGGCTCAGGCTATGATTGCGACCGTCAATACGGCCATCGGTAAGGTCAGTACCGCCCTCGCGAAGTTGGGTACCGGTTCTAAGGCGCTCGATCTGCACCTAACCTTTATCAACAAGTTACAAAACACCTTGGACAATGGCGTGGGCAACCTCGTCGATGCCGATCTGGCCAAGGAAAGCGCCAAGCTACAGTCGCTGCAGACAAAACAGCAACTGGGTGTGCAGGCTCTGTCTATCGCTAACCAATCCACCTCTGCTTTGTTGGGTTTGTTTCGATAGTTTTAAAAACTCTTGATATTTTGCGGGGCGAACGATTATAGTTCTATCGTTCGTCCCCATAATAGAGTGGATGCAGCGATAAGTGCTGTTACGCTTCAAAATGATAGGAAAGATTAGTCCGAGTCTGGTGGTAAATAGTGCAGCCCAAGACCTATCAGGTAAAAAAACTGAAGTTTTAGCGGCGAATCTATCACAGGCACGCTCAAAAGTCCTTGATACGAACGCCTTGGCTGAATCTGACTATCGCTTGGTGATTGAAAAAAACGCCAAAACGGGTGGTTATGTGTATAAAACATTGAATTCATTTACCGGGGAAGTGGTTAGTCAACGGCCAGCGGAGGATGTCTTTAAGTTGGGCGGTTCTGCACAATATGCGCCCGGTCTAGTGGTCAGTGCGAAGGCGTAGCCTGGTCTCTTGGAGAGTTCATAGGGAATGTTGAGGGTAAGGTCGGTGCTTCATGCGGCATCGGCGTTTCTAGAATCGGATTAAATTGAAATCTGGTCGTTTTGATATAGTTAAAGTTATACTAAAATTAGTGAGTCGGTTTGGGAGCCTTGTGCGGCAAAATGCTGAGCAGGGCAGGGAATTTGTGCCTTAAGGGAGTAATTAGTCTTGTCGATCGGCGTCAATAACAATCAAGCCGCCTTGATCGCGCTCCAGAACCTTAATCGGACTCAGGACGAGCTGACGAGTGCGCAAAAGCGTATCAGCACGGGCAGGACCGTAAACGATGCTAAGGACAATGCTTCCGTCTGGTCTATCGCTCAAAAGCAACGTGGCGATATCGGTGCACTCAGCGCTGTGAAGATGAGCTTGGACCGAGCCAGCTCTATCGGCAATGTGTCCATGATTGCAGGTTCGTCCATCTCTGATCTGCTGGTGCAGATGAAAGAGAAGGTTACAGCGGCGATGGACTCCTCCATCGACACGGTGTCGCGTACCGCATTAAACAACGATTTCAGAGCCTTGCTGAACCAAATTAAATCTACGGCTCAAAATGCAACCTTTGATGGCGCGAACATTCTCAATGGTTCGGTCACCATCGGCATTAAGTTTTTGTCCAATGCGGATGCGACTTCGACCATCACGCTCGCAGCGCAGAATATGTCAATTGGTGGAACCAACATCACGTTCAGTACAGGCTCCACGATCCTGACCGCGACGCTTGCGACCGCCGTGATGACTAGGCTGACAGCTTCGTTGATCAAGGTGAACACCGCCATGGGCAGCGTGGGCGCTCAGGTGCGCCAAATCGAGGCTCACAACATATTCGTGTCCAAACTCTCAGATGCCCTGGAAACTGGGATAAGTCGGTTGGTGGACGCGGACATGGCTAAGGAAAGCGCGCGTTTGCAGGCCTTGAACGTTAAGCAGCAGCTTGGGGCTCAGTCCTTGTCGATCGCGAACCAGGCACCGCAGATCGTCTTGAAGCTCTTCCAGTAATTGGACGGACTGGACCTTTGGCCGTAAAGTGAGTGTTCCTCAGCCCAAGGGTCATTAAAGTTTTCGCCATGGTCGAGCTCAAACCCGTATCCGAAACTGATCGCCAGCGTCTCTTCGATTGGAGAAATGATCCCAGCGTTGATCGCTGGATGAGTGACGCTGCGGCCCCCGATTGGAATCTCCATAACTATTGGTTTGATAATCTCCTCAGCGACCCGGATGTGCAGGGATGGGTGATCTATTTTGCCCACGAGCCCGTGGGGTTCCTGTCGCTCACGGGACTAGAGGGGCCGAATCAGCGAGCAGAGTGGGGGTGGTACGTGGCCTCTGCTGTGGCCAGAGGTCGGGGTGTAGGCCGGGCCGCTCAGGTCTTGGGCCTAGAGATCGCCTTTGGTGACTATGGGTTGGAGCGGGTCTGGTCCAAGGTTTTGGCCGATAATGATGCGGCTTTGCGGGCTCAAGGTGCAGCGGGCTTTCGCCGAGAAGGTTATCTTAGAAATCATCTGTTTAAGGCGGGAAGCTTTTATGACGTCGTCATTCTCGGCGTACTCGCAAATGAGTGGAATGAGAACCGGGAAAAGCTTATAAGCAATCTCGTTAGAACGGGATTGCTGGAACGCTAATGAGTCCGCAACCGCCGCTTGGTTAATACTTTTTTACACCTTTGCGTTCACGCTAGGGATGCAAAACGCATCCGGGATAAATCTCTTGGTCGGTATCGATTCAAGTCTGTTGACCGCTTACTACCAATCGCTCAGCGTTGGGACGGGTTCGCTTGGCTCAAATCCTGCTCAAAACCAGCCTGAAACCCCCTCGACAGCAACGAACGCAAAGTCCAAGGCGGTTCTTCCGATTGCGCCCTGGGAAGCTAAGTCTCAGCTTCTTCGGGCACCGGAGTTGGTGAAAAAGGCGCTTGAAGGGCGGTCTTTGATCGACTCAAACGGTCTTCAGTCCAGTGGAACCGATCCCAGAAGTGACTATGGCAAGCTGTTCACGCTCTATCAGGGACTAAACGGGCTGACGGGTTTGACCGACAGCATCCAGGCTAAGAACATATTGGCGACCGAAAAGGCCAAGATCCAGACGGTATTCAACAAGGGTCAGGCGGATATTTCTGCCTATATAGATGGCCTTAAGTTGGACGCCATGTCCTTGACGCGTGGGGCGGCGACCTCAACCTCAAGGACAACAGCAGGCATCCACCGGTCGAACAGCTCCTACACCACGTCCCCCCTGCACACCGGGACGGCGACCGAGTCGGTTAAGGCGTTCGGGGGACCAATCGTCTTTGACGTGGCGGTCAAGGGCGTGAATACCACCAAGAACGTGCATATTGACCTTGCAGGAATGGGGGCAACCACACGGTCGATCAACGAGGTGGTTGCCTATATTAATACACAGCTCAAGACCCAAAACATCGCGACGCGGTTTGAGAAGCTGAGCATTCCCGCTGAGCCAAAGACCATTCAGTCCAATGGCAAGACGGTGACATTACCCGCGGGAAGCCCTTCCTGGTCTTTGAAGATTAAGGGGGATATCGGGGAGCTCTTGACCTTCTCGACCACAGACAAGGCCGATGCCATCTACCTGACCCAGACCGCCGGTGTGACGTCGCCGGTTTCTACGGCAAAGCCCGTTCCAGGAATTACACCGCCAAAGCCGACCTTTAGCCAGCAAGAGCTGTTGAAATTTCAAACCGATCAGACCACCGCGATTCCGCCGCCCGACGCCTTGCACAGGATAGGCGAGAAAAACTATGTCGATGATCTTGCCTTCAAAAAGGTGTTGGGCCCCGAAATTACCGCGATCCGCGCGTCCCAAACCGCCTCAGATGGTTCGGTCTATACGCTGGCCGATATCAAGGCCGCCGTCGGTGATCAGACCATTAAGGGCAGTGGGGACGTTGCCCTGATCAAGTATGATTCTGCGGGAGGTGTGATCTATACGCGCACCCTTGGGGCCGGAGATAAGGCGTCCGGCTTGGCGATGAGTGTTAGCTCGGACGGTAAGGTCGCGATTGCGGGGTCGGTTACAGGCGTTCTTGCAGGATCGACCAATGGATCGGGTTTGGCGACCGATGGGGTGACGATAGCCCCGACCTCTATCCTGACCAAGACGCCCACGCCGACAACGGATAGTTTCGTCACCCTGTTTGATGCAAAGGGCCAAGAAAGTTGGACCATGCGGCGCGGTGTGACCACTGATGATGAGGCCACCGCTGTGGCCTTTTCGGCGGACGGGTCTGTCTATGTTGCTGGCCGGACCAAAAGTGCCTTTCCCGGTAATTCTGCGGTCGGTGGCTGGGATAACTACATCCAAGGTTATGGGTCCAACGGGGCTGCGAAGCCCAAAACGGTGTTTAAATTTACCGAGCAGTTCGGGAGTACGGGTAATGATCGTCCAGCCTCGATAATTGTCGATGGATCCAGTCTGCTGGTGGGCTCGAACGACAATGGCCATGCTGTGATCCGGCGGTTCAATATTCAGGCGACAGGCGCGCCGACCTTGGTCGCAACCCGTGATATCGGTAACCTCATGGGCGGCGACCTCACCGGCATTGCCCTGAACGGCGGAAATCTGGTTGCGGTCGGGTCCAGTTCTAACGCGGCTCTGTCGGGTGCCACGGTCTCTCGGGCGGCTTCGGGCGGGCAAGACGCCTTTGCTATGAGCCTCTCAAAAGACCTTGTTGCCAGCAGTTCGGACCGGATTGCCTTCTTGGGCGGAGCTGGGCAGGACAGGACTACGGCCATGACCGTCTCCGGCGGTAAGCTTTGGCTAACGGGGACCTCCACTGGCGCGATTGATGGCGCTGCGCTGGTGGGGACCAAGGATGGTTTTGTCTCGCGCTTTGATATTTCAACCGGGACCCAAGAGTGGACGCGCCGCTTCACCGCCAATGATAAATCGGCTATCCCAAGCTCGATCGCAGTGGCTTCTGGCGGCGCATCGGTGCTTGACCGGCTTGGCTTACCCAGTGGTCAGATTGCCTATTCGGACTCGACGCTGCTGACATCCGCGACGTCCGTGCGCGCGGGGGACCAGTTCAGAATCCGAACCCAAGAGGGTGGTCCCACCACGACCATCACCATCTTGCCGGCCGATACGATGAAGACCCTGCAGGAGCGCTTGTCATCAAAGTTCGGCAGTCAGGCCAAGGTCACAGTGTCCAGTGCGCTCGGTGTGGATAAGCTATCCATCACCTATGCCAGTAGCCGCAGCAGTGTCGAACTGTTGGCCGGTCCATCCGGCAAGGATGCTTTAGAAGGACTTGGTCTGGCTGAGGGACAGATCCGTAGCTACGCCTACGACAAGACCGTCAACCAATATACCTACGGCTTAAAGCTCGATCGTGACCTCAAGATCGATACGCCCGAAGCGATCAAGCTAACGACAGAAGATATTCAAACCGCCATGTCGACGATCCGCACGGCCTTTAGAGCGATTGGGACGGGCTTGAACCCGACCGAGGCGGCCACTCAAGCCGCTAAGGAAGCGAAGGTCCAGAAGGCGCAAACAGCGGTACCGGCCTATTTGACCAAGCAGATGGCCAACTACCAGGCCGGTCTCAATCGCTTGACCGGTGGCGGATAAGGTTGCCTTAGCGACTTGAATACTGCGCTCTGACAGCGTAGCGATCTTTCATGAGATCTGTTAGAAATCCACGATTCGTTTTGGCCATCGGTGCCGGACTTGCGTTGATCGCAGGTCTCGGTATCGGCCTGTTCATCATGATGCGCGACCACGGCTCCAACAGTCCGCCGCCAGCCTCAAAGGGCGGGTTGGTGGTTGAAATGGGTTCGGTCGATGAGGCCCCTTCAGCCAATGGGCGGCAACTGCGCTGTTTCGTTCGCGGTCAGTTCGTCGGTATGGCCAGCCTTGTCCAATGTGCCAAGAAAAACGGCGTCTCCACCCAAGGCCTCGATGTCGGCCTTGATGCCAATGGCGCCTTAGCGGCAGCGGATGGGGCAGGGGTAGTCGTCACACCGCTTGCACCGGATCAGATTAAAGATCAGATCGTAGATTCCGTTTTGTCTGCGCCTGTTGAACCCAAGATCGCCGAGATTGCTGACGTCAAAAAGCCAGCGGTTTCGGCCTGTATACGATTTACTTCCGGCGAATGGCGCAAGGTGGGCGATGATCTTGAACTGAACAGTTGCGCGCGGACCCTCTTTGACGGGAAGTGCGAAAAGGACGGATCGGCGAGCTATGGGCGATGGGGAACCCAAACCCTTCGTCTGGTGCCCGGTAAGATCGAGCAATCGGCGGACAACAAGAGTTTCACCAGCCTGGCGGAGCAAACCATGCCAGGATGTCACCTGCCTTAGGGAACGATTTCCCACACGGTCTAAAAGCTATTGGCGAGGAATGGTCGGTCAACAATGAAGCATGCTCAATCCATTGCTCCTGTGCTCGTCGCCTTGATGATTGTCATGACCCTTTCGGCCTGTACTAAACAGATTGATGCCCCACTTGAACGCGGAGCCTGTTGGCACGCGGTGCCGATGTCGGACGGAACGATCAAGTTCAATGATCTGGCTAAGAACCAGCCGACCATTGAGGCCTGCGCTGCACGCCTTGAAGATATGCGGCTAAAGTTCAAGGCCTTAGGCTCGCAACAGACCTTTATGCTCGGGGCCTATCAGGGAAATTACCTGTTCCTTCAGCCGGAAGGTGTGTTTACGTCTCGCACCTACGAGGGGAATCGCTATTTGGTCCTTGTGCGAACCGGTGATGGACGATTGGCCAAGATTGGTGAGATGCCATTGCAATAGACCCTGTTTCGAGTCACTGTGAACGGAACAAGAACATTTACCAGGCGCTGCAACGGAGCAGCCACATAAGCGGGGGTCCCCATGGCGGGAAGTGTTAACAAGGTCACTCTGGTTGGTAATCTGGGTAAGGATCCAGAAATTCGCACGCTGAATTCGGGAGATCGGGTCGCCAATCTGACGGTTGCGACGTCGGAAACCTGGCGCGACAAGGCTTCGGGCGAGCGTAAGGAAAAGACCGAATGGCACCGTGTGGTGATCTTCAATGACAATCTGGTCAAGGTCGCCGAGAATTTCCTGCGTAAAGGCGCCAAGGTCTATCTCGAGGGATCGCTCCAGACCCGCAAATGGACAGACCAGTCCGGCGCTGAAAAGTTCTCGACCGAAATCATCTTGCAGAAATATCGCGGTGAACTGACCATGCTCGATGGCAAGGCTGGCGGAAGCGCAGGTGTGGATGACCGCGATGAAGGCTATTCAGTCGGTGGCGGCTATGCCCCATCGGGACGTGCGGCCCAGCCCTCCGGTCCGCGCGAAAGCTTCTCGGCTGATCTGGATGATGAAATCCCGTTCTAGGAGCAGGCTGAGTGGTAAAACCTGCGGCAGGTTCACCCCTGCTGCCCCTCGAATGGGCCGCGATCGTCGGCATTGTTTTGGTTTGGGGCGTTAATAATATCGCAGCGAAATATATGACCCATTATATCCCGCCCATCTTTATGGGCGGGGTGCGTTTTGCAGTCGCTCTGCTGTTTCTGTTCCCATTCATCAAGCCACCCTTTCCCGACCCCAAGCGGCTCCTTGCGATCTTGCTATTGATTGGTCCACTCAATGCCGGGCTAATCTATCTTGGC
Source organism: Caulobacteraceae bacterium (assembly GCA_040399645.1). Lineage (GTDB taxonomy): Bacteria > Pseudomonadota > Alphaproteobacteria > Caulobacterales > Caulobacteraceae > CAISGS01. The sequence goes on along the minus strand of JBBARR010000002.1, from coordinate 39,595 downwards.
TTTTCGATGGTCCACTCGATGAGTGCATTCATCGTGTCGCTTCAGCTTTGGGTGCCGTTTACGGCCCTGTTTGCTTGGCTGATCTTGGGCGAGGCGATGGCTGGACTTCAACTCTGGGGACTGGCCGTTGCCTTTGGTGGCATAGCCTGGATGACCCTATCTCCCGGAGCGCAAGGCGACATTTTGGGTATATTGGTCGGTGTCGCAGCCAGCATCTGTTGGGCGCTTGGAACCGTCCTTGTGCGCCAAGTTCCTGGGATTCGGGCTCTGAAGCTTCAGGGTCTGACCGCGCTCTTGTCCGCGCCGCTGATGATCGCCGTTGCCTTTGGGACCGAAAAAAACATCGTCCCGTCGGTTACGGCTGCCCCGATGATGGTCTGGGTCAGCGTCGTGTGGGCAGCGGTTCTGTCGACCGTCGGGGCCACCGCGATCATGTTTTGGCTGGTCCAGAGGCGCGAACCGGGTCGGATCATGCCCTATTTCCTAATGACGCCCTTGGTATCGGCGGTGATCAGCGTCCTTTTCATGGGCGAGATCATCACGTGGCAAGTGGCTATAGGCGGTGCGGCCACCTTGGCTGGCGTTGCTTTGGTGGCCTTGTCTGAGCGCCGTCTGGCCAAGGCCAGCGAAACAAACCTCGAGCCTACCTAATCACCGCGCAGGCAATACGGCCGCCCGCGCCGCCAATAGGCTGGCTGATCTGGTCATCGGCGTTGGCGTGAATCACGAGGGCCGAACCGTCGCCATCGCGCAGAACCTGCTCGCTCGCCAATGACCCTGCATCCAAGCGCACAGATGTGCTAAAGGCCTGCCCGTGGGCCGATCCATCTGCTGCGACATAGAGATTGACCATATCGCCAAAATCAGGCCCTGCGGGGTTGAGCAGGCCATGTGGCCTCTTGCTCTCTGCATGGTTCAGATGGCCACCGCTGGTCATGAATTTGGGATCAGAGCAGTCACCGGTCTGATGGAAATGCATGCCATGCCAGCCGGGCGTCAGGCCCTTGGTGATATCGACCTGCAACAGTACGCCGGTTGCAGCTGCCGTTAGGCTCAGCATGCCGATGCTGCTGCCATCTGTCATCTTGATGGGGGTGGTCACTGGTGACGGGGCAGCGGGCGCTATGGCCACAGCTGGAGCGGCAGTTGAGGTATGATCGTGCACCTGAGCTAGGGCGTGGGCCCCAAATAGGGAAAAAATCGCTACTGAATTGAGTAAAAGCTTCATGTTTCTGGCTCCTGCTTTTGCGCCGAGGGCTAAGGGATGCTAACTGTACGCTTTAAGATCGGTCTAGCGATTCATCATTCGAAAAGTTCTAAAAATCAGTGTCCGACGAAACGATCAATTCCCCCGAAGAGACCCGCCGTGGCGGCATTGTGCCCATCAATATCGAAGATGAGCTAAAGCGCTCCTATCTCGATTATGCGATGAGCGTGATTGTCAGTCGCGCCTTGCCCGACGCGCGTGACGGCCTCAAGCCCGTGCACCGCCGCATCCTGTTTTCGATGCATGAGCAGGGCTATGGACCATCGGGAGCCTATCGAAAATCGGCACGTATCGTCGGTGACGTGATCGGTAAATATCACCCGCACGGTGACACGGCCGTCTATCATGCCATGGTTCGCATGGCGCAGCCCTTCTCGATGGGTATGGTTTTGATCGATGGTCAGGGTAACTTCGGCTCGGTCGACGGTGATATGCCTGCGGCCATGCGCTATACTGAAGTGCGGATGCTGAAGACGGCTGAGGCCCTGCTCGCCGACCTCGACAAGGGGACGGTAGACTTTCAGCCCAACTATGACGGCTCCGAAAATGAGCCCGTTGTCCTACCGTCAAGGGTGCCAAACCTGCTGGTCAATGGCGCAGGCGGTATTGCCGTGGGTATGGCGACCAATATCCCGCCCCATAATTTGGGCGAAATCGTAGACGCCTGTTTGGCGGTCATTGATAATTCAGACATTCCGTTGGACGAGTTGCTCGACATTGTTCCGGGTCCAGACTTCCCCACGGGCGGCGAGATCATTGGACGGACGGGCGCGCGAGAAGCCTTGATGACCGGACGTGGCTCGGTGATCATGCGTGGTGTGGCGACCGTCGAAGAGGCGCGCGCCAATCGCGAAGCCATCATCATCACCGCCATTCCCTATCAGGTGAACAAGGCCAATCTGGTCGAGCGGATCGCTGATCTTGTGCGTGAAAAGCGCATCGAAGGGATCTCGGACATTCGCGACGAAAGCGATCGTCAGGGGATGCGCGTGGTCGTCGAGCTTAAGCGTGACGCTTCGGCTGAAGTGATCCTTAACCAGCTCTATCGCTATACGCCGCTGCAAAGTTCATTTGGCGTCAATATGCTGGCTTTGGACCGTGGACGACCCGAGCAGATGGGCCTTCGCCGTCTAATCGACTGTTTCGTGGAGTTCCGCGAAGAGGTCGTGGTTCGCCGCACCAAGTTCGAGCTGTCCAAGGCCCGTGATCGCGGTCACGTCTTGGTCGGTTTGGCCATTGCTGTGGCCAATATTGACGAGGTGATCCACATCATCCGCTCGTCCAAGGACCCAGCGGAAGCGCGTGAGCGTTTGGTGGCAAGGGACTGGCCCGCGGGCGATATGAACCCGCTGATCGAGCTCATTGCTGATCCTCGCACGCTGGTGGTCGGTTTGGCCGATGGGGCACCGGCTGTGCGCCTGACGGACGAGCAGTCCCGCGCCATCTTGGCCCTAACCCTGTCGCGCCTGACCGGTCTTGGCCGCGACGAGATCTTTGGCGAGGCGCGCAGCCTAGCCGAAGCCATCGCGGGCTATCTCGAAATCCTCGCCTCGCGCGACAAGATCATGGCCATTGTTCGCGAAGAGCTGGTCGAGGTGCGTCAAGCCTTCGCCATTCCGCGCAGGACGATCATCGTCGAAGGCGATGCGGACATGGAAGACGAGGACCTGATCCTACGTGAGGACATGGTCATCACCGTCACCCACGGCGGCTATGTCAAGCGCACGCCACTGGCGACCTATCGCACCCAACGCCGGGGCGGGAAGGGCCGTTCTGGTATGGCGACCAAAGAAGAAGATGCCGTCACCCGCGTCTTTGCGGCCTCAACCCATGCGCCGGTGCTGTTCTTCTCCTCGACGGGCAAGGTCTATAAGCTCAAGGTCTGGCGCTTGCCGCTCGGATTGCCGACATCGCGCGGCAAGGCCTTCGTCAATCTGCTGCCGCTCGAACCCAACGAGTCCATCACTTCGATCCTGTTGCTGCCAGAGGATGAGGCGCAGTGGGATGGGTTGGATGTGATGTTCGCGACCCGCTCGGGCAATGTCCGTCGCAATCGTCTGTCCGATTTTGTTCAGGTCAATCGCAATGGCAAGATCGCGATGAAGCTGGATGCGGGCGATGGCATTGTCGGTGTGGGCCTCTGCACCGTCAACCATGACGTCCTTCTGACGACCGCCTTAGGTCAGTGTATCCGCTTTGGCGTTGATGATGTTCGCGTCTTTGCGGGCCGCGAGTCCACCGGTGTGCGCGGCATTCGATTGGCGGAAACCGACCAGGTCATCTCGATGGCTATCCTGCTGCACCTTGGCATCAGCGCGGCCGAACAGAGGGCCTATCTGAAATATGCCAAGGCCATGCGTGCCGTTACCGGCGAAGCCGTCGATGATGCCGAGATGACCGTGGTCGATGAGCCAGAGACCGACGGTTCCGGAGCCGAAGAGGGTGAAGCGTTGCTCAGCCTTGAGCAGATCAGTGCCCTTGGTGCGCAAGAACAGTTCATCCTGACCCTGAGCGACACTGGCTATGGCAAGCGCAGTTCGTCCTTTGAGTACCGGGTCACCGGACGCGGCGGTAAGGGTTTGGTTGCCCATGACCTGTCCAAGCGCGGTGGCAAGGTCGTGGCCTCGTTCCCCGTCGAGGATGGCGACGAGATCGTGCTTGTCACCGACCAGGGACAATTGATCCGTTGCCCTGTTGCAGAGATCCGTATCGCGGCCCGTAACACCCAAGGCGTGACCATTTTCAGGACCGCAGATGGCGAGCGTGTCGTATCAGTTGAGCGGCTGGCTGAAGGTGATAAGGGTGACGATGACACAGGTTCAGACGATGGGACTGAACCCTAATCACTTCGGTCTATGTCGACACATCGGTAAGGAACACGTTAGTTGTCCCGCCGGAATGGAAATCTGAGGGGATATCTTGTCTATGGAACGTGTTGGGCTCTATCCGGGGACCTTTGACCCCATGACCAACGGCCATCTCGATATTATCGGGCGCGCCGTCAAGCTGGTCGATAAGCTGGTCATTGGGGTTGCGATCAACCGCGACAAGGGGCCGCTGTTCACGCTCGAAGAGCGATGCGCCATGGTTTTGGAAGAGACCAAGCGCTTCGCTAATCATGCCCAGATTGAGGTCCGGCCTTTCGAAGGCTTACTGATGCACTTTGCTCAGGATGTTGGGGCTCAGATGATTGTCCGCGGCCTTCGCGCTGTCGCGGACTTCGAATATGAGTTTCAGATGACGGCCATGAACCAGCAGCTCAATCGTGAGATCGAGACCGTGTTCTTGATGGCCGACCCCCGTCACCAAGCTGTGGCCTCGCGCCTGGTTAAGGAAATCGCCAAGCTTGGCGGTGATATTAGCAGCTTCCTTAGCCCAACCATGGCCAAGATCCTTTTGGCCAAATATAATCACGCCTAAGGCTTTTGCCGCAATATTGCGCCAATTCGCGTTTAGCTTGATCTATTGATTGAGCTTCTGCGCCGTGGCGGTAGACCACTGATTGCGCCAAGACCTAGAATGAGGACGGCATGAAGAACATCCTATCGGCCTTGACCTTGAGCCTGTTGCTCGGCACAACCATGGCCGCCAATGCTGCGCCTCTAAAGGCAAAAGCACCACAAGCGGTTGCAGCCCCCGCCGTGGCTAAGGGGCCTGCAGCTGGCGATTGGCGCGTCCCTGATCCTGTAAATGTCGTGGTTATCGACACGACCAAGGGCCGGATCATTGTTGAGCTATCTCCAGAATTGGCCCCCAACCACGTGGCTCGGTTCAAGGAACTGACCCGTGAGGGCTTCTATAACGGCCTGAAGTTCCACCGCGTGATCAACGAATTCATGGCCCAGACCGGCGACCCTAAGGGGACGGGTGAGGGCGGCTCAACCAAGCCGGACGTGGTTGCGGAATTTACCTATCGTCGCGGCCCGCAAAGCCCCTTTACGCCCATTAGCCAGCCCATCGGAATTCAGTCGGGATTTGTTGGCGCTGTGCCGATCATGACCCAGATCGATGATCTGATGGCAATGACCGCTGACGGCAAGGTCCATGCCTGGGGCCAGTTCTGTCCGGGTGTTCTTGGGGCTGCGCGGGGTGAAAATCCCGATAGCGCCAACAGTCAGTTCTTCTTAATGCGCCAAGCCTTCCCGTCTCTGGACAAGCGCTACACCGCCTATGGCCAGACCCTATCTGGGCTCGACATCGTGCGCGCGATCAAGACGGGTGAGCCTGTCGTGGACCCTGACACCATGACCAAGGTGCAAATGCTGACCGATATGCCTGCGGCAGAGCGGCCTTCGATCAAGGTGCTGGACGTTCGTAGTGGCTACTTCAAGGCCATGGTTGAGACCTTGCGCGCCAAGAAGGGTGCTGATTTTTCTGCCTGCGACATCGACCTTCCTGTCGAGGTTCGCTAGGAAGACCCGTCTTTCATTTTAAACCGAGAAAAACCATGGCTGCCGATCCAGAAAACACCCTGTTGTTGACGCTTGAGACCGGCGTCGTGACCATCGACCTGCGTCCTGACCTGGCCCCCGGCCACGTGGCCCGGATCAAGGAATTGGCGCGCGAAGGCTTTTATGATGGCGTCGTGTTCCACCGCGTCATTCCCGGCTTTATGGCCCAGGGCGGCGATCCTACGGGCACCGGCGGCGGTGGCTCGTCCAAGCCGAACCTGCAGGCTGAGTTCAGCGCTGAGCCCCATCTGCGCGGCGTCTGCTCGATGGCCCGCACCTCTGCGCCCAATTCGGCAAATAGCCAGTTCTTCATCTGCTTGGATGACGCCACCTTCCTTGACAACCAATATACGGTTTGGGGTGTGGTGTCGGATGGTATGGACCATGTTGATGCCCTGCCAAAGGGTGAGCCACCGCGCACCCCCGGCAAGATTCTGACTGCCCGCGTTGCGGTTGACGTTTGAAACTTTCCGACTTTGACTTCCATCTGCCGGACGAGGCCATAGCCTTGCGTCCGGCAGAGCCGCGCCATAGCGCGCGACTTCTGTTGGTGCGGCCGGGGGATGCTCTGACCGATCATCAGGTCATTGACCTTCCAGAACGTCTTCAGGCCGGTGATGCGCTGCTGTTCAACGATACGCGAGTCATTTCTGCACGTCTGTTTGGCACCCGCACGCGCGGTGAGAATGTTCAGGCCATTGAGGCCACCTTGCACAAGCGCATGAGCCCGAACGGCTGGACCGCCTTCATGCGCCCAGGAAAGCGGCTCAAGATCGGTGATCAGGTCGTGTTTGGCCCGCATGAAGGCCGCGGTAGCGATCGAGCGACCCTAACGGCAACGGTTGAGGCCAAGGGCGAGGGCGGTGAGGTGAACCTCTCGTTCGAACGCTCCGGCGTTGAACTCGACCTCGCCATCGCCGCCATCGGCCTAATGCCGCTGCCGCCCTATATCGCCGCCAAACGCGCAGAGGATGAGCGCGATCGACGCGATTATCAGACGGTCTATGCCCGCGAAGACGGTTCAGTCGCAGCGCCCACGGCGGGTCTACATTTTACGCCTGAGTTACTCGAACTTTTGAAAAAAAAGGGTGTATCCTTACACTTTGTTACGCTCCATGTCGGGGCAGGGACCTTCTTGCCTGTCAAGACGGATGATCTGACCGATCACAAGATGCATGCCGAATATGGGGTGGTGACCGAAAAGACTGCTACAGCGCTCAATGGAGTTCACGCCAGCGCCGGCCGTATCATCTGTGTCGGTACGACCAGCCTTCGCCTGTTGGAAAGCGCGACGGATGAGGATGGCACCATCCGCGCCTTTGCCGATGATACCGCCATCTTCATCACGCCGGGCTATCGCTTCCGCGCCGCCGATGGGTTGATGACCAACTTTCACCTACCAAAATCGACCCTTTTCATGTTGGTCAGCGCCTTTGCAGGGCAAGCCCAAATGCGCGAGGCCTATGAGCGCGCCATCGCCACCGGCTATCGGTTCTATTCCTACGGGGACAGTTCCTTGCTATGGCGCGCCTCCTAATGGCAGAGTTTAGCTTCGACATTCACGCCACCGATGGCGCAGCCCGAACCGGTGTCTTGAAGACCTCCCGAGGCGACATCCGCACGCCAGCCTTCATGCCTGTGGGCACGGCGGGCACGGTTAAAGCGCTAACCGTGGATCAGGTGGCCCAGACCGGCGCCGACATCATCCTTGGCAACACCTATCACCTGATGTTGCGTCCGGGGCCTGAACGGCTCGAGCGGCTTGGTGGCCTGCACAAATTTATGGGCTGGACCGGTCCGATCCTGACCGACAGCGGCGGGTTTCAAGTCATGTCCCTGTCCGGTATCTCTAAGGTGACGGAAGAGGCTGTGGCCTTTCGCAGTCATATTGATGGCTCCAAGCACATCTTGACGCCAGAACGTTCGATTGAAATTCAGGCCGACCGGATCGGCTCCGATATCATCATGCAGTTGGATGAGTGTGTATCCTATCCAGCAGAACAGCCTGGTGCTGCGGCCGCCATGAGGCTCTCGGCTCGCTGGGGCGCACGGTCAAAGGCGGCCTTTGGTGAACGCGAGAGCCAAGCCCTATTCGGTATTCAACAGGGCTCTACCTTTGAGGCCCTACGCCGTGAATCGTCCGAACGCCTCATCGAGACCGGTTTCGATGGCTATGCTATTGGCGGACTGGCAGTGGGTGAAGGCCACGAAGCCATGTGTGACACCCTGTCCTTCTGCGCGCCGCTTTTGCCCGTCCATCGCCCGCGCTATCTGATGGGGGTGGGCAAGCCTATCGATCTGGTCGAGGCCGTGGCGAGCGGCGTCGATATGTTCGACTGCGTCCTGCCCACCCGTTCGGGGCGGCACGGGCAGGCCTGGACATGGGAAGGCCCCTTGGCGCTTAAGAATGCGCGCTTTGCCGAAGATGACACACCGCTGGACGAGACCAGTGCCTGCCCAGCCAGCAGCGCCTATTCCAAGGCCTATCTGCACCATCTGGTCAAATCCGAAGAGATCCTGGGCCAAGTGCTGCTGTCTTGGCACAATATCGCCTTCTTCCAAGCCCTGACCGCTGCCATGCGCTCAGCGATCAACGAAGGCCGGTTCGAAACCTTCCGCCGTGAGTTCCACGCGCGTCAGCAAAGGTCGCCGTGAAGAAATAAGGCCCTCTTAGGCGCTGCGCGCTACGCCACCCAAAGTGGAAAGTGGCGGCAAAGCCGGAGTAGGGGGGTTAGGCCGCCTTGCCTTCGGTCTCGGCCATGCGCTGGATGGTGGCATAGTCGGTCTTGCCGGTGCCCAGCACAGGGATTTCGGTGACGTGCATGATCTTGCGGGGCACGGCCAGTTCTGGCGCGCCGACGCTGTGGGCGTGAGCCACCAGTGGGGCGACCTTGGCGTCGAGCCGGTCGGTGACCAGAAGCAGACGTTCACCCTTGCGCGGATCGGGCATGGAGATGACCGCATGGCGGGCGTCCGGCCACATCTGAAGGGCAAGGTCCTCAGCCGCCGTCAAGGACACCATCTCGCCGCCGATCTTAGCAAAGCGTTTGACCCGGCCCAGAATGGTGATCCAGCCATCATCGGTCAGTTCCACAACATCGCCCGTATCATGCCAGCCATCGACAGGGGCCTCGACCTGGCCATCGTCATTGAGATAGCCAATCATGACATTGGCCCCGCGGACATAGAGGCGACCACCGGTCGCGATACCCTCAACCGGCTCAACGCGTGTCTCGATGCCGGGCAGTAGGCCACCAACCGTGCCGTGACGATTATCGGTCGGTTTATTGACGGCAATGACCGGTGCGGCTTCGGTCGCCCCATAGCCTTCAAGCAATGGGATGGGACCGAACCGGTCCGCGATCAGCTTGTGGGTCTCGTCTCGCACCTTTTCGGCACCGCAGACGACAAATTTTAGGCCTGAAAGGTCGCCGGGGTCAGCCGCGCGGGCATATTGGTTGATGAAGGTATCGGTCGCGAGCAGCACGCTCGCACCGCTTTCGCGCACCAAGTTCGGGATCTGTTTGACGTGGAGCGGCGAGGGATATTCGAACGCCTTCATGCCGTTGAGGATCGGTAAGAGCACGCCCGCCGTTAGGCCAAAACAGTGGAAAGTCGGTAGGGGATTCAAGAAGACCCAAGCCGGATCCAGATCAATATGGGCCGCGATCTGGCGAACATTGGTGACCAGATTGGCTTGGCTCAGGATCACGCCGCGCGGCGCTCCAAAACTGCCGGAGGTGAAAAGCACGACACCGGTCGAGTCTGGGCTTGCCTTGGCCCGGAACCGACGCGGCATGGCCCCTGCCGCAGCGGCAAAGAGCTTGTCGCCAAGACCAAGACTGGCGCGGACATCTTCGAGATAGTGGACCTGGCAGACTTCCGCCAAGGCGTCGGTCAGGTCTTCCAACTTGCCCTGTTCGACAAACCTGTGGGCGGTATAGACCCGGTGCAGACCCGCGATCTTGACCGCAGCCTTGAGATTGCGAATCCCCGCCGTGAAGTTGAGCATGGTTGGCACGCGACCAAAGGCATGGAGCGCGAAGAAGGTCACGACCACCGCCGAGCCTGACGGCAGCAACAGTCCGACCCGCTCGCCGAGCTCGGTCACCGCCGCGATCTTCCGGCCGAGCGCAAAGGCGGCTCGTATCAATCCTGTATAGCTCAGAGGATTACGGTCTTGATCTTCGAGGATCAGTTTCTTGGCACCGTAGAGGTTGCTGGCCTCAATCAATGCATCAAACACCGAGCTCTGACCCGATGTGGCGTCGTATGCCTTTGGCATTACGGCGTCGCCTCCCTGTCGTTCAACCATTTCGTTACCATAATTTGATCATATTTGCGCTGAGGTCCAACAGAAATAGGCAGCTTGGCCGCAAAGATGTCGCCAAGGCTTGATCATTGGCACGCAAAGTCCGATTTAAGGATCATGGTCACGCTCATCGACACCAATGCCGCCCCGACACTGCGCCATCCTGAAAAGCGTAACCGTCCAGAATCAGCGGTTCTGCGCAAGCCCGAATGGTTGCGGGTAAAGGCACCTGGATCGGAGGGCTATAATCAGACACGCAAGATCGTGAAGGACAATGGTCTGGTCACGGTCTGCGAAGAGGCGGCCTGTCCCAATATCGGTGAGTGCTGGAGCCAGAAGCACGCGACCATGATGATCATGGGCGATACCTGCACGCGGGCCTGCGCCTTTTGCAATGTAAAGACCGGACTTCCCGGGCCATTGGATGCCGGTGAGCCAGAGCGGGTGGCCTTGGCGATCCATCAGATGGGCCTTAGCCACGTCGTCATCACCTCGGTGGATCGCGACGATCTGATCGATGGCGGCAGTGAGCACTTTACTCAGGTGGTGCGGGCGATCCGTGCGGCGACCCCGGCCACCACGATTGAAATCCTGACCCCCGACTTTCTGCGCAAGGACGGCGCGGCTGAGAGGGTCATTGATGCACGGCCGGACGTGTTCAACCACAATCTGGAGACCGTGCCTCGGCTCTATCTCAAGATCCGTCCGGGCGCGCGCTACTATCACTCCTTGCGCCTGCTCGAACGGGTCAAGGAGCGTGACCCGTCTCAGTTCACCAAGTCCGGCCTGATGGTTGGATTGGGCGAGACCAAGGAAGAGGTCATGCAGGTGATGGACGATATGCGATCTGCCGGCATCGATTTCATCACCATCGGGCAATATCTTCAGCCCACGCGGCGTCACGCTCCGATCGATCGCTATGTCGAACCGGCAGAGTTTAAGGCCTATGAAACTATTGCTAGGGCCAAGGGGTTCTTGATGGTCTCGGCCAGTCCGTTGACGCGGTCCTCGCACCATGCGGGTGAGGATTTCGCGCATTTGAAAGCGGCGAGGGCTGCCAAGGCGGCGGCAACCTTCGCCCCGCGCTAGGATCAAGGCTTCGGTGCGCCACGCCCTAACTAAGATCTTGCCCTATAGCGTTGACCAGATGGTGGCGCTGGTCGGGGACGTTGAGTCCTATCCAGACTTCATCCCGTGGATCACCCAAATGCGCACTTGGAACGCGGTGACCCGTTCGCCGGGTGTCACCCAGGTTGATGCGGAAGCGGGCGTAGGGTTCAAGTTCTTGAGCGAACGGTTTGCCACGCGGGTTCTGCGCGATGCCAACCAGGGCCGGGTCGAGGTGGCCTTGCTCTATGGCCCCTTTCGCAAACTGTCCAATGTCTGGGCCTTCTATCCCGACCCCGCCGGGACCCGCATCGAGTTCAGCATAGATTTTGAATTCAAGACGCGCCTGCTCGATGCCTTGTTAAAAGCCAATATGAACAGTGCTGTAGAGCGGCTTATTCAGTGTTTTGCTGAGCGTGCAGTGCAGCTTTACGCCAGCCCCAAGGCCTAGGTTAGGCGGTCACGCAGCATTTCTAGCGCGACCTTGACCGCCTCCATGCGGATCTCATCGCGGCCCAGATCTCCAAATCGCTCGACCCGGTGGATCACCGAATGGTTGCTACGGAAGGTGGCAAAGTGAACTAGTCCGATGGGCTTAAGGGTGGTGCCGCCCGTGGGGCCTGCGACGCCGGTGATTGAGACGGCAATGTGGGCGTTGGAATTATTGACGGCGCCCTCAGCCATCATCCGCGCGACAGGCTCTGAGACGGCGCCATAGTCCGCGATCATGTCTCCCGGCACGTCGAGCATTTCGGACTTGGCGCGGTTGGAATAGGTCACGAAGCTGCGTTCGAGCACGTCTGATGAGCCGGAGATGGCGGTAATCGCGGCTGAAACCAGCCCGCCGGTACAGCTTTCCGCCGTCGTCACCCGAAGTCGACGTTCACGCGCCTCATCGATAAGCAGGCGGGCGAGGGTTTCGATTTCCAAGGGAAACATGGCGCGGACTTTCCAATAGACACTATGGAGCGATCATGGCCCGTTCATGCGCCAGTGACAATGAAAGAGCGAGGCTAAAGCGGCATATCGATTGAGGCGATGGCCTGAGCCGCTAGGCCCTCTTCGCGCCCGGTAAAGCCCATCTTTTCTGTGGTCGTGGCCTTGATGCTGACACGCTCCACCGGCAGTCCAAGGATCTCAGCGACCCGTTCGCGCATGGCTTGGCGGTGCGGCTTGATCTTGGGCCGCTCACAGATCAGCGTTAGGTCGACATTGATGATGACGCCGCCCTTGGTCCGCGCCAGATCGGCAGCGTGACGAAGGAAAACCTCCGATGCCGCGCCGCGCCATTGCGGGTCGGTCGGGGGGAAGTGATCGCCGATATCGCCTTCGCCAATGGCTCCCAAGATGGCGTCGGTCAGGGCATGGAGCCCTGCATCGGCGTCGGAGTGACCGATCAGCCCCATCTCGTGGTCGATTTTCACGCCGCAGAGCCATAGCTCTTCGCCGGCGCCAAACCGATGGGCGTCTATACCCTGTCCTGTCCGTACAGCGCGGCGCGTCGCGGTAAGGGCTTCGGCCATGGCAAAATCCTCCGGATAGGTCAGCTTGAACAACATAGGATCGCCCGGAACCGCTAGAACCCGCCCGCCCGTAGCTTCGAGGACACCGGCATCGTCGGTCATCTCGTCGTCAAGAGGCAGGGCGTCATAGGCCTTGACCAGTGCCTCAAACCGAAAGGCCTGAGGGGTTTGGACGCGATAGAGTCCGTCACGCGCGGCGGCGGTGAGGTGGCCGTCGACATCCTGACGCTTGAGGCTATCGGCCATGACCAGTGTCAAGACCGCGCCTTCGGCCTTTGACAACCTGTCCAGGAGTGCGCCTATATGATTGGCCGTAACAAAAGGTCTGGCCGCATCATGGATGAGAACAGACGCGATGGGTTGGGGTCTAGCCTTTAAGGCTTCAAGGCCCGCGCGGACAGAGTCTGTGCGCCGGGCACCGCCGATGACGCTCTGCCATCCCTCGAGCCCTGTCAGTGCAGCCTCGGCTTCGGCCTCAGCGCCTTTCGGTATGACGACAATCAGCGGCTTGGCTCCAGCCTGTAACATCGCCGCGACAGACCAGCGCAAGACCGGCTGGCCACCGACCTGCCGCCACTGCTTGGCGAGTCCTGATCCAGCCCTTTGCCCCGAGCCGCCTGCAACAATGATCGCTGAAAATTCCATAACTCTGTTTTGGCCATCAATCGGTGAAAGTCTAGACTAGACGGCATCGATTTATATGCCTAAAAACTAAGCTCAAGGGGTGACTAATAAATGGGCGATTGTCTATCCATAGGATCTGAGACCGTTCAGGGGCGCGTGTTTCTTGCGCCGATGACCGGCGTCAGCGACCTGCCATTTCGGATGACAGCCCTCAAGCAGGGGGCAGCCTATGTCGCCACCGAGATGGTCGCCTGCGCCGATCTGGCCAAGGGACGCCCTGATGTCATGCGCCGCGCGGCCATCGGTGATGGCCCTCACCTGATGGTTATGCAACTGGTCGGGCGTGAGGCTCAGTGGATGGCGCAGGGCGCGCGGCTTGCCCAAAGCGCCGGGGCCCAAATAATCGATATCAATATGGGTTGCCCCGCCAAGGAGGTGACCGGTGCCCTGTCCGGGTCGGCCCTCATGCGCGATCTGGATCTGGCTGAAAGCCTGATACGGGCGGTCGTGGATGCTGTCGATGTGCCTGTGACAGTCAAGATGCGCCTGGGTTGGGATGAGAATAGCTGCAATGCGCCGGAATTGGCGCAGCGCGCGGAGGCCGCTGGGGTTAAGGCCGTCACCATCCACGGGCGTACGCGGTCGCAGTTTTACAAAGGCCAAGCCAACTGGGCCGCTATTCGGTTGGTCAAGCAGGCCGTGTCCATCCCGGTGATTGTCAATGGAGACGTCGTTGATCTGGCCTCTGCAAGGGCGGCGCTTGAGCAGTCCGGCGCCGATGGGGTGATGATCGGGCGAGGGGCCTATGGGCGGCCGTGGATTGCCGCAGCCCTCTCAGCGGGCCTAAGAGGCGAGGTCTATGAAGAGCCCAGCATTGATAGCCGTCTCGCCATCGCCCTAGACCATTTTGATGCCGCGCTCGCGTTCCACGGCGACCATCACGGGGTTCGTATCTTCCGCAAGCATCTGGGCTGGTACATTGAGGCCGCGCCTACGCCAACCGACCCGGCGATCCGTCGCCAAGCCAAGGCGACACTCTGCCGCCTTGAAGATCCAAAGGCGATCATTGAAGGACTGACCACACTTTGGTCGTCTGATAATGAAAGTCTGGCCGCATGACTTTGAGCACTGGTGGCAGCCGCCTTGGTAAACCCGGCAAGATGCCGGAGGCGAAGCAGAGCCTTCGCGCCACAGCCTTTGATCTTAGCCCAGAGCCAGCGCTGGTGATTGGCGAAGAAGGCGGGATCATTGCCGTCAACGAGGCTGCTGAAACGCTGTTTGGTCATGGATTGAGCCTGCTCGCGCGCGGCCGGTTCCGGGACGCCTTGCCGACGGGATCGACCCTTGTCTCACTGATCGACCGCGCCATCGCCGAAGACGCGCGGGTTCGTGAGCGCGGGCTAGAGATCAGCCTGTTTGGTCAACCGACCTTTGAGGCCGATGGTGCTGCCGCGCCTATGGGGGATGGCTCCATTCTCCTGACGCTGCATCCTCGGCTGACGCCCCTGGGGTCTGAGCGGCTGGGGGCCTCAGCTGGCCTGCGATCTGTTGTCGGTCTTGGCCGAATGCTGGCCCACGAAATCAAGAACCCGCTGGCCGGTATTCGAGGGGCCGCACAGCTCTTGAAGTCTAACGCCCTGGCTGAGGATGCGCCTCTGGCCCAACTGATCGTCGATGAGACCGATCGTATTCGGCGTCTCGTCGATAAGATGGAGGCCTTTTCGGACAATGCGCCTCCGGTGCGTGAGCCGGTCAATATCCACCTGGTGCTCGACCGAGTGCGCGCTCTGGTCGTCAATGGGGTCGCCGATGGCCTGACCATGAAAGAGACCTACGATCCCTCATTACCCTCGACCTATGGCGACGAGGATCAGCTCATTCAGATCTTCCTGAATCTGGTCAAGAACGCCGCCGAGGCCGCCCATGCGCGCGGTGACAGTCGCGGCGAGGTCCTGATCTCCACAGGCTATCGTCACGGGGTTCGGGTTCGCACCACCAGCGGTCAGACACCGCGCGGTGCGCCGCTCGAGATCAAGATCACAGACAACGGACCCGGCGTTGCGCCTCATCTGCGCGACCATCTGTTCGAGCCCTTTGTCACCAGCAAGACCTTCGGCGCTGGGCTGGGTCTGGCCTTGGTATCGAAGTTGGTGGTGGCTCACGGCGGCATGATCGACTTTGAGTCAGAGCCTGGCCGTACAACCTTCCGCGTTCTTTTGCCGATCGAACCGTGATTGCACGATCCTTTCTGCGTGCTGTCTCCTCAATTTGAATAGGCTTTCCCGATGTCTGCTCACCACAAGATCCTGATCGCCGATGATGATGCCTCCATCCGGCTGGTGCTGAGCCAAGCCTTCACGCGGCTCGGCTATCAGGTGCGGGCCACAGGTAACGCCACAACCCTGCTGAAGTGGGTATCGGACGGGGAGGGCGATCTGGTGATCACCGACGTGGTCATGCCCGATGAGAATGTGTTCGATGTCCTGCCACGCATCCGCAAGGATCGGCCAAAGCTGCCAATCATTGTCATGAGCGCTCAGAACACGCTCGTCACGGCGGTTAATGCCGCCGAGGTTGGCGCCTTCGAATATATCCCAAAGCCCTTCGATCTTGATGACATGACCGCTGCGGCCAAGCGAGCGCTCTCGCGTCCTGCCGATGGCGAGGCGGCTAAGGCCCAAGCGCGCGCGGTTCGCGACGAACGCCTGCCACTGATCGGGCGTTCTGCACCAATGCAAGAGGTCTATCGCACCATTGCACGTCTGGTCGGTGCAGACCTGACCACCCTGATCCTTGGCGAATCTGGGACCGGCAAGGAACTTGTCGCCCGCGCCCTGCATGATCTGGGCCGCCGCCGCGATGGCAAATTCGTGGTCATCAATCTGGCTGCAACGCCTCGGGAGCGGGTTGAGACCGAACTGTTTGGACGCGATGAGGGCGAGAGCGGTAAGCTCGTCGAAGCTGACGGCGGCACCCTTTTCCTCGACGAGATTGGCGATATGCCGCTCGATGCCCAGACAAGGTTGCTTCGGGTCATTGATGGGTCTGAATCGGCGCTGAACCCAAAGACTAATCGCCGCCCCAACGTCCGGATCATTGCTGCCACCAATCGCGATCTGCGCGGTCTGATCCAGCAGGGTCTGTTCCGCGAGGACCTGTTCTTCCGGCTCAATGTCGCGCCGGTTCGGCTACCGCCGCTTCGCGATCGCACCGAGGATATACCAGATCTCGCCCGTTCGTTCCTGCTGCGTGCCAACCGCGAAGGCTTGCCGTCCAAGACCATCGATCAGAACGCGCTCGAGCGGCTAAAGGTCCATAATTGGCCGGGCAATGTGCGCGAGCTGGAAAACCTGATCCGCCGAATCTGCGCCCTCTATGGCGAAGACCTGATCACCGCCCGGATCATTGAGCGCGAATTGCAGGACCATAGTCCGGCCCAGGTGAGCGAGGATGGACCCATTACCTTGGCGGGCCTGATTGAGCGCTATCTTAGCCGACACTTCGCCGATCAACCCGATGGCATCCCCGCGGTTGGCCTCTATGACCGCATCCTGATGGAGATGGAGGCCCCTCTGATCAAGCTGACCTTGAATGCCACGCGTGGCAATCAGGTTCGGGCGGCAGAGATTCTCGGTCTGAACCGCAATACGCTGCGCAAAAAGATCCAAGATCTTGGGGTCGATATGGCCAAGCCTAAACGCTAAACCAGTTTGTCACAGTCTGGCAGCGCCAAAGCTCTATAAATCTGAGGCTGATAGTCACTATTGACGCCCATTGGCAACATGGGTGTTGAAAATAGGGCACAGTTGCTCTTACTCTCACCCCATGAGTGATGACGCCCTTCGTCAAAGGCTGTTTGATCCCGCCGCGCTTGTGAGGCGGTTGAGGGTACGCGTCGGCGAGATCGCGCGCATTCGATATGGTCTGGGTCTTGGTTACGCGCTCGCCTGTATCTTGACGGTCGTGGCGGTGTCTCTGGCCTCGTCTGCTCCCGGTGAAGGGCCGATTGGTCCGGCGAGCCGCGCTGTTCTTGCGCTCCTGATCTTCAATCTTCTTCTGATCCTGGCCCTCGTCGGCGCAATGGGTTGGCGCGTGGCGCGCTTGGCGAGCCGGTCTAAGGACGCGGGTTCTCGGCTACATTTGCGCTTCGTGACTCTGTTTGCGGCTGCCGCTGTGGCGCCTGCTGTCGTGGTCGCAATCTTCTTTGGTCTTCTGGTCAATCAGGGTGTCGATAACTGGTTTAACCTGCGGGTTAAGACCGCGGTCGAAAATGGCGCCGTCTTTGCTGATGCCTATCTGGGAGAACAGAAGCGCTACATCCAGCGCGAGATGGGCGATCTGGCCAGTGACCTCAATCAGGTGCCAAAGAAGCTGACCGAGAGCCCTGTCACCTATTCCAGTTACCTGCGAGATCAGGCGGCCTACCGCGCCTTTCCAGCGGTCTATGTCATCGATCACGAGGGCCGAATCCTGGCCCGGGCTGAGTCCCCCAGTGCGCCTCCCTATCTGGCCCCGCCGCCCAACACATTGGTCGCGGCCGATACTGGCGAGATCGTCATGCGACCCTTTGCGGCAGAGAACCTATTTCGAGCCGTCTATCGGCTCAAGGCCTATGATGACGCCTATCTCTACACGGCCCGCTATGTCGAAAAGGGACTGATGCAGCGGCTCTTTCAGTCGGAAAAGTCCGTGCTCGACTATCGCGACGCGGAGACCAATCGCGCCCGAATCCAGACCGTCTTTGCCATGAGTTATGTCGAGACCGTGCTCTTGGTGTTGGTCGGTGCCGTATGGCTGGGTATGGCGGCAGCCTCTGCTATCGCAACGCCCATTGCCAAGCTGGTTCAAGCTGCCGACCGGGTTGCAGGCGGCGATCTGACGGCACGCGTTGAGACCGTGCGCTCGCCGGAAGAGATTGGCGTTCTGTCTGATGCCTTTAATCGTATGACTAAGGACCTTGGCGATCAGCAACAGGCACTTATCGCTGCCAGTATCGACGCAGAGTCTCGGCGGCAATTTATTGAGACCGTGCTCTCGGGCGTGAGCGCTGGCGTTCTTGGCCTTGATCCCCAAGGGCGGATTTCAGCGACCAACCATCAGGCTATGGCCTTGCTGGATATGGAGGACACGCTTCTCTATGGCTTACCGCTGAGCGAGGTCGCGCCGGAATTCATGCCCTTGGTTGCCCTGGCCCAGTCCGCCCGCGGAGAGGCGGAAGAAGAGGTCGATATTGTCCGCGGGGCCCAGACCCGCAGGCTGCGCGTACGCGCTTCGACCACTGCGGAAGCAGAAGTCGTGCTTACCTTTGATGATATTACCCGTCTGGTCACGGCCCAGCGCAATGCGGCTTGGCGCGATGTCGCGCGCCGTATCGCCCACGAGATCAAAAATCCGCTGACCCCTATCCAACTGTCGGCAGAGCGTTTGCGCCGAAAATATCGCAGTGAGATCCAGAGCGATCTGGAGACCTTTGATCGCTGTACCGACACCATCATCCGTCAGGTCGGCGATATTGGCCGAATGGTCGACGAGTTCTCATCCTTTGCCCGTATGCCCGCGCCGCAATTTTCAACCTGCGATGCCAATGAGATGCTGCGCCAAGCCGTCTTTGCCCAGCGCGTTGCCGATCCTGAAACCACGATCCTGTTGGAAGAGCCTGGCGAGACGATTGGCCTGACCTGCGATGCCCGGATGGTGGGGCAGGGGCTGACCAACCTGCTGAAAAATGCCGGTGAAGCCATTTCAGCCCGGCGTGTCAAGGAGCCCGATCTGCAGGGTCAGATCATTGCACGTCTTGTCCTTACCGATGGCGCACCGGCCTTTGAGGTCGAGGATAATGGCGTCGGTCTGCCCACGCGCGACCGAGACCGCCTGACTGAACCCTATGTTACGACGCGGGAAAAGGGCACCGGTCTAGGTCTCGCGATCGTAAAACGGATCATGGAAGACCATGGCGGTGATCTGGCCCTGTCAGATGCTGCTGTAACGCCCGGCGCGCGAACGAGCCTTCGTTTTGCCCGGTCGAGCAGAGTTCAAATGTCTCTGGCCAGCGTGCCAGCGACGGAGAGAGGAAGTCATGGCGGCTGATATTCTGATAGTCGACGATGAGGCCGATATTCGCGAACTGGTGGCGGGTATCTTGGCCGATGAGGGCTATGCGGTGCGCACGGCCCCGGATGCTAATGCGGCGCTGGTCGCGATCAATGCACGCAAGCCATCCCTACTCATCCTAGACATCTGGATGCAGGGCGGTGGCGTGGACGGGCTTGAACTGCTCGACATGATCAAGACCTTGGATGTGGACCTGCCGGTCGTGATGATCTCTGGCCACGGCAATATTGAAACAGCCGTCAGCGCCATTCGGCGCGGGGCCTATGATTTCCTTGAAAAGCCGTTCAAGTCGGACCGCCTGTTGTTGGTGGTCCAGCGGGCATTGGAATCGGCCAATCTCAAGCGTGAAAACCGTCGGCTACGTCAGCAGACCCTGGCCCCCGATGGGTTCATCGGCCACTCCGCTCCGGCTCAGCAGCTGCGTCAGCTGATTGGAAAAATCGCTCAAGCCAATAGTCGTATCTTGATCTCGGGCCCTCCGGGATCGGGTAAGGAACTGGTCGCGCGCTTGATCCATGATGCCAGCCCCCGAGCAGGCAACGAGTTCGTGGCCATTGCAGCGGCGGGCATGACGACCGACCGCATCGATCTAGAACTCTTTGGGGAGGAGGGCGCAGACGGCCATCCCAGCAAGATTGGCGTGTTTGAACGGGCTCATGGCGGCTCGCTCTATCTCGATGAGATCGCCGATATGCCCCGCGAGACGCAAGGGCGTATCTTGCGCGTACTTGTCGATCAGCGGTTCCGGCGCGTTGGCGGCACGACCGATGTCCAAGTCGATGTTCGGGTCATGTCCTCAACCGCGCGAGATCTGCGCGAAGAGATTGCAGCTGGTCGGTTCCGTGAAGACCTGTTCCACCGCTTGAATGTGGTCCCGGTCCGCGTGCCTGGACTGTCTGAGCGCCGGGACGATATATCCGAACTGGTCGACTATTTCATTTCAGCGATCAGCGAGGCTACGGGATTGCCCCGGCGAATCTTGGGGGAAGATGCCATCGCAACGCTTCAGGTCCATGCCTGGCCGGGAAATGTTCGCCAACTGCGTAACAATGTTGAGCGACTTTTAATACTTGCCAGCGGTGATCCCACGCAACCTATCACGGCCGAGATGTTGCCATCGGAGGTCGCCACGGCCGGTACGGCGGGCTCGATGGGGGCTGAGCGGATTATCGCTCTGCCGCTTCGCGATGCGCGCGAGGTGTTTGAGCGTGAATATCTCAATGCGCAGATCATGCGCTTTGGCGGTAATATTTCACGCACGGCAGCATTTATAGGCATGGAACGCTCGGCTCTGCACCGTAAACTCAAATCGCTTGGGGTTGCCCCATTGCGGTCCGGCGAAGACGAGGAAGACTGATGGGACGGGTTGCCTATGTAAACGGTCGCTATCTGGAGCACAGTCAGGCTGTGGTACATGTCGAGGACCGCGGCTTTCAATTTGCTGACGCGGTCTATGAAGTCTGGGCGGTCTTTGATGGCAAGCTGGCCGATTGTGAGGGGCATTTTAACCGGCTCGACCGCAGCCTTTCGGAACTGTCCATTGATCAGCCCATGAGCCGCGCAGCCTTGCGCATGGTGATTGGAGAGACCCTGCGTCGTAATCGCATCAAAGACGGCATGGTCTATTTGCAGATCAGCCGCGGCGTTGCCAAGCGCGACCATGCCTTTCCCGATCCCGCACCCTTGCCGACCTTGGTCTTGACCGCCAAGTCGATCAATTATGACAACCTGAATGCTAAGGCCGCCAAGGGCGTTAGCGTCATCACCCAGCCGGACATTCGCTGGGGGCGTTGTGACATCAAGACCGTCGGTCTTCTGCCTAACGCGATGGCCAAAACCTTAGCGCACGATGCTGGGGCCGAAGAGGCGTGGTTGGTGGATGAGATGGGTCTGGTCACCGAGGGCGCTTCAACCAACGCCTGGATCGTAGATGCGTGCGGAACGCTCCGCACACGCGACACCCAAGCTAATATATTGCGGGGCATTACCCGCACTGCCCTGATCGAGCGATTAAAGGAGGAGGGCATACCCTACTCTGAAAAGCCCTTCTCCGTTGAGGAGGCCAAGGGCGCAAAAGAGGCATTTTTGACAGCGGCGTCAGCTTTTGTGCTTCCAATTGTGCAGATCGACAACATTACCATTGGTAATGGACGGCCTGGACCTTTGAGCTTGAAGTTAAGGGCCCTATATATGGAAATGGCCAGACGCACTGCGAGCTGACCGCGAAACACTCATGTGTGGGGGCGTTTTGCCTCCGATTAAGAAAAAGAGGGTCGAAAAGGCCATGACGAACGAAAAAAAGCAAAATCTGCAAGACACTTTCCTGAACAGCGTCCGCAAGACCCGCACGCCGCTAACCATCTTCTTGGTCAATGGCGTCAAGCTGCAGGGCGTCGTCAGCTGGTTTGATAATTTCTGCGTGCTACTCCGCCGCGATGGTCAGTCGCAGCTGGTCTATAAGCACGCCATCTCGACCATCATGCCCGCACAGCCAGTTCAGCTGTACGAGCCTGAGCAAGATTTCGACGATTGACCGATAGTTTTGTAGACCGCACGCCTGAGGTTCAGACGGCGCTGGTGGTCCATCCGGTTCGTGCGCAGGGCCGCGGTTCCTTCAATCGACTCCGCGACCCAGCAGCACGGCTGGAAGAGGCTGTAGGCTTGGCCGAGGCGCTAGACGTCGTCATCTGCGGGGCACAGGTCACGCCGCTTCGCACCGCCACGCCTGCGACCCTGTTCGGCAAGGGCAAGGTCACCGATATTGGCGATCAGGCGCGCGATTTGGGGGCGAATGTCGTCATCATCGATGACGCCCTGACGCCTGTTCAACAGCGCAATCTGGAAAAGGCTTGGGCGGTTAAGGTTCTTGACCGTACTGGCCTGATCCTCGAGATCTTTGCCCGCCGCGCCCGCACCCGTGAGGGCAAGCTTCAAGTCGAGTTGGCACGGCTCGACTATGAAAAGTCACGCCTCGTGCGGACCTGGACCCACCTTGAGCGCCAGCGCGGTGGAATGGGTGTGATGGGCGGCCCCGGTGAAACCCAGATCGAAACCGACCGACGCTTGCTCGCCGATAAGATCGGTAAGCTCAAGAAGGAACTGGACGAGGTGCGGCGGACCCGCTCCTTGCACCGCGTTGCGCGTCAAAAGACCCCAACGCCGACCATTGCGCTGGTGGGCTATACCAATGCCGGAAAATCGACCCTGTTCAATTGCCTGACCGAGGCTGAGGTTATGGCCGAGGATATGCTGTTCGCTACCCTGGACCCGACCTTGCGGACCGTGCGCCTGCCCGGCGGCCGACCAGCAATCCTATCCGATACTGTAGGCTTCATCTCTGACCTACCTCACGAGTTGGTCGAGGCCTTCCGCGCAACGCTTGAGGAGGTTCAAGAGGCTGATGTCATCTTGCATGTACGCGACATCGCCAATCCCGATAGCCGCGCCCAAGCCTACGATGTTGAGTCCGTCCTCGAACAGATCAAGCTTGGCCGCGACAGCGACCGGGTCCTGATAGAGATCTGGAACAAGGTCGACACGCTCGACGAGGAGGGTAAGGGAGAGGTTCTGTCCCGGGCCCTTCGTTCTGACGAGGGTACTGGGCCGCTTGCCGTAGCGGTTTCTGCCGTCACTGGTGAGGGCATGGACCGCCTGCGTCAGATCCTCGCCGATCATGTCGATACCGGCGAAGAAGCGACCATCACCCTAGCCTATGCCGATGGCCAAGCCATTGCCTGGCTCTATCGCCACGGCCGGGTGCTTAAGCGGGTTGATCAAGACGATGGCGCGGTTGTGCTTCGTGTTCGGTTAGATGCTCAGGCGATTGGGCGTTTCCAGCGCGGGTTTCCAGCGGCTGTGATGGATTAGAGCTAAGAGACATATCCTCGCGTTATTGCGAGACGCATCGCGTCGAAGCAACCTGGGGGAACATCGATTCAGGATCGTTCCAATCTACTAGGTAGCTTTTCTGCGCTCGCAATGACGCATTGGGAAAACAAGGCCTTCACCCATCCCTCTCCCACAGGCAGAGCGGTGGGTGAGGGGCTTATGCGTCACTTCCGGGGCCTCAAACACTAACCCTTAGCCTTATCAATCGCCTTGGCCGCGTTCCACAGCCCGTCCATCTCCGCCAAATTAGACTGATCGGGCGTTCGACCCTGCGACGCAAGAGATCGTTCTATATAGCTAAAACGCCTTACAAATTTGGCGTTAGCACTACGCAAAGCATCTTCGGGTTCAATGTCCAATTTGCGGGCCAGATTGGCGACGACGAACAGAAGATCGCCCAACTCTTCGCGGGCCTTGGCCTGATCTCCAGCGTCAATCTCGACCTCAAGCTCGGCCAGTTCCTCGCGCAATTTGGCCAGAACCTCCGTCGTGTTGGGCCAATCAAAGCCGACCTGTGCCGCACGCTTGGTCAGTTTCACCGCCCGGGTCATGGCTGGAAGACTCGCTGGAATATCGTCGAGGATGCTGGCCGATTTGCCCTTGGCGGCCCGCTCACCGGCCTTGATCACTTCCCAAGCATCGGTCTGCTCGGCGGAGGTCCGGCCATCGGCCTGCCCAAACACATGGGGATGACGGCGCAGCATCTTGTCGCAAATGGCCTGTGCGACATCGGCAAAGTTGAACTCACCCTGTTCCTGCGCCATCTGAGCGTGGAACACGGCTTGAAACAACAGATCGCCCAGTTCGTCGCGAAGGTCGCCCATATCCCCGCGCTCAATGGCGTCTACGACCTCATAGGCCTCTTCAACCGTATAGGGGGCGATGGTGGCGAAGGTCTGTTCCAGATCCCAAGGACAGCCGCCAACGGGATCGCGCAGCCGGCGCATAATCTCGATCAGATAGAAGATTGGGTGTTGATCATCCTTGGGCATGGACGGCGCTTTGGACGTCATCGGCCTAAGCGCCTTCCTGTGGCGTTTGCTCGACATCGCGCTGACGCAGGGCCTCACGGATCGTGCTATGGCTGGCCTCATCCAGGCGATAGCCCTTTACCGCCCAAGCCGCGATGATGGCTAAGATCCCAGGAAAGACGCCAAAGAGAAATTGCAAACCACCCAAAGCCTCTGCTGAGTTATCAGAAGCACCGGCTTTGAAGCCCAAGGCATCGAGGCCAAAATAGGTGATTCCGACGGCGAGGGCATAGCCAATCTTGTTGGTGCCCGCCAATACTGCATAGAGCAGTCCCGTCCGATCGATGCCCGTTCGCAACCGCTCTTCATCGCCTACATCGGCCAGCATCGAACGCAACAGGACCCCCGCCGCCGCATAGGGCAGGCCCGCGAAAAACAGGCCCACAGCCATCATTGGAAGGGAGACCGAAGGCCAAAAGACCAGCGCAGTTTGGGTTATGGCATAGGCAATAGAGGCAACGACCAGCGCCTTATGTTTGCCAATAGAGGTGCTGAGGCGTGACCAAAGCGGTGCGCCGACCAGAGCGGCGACAAAATAGATCAGCAGCATCAGGCCGGCTTGAGTCTTGGTTAGATGCTTAATCTGTTCAAAGAAGAAGAAAAACAGCGATCCCGTGATGCCAGGGGCGAGCCCTAAGGTCAGGTCGGCTAGCATAATCCGACGAACGGAGTTGTTCTTGAACAGGTCGAAATAGGCTTTCAGATTGGCGGGACGATGGGCGACGGGTGCCAGATTGACCGGCTCCCCAACGGCCTTGGCGGCCAATAGGATCGTTATGGGTAAGAGCAGCACAATGAACCAGCCCATGGCCTGCAGGCCCCCTGCATAATCCAGATGGGCCACAGCCGACAGAACGGGGGGGAGGGCCAGCACAAGGATCATGCCGACCACATTGCCAACCTGCCAATAGCCGTAGATCCGTGAGCGCTGATCATAGTCTGATGACAGCACAGATCCCCAAGAGGAGTGCGCGAGAATAACGGCGGAATAGGTGATGTAGGTCACCGCCAGCCAGAACCACAGATAAAGAGGCCCGACGCCCTTTTGGGCCATGAACAGCATGTAGGTCGACAGGACTAGGACCGGCGTGTTGAGCAACATCCACGGACGGAACCGGCCTAACCGCGTGCGCGTGCGGTCCATCATCTCGCCAAAGATCGGATCGAGGAAAATGTCTGAGAACCGCACCGCCATGAAGGCCAAGCCCACCACCGACAGGTTTAGGCCCAGATTGTTGGCGTAATATTCTGGCAGATAGACGACGAGCGGCAGGCCCAAGGCGGCGAGCGGCAGGGCAGGGGCAGAAAAGGCAGAGAGGGTAAATCTGCTCGGCGATTGGCCCTTGGTCATAGAATGGTCATCCCCGATCATGCCGATCTATCCCGTCAGCCTGGCCGCCATCTGACCGATAGTTCCGGGCAACTGCAAGCGAGAACTCTTATTTTTGGGGCATATCCGCATGTCCTTCGGCGACCCGGCGGGCAAAGCCGTGAATGGCCTGCTCCGCATCGCCCCAGGTACCAAGGGACTGGACCCAACGAATGTCGCTTTCGTACCAGCTATAGCCCAGCTTGACGCGGCTCCCATCGGCATTGATCTGCTCGCCGCGAATTTCTGCACCGCCAATACCAAAGCTCTGCATCGACAGGCCTGGGCGATCTGACATCTGCTTAAAGGTTGGATGGTTGGGCTTAGCATCGACCAGCACCAGATCCAGAACCGCGCTGCCCGCCGCATCGGCCTTGAACCGGCCCTTGGCGGTAAGGTTCCTCTCAACCGTCTTTTTCAGATAGTCCGCCAACTCGCCGACCTCTTTGGTGCCATAGGTCTTGACGCCACCAGCAACAAATTTGGGATCGAGCGTAACCGTCACACGGCTTACCACAGGGTCAGCCGGCTGAGCCGAAGCCGCCGTGCCCATCAGGCTCAAACCCGCTACCATCACCAAGACTCGTGCAGAAATATCCATGGAAATCTCCTATCTCTATGACCGACCCTTAACCTGAATCTGAACTAGGGCAAAAATTGGACGGATCGAGGACTTTCGCGAGAGTGTGACATCTCTAAATGGCACAAGGGTGGGCGGTCTCAAATTTGAGACCGCCTTGACACTATTAATCGGGCGAGGCCGCGTCCAAACGCTGCCTCAAGGACTTCCCTGCGGTCTTCGCGGCAAAGCTTCAGGAACGGCTCAGCCACGAGCAAAACTCGAAACTTCTTGCGCAACCCAAGTTGGCAAGCGCCCACGAAGATTCAGAAGGTTTTGTTGGTCTTCTGGAGCCAGTCTGCCTTTGAGGGCGCTGATGGTTTCCTTCGCCCTAGGTTTTCCCGCCCAGGAGAGCACGCGCAGTGCATCGCCTGCGGCTTGGTTGGGGAGTAGCAACTCCCATTCACAAGCGTGGCGTAATTCGACGGACTGTCCGCCGACATTTACGGCTCGAGTGCGGCCGGATTAAATGGGCGACGAGAAATGAGATACCCCGCCGCTGAGAAAGCCGAGATCATCAAGCTGGTCGAACAGTCTCATCTGTCCGCTCGCCAAACCCTGGACCGGATCGACAAGAGGCGCTCCATCTGTATCACCCCCGTCAATGTCCGATCTTACCGCATCTGAAACCTCCTGCTGGGGGCAGAATATTCAAAACACAAAATCGGGCATATGAAGCGTCAACTCACCTCGGACATACCTCGCGCGCTCGATAACAGTCTTGACGCCGTTGGCAAATATGCCTACATAACTCCAATGGCCCCCAAGACACTCCGAACCGTTTCATGGATCAAGGCGGCCAGAAAAGACTTCGGTGATTTCCCCACGAAGGCGCAGGACAAAGCGTTAGATGCGCTGACAATCGTTGCCGATGGCGCAATGCCCGACATCGCAAAGCCGCTGACGGGACTCGGCGCGAGTGTATTGGAGTTGGTGATCAAGGAGCGTGGTGATGCCTATCGCATCGTTTATGCGCTCAAGCTGGACGACGACATTTGGGTGGTTCACGCCTTCCAGAAGAAATCAACCAGTGGCATCGCCACGCCGAAACATGAGATCGATCTGGTCCGTGACCGGATCAAACGATTGAAGGAGATGCTCAAATGACCGACCGCGACAAAGATACGGAACTGGTCAGGGGTTCGGGCAATGTCTTTGCCGACTTCGGCGTCGAAGATGCCGCACTGCGTCAGTTTCGCAGCACCCTTGCCGCCGAAATCATCAAGACGCTCGACGGCGAGCGGCTTTCGGTACGTGAAGCGGAAAAGCGAACGGGCTTTTCCGCCGCCGATTTCTCGCGCATCCGCCAAGTGAAGCTCGAACGCTTCACCGTGGACCGCTTGATGCGGATTCTTGATAAGCTCAACCGCGACGTCCATGTGTCGGTATCGGTCGGGCCGCGTGCGATGAGTGCGCCGACCTATCATCACACTGCCTGAAATTTCTTTCGCGCAACAAGTCTCATCGATAAATTGGAAAAGGCCCGTGGCTGAAGAGGTTGCGGCGCGGGCATAGGGGTTAAGGGCGGGCTCGCGCCTTGCCGTCGATATCAGCAGATGGTGAGGCACGCCGGTTCGCTCGCTCGCCGCCATAATCGCAGAGCCCACATAAGGCGTCCCATAGGAGGTCGAAGGCCCAGGGGGCAGGGCGGGGGGCTTTGGCTGATCGCTGAGACTTAAGACCCAAGGTCAAGATCCCTCAAGGCTAAAGCGGCTTTGATCATCGGGGACCACCATGGCCTTCGCTAAATGTGCAGCCTTTTCCAGATCAGATCGACTGGGCGCGCGAGGCGCGCAGCCGGTCAGGCAAAGGGCAAACCACCTGATCAGAAAACCAGCGGCACGAAGCTTCAGCAATCGGTCTTAAGATCAGCTCTGTTCGGCCACCGATAGACTGTCCCAACCAAGCCATTCTAGACGCCAGACTATCGTAGATCGCCGCTTGCAACACCGCGTAATCGCCGCGTCTAGAGCGACGTGAAATCTTGCAATTTGGGTTACCCGCCTGCATAGTGACCGTAATATAGGTCAAAGGAGCGGCACATGAGTTCGGTGGCTAAGAAGACCTCCTTGACTGGCCGCTTTGCCGGCAGGGTTGCGGGGACCGACCGGTTCTCGATCATCAATCTGATAGATGAAGGTGGCGCTGTGAGGGTCGATGACGTGGCCAAAGCCTTCGCCATGTCCAAAGCCCAATTGGCCGATACCGCCGGCCTTGCTCGAGAGGTCTTCCAGAAGGCGAGCCGCCGCGACGGTCCCAAGGCCCAGAGCCGGGTTCGCGAAATGCTGGAGATTATTAATCTCGTCCAATCCTGGGCGGGTGGCGCTGCCCAGGCCATGGCCTGGTACCGCGCTGAACCCATAGCGGCCTTTGGCGGGCGCACAGCAGAAGCGCTGGTTAAATCTGGAAACGCCAGCGCTGTTCGGGACTATGTCGATCACTTGGCTACCGGCGGATACGCTTGAGGTTCACAGGCGAATGTTTCCGGGCCTATGACCCCAATTGGGCCTGGAGCCCTTTGTCCGGTGCCGGTGCCGCGCTCAAGGGTCGGCGGTTCAACTGGCCGGGTTTGGAAACCCTCTATCTGTCTTTGACCTTCAACACCGTCTTCCGAGAAGTCTCGAGCGGCTTTGCGCACCGCCTGACGCCCTATGTGCTCTGTAGCTACGATGTCGATTGTGATGACATCGCTGATCTGCGGACTGAGGCGGACCGGGCAGCGCTTGGGGTAGACCTAAGTGATCTGGCCTGTGCTTGGGGAAATGCGTTGATCGCGGGACGTGAGCCGCAATCTTGGGCCGTAGTGAAGCGTCTAATGGCTTCTGGTCATGCTGGGATGCTGGTCCCCAGCTTTGCCAATGACGCGACCGCCGACGATCAGAATCTAGTGCTCTGGAGTTGGGGACCTGACCTGCCGCACAAGGTCACGGTCTATGACCCAGCCGAGAGGCTTCCAAAGAACTCGCTATCTTGGAGTAGAGCCTAGGGCTTGCGATTAAAGCTTAAGGAATAGGAGACCGATATGAGCCGATAGGCGGGCTAACGCGAAGGTATAGCAATCGCCGAAATCTCACAACAATCACGCAGTAGTCGATGACGGTCCTCAAGCAAGCTGCAAATTACACCAGTGTTTGGGTTTCTGATTGAGACCGAAAAACATAACTTATTCATGTGGGTGTGGGTGTGGGTGTGGGCTCTAAACCAAGTGCGTCTAAGGAAGATTATGGGAAATATGGTGGGTGACAGTCTTTTCTAGGCCCATTTTTGGCTTATTCCTGACCATTCCAATTCGTAATTTTTCATACACATCTCATTGCGTTGCCGTCCCTCTTCATTCCTTTGTTCGGTGTCAATCACCGCCGAGGTGAGGGCTTAAGAAGGCTTAGTGCGGCGTGTTAATCGCCCGCCTAGAAGTGGCGGCACGAGTTCGCTGCGCATGGTGGTGTGCATGCGACGAATGCTTTCCTCATCAACGCCGGCTTGGCGGGCTAAGCCGGGCCAAGTTTCGGTCACATCTTGAAGCCCCCGGATATGCTTTTCGGCTGCGGGCCGCTTTAAACCGCAGAACTCGCCGAAGTCTAGCAGATCGGCCAGTTCAAAGTTATCACGCTTTCCGTTCAGGCTCATCTGGTGCATGCTTGTCCAAGGACCGGACGGGTTATAAGCGTAGCAGACGTCAAATGCCGGCGACAATCGCCACTCACCTTTCCGGTTCATGAGAAAAGCGATGTTTTTGACGTGATCATCTTGGTTTCGGATGAGGATGTTGAATACTGAACGGCGAAATTGCTGCTCGATGTCATACTGCGGCAGAGATAGCATGCGGATCGTTTCGATCGCCTGCTCGTAGGAATAGGCACCGGCCTCGTTAAAGTCATAGTGGCGCATGGCAGCCAAGGATTGCATGTGGAGTTTCTGGCCAGACGCGGTCCTGTCGAAGCGTTGAGTCATGAAGTGGGCTCGGCCTCCCTCCAGATGCAGACGGCTTTCAGTCATGTCGATGCCTGCGGCCTTGGCTAGGAGATAGAAGCTGTATTCGATCCGCCCAAAGCCCTGTGGATCAGCCAGCTCCTTATCCTTGTTATTGCTAATGCCGTCGAATTTCATAAGCCAGTACGTGAATCCTTCTGCGGCCTTGACCTGTCCGGACCGGAACGCCCCACTCTCTCGGTTCCAAGCGAGTAGCGCCTTGGCTCTTGCGCCGCCAGCGGAGGTGCCGACACGCAAAATGTCCTGCAATGCCTCTTGGTCGTCATTGCCGGTGAGCGCGCCGATCAGTTGCTGCCGGTTGTTCAGGACCCGGTTGGCGAGGGTGACTAGGGCATCGATCTCGACAGCGCGCGCCCCCTTCTGGCCCTCAACAACGGCCGGGTGAAACTCAAGGGCGCCCACGCCGCGCGTTCCAATATAGCAAAGGCGTTCGACCGGGTTGAAACTGGCCGCAGAGCGGCTTTGCTGGGCGAGCCAAGCGTCGATCAGGGCGTTTCCGAACTTGTCAGGCAAAGAGTCCGCTAGCATGCCGGGTAATCCCTTGAAAGCATCACGCGGCAGGCTTGGAAACTCATACGGATCAGCGCTCAGCGGCATGGTCAAAGGCGCAAGTTCAATGCCGCTGGCTAGGAAATATGGTTCAAACTGGAAGACGCCGATTTGACGATCGCTGAGCCAACTGACAGCGCCAATATTCTTGCCCCACAAGCGAACACGGGCGTCGGTCATTGCTCGTCATCTCCCCACGCCCAATCTGAAGCCCGCTTAATCTGGGCTTGGATAGGCCGCGCGCGTTGGCGTTCACGCCCCTGCAGCTTGACCCGTTCTATTGGTCGGACGGCCGGGTCTGGCAACATTGCCAGGAGGTTCGATTGCATGTTGAGGGCCAGTAGCACGCGGATGAAGGAGTCGAGGGAAGCACCTTCGCCGCCTTCCAGTCGGGCCAAGGTCCGAGACGATGTCCCGGTTGCCCTTGCCAGTTGACCGCGCGTCAGGTTGCGGCTTAGCCGTATCTTGGCAAGCCGTTCACCCAACTGCGCCTCCAGATGGCTCACGGTTTCAATGATATTTTCGGGATTAGTAGACATATATGGCACACTAAATATTAAATTATGCATCAAAATGCCAGATTTGACTTCTTATAACAAGACACAATAACTGCCCTTGAATGCCACAAGCCCTTTGTATTCCTACAAAATGCCATAATTGGCATATTAAGTCTATAATTTCAGCCATATGCGCCAAACTTGGCATATAACGGCTAGCTGTTAGGTGCCAGATGCCTCATGAAGCTTCGGACGCTTGGAATGAGGCTTGGTGCGGAAAAGACCCGAGAGATGCCAAAATGCTTACTTTAGTAGTAATTTGGTCGCCCCGGGACGAGTCGTCACTGACGAAGGGCATTATGGATCGCCTTGTCAGTTAGCTGACGAGGGCTAGACACTAGATGGGAAATATAGACTCATTGACTTAGGCTCGTGATCAACTCTATTCCCCCGGAACCCTGTGATCAGTCCGCACATTGTTTGACCGCTATAGCAGCGTCTGCTTAACAAATATTGAGGCACGCTCCATATGGCGGGAACTGACGTTTGGGAACCAAGTAAGCGCTAGGCTACCGCGATCTCCAAATCATTGAGGATGTTCGCCAACTCAACTTCGCACTTTGTCAGCAGCAATGTGTCTCGCGTTTTTAGCTTCCGAAGAGCCCTGCTGTAGAGAGCAATACAAGGCTCTCCATTGAGGCGCGAGTGGTAGTAGACGCCGTCAGGTACATCGACGTGGGCGTGGAAAGCGGCCGACCACGCACGCGCCAAGGTCTGATCGCTCGCCCCGACCACGTCGGAGGGCACACCCATGCGCAACCGCGCATCGTCCGTTAGGTCGATGAGGCGAAGTTCACTCGAGACCTCGATTGACGCCAATGAGCGCCTCTCAACCTCGGCCCAATCGAGCAAGAAGTCGGTGTCGCGGCCATCGGCGCGGTCGCGCAAGAGTACTTCGATGAAAGTGACCTTCGCGCTGGCACCAAGATATACGACGCCGAAGGCATTGCCCGTCGGATCGCTGAAGCGGGTTAGGCCGGAACCCCACCCCAACGGATCCGAGAACCGTGTTTCGTACATCCGATGCAAGACCTCGCCGGCGCGGATTGTCTTGATGGTGAGGGTTCGGTTCGCCAACGCCAGGCCCGGAAGGGCGCTGAGGGTCGGCATCTCAGCTAAAAGTGCCGACGGCCTGGTTCGCGGCGGTCCCAACCACGGCTTCAACGTCGCCAGCGATCAGGGCGTCCAACGCAGTGCGGCCACCTAACTCGGCATGGGCCGCGCCCAAAAACCTGTAAACTGCCCAGGGGCTGACTAACTTCTGGAAGATGCGTGCCAGGCCCGGCAGCGGCAGTCCGTCGGCGGTCACCTGCCAACGGGGATATTTTACGCGGCGGGTCGCGCCAACCAAGCCCAGCAACTCATGGCGTTTGCGCTTGGTGTTAACCGTCTCGTGCGAGACTCCGATTAGCTTGCCGAAATCCTTGGCGGTCAGCATGTCGGTACCCTCGAGAATATCCTTCGCCTTGGCCGCGCCGCGCGCCTTGGCACGCAACAGCGCGGCATCTAGCGAGGGCACTTCGACAGGCACCTCGGGCACAACCTCGAAATTTCCGTCTGGCGAGATCCGATAGGTTATGGTGTAGGCCCTGCCAGCGCGCTCGGCCTTGGCCGCGGCGTCGGCGTAGTTAGCAATGAATTTGGCGAGCATAGCCTTGGGCACAGTTTTCGCGTTCGCTGATCGCGACCGTTTTGGTGTTGCAGGGCGGAGAAGTTCGCTTGCTTTGGTCATAGCGAGATGATGGCCCCCATAGTCAAGTTAGTCAAGTTCATCAGGTTTATCAGGCTCAACAAGCACGTCAGGCTTATAACTGGGCCCTGACTTAGAGTCCCTGGACGCAGTTCGCGCTGATGCCCACGGCCAGCCCTTCTGCGCGTTCTGAATATGTGGGAAATAATTCGGTGGCTGCGCTGGTCAGCCTGGCGGCTCCTTGCAGCCACCTCTTGCCAAACGCATCAACGAAGGCTCAAATTATGACGTCACCTCGGTTTTTTCCTCCGTTCAAAATGTTGAATTCCCGGTAATGTATCAACGGCAAGGATCGACCATGCCGCCCGCAGAAGAGCAGGGTTTGATCTGCCACCTATCAGCAGGAACAGCAGAGGCGGGCTATGGTCCAACTCAACAAACAGCCTTCAATCGTCAGAAGTCCAATCTTCCAAACCTGCCAAATGATGCTTGATGTGCTGGAAAGCTTTGTCTCGCGTTACGAGGATAGCACCAACGGCTTTGGCGTGGGCAGCGATCATCATGTCCGAAGTCGTTAAGTTAATACCGGCAGCGTCACAGGTGGCACGAAGGTCACCATAACAACGTGAGACCGTTTGCGTCCAAGGCATGACTTCGACACCAGATAGAAAGGCCCCGATGAGCTTTCCCAGTGCTACCGGATGCCCTCGCCTAGCCAAGCCATAAAACAATTGAGCCTGGCTGATCACCGATAGAGCTATCTGTCCATCCAAGGCGGCCCTATCCAAATGATCTCTGACCGACTTGATGTCTCCACGCATCACATGGCTAGCCATGTTGGTGTCGAGCATATAGCGGCTCATTCGGAAAAGTCGGCGAAGGGATCGATTACGGGGTCATTGGCCAGACGGTCGTCTTTGCCCATAAAGTCTGCTGTTATTTGTGTCTTGTCCGCAAGGGCGTAAAAGTCTGCCCAGGAATGTCGTTTGGGTCGCAAAATAACCTCACCCGTTACGTCATCGCGGCGGATTTCAACCTCAGTACCTTCAAAGCGAAACTCTCTAGGTAGTCGGACGGCCTGACTTTGGCCGGTCATGAACAGTTTGGCGACGCCCATGGCGGACCTCCAAAATAGATGCTGGTTAAGTCTATGATGGAACGTTCCAATTTGCAACAAATATATACTTTTAATATCTATTCAATATGAGCGTTGGTCGATCAAATTCGCTCGAAAGTGTCATCTAGCCGCCGCGGCCCGGTCGATCTATCTGCGCGTTATAAGAATTATGGAAAATGTTTGGCACTGTTCATGCACTTTAGCCGAAAAGTCAGGCTGGAATCTGTTTTAAAGGGCTAACTCTGCTGTAACGCGATCAACAGTTGCCCGAACATCTCCGTGTGATCGATCTACCAGACCTGCGTCTTCGAGCGCTCTGACATCCGCGTGAACGCGGCGATATTGACGGTTTAACTCATTGGCAAGCGCGTTCACAGATGATGCAGGATGGTCATGCAAACGGCGTAACATACGAACTCGCTCGCCTGTAAGTACCTTTGAAAGCGCTTCCCACGATTCAAAAGTCAGAACCCTTTCTGATTCAAGATTACCGACTTCTGCGCGCCGCCAAGCTTTGGTGAATGCGCGCATATCATCATTCAGAGATCCGCCGACGACCATTTTGAGTTCTTCAGCCATCATTATTCTCCTCGCAGTTGGTTTACGTCAGATAGGAAGTCTTCGACTAACTGTTCGACCGAGATAAAAACATAAGCTTGCTCAACGTCGCCCAAGTGCCTGTGATCACCTTTGCCCGCTTCGTTATCGTAACCAATCAGCCGTCGTCCTCGTGACCCATAAAAGAGGGAATATTTCAGCGAATGAGCGGACCCACGAACAGGTGACGGTACAGCCCATATCTTTGCCTCTACAATCGACCCGTCATCGAAAATACGCTTCGAGTGAAAAACGAGAGTGGCGTTTGACATAGCTATCTGTACTCCAACGCAACTATGATCACAAGTGACATATGCCCTAGAATGACATAAATTAGTCAGTGAAATACGGGAGTCCTACGAGCGTAAAATTTGATAGATTTGCTACCATTGATAATTATGGGAAATAAACGGATTTAAAGCCCAGCAAGCAATCTAGTTGTCGTCAGCCATAAAAATTGGAGCGATCCGCTGCAGAACTTCATCGACAATATATCTAGGCATCTGTTCGACGTAGGTCACATTTCGTTCGGTTGATTTGAAGTCAATCGCGCGAATTTGCATTAAATCTATGACCCCTGTAGTCTTGGTGCCTGATCCATTTAAAGTTACTTGAAAACCCATATTACGTGCCAGATAAGCTGTGGTGCTGATCGGCGCAACATAGATAAGATTGGTTCGGCGATTATATTCGTCCGGTGAAATGACAATCGCAAAATGATTGTATTTCATCTCCTGGCCCGATGAAGGTGAGAAATTCAAATGCCAGACGTCGCCACGTTTGGGATGTTTGGCGCCGGGAGGCATTAGACCTCATTCCCCGTGGGACGCATTTTCTCCCAAGATTGATGGTCAGCGCTCAAATTAACCTGACCATCCATCTCAGAAAGGAGATCGGTTAGATCGTATCTGCGTTTCGCTTTCGGCTTTGTGATCGGGATAACAACCTGTTCGCCCGTCTTTGTATAAGCAACCTGTGCCACTGAGCCATCCGTTACGTGCAGCGCAATCGCATTAGCGTTAGGCCAAATCACAGACAATGATCCGCCAGTTTTACGAAACTTCACCTCTGTGATTGGTCGGGACTCATCGATCTCGAACGAGCGGCTCATTGCCACCTCCGGGCTGGTTTAATTGGGCTAGACATACCTCATGTTCAACAAAAATTCAACTGAAATGCGGCGGCAACGCTATGAGTTCGCACTTCGGAATAAAATATTCGCTCAACCTTAGAGTTTAAATACAAACAATAAGAATTATGGGAAATTGAACCTAAGCCTTAAGTCAGTCGTTCGGATACGCGACTGATTAGGTCCATACGCTCATGTAAGATGGCGATGACGATAATCTGAGCGTCTTCACGCCATAGGCAAAAGATATAGTGATGTTCGCACCGGGTCACGCGCAATGATCGATGAATGTCGTTTATGTTTTTATAGGCACCTTGACCTTTGGCCAGGCGCTCTATGCCGTCGCGCAGTTTTTCGGAGTAAGCTCGCGCTTGGCGATCTCCCCAAGTATCTCGTGTATATCTGACGATCGATCTAAGGTCTTCAGCGGCGTCGCTTTGCAGGACGTAAAGATCGGTCAAGACGCGGAGCGTTCTTAGAGTTCCTCAGCGACTATTTGGTCGAACGACTTGGTTGTCAGCTCACCCTTCAGGCCGTCCGCAATTCGTTTGTTGAGAAAATCTTTTAGTTCGGACCAAGCGGTGTCCCCTTCCCCTTGTACTGGTAGGAGGCGTTCAAGCGCGTACTGTTTTATCGTTTTTCCTTGCAGAGCGGCCATAGCCTTCAAGCTTTGATGTTGTTGAACGGTCATATCGATAGTTAAGCGGCTCATCGGGACAAAACTCCTTATACAAGCCCACATTAGTACAAATGTGGGGATTATAGAAGCCTCCTCCTATGAAGCTATGTCAGTTTAAATAGTTGTCTAAGCAAGGGGTAAAAATACGTCGAATTATCAATCAGATAGGAATTCCACCAATGAACATTATAGGAAATTTTTGAGCTCAAACGTTGGCCTGTCAGAACGCTTCAAAGGCGATAATGCGCCAAGACGTTTGTGGGCAAGAAATAAAAACCCTTCATATATGACAATATATAACCGATTACACAGCATATTTAATTAAATTGTTCTCGCCTTTATCGTCTGATCATTGACGAAAGCTAGCTCGTAATCGCGAGCCAGCGCCCCAGTAACATCCACTTGGCGCAGCGCTTCGCGCCATCCGTCGGAAACGCGCTGAGCCATCGTACGGATCATTTCTCGTGCCTCGGCCTGCGGAATCTCGAAAAACTCGCAGGCTTCCAGCGCCAGATCAATCGATCGGTCATGAGTGCCGCCCTCGAGGATCGCCGTCTCAAGAAAGGGATTGCGATCAGGCGCTGGATTCACATCGAAAACTGGTGATAGGCGCCACTTACCCGCCCCCACATAGAGGAAGCCGTGATTTTTCAGGTGATCATCCTTATTGGAGACGAGGATCGTGAATATCAGACGCCGGTAAAATTCGCGAAATTCGTCCAAGGGATTGGGTGAATAGGACCGCATGAAATCGATAATCTCGGTATAAGAACCGGGGGTCGTCCCAGGCCTGCCAAGCGCGGTTCGCGCGGAAATGTAGGGGATCCGTGCAGCCCCACGCCGATCAAACCGCTGGATTAGAGCAACGGGAAACCGTGTAGCTGCGAGTTCCAACCGATTTTCAGGCGTGCGGATACCACAGGCCGCCGCCAATTGGAGAGTTGCGATCTCGACGCGCTCAATCGGCTGCTGATCGTGGACCGATGTGAACTTGGCAAGCCAAAGCGCATCACCGTCCCTGACATTGGCTTTGGGCCGAGCGCCACCGGAGCCACCTGCACCGGCCAGCGCCTGTATATCCTCAGGTGTGATTTCCTCGCCTTGCTCATAGGCTCGCGCGATCCTCGTGAGAGTGTCTAGATCAACGAGTCGTGGAACGGCCTGCTTGACCTGGCCTCGAATGATCTCGCCCTTCTCATCCAAAAAGCGTAGCGCGCCTTGTCGACAGGTATCGTCGGAAAGTGTCAGATACTGAAATTCGTTAAGACCCTTGCCATAGGCACGTTCGAGT
Source organism: Caulobacteraceae bacterium (assembly GCA_040399645.1). Classification (GTDB taxonomy): domain Bacteria; phylum Pseudomonadota; class Alphaproteobacteria; order Caulobacterales; family Caulobacteraceae; genus CAISGS01. The sequence continues at coordinate 1,694 of JBBARR010000002.1, read as the reverse complement.
AGCCTGCGTCCCCAACTGTCCGGAGCTGCATCGGCGAAAACACCGGCCAATGAATCGCCATTTTTGTCGGACTGCCCCGAAGTGTGGAATGGGCCACCCTCAAGAGGCAGATCAGGCTGTATGGCGAAGGCGCGTGGATTTTCGATCAATTCAGCACCATAGGTGAAGGTCGAAAATTGTAGCGGCCCGCTCTGGATAAAACGTAACTTACCCACCGATATTCGGCTTTCACCAAGCACAACGTGGGCGACGAAATCAGCCATCAGAAGGAAGCCCCATCCGGGTCAACGACGTCCTGCCGATCCTGATTCCGCGTCACCTGCGCCTTCTGCCTTTTCAGCCTTGCCGCGAAGGACCGGCCCCGCCGAGGGCCCTGCTCCACCATAAGCGCTAGCCCGAGATCGTCCTTACGGATATCGATCAGGTCGGCGAGACGCTCTAGTAGGCCCAACACAATGAGGACGTCGCCAAGCGTTCCGATCGCAACACCGGGATCACCGCGTTCAAGACGGGCGATAGAACTGGGCGAGGTTCCTGCGCGCACGGCGAGATCCGCCACTGCGATACTACGGCGCAGACGCGCGTTGCGAATATCCTGACCCAGCCTTTCAAGGGCTGATTTTACCCTAGGAGAACCCATAAGAATCTATCTTATCTGATGAATTAAAAACAATAACCCGTCAAATATGATAGATTGCGTTATGAGTCAAGAACTCCAACCTACGCTCCTACCGGCGGCGGGAAAATCTAGCACGATATTATATGAGTAGGGGGCAAGCCCTCTTAAACGCCTGAGTTTCCAAATCTTAGCGGCTGTTTCGAGGCCTACGACGCAGATTAGTCAGCTATAAATAAGCATTATGGGAAATATGTGACATCAAACTCTAGATAGCAATCTAGCTGTCGTCAGTCATAAAAATTGGGGCGATCCGATGCAGAACTTCATCGACAATATGTCTAGGCATCTGTTCGACGTAGGATGCATTTCGCTCGGTTGATTTGAAGTCAACCGCGCGAATTTGCATCAAATCTATGACGCCTGTAGTTTTGGTACCTGCTCCAGTCAAAGTCACTTGAAAACCAACACTACGTGCCAGATGAGCCGTGGTTCTGATCGGCGCAACATAGATAAGGTTGGTCCGGCGATTATAATCATCGGGTGAAATAACAATCGCAAAATAATTGTATTTCATCTCCCGGTTGGATGAGGGTGAGAAGTTCAAATGCCAGACGTCGCCACGTTTGGGAAGTTTGGCACCGGGTGGCATTAGACCTCATTGCCCGTGGGACGCTTTTGCTCCCAAGACTGATGGTCAGCGTTTAGATCAACCTGGCCGGCCATCTCAGAAAGGAGGTCAGCGAGAGCGTATTTGCGTTGCGCTTTAGGCTTTGTGACCGGTATAATAACCCGTTCGTCCGTCTTTGTATAAGCAACCTGTGCCACTGAGCCATCCGTTACGTGCAGCGCAATCGCATTAGCGTTAGGCCAAATCACAGACAATGATCCGCCAGTTTTACGAAACTTCACCTCTGTGATTGGTCGGGACTCATCGATCTCGAACGAGCGGCTCATTGCCACCTCCGGGCCGGTTCAATGAGCTTAAACACACCTCATGTTCAACAAAAATTGAACTTATATCCCGTCTACGCGACAACCCGAAATTCGTGAGGGCGAATAACATGGAAGTTATCCG
>JBBARR010000001.1:206557-241623 GCA_040399645.1 Caulobacteraceae bacterium | reverse complement strand
CCGCCTCAGCGAGCGCGGCTTCTAGGATGGGGCTCCAAATATGGCAAGGCGGTTTTTGGTACTGCGGGAGAATTGGCTGTGCAGACTAGTCCTCCAGGATGCCATCCATGAAGTCGAACACTGCCGCCTTATAGAGCCCATGGGCTATGGCGGAGAAGTGATCACAGCCCGGCAAACGGGTGGCTTTCGCCCCACCGATCACATCGGCAAGACCCTGTGGATCCCCGGCCAGGTCATCCCGCGTTCCGGCCACAATTAAGGTTGGTAGGCCCAAGCGCTCTAGCGCCCCTCGGTCCAAACTGGACCTTGTTGAACGGCTACAGGCGCCAAGGGCCAGGCGGTCCTCCCCCTGCTCATCAGCAAAATGGCGAAAGCTTTGATAGAGAGGATTGCTAATGGTCGATGGATCACCGGCCTCCATGGCCAGCGCCAGTCCGTCCGTGCGCTCCGAAGGCTGCAACATCTTGGCGCCAATACCGCCAAGGATCAGGTTCCAGAATCGGTCGGGGGCCTGAAGGGCAGTCGCCAGCGCCACATGGGCCCCCATCGAATAGCCCATGAGATCGACCTTGGCCAGGTCCAGATGATCCATCAAGGCCAGCACATCCCCCACCAAGGCCGCGCTGCCATAGGCCGCCGGATCATGCGGCTTGGCGCTCTTACCGTGACCGCGAAGATCGAGGGTGACACAGCGCAGACCCTTATGTTTGACCGCATGGACCCAGCCGGTGCGGACCCAGTTCTCGTGACTGTTGGACGAGAACCCGTGGATCAGCAGGAGCGTATTGACCGGGCCGGGGCCGGTGTCGGTGAAATGGAGGTCAAAACCGTCATTTTGGAACTGGGCCATGGTCGGGTCTCTTGAAGAAGGTCACCGCTGAGCGTGACCCAACCTGTCCTTCCAAGCAAGGGCCGCCCGCTCATCTTGCGTATTGGCCCCCCTCAGGCGCAGAGCGAGCTCTTCCGAAGGCGGGAATGACCTTAGCCCTGCGCGCTCGACCAGACGACGAAGGGGCCAATCGGCCTTGACTGCCCCATCGATAGCAACAAGTGGCATAATCATGGGAAGGGGATAGGCCTCATAATAGCCCCCCTCGGTGGGCTCTAGGAGGGGCCTAAGATCAACAGGCGTCAGGGTCGGGGCGTCAACGGCCAAGATCAGGGCGCGGTCACAGCCCTCTTGCCTCAGCCTATCCGCCGCCGCCACGATGCCACTGACCGGACCGGCTTGAGGGCTGGGATCAAGAACAAAGGGCAGGCCATAGTCTGCGCCGGCCGTCAGAACCGTCTTGGCCCCCAGTGCGCGGGCCAGATCGGCCACCCGATCCACCGCCCTTTGTCCGCCCCAGTCGAGCAAGGCCTTATCCTGACCCATGCGCGAGGAGGCTCCACCAACCAATATGACCGCGCCAAACCGACCGCCTGGGGGAATGGACTTCGGCAAGAGCAGATCTTGCTGCTCTTGAACTAAGGACACCATCCAACGGCGCACCGCCCTCAGCCGCGCTGTGGTCTTAAGGTCTTGGTGAACTGACATCCAAAAGGAGCGCTCTATACGCACCTGTTTGGGCAAGACCCGCACAAGGCTCGGCATCTGGGCGGCCATAAAGGTGGGCAAGACCCCCAGCCCGGCCCCCGCCAGCACCAACTCCATCTGGGCGCGGATCGACGAGCTCATCAGGCGCGGGCGTAGGTCGGGCAGGACCTCATCTAGATAGCGCAGCTCTGGCGCATAGATCAGATCATCGACATAGCCCACGAGCTGGTGATCTCGAAGCGCCTCGAGGCTGGCGGGCTGGCCCCATTTTGCCAGATGGCCACAGGAGGCATAGAGACCCAGCTCATAGTCTGTCAGTTTCTCGACCATCAGCCGCGCTGAACGCGGCGGGCTTAAGGTAACCGACATATCCACCTCGCGCATCGAGGCGGACAGGGAACCGGAATTGGTCACCAACTCGATGATCAGTCCCGGCTGGGTACGAATGAAGGCTGCAAGGGCAGGGGCAAGAATCTGACCGCCAAAGCCCTCGGACACGCTGATCCGTACCGTACCGGTCACCCCGCCAGACCCATCGGCCTCACTGGCCGTATCGATGGCGGTCTCAACCGACAGGCCCGCCTCGCGCAGACGCGCGCCCGCCGCCGTCAGTTGCAGCCCCTTGGGCGAGCGCACCAAAAGGGTGGACTTTAAGCTGGCCTCCAACCGCTGAATCCGGCGCCCCACTGTGGTCGGGTCCATATGCAAGCGCAGGGCCGCCCCCGCCAGCGAGCCACTACGGGCAGCGGCCATAAAGACCCGAAGATCATCCCAATCCTTCATAGGTCAAGCCTAACTGCAAAATTGCAGTCTTAGCACGGAATATTTGCAGCATACGTCAGGCGGGCAAAATGCTAGCCAGTGGCGCAAGACCTTCAACACCAGACCTCATCAGGAGACGCCCCATGCGCGACATCCCTCATTTCGTGAACGGCCAGAGCCTGATCGGCACCTCTGGCCGCTTTGGCGATGTCTTCAATCCCAATACCGGCGAGATCCAAGCGCGGGTCCAGTTCGCCACGGGTGCGGAAATGGATCTGGCGGTTCGGGCCGCCGCCAAGGCTCAAATCGGCTGGGCCAGTACCAATCCCCAGCGCCGCGCCCGCGTCATGTTCGACTTTAAGCGTCTACTCGAAGACAATATGACCGAGTTGGCAGAACTGCTCTCCTGCGAGCATGGCAAGGTCATTGCCGACTCCAAGGGCGATATTCAGCGCGGCTTGGAAGTGATCGAGTTTGCCTGCGGCATCCCTCACCTGTTGAAGGGCGAATATACCGAAGGGGCAGGTCCCGGCATTGATGTCTATTCTATGCGCCAGCCCTTGGGCGTGGTGGCGGGCATTACCCCGTTCAACTTCCCTGCCATGATCCCGATGTGGATGTTTGGCATCGCGGTGGCCACCGGCAATAGCTTCATCCTCAAGCCGTCAGAGCGCGATCCCTCTGTGCCCGTGCGTCTGGCCGAACTGTTCATGGAGGCCGGTGCCCCAGCTGGCGTTTTAAACGTCGTCCATGGCGATAAGGCTGCGGTCGATGCTATCCTGCACCACCCCCTGATCAAGGCTGTCAGCTTTGTCGGTTCTTCTGACATTGCTCAATATGTCTACGCCACAGGTACGGCCAACGGTAAGCGGGTCCAGGCCATGGGCGGCGCCAAGAACCACGGCATCATCCTGCCCGACGCCGATCTGGATCAGGTGGTCAAGGACCTGTCCGGCGCGGCCTTCGGCTCAGCCGGTGAGCGCTGCATGGCTCTGCCCGTCGTCGTTCCTGTCGGCAAGAAGACCGCTGATGAACTGCGCGAGCGGATGGTGAGCGAGATCCAGTCCCTTCAGGTCGGCGTCTCCAACGACCCAGCCGCCCACTATGGTCCAGTCGTCTCCTCGGCCCACCGCGATAAGATCGCTTCCTATATCCAGATGGGTGTCGATGAGGGTGCAGAACTGGTCGTCGATGGCCGCGACTTTAGCCTTCAGGGCTTCGAAAAGGGCTTCTTCATCGGCCCCAGCCTGTTCGATCAAGTCAAGCCGACCATGCAGTCCTATCAAGAAGAGATCTTCGGCCCTGTTCTGCAGATCCTGCGTGCCGAAACCTTCGAAGAGGCCCTGACCTATCCGTCAGAGCACCAATACGGCAATGGCGTGGCGATCTTTACCCGCAATGGCCGCGCGGCCCGTGAATTTGCCGCTCGTGTCGACGTCGGCATGGTCGGGATCAATGTGCCGATCCCCGTACCGGTAGCCTATCACACCTTTGGCGGCTGGAAGCGCAGCGCCTTTGGCGACACCAACCAACATGGCATTGAAGGCGTGAAGTTCTATACTAAGATCAAGACCATCACAGCGCGCTGGCCCGAAGGGGCTGTCGAAGATTCGGCCTTTGTCATTCCAACCATGAAGTGAGACCGGCATGGACTTTGCCCTAAGCGAAGATCAACGCGTCATCCAAGACCTTGCCGCTGATTTCGCGGCAAGGGAACTGGCCCCCTTCTCGGCCCAGTGGGACGAGGACAGCCACTTCCCGGTCGATGTCATGCGCAAGGCCGCGGCCTTGGGCTTTGCGGGTATCTATGTGCGTGAGGATGTTGGCGGCACGGGGCTGGGACGACTGGATGCGGCCCTGATCTTCGAGGCCCTATCCAAAGGGGATGTCTCCACGGCGGCCTTCATGTCGATCCACAATATGGCCTCGTGGATGATCGACCGGTTCGGCTCTGAGGTCCTGCGTCAGAAATATCTGCCGCGCCTGACCAGCATGGAGCTGATTGCCAGCTACTGCCTGACCGAGCCGGGGGCTGGATCGGATGCGGCCAGTCTTGCGACCCGCGCGGTGCTGGACGCCGATCACTATGTCCTGAACGGGACCAAGGCCTTCATTTCCGGCGCCGGGGTCTCGGACCTCTATGTCGTCATGGCCCGCACTGGGGCCGCTGGGCCCAAGGGCATCTCGACCTTCTTGGTCGAGCGGGATACGCCGGGCCTGTCCTTTGGGGCAAATGAGCGCAAGATGGGCTGGAAGAGCCAGCCCACGGCCATGGTCAATTTCGATAATGTCCGCGTACCGGTCGAAAACCGCGTCGGCAATGAGGGCGAAGGCTTTGGCTTTGCCATGATGGGGCTCGACGGCGGGCGGCTCAATATCGCCTCCTGCTCGCTTGGCGGCGCGGGGCTAGCGCTGGAAACAGCCAAGGCCCATCTGGAAACCCGCAACCAGTTCGGCCACCCTCTCAAAGACTTCCAAGCCCTGCAGTTCAAGCTGGCCGACATGGCTACCGATCTGGAGGCGGCAAGGCTGATGGTCTATCGCGGAGCCAACGCCATGGATCAGGGCGATCCTCACGCCACGCAATATTGCGCCATGGCCAAGCGCTATGGCACCGATGTTGGCTTTGATGTGGCCAATCAGGCCCTGCAGCTGCATGGCGGCTATGGCTATCTGCGTGACTATCCGCTGGAGCGCATTGTTCGCGACCTGCGCGTTCACCAGATCCTTGAAGGCACCAACGAGGTCATGCGCGTGATCATCGCGCGGGAGCTGTTTCGCCCGTGACGCAAGCTGTCCTCGTCCATCTAGAGAAGGGCGTTGGACGCCTGACCCTGAACCGGCCGGAGGCGCTGCATGCCCTGACCCAGGACATGTGCCAGATCATGACTGATGCCCTGCTAGATTGGCGCGACGATGAAGCGATAGAATTGGTGCTGCTCGATCATACCGGTCCGCGCGGCTTTTGCGCAGGCGGCGACATTCGCATGTTGGCCGATAGTGGGGCGGGCGACGGAGCCGAGGCACGGGCCTTTTTCCATCTGGAATATCGCCTCAACCACCTCTTGATGGACTATCCCAAGCCGATCGTGGTCCTGATGGATGGGGTGGTGATGGGCGGCGGCGTTGGCATTGCCCTGCCCGCCCGCTATCGCGTGGCCACAGAGCGCACGACCTTTGCCATGCCTGAGACCGGCATTGGTCTTTTTCCCGATGTCGGCGGCGGCTGGCACCTGCCGCGCCTTGCGGGAAAAACCGGCTATTGGATGGCCCTGACCGGGGCAAGGATCAAGGCGGCGGACTGCCTCGCGCTGGGTCTGGCCACGCACTTTGTCGAAAGCGGAAAGCTCGAGGCCCTGAAGGCGGACCTGATCGGCACCAGCGGTCCGGACCGGATTAGCGCCAGTCTCGCGGCACATGCCAGCGATCCTAGTCCCTCGCCGCTCGAGCCGCACCGCACTGCCCTTGATAACTGCTTCAGCGCCGCAACTGTCGATGAGGTGATGGACCGCTTGGAGCGCGATGGCAGCGACTGGGCCAAGGCACAATATGCGGCCCTTCAGACCAAATCACCCCAGACCCTGAGGGTGGCCTTACGCCAACTCCAGACCGGCGCGGCCCTGAGCGATTTTGCCAGCAATATGGTCATGGAATATCGCATTAGCGCGCGGGTCGTGCAGCGGCATGATTTCCTCGAAGGGGTTCGGGCCGTAATCATCGATAAGGACAATGCGCCCAAATGGGCACCGGCAACACTCGAAGCGGTCGATGAGGCCATGCTCGATGCCATCTTCGCGCCGCTGCCTGCCGATCAGGAATGGACACCCCTAACCATAAGGAACCGGGCATGACCCGCATCGCATTTATCGGACTGGGCAATATGGGCGGCGGTATGGCCGCCAATCAGGCCAAGGCTGGCCATCAGGTTCGCGCCTTTGACCTTAGCCCTGACGCGATCCAAAGGGCCGTCAATGCTGGATGTATAGCAGTCGCCACCGTCCGTGATGCGGTGATGGATGCAGAGGTGGTGCTGACCATGCTTCCTGCGGGCCAGCATGTGCGCAGCGTCTATGAGCCCGACATCCTACCCCATGTCGCCAAGGGGGCTCTGCTGATTGATTGCTCGACTATTGATGTCGATAGCGCCCGCGCCGTCGCGGCCATGGCCGTATCCGCTGGCCTTCGCGCGGCCGATGCGCCCGTATCCGGCGGGACCGCCGCTGCCGATGCCGGAACCTTGGCCTTCATGGCGGGCTGTGAAGAGGCTGATTTTGCCGCCCTAGAGGCCGCTCTCGCCCCCATGGCCCGCGTCGTCATCTATGCGGGCAAGGCCGGATCGGGCCAAGCGGCCAAGATCTGCAACAATATGGTACTGGGCATCTCGATGCTCGGCGTTTGCGAGGCCTTTGCTCTGGCCGAAAAGCTCGGCCTAGAGGCGGACCGCTTCTTTGAGATCGCGTCCAAGTCTTCGGGCCAGTGTTGGAGCCTGACCAGCTACAGCCCCATTCCAGGTCAGGTGCCCACCGCCCCGTCCAATCGCGGCTATGAAGGCGGCTTTGCCACGAGCATGATGCTCAAGGACCTAAAACTGGCGCAGGAGGCTGCCGCCAAGTCCGGCGCAACCACCCCCATGGGGGCTCAGGCCGAGGCCATGTATGCCCTGTTCAGCGCTCTGGGCTATGGGACCAAAGATTTTTCGGCGGTGCTGCATCTGATGCGCGGCCAACTCAATGAACTGGCATAGGACATTTGATCATGACGACCTACCAGACCCTGTTGATTGAAACCGCTGAAGGCGTGACCCTGATCCGCCTCAACCGGCCAGAAGCCCTAAACGCCTTCAACAATCAGTTGATGGATGACCTGACGGCGGCCTTGACGGTCGCCGAGGCGGACGCCGGCGTCGGCTGCATCGTCATTACCGGCTCGGACAAGGCCTTTGCCGCCGGGGCCGATATCAAGGAAATGGCCTCCAAGTCCTATGCCGAGGTCTATAGCGAAGACTTCATCACTCGAAATTGGGAAGCCGTGACCCGCTGCCGCAAGCCCGTTATCGCTGCGGTCGCAGGCTTTGCGCTCGGCGGCGGCTGCGAGCTGGCCATGATGTGCGACTTCATCATCGCCGCTGAAAATGCCAAGTTCGGCCAGCCCGAGATCAATCTCGGCGTCTCGCCCGGGGCCGGTGGTACCCAGCGCCTGACCCGCTTCATCGGTAAGGCCAAGGCCATGGACATGATCCTGACCGGACGGATGATGGATGCCACCGAGGCCGAGCGTTGCGCTCTGGTCAGCCGCGTCGTGCCGCTGGCCGAATTGGTCGATACGGCCATGGCGGCGGCCAAAAAGATCGCAGGCCTCTCGCCCAACGCGGTCAAACTGACCAAGGAGATGGTCAATGCCGCCTATGAGACGCCCCTGTCACAGGGTGTGATGCTGGAGCGTCGCCTCTTCCACTCGCTCTTTGCCTTTGACGACCAAAAAGAGGGCATGGCGGCCTTCGTCGAAAAGCGCAAACCGGTCTTTACTGGCCGCTAGCTCCGATCGATGAAGGGCATGGCTATGGCACGGACTTGGTTGGGCCTCGCCGTCAGCCTACCCCTGATAGCCTTCAATCCCGCTCAGGCCGCCCCTGCTTGGCAGGCCATAGCGGCAGACAATCTCTTGGTCATCGACAGCACCAAGGGAAGGATCATTGTCGAGCTGCGCCCCGATATGGCGCCGACCCATGTCGCACGGGTGCAGAGACTGGCCCGCGAAGGCTTCTATGACGGGCTTCACTTCCACAGGGTTATTGATGGCTTCATGGCCCAGACCGGTGATCCGACCAATCAGGATGATGGCCGCTCAGCCTATCCCGACCTCAAGGCCGAGTTCACCTTCCGCCGCGGCGACGATCAGCCCCTCGTAGTCGCGGCGCAGCCGACCGGCGCGGTGATGGGCTTTATGGGCTCTATTCCCGTCCAGACCCAGCCGAACCGGGTCATGGAGTGGACGGGTGATCACAAGGCCTCGGCCTGGGGCCTCTATTGCCCGGGCGTGGTCGGGGCCGGTCGCAATGACAAAGAAAACAGCGCCAATAGCGAGTTCTTTCTGATGCGCCAAGCCTACCCGGCCCTGGACAAGCGCTACACGGTTTGGGGTCGGGTAGTGGTGGGCCTATCGGTCGTGCGGGCGCTCAAGACCGGCGAACCAGTACAACACCCTGATCGGATGGAGACGGTTCGGCTCATGTCCGACCTGCCCAAGGCGCAGCAACGCCGCATCAGCATACCCACCCCGGGTAGCCCGATCTGGGCAAGGTTGATCAGCAAGGCCCGCCTGGCCAAGGGCGCTGACTTTTCGGCCTGCGATATTACGATCCCTGTTCGGGTGGGCTCTTAATATCTGCCAAGCCCGTCATGAGCCTAATGGCATCTGGGCTCGTCTTCACAGCAGAGCCTTGCCAATGGCTAACAGGCCAAAGACCGTTCAAGCTGTTGGTCAAGAAGATGCCATCGGCCTTTTGCAAAGCCTCACCAGAGGCGCGGACAAGGCGCGTCTCAATCCGCGTCTCAGCAGCCATCTCAAGGACCCGCGCCCGTTCTGTTCCTGCCAAGACACCACAAGACAGGTCGGGCGTAAGAAGCTGCGTGCCTTCTATCCAGAACAGGTTGGAGGCGGCGGCGCAGGCCAGATCGCCATCCTGATTGAGCATAACGGCCTCATCTGCGCCGACGGTAAGGGCTTCACGCCGCGCCATAACGTTATCCAGATAGGCGAGGGTCTTGTGGCGAGCCGTCACCGATGTGGCGTTGCGGCGCACACTGGCCAGCATCAACCGTGCAGGATGCTCTGGCTTTAGGCTAACCGCTGCGGTTGCCCACAGGCGAGGCTCAAGGGTCAGCGGCCTAATCAATCCACGGCCACCGCTGCCTGCCGTCCAGTTGAGCCGCACCGCCGCTCGCCCATGGGTCAAACCTGCCGTGGCAAGGGCATAAGCCATGACCCTCATGGCCTCATCCTGATCGGGTACCGGCAGTGCGAGGGCTGCGCAGCCAAGCGCCATACGGGCCAGATGGGCTAGCGGCCTCTGGACCTTGCCGTCCAAGGCCAGAAACGTCTCGAACAGACCATCACTCAGCAGGAGGCCGCGATCGGTGGGATCAATTGCGATCATCTTTCACCTCCAGACAGGGCCGCACGAATGGCAGAGATCTTATGCTCGGTTTCCAGCCGCTCAGAGGCTGGGTCACTGTCGGCGACAATCCCCGCCCCCGCCCGTACTTCAAAGGACCAACCCTCACCATCCTCAACCAAGCCAACGGTTCGAATCAAAACGCTTGAGTCAAACCCGCCGTCGAACCCGGCCCAGAACAGGACCCCGCAATAGGGCCCGCGCGGCAGCTCCAACTGAGAAATGACCCTCATAGCTTGAACCTTTGGAGCACCCGAAATGGAGCCCGGCGGATAGGTGGCGCGCAGAACATCGCCCCCGTCAACGCCCTCGACAAGCTCACCCACCACCGTCGAGACGAGGTGATGCACATTGGTAAAGGTCTCAACCTCAAACAGTTCGGGTGTGCGAACCGTTCCGGGCACACAGACCCTGGCCAGATCATTGCGCATCAAATCCACAATCATCAGATTTTCGGCCCGATCTTTCAGGCTCTCACGCAGATTGGCGGCTAAGGCTTGATCCGTCTGAAGGTCGCCGCCCCGTGGAGCTGTTCCCTTAATCGGCCGGGTCTGTGCCAAACGCGGCGTGCCCGCCTGAATTCGGATAAACCTCTCTGGAGAATTGGACACCACCGCCCGGCCGGGTAGCTTCACATAACCGGCAAAGGGAGCGGGACTGGTTGCGATAAGCCGCTCGACCAGGTCTGCGGGGGTTGCACCGGAACGCAGCTGCCCCTGCCAAGACTGAGCGATATTGGCTTGAAAAATCTCGCCCGCCTCGATCTTCTTTACGACGATGGCGACATTGGCTTCGTAGTCGGCATTGCTAGCGGCCGCTTCAAACCCCTGCGCCAAGCGGCCCTGAAAGACAGGAGGCCTAGGTAAGGTCAGCCAGCTTAATGCGATGCTCGCCGCTTCAAGGCCGTTGGCTCTGCAACCGATCGCGAACAGTTTTCGATGAAGGTGATCGAAGGCCAAGAGGCTGGAATAGCGCGCGCAGACCAGATCAGGCCAACCTTGAGAACGGGCCAAATTCACGGGCTCTGATCGGGCGCCGAGCTCATAGCTCGCTAGGCCAATCACGCCGCCCTGAAAGGGCGGAAGGTCAGGATCGATAGACCCGTCCACGCTAAAGCTCGGCCCAATGAAGGTCGAGAGCGCCAAAAAGGGGTCCAGGCCCGCTTCAGGATCGACAGTTAAGATCTCATCGGGTCGCGCGGCCACGTAGGACCAGCGACCCCGTTCGACCGAACCGTCCGAGATCAATCCTACGCAATAGTCCTCATGAGCAAGGCCGGCCAAAATAGAGACCGGCTCTCGCCACTCGGATTGAAGAATGATCGGTGCATGCATAGGAACGCTCTAAGCTGGTACGCCTGTTCACACCAGTTACCCCCCCTGAATTAGAGGGTAGAATCCCTTTGCCCACCCTTGACGAACAGCAAGATCACAAAGCCGATCACCATCATGGCGGCGATGGGAATGAAGCCCGCCTGCTGGGTCTTGAACAGGCTGGTGAAGAGCTGGACCATCATCGAGCCGATCCACACTGTCGCCGTGCCGGATAGGGCATAGAGGCCAAAGAAGGCCCCCGTCTGGTTGGACGGAATCAAGCGGGTCAAGAGGGTGCGGCTCGAGGCATAGGAGCCGGTGACAAAGATCGCCACGCCAAAGCCAATCACCAGATAGAGCAGTTCAGGCAAGGTATTGAAGAAGGGGCCGTTCCAGACCTTTGGGTGGGCGGCGGTGTCATAGGCCCAAAAATAGAGGATACGGTCCGGTCTCATGCCCAGCTGGGACACCAGGCACAGGACCGTTCCCAAGATTGCGACCTGTACCCCGCGCTTGGGGCCAAAACGCCCGTCGAGATAGCCGCCGAAATAGCCGCCAAAGACGGCAAAGATGCTGAGGGCGACGCCATAGATCAGCATCTCCAGCACGCCCCAATGCATCACGCCCGCCGCATAGACGCCGCCGAACAGCAGCAAGGCGGTCATAGCGTCGACATAGATCATCCGCGCGCCCAAGAAGATCGCGGCATCCTTGTGACCCTTCAACAGTCCGAGCATGCCGCGCAAGGTTTCCATGCCGCCTTTCAGCGCCTGCATGACCGTGGCCCCGGTCTTGGGCTCATCGGGCGTGAACAAGAACAGCGGGATGGTCCCGATCGCAAAGAGCACGGCAGCAATAGGGGCAACGATCCGGTCGGTCTCATGTTTTAAGGGGTCGAGGCCAAAGAGGGGATGGGCCGGAATGAACGGCCAATCGACCTTGCCGGGCAAGGCAAAGGCCCAGAGCACGAAGATCAGGGCCAGAACCGACAGACCATTGCCGCACATCAGCCCAAGACCAGAGGCCGTATGGGCCTTGTCCATGCCCGCAGCGCGGATCAGCAGGGCATTGTGCAACATCTCGATATAGTTGAACAAAACCCCAATAATGGTCGCCAAGACCACGACAGCGGCGACACTGAGGCCTGAGCCATCGGGCTTGGTCCACCAGAGGGAAAAGATCATCGGCACCATCAGGGCAACGCCCAACAGGATGCCCGGCTTGCGCGGTCCAAGCCTATCAATCGAGGCACCGAGCAAGGGTGATGTAAAGGCAACGATCAGACCCGACCACATGCCATAGGCGGCGACCATGGCTTGGCCGCGCACCGGGTCTCCGACCACCACGGTCGAGAAATAGGGCATGAACACATAGATGGTGATCAGGATGACATAGGGGTCTCGCGCGCCCTGATGCAAAGCCCAAGAAATGGCCCCCAAAGAGAGGCCGCGCGGTTTGCTGGCTGCTGATGCAGTCCCTATCGCCTGATCCGTCATCTATCCTCCGGACGGACCCTCTTTTTATGTGGTCTCGCCTAGAGTAACGGTGGACCGCCGATAGGGGTTTGTCAGCCCCTTAATCGTTGTTTCAAGGTCGGATGAGGATAAAAATTAATCCGCCAGACGCGCTTCTACGGCCGCTAGCACATCCTTTAATGACACATTAAACCCTTCCGCCACCAAGGCTTGGGTCAGGGCGGTCAAGCAAATCCGGACACTCAGCGGCGTGGCGCTAGCGCCCATCAGGCCGATCCGCCAGATCTTACCCTTGAGGGGCCCTAGACCTGCGCCGATCTCAACGCCGTGGGTGGCCAACATCCGCGTGCGCACGGCGGCCTCGTCGATGCCCTCAGGCACCTTGATGGGATTGAGTTGCGGCAGACGGTCGGCCTTGGCGGTCAAGAACTCTAACCCCGCCGCCGTGATCCCAGCGGCCAAGGCCTCGTGACAGCGCCGGTGACGGGCAATCGAGGCCTCGATACCCTCTTCGAAGAGAACACAAAGGGCCTCATGCAGGCCATAGATGGCATTGATCGGGGCGGTGTGGTGATAGGTTCGCCCGCCAACGCCGCTCCAATAGCCCATCAGTAGGCTGACATCGAACAGCCAGGTGCGGGCCTTGGTCTTACGCGCGGCAATCGCCTCTAAAGCCTTTGGTCCAAAGGCAATGGGGGCCAGACCGGGAGGCGCGCCAAGGCATTTTTGGGTCGCCGAATAGACGACATCGGCGCCCCAAGCGGCGACATCGACCTTAACCCCGCCAAGGGCCGTGACGGCGTCGACAATGCTCAAGGCTCCATGTTCCCTTGCGAGGGCACAGAGGGGGCCGGGATCGGAATGGACGCCGGTCGAGGTTTCCGCCTGCACGAAGGCTAGCACCTTGGCCCCGCGCGCCCAGAGGGCTGCCTCGACCTTGCGCAGATCAATGGGCTCGCCCCAGGCATGCTCGACCCGAATCACTTCGGCACCGGCCCGTTCGGCCATATCGGCCATCCGTTCGCCAAATTGACCATTGATCGCGATCACTGCCACCTCGCCCGGTTCGAGCAGGTTCATGATCGCCGCCTCCATCGCCCCGGTTCCAGGCGCGGGAAGGGGCAGGCAAACATGGTCCGGGGCCTTGAACAGGGCCTGCAAACCGGCCTTGGTCTCCTCCATAAGTGACTGAAAAGCCGGATCAAGATGACCGATGGTGACGCGGGCATGGGCCTGCAGGACACGCTGGGAGACCTCGGACGGGCCGGGGCCCATTAAGAGCCGTTGGGGTGGAAAAAAACTACGCATAGTTACCGGTTCTCACGCCTTGGTGATTAGCGTCGTTGGCTCAGATGACCCATAAACAAAGTCCCTGGATGGAGGTCCACGGTACCAGTTGCGCCCGTTGCTAGATCGTAAGGTCAGGCGGCGGGCGTTTTGCTTTAGGCGAGGAGCTGGTGAGCCACCTTGTCACGCAGCCCTTTATCAACCCCCAGCGCCTTGACCAGATAGTCATCGAGGCTGGAATAGCGATCTTCGATCATCTCAAAGGCGCGCTCCAGATAGGATGCCTCAACCCCTAAGAAAGCCTTTACGGCCTCTGGGGTTGGTTCCCCACCAAAATAGCCCTTGACCATTTCAGTCGCTGTCGGGACCCGCTCTTCGATCCGGGCGGCGACATTGGTCAGCAGATAATCTTCCATCACATCGTCACGGTGAACACCCAGCACATGATGGGTCAATGCCGCCAACATGCCGGTGCGATCCTTGCCCGCCGCGCAGTGGATCAGGACTGCGCCCTTGCCCGTCGCGACCGCTTGGAAATAGCGGGTGAACAGGTCGATGTGGCGATCCTCAAAGGGGGCGTGGGTGTAGTAGTTGAGCATATAGGCCCGCACGGCCTCTTCATTAAGGCCAGAGGCGCGGAGTACCTCCATGTGCGGCGCTTCTACCTGATCGCCCGTGTCATTTTCAATGATCTGACCGGAAAATCCCTTGGGAAACCGCGATGGCTCGCGAAGCCGCTCTCCGGGACGGCGCAGATCGACCACATAGGCGATGCCCAGTCCGGCGAAGGCCTCTAGATCGGCATCGGTCGCCTGACTGAGGTTGGCGGAACGGTACAGTTGCCCCGATTTGACCTTACGACCTGCCGCAGTGACGTAGTTGCCATAGTCACGGAAATTGTTGATGCCATCAAAGGCGTGAATGCGCTTGCTCATAGGAACAATTCTTATCGTGCCAATTCGGCTATGGCGAGCCTTTGACAAAGAATTCACAAAGCCGCCATATTGGGCCATGACCCAGCAGCGCAACTTCACCAGCTTTGATGGCCAGACCATCGCCTATCACACCCTCGGCGAGGGACGTGCAACGCTTCTGCTGCATGGCTTCATGGCCAGTACACAGCTCAACTGGACCGGACCGGGCATCACCGCCAAGATCGCCGCATTGGGCCGAAAGGTCATTGCGCTCGATTTTCGAGGCCACGGGGCGAGCGCGCCGTTCAATGCTGAGGCTGACTTTCCGCCGGACGTACTGTCGATGGATGTCGAGGCCCTGCTTGGCCATCTGGGCCTGAGCGATGCGGATCTGGTCGGCTATTCGATGGGCGCGCGGACCGCCGTACGCCTGCTGATCCGAGGCTTTCGACCAGGCAAGCTGGTCATGGGCGGCATGGGCGATAGTGGCGCAACCACCATCGGCAATCGTATGGCCTTCTTTGAGGACAGCCTTCTCAATAAAGAGCAATCGGCCAATCCCGCTGCTGGCAAGCGGATGGCGGCGATGCTCGCCGCGCAGGGCCTATCGCCCCTGTCGATGCTGAAGGTGTTGAAGTCCCAGCTGCCGGTCAATCCCGCCGCCTTGAGGACCATACCGACGCCAATCTTGATCATCAACGGGGCGCAGGACGAGGATAATGGCTCACCCGAAGGCTTGGCCAAGATGTTTGCCAATGCTGAGGCCAAGCGCGTCCAAGGCGACCATATGACCGCCATCGCTGACCCTGCCCTCGGCGACCTGACCTGTGATTTTTTGGGTGCGGGCTAGGCCCGAGCGCTCAGACCCCTACCGGAACGGCGGCTCGTCAAAGGCCCGCAGCTTGCGCGAATGCAGGTGCGCGCCTTCGCGTCTCATCAGGTCGACGGCGGTAATACCGATCTTCAGGTGCTGGTTGATGGCCTGAT
The DNA here is from genome assembly GCA_040399645.1 of Caulobacteraceae bacterium. Classification (GTDB taxonomy): domain Bacteria; phylum Pseudomonadota; class Alphaproteobacteria; order Caulobacterales; family Caulobacteraceae; genus CAISGS01. Next base: position 226,174 of record JBBARR010000001.1, on the reverse strand, counting down.
CGTAAAAGAGATTGGCCTGTCCCGGGAGCTTGAGCTCTCCGTGTAGGGGCTTGTCCGATACGCAGAGCAGGGTCCCGTAGGGCACGCGGAAGCGGTAGCCTTGCGCAGCGATGGTCGCGCTCTCCATATCGATAGCCACCGCCCTTGACTGGTTGAAGCGATAGGCGGACTGCGAATAGCGCAGTTCCCAATTTCGATCATCCGTGGTCACCACCGTACCGGTTCGCAGCCGCTTTTTCAGCGCCTCTCCGGTCTCGCCGGTGACGATCTCTGCGGCGCGGTGTAGGGCCATCTGGACCTCCGCAATGGGCGGGATAGGGATTTCTGGGCCGAGCACATCGTCCAGAACATGGTCATCGCGCAAATAGGCGTGGGCGAGCACATAGTCGCCGATGGTCTGGCTGGCACGAAGGCCGCCGCAATGGCCGATCATCAACCAGGCCTGAGGCCGCAGGACGGCCAGATGGTCGGTGATGGTCTTGGCGTTGGAGGGCCCGACGCCGATGTTGACCAGGGTGATGCCGCGGCCTTTGGGGGCCATCAGGTGATAGGCCGGCATCTGGTGCTTGCGCCATGGCCCCCCCGCCACCGCCGCCTCTGGATCAGGGGTCTCAGCCGTGACTAGCACGCCGCCCGCGCAGGATAGGGCTGTATATTCGCCGCCCGTCGCCAACTGCTCACAGCCCCAGCGGACGAACTCGTCGACATAGCGGTTATAGTTGGTGAACAGGATGAACTGCTGAACATGCTCAGCCGGGGTGCCCGTATAGTGCTTGAGGCGAGCCAGTGAGAAGTCGACGCGCAGACCGTCAAACAGGGCCAGAGGCCGGTCCTCTTCAGGATCCATGATCCACAGACCATCGGCCAGTTCATCGCCAATATGGGACAGGTCTGTGGTCGGAAACCAGCGGCCAAGATCTGCCGAGACCGCCCTATCGAGCGACAGCCCTTCGGCCCCGTCCAAGACATAGGGATAGGGGATTTCTTGCTGCGACAGGCCAACCTCAAGCTTGACGTCGAAATCCTGCTTGAGCAGGGTCAGTTGCTCGACCAGATAGTCGCGAAATAGGGCGGGCTTGGTGATGGTCGCTGCATAGATGCCCGGTGCCGAGAGGCGGGCAAAAGCCCGGTGCAGACGCGGCTGCACTTCACCGCCATGGATCAGGCGAAGCTCGGGATAGGTAAAGGCCCCCGAAGCCCGCAAGGCAGGGTCTGGCCTCTGCCCGGTCGTCAAATAGTCGCCAAGGGATGTGCGCAGGGCGCGCACCGATTTCTCATAGAGATCTTCGAGCTGGTCCAGGATCGCCAGCGGATTTTGCGTGTCTGTCATGGCCACTTCTACCTGAAATGGCCATGATTGGGAAGTAGGGCTGGTTTGGCCCCTACTCCGCCGGCAGCACGTTTTCGGTGCGCTTGGACAAAAGCTTGTCGAACTCGCCCCAGACCCCTTCGGCTCCATGCCATTGGCCTTTGGTCGCCGCCTTGGAATATTCGGTCGAACGGGCCTCGAAGAAGTTGGCATGCTCGACGCCGGACAGCAGCACCTGCAGCCAAGGCAGCGGATTTTCCGTCACGCCATAGACGGTTGGCAGGTCCAGTTGGCGCAGACGCCAGTCGGCGATGTAGCGGATATAGGTCTTGATGTCCTTAGGCGTCATGCCCTCAACCTCACCGGCCTCAAAGGCCAGATCGATGAACTTATCCTCCAAGCTCACGACGTGCTTGCAGCAGTCGATAATATCGTCGGCCACAGATTTGGTGACGACGCCGGTCTCTGCATTGAAGGCGTGATAGAGTTGGACGATACCTTCACAGTGCAGGCTCTCGTCGCGCACAGACCAAGACACGATCTGACCCATGCCCTTCATCTTATTGAAGCGCGGGAAGTTCATCAGCATGGCGAAGGAGGCAAAAAGCTGTAGCCCTTCGGTAAAGCCGCCGAACATGGCCAGGGTCCGAGCAATATCGGCATCGGTGCCAACGCCGAACTGGCCCATATAGTCGTGCTTGGCCTTCATGGCCTCATATTCAAGGAAGGCCCCGAACTCGCTCTCAGGCATACCGATGGTTTCGAGCAGCAGAGCATAGGCGGCAATATGTATGGTTTCCATATTGGCGAAGGACGACAGCATCATCTTCACTTCGGTGGGTTTAAACACCGTGCTGTAGCGTTCCATATAGTTGTCGGCGACTTCGATATCCGACTGGGTAAAGAAGCGGAAAATCTGGGTCAGCAGGTTGCGCTCACCGTCATTGAGCTTGGTCGCCCAATCTTTGCAGTCCTCACCCAATGGCACCTCTTCAGGCATCCAGTGGACCTGCTGCTGACGCTTCCAGAAGTCATAGGCCCAGGGATAACGGAACGGCTTGTAGGCCGCCGAAGGGGTCAATAGACCCGGACGCGTGATCAGACCAGGACGGATAAGCGAAGATTGAACGGTCATCAGATGAGTTCCAAAAGCAAAACAGCGAATCGATAGAGATGCCAAGCCAGCGCAGACGTTAACAGAGCCACACACTCTATCTAGGGCCCAATCTTGATCTGCCCACAAGATGTTGGAGGTACTGTGGATAACAGAACCTTAACAGCACCGGTTAGCCGACCAGAAAATCTGGCTTTCACCACCTCGTGATCGCAGACCTAGGGGCGCGGGTGGATCGACACCGAGAAGGCGACCATGGAATCACCGCCCATGCCAGCCCCGCGCACGCCAAACTCATTCTTCATCTCTCGGTGCAGATAGCCTAACGAAGCCTGCATGGCCCCCTTGCGCCAGCCCAAACCGGCTTGGCTGTCCCCGATAATGGCGGCAGAGGGATCGACCGACCAGCCGCTGCGGCGCAGATCGCCGGTTTGGCTGTCACGGGTCATGTTCAGGCCCACGGCCCGGCCACTGGCGGCTGCAAACAGGTACCAGCGCCCTTGGTCACCATAGCGCGCGCCATCCACCGCATGGATGCCGAGGCCAGACGCAAAGCGTTGGACAAATTCAGTATCGAGATTGGATCCGAACCGGACCATGGCCCCAGCCTCGGCAGAGCCTCCGGCATTGGACATGCCCAGACCCGCATGGGGCGACACATCCAGATCATAGGCCCCGGCCTTCAGGGTCAGGGCCGATGGCCAGCCGCGTGTGTAGGACAGGTCAAAGGTCTTAGGGTCGAGGTCCGCCGTCTCTAGGTCTCGGCCCATCGCTAGGCCGGCCGGCAAGCGCGCCACAGCCCCGATGGTCATGCGCAGACTATCGATCGTGCCCTTTGTGCGGCCATTGGGCGTGTCGAGAACCACTTCTCCGGTGCGCCAAACCATTGGCCCTTCCCCGCTCACCTGGGCATTGGATGCGAGGCGAACCAGATCTAGAGGAGTTCCTCGATAGGCGGGCATCTCGAAACCCCCGCCAATCATGCGCGCGGTATGATCATCCCCTTTAAAGTGTGGACTGGTCGTAAAGTCATCAAGGGTCGCACGTTGGAAGCCGGGAACCGGCACCGTGAAGGTTGGACGCGCCATATCCATCATTAGGAACGACTGCTCCAGAACGTCGGGCGACGCCGGGGCCTTAACCGCAACAGGCTTAGGCCGAGCGGACGCAGCAAAGGGCGCAGCGACAATTGCGCACCCCATTCCTGCTAACACCCAGACCAAGGGCCGCATGGACCATCCTCGCCAATCCGAAAACCCAAAATGGTACCTCTATGAGTCAATCACAGGACCGAGGTCCGTGACAAGCCCGAAACCGACTAAGCCGCCGATCGCCCTTTTTTCATATTCGATTTTCCTAAATAATGTCTGAGCATAAAAACGCCGCCGGCTCTTTGGAACCGGTGGCGCTTGAATTTCAGCAGAGTGGTTTGGGTTAGCTTGGTCGGCCTATTGGCAGGCGAGGCACTCCTCATAGTCCGTCTTGGGCGTTTCCATGGCCTCGACAGCGACGTGGGTCTCGCTACCGGCAAAGGCCGCGCGTTGCACCGACTTCGAACGCAGATAATAAAGCGACTTCACGCCGCGCTCCCACGCCGAATAGTGCAGCATGTGCAGGTCCCACTTATCGACGTCACCAGGGATGAACACATTTAGGGACTGTGACTGGCAAATTTCAGGCGTGCGGTCAGCCGCCAGCTCGATGATCCAGCGCTGGTCCAGTTCGAAGGCGGTCTTGAAGATGTCCTTCTCGTCTTGGGTCAGCCAGTCCAGATGCTGGACGGAGCCTTCGTTCTCGAGGATAGAGCTCCAAACCTCTTCGGTATTGCGAGCCTTGGCTGCCAGAACCTGTTCGAGATAGGGGTTCTTGACTGCGAACGAGCCGGACAGGGTCTTGTGGGTATAGATATTGGCTGGGATCGGCTCGATGCCGGCAGAGGTGCCGCCGCAGATGATCGAGATCGAAGCGGTCGGGGCGATGGCGATCTTGTGCGAGAACCGCTCCATCACGCCCTTTTCAGCTGCGTCAGGGCAGGCGCCGCGCTCTTCAGCCAGGACCCGGGAGGCCTTGTCCGATTCGCGGCGCAGATGTTTGAACAGGCGCATGTTCCAAGACTTGGCCAGCGCGCTTTCGAACGGCACGTTTTGGGCCTGTAGGAACGAGTGGAAGCCCATCAGGCCAAGACCGACCGAACGCTCGCACTGGGCGGCATAGCGGGCAGGCTCCATCGCGGGCGGGGCCCGATCGATGAAGTCTTGCAGCACATTGTCGAGGAAGCGGTAGACGTCCTCAATGAAGGTCGGATGGTCGCGCCATTCCATGAAGGATTCGGCATTAACCGACGATAGACAGCAAACGGCGGTGCGCTCCTGGCCCCTATGGTCAGGACCGGTATGGAGCATGATTTCCGAGCAGAGGTTCGACTGCCGCACCTTCAGACCCAGATCGCGCTGATGCTGCGGCATGGCGCGGTTCACAGTATCCGAGAAGATCAGATAGGGCTCGCCGGTCTGCAGGCGGATCTCGAGGATCTTCTGCCATAGGCTACGACCATCGACATGTTTGACCACTTCACCGGTCTTGGGCGAGCGCAGGCCAAAGGGCGTGCCATCGCGCACCGATTCCATGAACTCATCGGTCAACGAAATACCGTGGTGCAGGTTCAAGGACTTGCGGTTGAAGTCACCGGACGGCTTGCGGATCTCGAGGAACTCTTCAATCTCGGGGTGGTGGACGTCCAGATAGACCGCCGCCGAGCCGCGGCGCAGGGAGCCCTGGCTAATGGCCAAGGTCAGGCTGTCCATAACGCGGATGAAGGGGATGATGCCGGAGGTCTGGCCCTGGCCCTTAACCCGCTCGCCAATGGAGCGAACGCTACCCCAATAGGTGCCAATGCCGCCGCCATTGGCTGCCAGCCAGACATTCTCGTTCCAGGTGCCGACAATGCCTTCGAGGCTGTCAGAAACCGAATTGAGGAAACAGCTGATCGGCAGGCCACGATCGGCACCGCCATTGGACAGGACCGGCGTTGCGGGCATGAACCAAAGTTTGGAAATATAGTCATAGATGCGCTGGGCATGGTCGGCATCATCGGCATAGGCCGTGGCCACGCGGGCGAACATGTCCTGATAGGACTCGCCGGGGAGCAGATAGCGATCCTCCAACGTCGTCTTGCCAAAATCGGTCAGCAGGGCGTCGCGAGACCGATCGACCTCGACCTTGCGCACCAGTTGAAGCTGCGCGCGCTCACCCGGTCGCGTCGAATCAAAACGCGTTTCCCGTTGGCGCACTTGCGGCTTTACAGCTTCACTTGCAGTCATGTTCTTGCCCATATCCCCAAAAGCGACCGGGGCGAAAAGGTTCGCCGCCCCGTGAAGCCCCTACATCTAGTGGGCCACAGCCCAGTAGCCCGTATATATGGGGCCATAGGGCTGCCGAACCGTCAATCGTCCGAATGGGGTCTAGGAGGAGTTTTTCGTTAAGAAACTGTTGATGACCGGGGACAGGATGGCCACTTGTTAATACCTCATTAAGACCCGGCCAGCTGCGTCGCTGACTCAAGCCCACTGTCAATAGCCCAGAGGCTCGAACTTAACGAATATAGTCAAAATTATCGCTTTAAGAGTCGGGGTGAGCGACGACCCGCTCAGCCACGAATCGGATCTCCGATTCGCTCGCCCCTCGTCCCCTCAACGCTTCCAACCGAGCGACTGCATACACAATTCAAAGCGCGCAGATTGGCGCAACTTGACTGAGGTTTCATCGATAGAATCACGGCCCAAAGCATTGGCCATGGCATTGACCGCGCCGTAACGGGGGTCCGAAAAGGAGTCCGCTTGGGACCCCTGAGAGGACCTCGCCGTAACCAGACAGGTGCGCCTATCAACATCCAATTTTTGAGGATCATTCTGGATCGTCGCCTTGCTGGCGACCCAATCTGACTTGGCCAAACTCAAATGCGGATCGGCGCTGCAGGCCGCCACAAGCAACAGGCCACTAAGCCCCAACCCCCTTAGGATATGGCGGCCATATAGACAGGCGCGTTTGCGTTTAAAAACGACAAAAACCATAGCTTCAACACGCATTTAAGTCACAATCTCAAAGCTTGACGCGCCTGGGCCCTATGATGTCCCATCGGCTAGGCCATATGGCCCCTTTTGTTCATCTTTCATCAATCCTATTTAGCGTCATCTCCGGCAAGGTTAATCGCCCTCTCTTAGGGGGCACGAGGAGTCGAGTGCGTCATGGCAAAAGGGCAATCGCGTCGGAACCAACCGGCCGGTGGCGGCGGGCCGAGGGCTCGGCGCTCGCCACTGCAGGCTCTGGTCTATTGGGGAACGGTCTTTGGCGTCTGGGGACTAATCTTCTTGACCGCCTTCTTCGCCATGTTCGCGACGGACCTGCCGGACACGTCCAAGATCTTTGAGGTCAAGCGTCAGCCTTCGATCTCCTATCTCGACCATTCGGGTGGATTGGTGGCGGTGCGAGGCACGCAATATGCACCCCCGATCAATTTGAACGAGCTTCCAGCCTGTGTGCCCGAAGCCTTCATCGCCATCGAAGACCGCCGCTTCTATTTTCACCCCGGTTTTGACCCCATTGGTATCGTTCGCACCGCCATCAACAATGCCCGCGCAGGAAGGATTGTCGGCGGGGCCTCGACCATCACCCAGCAGCTCGCCCGCAACCTGTTCTTAACCCCGGACCAGACCATTCGGCGCAAGGTGCAAGAGCTGATCCTCGCCGTCTGGCTGGAGATGAAGTTCAGCAAGAAAGAGATCCTCTCGCTCTATCTGAACCGGGTCTATTTCGGGGCTGGGGCCTATGGCATCGAGGCTGCGTCTCAGCGCTATTTCAATAAGCCCGCGACCAAGCTTTCGGTCGGTGAAGCCGCCCTCTTGGCCGGACTGATGAAGGGCCCATCGCGCTATAGCCCGCTGTCGGACAAGGCCCGAGCGGAACGCCGCGCCACCATCGTGCTCGACGAGATGGTTGAGACCCACGCCATCACGCCTGAACAACGCGATCTGGCCTTCTCCACGCCCGTGAGAGTGTCCCCGACCCTTGCCAGCCAAAGGGCGCAATATTTCATCGACTGGATTGGTGCGGAGGTCCGCTCCTTGGTTGGCCAGCCGACTGAGGATCTTGTGGTCGAGACTACGATTGATCTGCCGGTTCAGGCCAGCGCTGAGCGCTCCATCCGTCAGATCGTGGCTCGCGATATCACAGAGCGCGGCGTTCAACAGGCAGCGCTCGTCGCCATGGACGGCGAAGGCCGCATCCGCGCCTTTGTGGGCGGCGCGGACTATACCGAAAGCCAGTATAACCGAGCCTCAGACTCGCGTCGTCAGGCGGGCTCCGCCTTCAAGCCCTTCGTCTATCTAACCGCCATGGAGATTGGCCGGACGCCTGAAGACAAGATGGTCGATGAGCCTGTGACCATCGGTGATTGGGTGCCACGCAACTATACGGGCAAATATCTCGGCGAAATCACCCTGAAGACGGCGCTGGCCCAATCGGTCAATACGGTCGCGGCGCGGCTGGCCAATGAGGTTGGCACCAACAATGTCGCCGCCACCGCCAAACGTCTTGGCATAGGCTCTCCCATCCAAACCGGTCCCTCCATCGCCCTAGGTGCCGTAGAGGTCAGCCCGCTGGAAATGGCTCAGGCCTATTCTGCCTTTGCCAATGGCGGATTCTCCGTCAAGGGCTACGGGATTGAACGGATCCGAACCGCCGCCGGCAAGATCCTCTATGATCACAATGTCTCGCGCCCAAAACGGGTTCAGGTTATTGGCGGTCCAGCCCTACCTGCGATGAATTCAATGATGCGGGAGGTTTTGGTCTCTGGAACCGGAACAAGAGCCAAGATTGGCGGCTATGATCTGGCGGGCAAGACCGGCACGACGAGCGACTATCGTGATGCCTGGTTCGTTGGCTATACGGGCGGCTTTACCGCCGCCGTCTGGGTCGGCCGCGATGATAATACCCCGATGAAAAAGGTCACCGGCGGCGGTGCGCCGGCCGAAATCTGGCGCGATTTCATGGCTGCAGCCCTGCCCCGCTTGAACGTCAAACCCATTCCAGGGGATGCGCAGGTCGCGGTGGACCCGATCGGTGATTTGCTTGATAGCACCATACCGCAGGCCGTCGCACCCGAGGAAGGGGTGCCTGCGACGGCAACAGCACCGGTTGCTGCACCCTCATCCTCGCCAACAGCCGCCACCAAGCCCGCCACCTCGGAGGTCAACAAGGCTGCGCCCGCGTCAGTTCACTAAGACCCTAGCCTACCGCGTGAAGCTCAGCACCATAACGCCTTAGCCATGCCCGGCTCTTGCGCGGATCGCCAACTAGAGTCTGGACCCACCCCCAGAACCTCGGGCCATGATTGGCCTCGAGTAGGTGGGCGCATTCATGGGCGGCAACATAGTCCATGACCTCATAGGGGGCCATGATGAGGCGCCAGCTATAGCGGATCTGCCCCACTGACGCCGACGCGCCAAAGCCAAAACGCCGTGCGGGTTTGCACGAGCCCCAGCGGCCTCGGGCATCCATGATGGTCACTGAGGGCATGGACGCCCCAAGGGCGCTAGCATGAAAAGCCGTGCGTTCAGACAGCACCTCAAGCGCCCTGGCCCGCAAGGCCCGAACCACCGCTCGGCTAAAACTATCATCATCTTCACCGCCGCAGGTCAGGACCAGTTCGCCGCCCTCCTCATGCCAACGGGCACGGGCACGCGGCGTTCCGGCGGCTTCAAGACGGCAAGCTTGGCCCAAGATGGTGATGCTATAGCCCGGCGCGAGCGGTAGGGCGGATGGCAAGGCCTGAAGCTGCTGACTGATCCACTCGGCCCTCTGCTGGGCAAAGGCCACGGCACCGGGAAGATGTTTAAGACTGGGCGCAATGGCGACGATCTGACGGTTCGCTGCGTCCAACCTCAAACTGATCCGCTGGGACCGGCTGCTAACACGCAGCAACACCCGCGCGCCCGCAATCTCAATGCGGTCACCATCGGCAAGGGCGGGGGATTTCGAACGAAACAGAGCCATAGCACACAGTCTAGCCGAGGAATCAGTCCTTGAGCGAGGCCAAAGACGACCTCGCCGCAATCACACTGCAGGCGCTTAGGCCTTAACCGGCGGCGAGCACGGCCTCAGCCACGATCGCCCGGGCCTCGATCTTGAGGATGAACGCACGGACCTCTGGATAGATATCCTCTTGGAACCGGCGGCCATTGAACACGCCATAGTGCCCGACGTCCGGATGGACATAGAGCGAGCGCAGCTCCTCAGGGATGGCTGGGCATAGGCCGTGGGCGGCTTGGGTCTGGCCCACGCCTGAAATATCGTCCTTAGCGCCCTCAACGGTCATCAAGCCAATGTCGCTGATAGTTTGTGGCTTCACCAACCGACCGCGATGGGTCAGCTCGCCCTTAGGCAAGGAATATTGCTGGAACACATGCTCGATGGTCTGCAGATAGAACTCTTCGGACAAATCAAGCACCGACAGATATTCATTATAGAAATCAAGATGCTTATCGGCGCTGCCACCGTCGCCCACTACCAGATGATTGAAATAGTTCTTATGGGCCTCTTGGTGGCGTTCCTTGTTCATAGACATGAAGCTGAACAGTTGAACAAAGCCCGGATAGACCCGGCGCATCGCCCCTGAATAGGGCAGAGGCACGGTATAGATCATGTTGGACTTGAACCAAGCGAAGGGACGGTCCTCTGCCAGCCTGTTGGTCACGGTTGGCGATAGGCGCGCATCGATGGGTGAGCCCATAAAGGTCATGCTGGCAGGACGAGACGGATCGCCATCCTCCGCCATCAGGGCTGCTGCCGCCAAGACCGGAGGCCCGGGCTGACAGACGGCGACGACGTGAGGCCGGGGCCCCAAGGCGCGCAACATGGTCTGGATATGGTCGATATAGTCATCAAAATCGAAACGACCTTCCAGCATCGGCACTTCCCGGGCATTGACCCAGTCGGTGACATAGACCTCGTGATCTTGAAGGAAGGTTTCGACCGTACCGCGCAGCAGGGTCGCATAGTGGCCCGACAGGGGCGCGACGATCAGCACAGGCGGCTCTACCGTCTTGCGACCAGCCTTGCGCATATCTGACCCACCGCGGGTAAAGTGCAGCATCTTGCACCAGGGCGAGGACCAGACCGTGGTGATGCGCACCCCGACCGCCGTACCGTTAATCTGAACCGTGTCGATGCCCCACTGCGGCTTGCCATAACGACGGGTCACATTGGAAAAGAGGTCTGCGGCCGCAAAAATGGTCCGGCCAAGCTTAGACGCTGACGCAGGGTTGAGAGTTGAGCCCCAAAAATCCCGTGTCACCCGCGCCGCAGCCCGCAAAGGACCGGTTGCGTAATAGGCTGCTTCGTGAACCGAATAGAGCATGGACGCGCACCCCAAAAACCAACGCAACAATTATTGTGCAACGCAGCATAACACGCAATGGGTAAGCAGAGTCTATACGGACTTTTACGCTGAGTTTACGTCGCCCTACGTGATCGAGCCCTAGGAACCGATCTTCATAGCATCCAGAATCTGGCGGGCACTCTCATCAGGACTCAGACCATAGGCGAGCACGCGGCTGAACTGTCCCTCCGGATTCATCAAATAGATCAATGAGGTATGGTTGACTAGATAGGTCTCGCCCGTGCCTTCCTTTTCAAAATAGGCACGGTAAGCCTTGGCCACCCCCTTGACCTGATCAGGCGTACCGGTCAGGCCGATAATGCCCTTGGGAAATCCTGGACTGGCGAGATAGGCCTTCAACTTGGGCGCCGTATCGCGCTCTGGATCGACGCTGATGAAGATAATCTGCAGGTCCTTGCCCTTGGGGCCCAACTGATCGACCGCCGCGCCGAGGGTCTGAAGGGTGGTTGGGCAGACATCCGGACAATAGGTGAAGCCAAAAAAGACGGCGCTCCACTTGCCTTTCAGCAACCGTTGATCGACAGACTTTGCGTCCTGATCCACCAGCTTAAAGTCGCCGCCGATCTGCAAAGCTCCCTCTGCAGCCGTCGCCTGAGCCTTGGGCGCAGGTCCCTTAACATAGACCAAAATGCCCAGCCCAATGGCCGCCGCGATACAGCACAGGATCACCGCTAAACGGAACTGCCTCATCTTCTTATCCTTCGCGCGGAGAGGCGCGGCTATTGTTCGCACAGGCCTTGAGCGCCCAAGACCTGCTTTTCTTATCGATATAGGCTATGAAACCTCATGCCCAATACCAAACCGCCACACCCGATGGATATGGACACCGCCGCCACCAGAACCCTTCTTGGGGGCGGGACCGCAGATGGCCTGTGGCAAGGCCCCTTAGCAAGGGGACGCTTAAGACTACGAACCCTTCTGGTTCTGCGCTGGCTCGGCATCATCGGCCAAACGGTCGCGGTCCTGACCATCGGCTTAGGATTTGGCTTTTCCCTGCCCTTTTTGTGGTGCCTCAGCCTGATCGCGGCAAGCGCTTGGCTCAATATCGTGCTGTCCCTAGGTCGGCCCGGTCAGAAGTTCGCGAGAGGCTGGGAAGCGGCGGCTCAGTTGGGCTTTGATATTTTGCAGCTAGCCGCGCTGCTCTATCTGACTGGCGGCATAACAAATCCCTTCTCGCTGCTGCTGATCGCCCCCGTCACCCTCGCCGCCGCGACCTTACCCGGACGATTTGCGGTCGGACTGGGCCTGCTGGCGGTCACGGCTGCCGTCATTCTCAGCCTCTGGTCTCTGCCCCTGCCTTGGATAGCCGGAGAAGTGGTTCAACTGCCCCTGCTTTATCGCGCTGGGATGGCCATCGCGACCCTCACCGGCATCGCCTTTACCGCCGGATATGCCTGGCAGGCCTCGGCAGAAGCGACCCGGATGGAACTGGCCTTGAGCGTCACCCAAGCGGTTCTAGCCCGCGAACAAAGGCTCGGCGCCCTCGGCGGACTGGCGGCAGCCGCGGCTCATGAACTGGGCACCCCGCTGGCCACCATTTCGGTTGTGGCCAAAGAGATGGTTCGTGACGCCCCAGAGGGTCAACTGCGCGAAGATGCCGAACTGCTGGTTTCCCAAGCCGCCAGATGCCGCGACATCCTCCTGCGCCTGACCCAAGAGCCAGAGACCGACGACATGGTGCATGGCCGAATGGCGCTGCAACAGTTTCTTGATGAGGTGATTGAGCCCTACCTGCATGATAGTGTGCGGGTCATAGCGGTGATTAGTGGCGCAGAGGGCAGCGCAGCCCCCGAGATCCAGCGCCTGCCCGAGGTCATGCATGCCCTGACGTCTCTGGTGGAAAATGCCGTCGATTTCGCCCGCTCGGAGGTCCAAGTGATCGCCCGCTATGATGAGCGCACCTTAACCGTAGAGGTCCGCGACGATGGCCTTGGCTTTGCCGCCGACGTCCTGCTCAAGCTCGGCGAGCCCTATGTCACCAGTCGTCCGAGTGGCGAAGGATCCCGCACTGGCCATCTGGGCATGGGCCTTGGCTTTTTCATCGCCAAGACCCTGCTCGAACGCACAGGCGCTAAGGTGTCATTTCGCAATGCCCGCCAAGGCGGCGCTAGCGTATCTGCGCGCTGGCCCCGGGAAGCGATCGAAGCCGATTAGAGCTGGGTGAGGATGGCTGCGCCCATCTGTGCAGTGCTGAGCATGCCGCCCAAATCCCGCGTGCGCGCGCGCTTATCGAGCGCCGCCTTGACCGCACTATAGAGCCGGTCGGCCAGATCGGGCCGCTCAAGCGACCATCGCAGGGCCATCTCAAACGATAGGATCGCGGCCACAGGATTGGCCACGCCCTGCCCGGCAATGTCGGGCGCTGACCCATGGATCGGCTCATAGAGTCCGGGCTTACCCGCCACGCCCAATGCCGCCGAGGGCAAGAGCCCAATCGAGCCGGTCGCCATCGAGGCCTGATCTGATAGAAGGTCGCCGAACAGGTTGTCGGTCAAGATCACGTCAAACTGCTTGGGATTGCGCACCAACTGCATGGAGCAGTTATCAGCGAGCATATGGTCGAGCTTCACATCCGCGTATTCGCGGGCATGAATGTCGGTCACAACCTCGCGCCAGAACAGGCCACTTTCCATCACATTAGACTTCTCGGCGCTGGTGACGCGGTTGTCACGGCTACGGGCCAGTTCGAAGGCGACGCGAGCGATGCGCTCGATCTCGCTGGTCGTATAGACCTGCGTGTCAAAGCCCCGGCGCTGCCCGTCGGGCAGGGTCTCGATCCCGCGCGGCTGACCAAAATAGACGCCGCCGCAAAGCTCGCGCACGATCATAATGTCTAGGCCCGCGACCACCTCATGTTTCAAGGTCGAGGCATCGGCCAACGCATCAAAACAGATCGCAGGGCGAAGGTTGGCGAAAACGTCCATCGATTTGCGAAGGCGCAGAAGGCCCGCTTCGGGCCGCACATCGCGCCCAACGCCTGCCCACTTGGGACCACCGACCGCGCCCATCAGCACCGCGTCAGACGCCAGCGCCACCGCCTCAGCCTCAGCCGTCAGGGGCGTGCCATGCAGGTCATAGCTGGCACCGCCGAAGGGACGCTCGACAAGGGTCAGTTCTAAGCCACCCTTGGCCATCAACGCGGCAACGACCTTGCGCACCTCGGCAATGACTTCAGGACCGATCCCGTCTCCGGGCAAAAGCAACAGGGTTTTCATGGGTGTGTCTTTGACTGAAGGAAAGGGAGTTGCGGATTAAAGCCGAATTTGGTTGACGACCTCAAAGGCACTGAGCTTTCGCTCAAAAGGACCCGCAGCGGCGAGCGCCGCGCGCCAGACAGTCATGTGCGGCATCTGGAAATGATCGTCCAGCGCCGCTTGCGAGGCCCAGCCTTCAGAGACCCAGATCAAACCAGGCTCTGTCAAATCATGACCATAGGCATATGTGATACAGCCGGGCTCGGCGCGCGAGGCGGCCATCATGGCGAGCATAGCTGGGCGAAGGCTTTCGACGGCCTGCGCAGGAACCTGTAAGGTGCCCGCCACCAAGATCATGCCACGACCCAAGGCTGGGTCAGGCGGCGCTGGGCTTCGAAATCATCGATGCTGCTAACATGCTGCAGGGTCTCGCCAATGGCATCCAGACCCTTGACCAGCTTTTCCTGACGCCCAGCATCCAGATTGAAGCTGACCACCCGGCCGGAGGGCAAGGTCACGGTCTTGGCTTCAAGATCGATGCTGAAGACGTGATTGCCGCCGCGGGCCTCGTCCATCAGGTTGCGAACTTCATCCTCGGCTAAGACGATGGGCAAGAGGCCATTGTTGAAGCAGTTATTATAGAAGATGTCGGCAAAGCTGGTCGAGATCACGCAGCGGATGCCGAAATCCAGCAGAGCCCAAGGCGCGTGCTCACGGCTCGAACCGCAGCCGAAATTGTCACCTGCGATCAAGACGCCTGCAGAGGCAAATTCTGGCTGATTCAGTACGAAATCAGGCTTGGGCGAACCATCAGCCTGATAGCGCATGGCGGCAAATAAGCCCTTGCCCAGACCCGTCCGCTCGACCGTCTTCAGATAGCGGGCCGGAATGATCTGGTCCGTATCGACATTGGCAATGTCCAGCGCCGCGGCGCGGGCATCAAGGCGTGTGAAGGGCTTCATGGCTTAGGCCACTCCATCGACAGGGGGAAGGTCGCGCATATCAATCATATAGCCCGCAATCGCTGCTGCAGCCGCCATAGCCGGGCTCATCAGGTGCGTGCGGCCGCCGGGGCCTTGGCGGCCTTCAAAATTGCGATTGGAGGTCGAGGCACAGCGCTCGCCGGGAACCAGCTTGTCCGGGTTCATCCCCAGGCACATGGAACAGCCCGGCTCGCGCCAGTCAAACCCAGCGGCGATGAGGATCCGGTCCAGACCCTCGGCCTCGGCCTGATCCCGCACAAGGCCAGAGCCCGGAACGACCATAGCGCTGACGTGAGCTGCAACCTTGCGGCCCCGCGCCACATCGGCGGCGGCGCGCAGATCTTCGATGCGGCTATTGGTACAAGACCCGATGAAGACCCGGTCGATACGGGCCTCGCTGATCGGCTGACCACCGGTCAGGCCCATATAGTCTAAAGCCCGCTGAATTTGGGTCGCGCGAGCGGCATTGGGCGCATTCGCAGGGTCCGGCACATGGCCCGACACCGGCATGACATCTTCGGGACTGGTGCCCCAAGTGACCAGAGGGCTGAGAGCGGCCGTATCAATGTGGATCTCACGGTCAAACGCCGCATCACAGTCGCTACTGAGGCTAGACCAATAGGTCATGGCCGCTTCCCAAGCCGCACCCTTAGGGGCTGCAGGGCGACCGCGCATATAGTCGAAGGCCTTCGCATCGGGCGCGATCAGTCCCGCCTTAGCGCCGGCCTCGATGGTCATGTTACAAAGGGTCATCCGGCCCTCCATCGACAGGGCCTCGATGGCTGGGCCAGCATATTCGATTACAGAGCCGGTGCCGCCGCCCGTACCAATGAGACCGATCAGGGCGAGAGCAAAGTCCTTGGCCCCAACACCGGGCGCAGGCTCGCCGTCAAACCAGACGCGCATATTCTTGGCCTTGCGCTGACGCAGGGTCTGGGTGGCAAGGACATGCTCGACCTCGGAGGTGCCAATGCCGTGGGCCAAGGCCCCGAAGGCACCGTGGGTGGAGGTATGGCTATCGCCGCAGACAATGGTCATGCCCGGCTGGCTGCGGCCCTGTTCGGGACCCACCACATGGACAATGCCGTTACGCACATCGCCCATAGGGAAGAACTCAATCCCCGCCTCAGCGACATTGCGCTCTAGGGTTTGCAGTTGCAGGCGCGCCTCTTGGTCAGCCACAGCCCCAGTGCCCGCCGCCTGATTAATGGTCGGCACATTATGGTCGGCTACCGCAAGAGTGCGATCTGGCCGCCGCACAGGACGTCCCGCCGCACGCAGGCCTGCAAAGGCCTGGGGCGTGGTCACCTCGTGGATCAGGTGTAGGTCAATATAGAGGATGGTCTCACCGTTGGCATCTTCAGCCACCCGGTGCGCATCCCAGATCTTGTCATAGAGGGTTTTGCCGGTCATCCCCGCGATTTAGGGGATTTTGGTCATGAATGCCAGAGGTACCAAAGGGTGGACCGAGGGTTTCTAGTCCCAAAGGAAAAGGCCCCGGTGTTGCCACCGGAGCCTTTGAAGGTCGTCGCCGCCGAAGATCTTAGTCTTTGGTCGGAGCAGTCTTTGGAGCACGAACGGTTTGACGTTCGGCGATGCGGGCGCTCTTGCCGCGACGATCGCGCAGGTAATAGAGCTTGGCGCGCCGGACAACGCCTCGACGCTTAACTTCGATGGATTCAATCATCGGCGACAGCAGGGGGAACACACGTTCCACGCCTTCACCGAAGGAAATCTTGCGTACAGTGAAGTTCTCTTGGATGCCGCCGCCGGAACGGGCGATGCAGACGCCTTCATAGGCTTGGACGCGCTCGCGCTCGCCTTCCTTAATGCGGACGTTGACGCGCAGCGTATCGCCGGGCTGGAAGTGTGGGACGCCGCGAATGGCGAGTAGGCGCTGAGCTTCTTCGTGCTCCAGCGTTTGGATCATGTTCATCGGTCTATCTCCTGGGCTTAATCGCCCTTTGCCTATTGTTTGGCGAGACGCACGGCCCACAGATCGGGCCTACGCTCGCGGGTCGTGTCTTCTCTCAGCTTTTGGCGCCATTTTCGGATCCCCTGGTGGTTGCCCGATAACAGCACCTCGGGGATGTCCAGCCCTTCGAACGTCCGCGGTCTCGTATAGTGCGGATGTTCAAGGAGCCCGTCCTCGAAGCTTTCTTCCTCCAGCGATGCAGCCTGACCCAGAACCCCTGGAACCAGCCTGACGCAGGCCTCAATCGCGACCATGGCTGCAGCCTCACCACCGGCAAGGACCGCGTCACCGACGGCGACTTCTTCGAACCCTCGGGCATCAAGCACCCGCTGATCCACCCCCTCGAACCGACCGCACAGGACAATGATGCCCGGCGCTGTCGCCCATTGTTTTACACGCGCTTGAGTCAGGGGCCGACCCCGCGCGCTCATGTACAAAAGCGGCCGTCCCGCCAGCGCGAGATTATCGAGTGCAGCAGCAATGACGTCCGCCTTCATAACCTGTCCCGGGCCGCCACCCGCAGGGGTATCGTCGAGGAAGCCGCGCTTATCTGCTGAAAATTGCCGAATGTCCACCGTTTCCAAGGACCAAAGGTTCTGTTCACGCCAAGCGGTGCCGATAAGCGACACCCCAAGAGGCCCCGGAAAGGCCTCTGGAAACATGGTCAGAACTGAAACAGCGAAGGTCATGGTCACGGACGATCCAAAGGCAAAGACCAGCGCCTTATAGAGCCCCGCGCTACAATGCCCAAGTCGAACGACAGGTCTCGACCGCCCAGCCCTTGGTCAACCGGCGCAGGAGGCAGAACTGACCTTCTCCAACCACTGGGTTGGGGGTGGGATCGAGCGCAAGGGCTCTGGGTCGTTCCAGATCAACCTTACCGACCCCAACGACGGCCAAATCGCCTTTTGCGGAAATGACCGGCCGACCAATGAAGCTGTAGGACGACCCATAGGTCATGGCCGGGACATCCTTAAATCCAAGCTTTTTCCAATTACACTTGATGGAGAAACTGTTGGACTGTTTTCGCAGTTTGGCGTCGTCGAGATCGTTCTGTTCCTCGTCGGTCAGGCTCGGAAACTTCAGGCTCATTAGTGGCCCGCCACGTTTCTTGACGTCGGTGCGCAAACGTCGGAGCGACAGGCCCAAGGGCTTATGGGAAAGGGTCGCGGCGATGATGTCGCATTCCGCCCCGTTGGAACGGCTTTCAACCAGCCCATAGGCCAGCACTCCTGCGGCGAGGACATATTTCTCCTCCCCGCTCAGTTGCGACTTGGCCAAGCCATAGGCCAGACCCGCGGCGGGTGCAGCACCGATGCGATCAGTCTGCCGCGCCACATTACGCGCGACCCCACACCCGCTGACGGCCAAGACCACCAAACCCGCACCAATGATCTTAACGACATTCGAAAGACGCATGACATTCCCACAGGGCGGTTAGCCCAATTCGTTAACTCGCTTCGACGCCTGAGACGATCGGCGCCTTGCGATGTCCTCGACGGGGCGCTATTGCCCGGCCATAATCAGATAAGCCAAACCTCTGGCCGCTGACCTCAGGACCCTTCCGATGAGCACGCACGAAAATCTCAAAGAACTGCTTAATCTTGAAGCCATTGAGGTGAATCTTTTTCGTGGCTTTACCCATGATCAGCGGCAAAAGCGGATTTTCGGGGGTCAGGTGATCGCGCAGGCCCTGCTTGCCGCCTATCGCACGGTTGAGGACCGCATCTGTCACTCCCTGCACTGCTATTTCATCCGCCCCGGTGATCCCAATGTACCGATCCTGTTTCAGGTCGAGCGGGCGCGGGACGGCAAGAGCTTTGCCACGCGCCGGGTCGCAGCCATCCAGCATGGCGAGCAGATCTTCAACCTCGCCGCCTCTTTCCAGACGCCGGAAGATGGTTTTGAGCACCAACTGACCATGCCTGAGGCCCCGCCTCCCCTCTGCGTCACGGACGACTTTGAAGAGCGCAAGCGACTGGCCGTCAACCTGCCCCCGCGCGCCGCCGCTGGGTTCCTGCGCCCCATGGCCATCCAGATGCACTCGGTTGACCCTCAGTCGCTCAGCCACCCCAAGATCTTGCCCGGTCGCCAACAGGTTTGGATGAAGTCCACCGATCCGGTCGATGATGATATTGCCTTCAATCAGGCGGTGCTGGCCTATGCCTCGGATATGAGCCTTCTGGGCACCTCGATGCGGCCGCACGGCATTGTCTGGACCACACCGGGCTTCCAGAGCGCCAGCCTCGACCACGCCATCTGGTTCCATCGCCACAGCCGCTTTGACGGCTGGCACCTCTATGATCAGGACAGCCCCAACGCCCACGGCGCACGCGGCTTCATTAGGGGTGAGATCTATAGTGAAGACGGCACCCTCGTCGCCTCCGTTGCCCAGGAGGGTCTGATCCGTTACCGCGCGCCGGAGATGTAAATCTGCAATTCCGCTTTTCCCGCGAAGGCGGGGATCCAGTTGAGGGGCAACTTACTGATGTGCCCCCGCCTTCGCGAGGGAAACGCAAGGAGAGGGCGGAGATGTTCTACGTCTACGTGTACATCATGGCGTCGTGGCGTCGGGGCGTCGGGGCGT
>JBBARR010000001.1:29064-206457 GCA_040399645.1 Caulobacteraceae bacterium | reverse complement strand
GGCGTCGGGGCGTCGGGGCGTAACGGCACCCTCTATATCGGCCAGACGGGCAATCGTAATCGCCGGGTCTTGAAGCACCAAAGTGGAGCCGTTCCCGGATTCAAGGCCAAACATAAAACCAAAACCCTCGTCTGGTTCGAAGCCCATGACAGCCGCGGAGCACCCTCATCACCCAACCTCGGATGAAAAGCTGGAATCGGGATTGAAAGTTGCCCCGGATCGAAATGGACAATCCCGATTGGGGCGATCTGGCCCAACGGCTTGAGGCCTAAAAGCCCTTACTCTTCCACAACCACCACCGGCACGCCGACAATTCGACCGCCAGCAAGGTCGATCTCGGGGACCAGTTCGCGGGTGAAGGGCAGATACCAGCTATTGCCGCGGGGGGGCTGGACCTCAATCAGGTCGCCGGCCCCGAAATTCTGCACGGCCTTGACCTTGCCCAGAACGAGGCCCTCAGGCGAATCCACCCTCAAGCCAATCAAGTCGGCCAGATAGAATTCGTCATCATCGGTCGGGGGGAGAAGCTCGCGCGGGACGTAAAGCTCGGTGCCGCGCAGGCGGTCGGCCTGTTCTTTGGTCTCGACCTCTTTGGCGCGGCCAATGATGCCGCCCTTGGTCGAGCGACCCGAGATCATGGTCAGGCCCGGAGAGCCATCTTTGCGGCGCAGGTCGCGGTAATTGACCACGGACAGGGGCGCTTCGGTAAAGGTGGTTAAACGGATTTCGCCGCGCACGCCAAAGGCGCCTGCGACCCGGCCGACCAGGACGAGGCGGTTGTCTTGCGTCATGAAAATCCTAGGGAACAGAAAAACATCAGACGCGATCTTCCTAGACCGCGCCTGACGACGTCAAGAGGCCGATTAGCCTTCGACTTGTGTCTCTTCAGAAGGGGTCACTTCAGAAGGGATCTCTTCAGCGGCGGCCTCTTCGGCTGGCGCTTCTTCTGCGACGACCTCTTCGGCAGGAGCCTCTTCTACGGCAGGAGCCGCAGCGGCAGCGGCAGCGGCTTCAGCGGCGGCAACGGCAGCAGCAGCTGCATCGGCCTTAGCGGACTCTTCAGCAGCGATACGGTCAGTGTCGCGCTTGGCACGCTCAGCAACGCGCTCTTGTGCCTTCTTGCCAGGCTTTGCCTTGTTGGGGTTGTTACCATGTTCCCACTTGACCAGACCTTCAGCGGCCAGGAAGCGAGCGACGCGGTCGGAAGGCTGAGCACCCTTGGCGAGCCAAGCGGTGATGCTTTCCAGCTTCAAGGTGATGCGCGCAGGATCGTCCTTTTTGAGCAGCGGGTTGTAGGTGCCCACCTTCTCGATGAAGCGGCCATCGCGAGGGGCGTGGCTGTCGGCGATGATGATGGAATAATAAGGGCGCTTCTTGGTGCCCCCACGGGTCAAACGGATACGCAGCATGGGTTAGTCCTTTCGAAGATCGTTTTGTGATCAGAATTTAGGTTTGAACAGACCGCCTAAGCCAGGAAGGCCTGCCGGAGGTTTCGCAGCGCCGCCCAGCCCCGCGAGGGGAGACCCGGAAAGACCGGGCAAGGACGAAGAAGGGGGATCGGACGCGGCCATCTTGCCACCGCCCATAGATTTCATACGGTCCAGATCTGCGCCACCACCACCACCGGGCAGGCCGGGGATCTTGGCGCCCATCATCTGGGCCATGCGGGCCATGCCCTTGCCGCCGTCACGGCTCATCATCTTGAAGGCATCGGCCATCTGACGGTGTTGCTTGAGCAGGCGATTGATCTCGGCCACGTCAACGCCCGAACCGGCGGCGATGCGGCGCTTGCGCGAGGCGGCCAGAATATCGGGCTTCTTGCGTTCCAGCGGCGTCATGGACGAGATGATCGCCAACTGACGAGCGATCGACTTGTCGTTCATATTGGCTTCGGCGATCTGTTGCTTAGCCTTCTGGACGCCCGGAAGCATACCCATAATGCCCTGCATCCCGCCCATACGCTGCATCTGACGCAGTTGGTCGGATAGGTCTTCGAGATCGAACTGACCCTTGGCCAGACGGCGAGCCATCTTTTCGGCCTTGGCCTGATCCAGATCAGCCGCCGCCCGCTCGACCAGAGCGACAATATCGCCTTGACCCAGAATACGGCCCGCAACTCGGCGCGCATCAAAGACATCGAGGGCTTCGATCTTTTCGCCCGAGCCCATAAACTTGATCGGCAGGCCGGTGACCGCGCGCATCGACAGCGCCGCACCGCCGCGTCCATCGCCATCGGCGCGAGTCAGGATCAGGCCCGTCAGGGGCAGGCGCTCATGGAAGGCCTTGGCCGTACGCACCGCATCTTGGCCGGTCAGGCTGTCGGCAACCAGCAGGGTCTCGACCGGATTGGCAATGCGCGCGATCTCAGAGGCTTCGGCCATCATGGCCTCGTCCAAGGTCGTGCGACCTGCGGTGTCGAGGATCAGAACATCATAGCCGCCGAGCTTGGCAGCGCTTAGGGCGCGGCGGGCAATGTCAGGCGCGCTTTGACCGGCCATGATCGGCAAGGTGTCGACACCGGCCTGCTGACCGAGCAGAGCCAGTTGCTCCATCGCCGCGGGACGGCGCGTGTCGAGCGAGGCCATCATGACCTTCTTGCGTTCGGTCTTGAGAATGCGCAGAGCCAGCTTGGCCGAGGTGGTGGTCTTACCTGAACCCTGAAGACCGGCCATCAGGATCACAGCTGGAGGATTGGCGGCCAGATCGAGCGGGGTAGGCTCTTCGCCACCGAGGGTCTCGACCAGACCATCATAGACGATCTTGACCACCTGATCGGCAGGACGGACCGAGCGGATCACATCTTCTCCGGTGGCGCGATCCTTGGCCTTGGCAATGAAGTCCTTGACCACAGGCAAGGCAACATCGGCCTCGAGCAGGGCCACGCGGACTTCGCGCAGCGCCTCCTCGACATCCTTTTCAGACAGCACTCCCCGGCCCGAAAGCCGGTCAAATACTTCTGAAAGTCGCTCTGTTAGTCCGTCGAACATGGTCCTACCGCATTGACCGGTAAACCCAAACCCACACTCCAAACGAAGATCGCCCCCGCGAGCGATCACGCCGACGGAGGGGTCTCGCCGCCCTCGTCCTTAGAACCTAAGGGGTCGTGGCGGTGGAGGGCGCATCAGGGATGACACCGAGAACGCGCAGTCCATACGCTAAGGGGATGACCGGGTCAAGGAAGGGCGGTTTGCCCCTCCATGCGTCTCAAGCGAAAAGTCGCCGCTTGGAACGACGACTTCCTCATCAGCCTCATCGCCCAGTGACTAACTCACCCGATTCCCCTGGTTTGCCCCTACTTCACCAACCCCTCTGCCACCGGCCGCACCTGTCCGGGCTTGATGAAGGTTAGGGTGATGCGGCCGAGGTGGAGGCCGAACTTGCTCATGTCGGCGCGGTTGATGACGGCACCATCGGCAAACTGGTGGCTCCAGTCATCGACATCGACGGCGATCTTGGTCTTACCCATGGGCAGGATCAGCTTGTACTGGATGCGCAGGGCATTGCCTTGGGTCGTGACGCGCGCGACGCCATCTACATCTCCGGCCCGGCCCTCGTAGCGTCCCTCGCCGATCTTCTTGAAGGTCCAGACGCGGGTCTGGCGTTCGCCGTCGCTCCACAGGAAGGTCTCATTGAGGGTCAAGGTGTCGCCCGACTGGACACCGTCCGCCACCACGGTAAAGGCCCGCTGCAGCTTGGTGTCTGGGCCCTCGAACAGGCCATAGGCATAGGTGCGGCCTTGGAAATAGTCTTCCAAGACGAAACGTGGGGTCGGCTGGCTGTTATTCTCAACGCTCAGGGTCGTACAGCCGGTTAAGGCAAGAGCAGCGAGAGGGGCCGCGACAAGGGCGACCGCGAATTTTGGTATCAGTTTGCGCATCAACTTGGCTCCAAGAAGTCTTTGATGCCTTTACGCTTGCCACCGTCTTTTGGTTCACACGCTGCGAAGAACCCGCTCTAAACCAATCCCAAGGCAGCCAGATGCGGCATTAGGGCCTTAGGGTCTTGAAAAAGATGCGTGGCAAAGCCGAGCGCCTTGGCCGACGCAATATTGGCGGCGCTGTCATCGATGAACAGCAGTTGCTCTGGCGCGAGACCGCAGCGGCGACAGGTCAGGTGGTAAATCTCAGCATGGGGTTTGACCATGCCCTCGTCGCCCGAAATGACAATATCGCGAAAATGCTGGAAGGCTGGGTCCATGGCAAAGACGCCAGCGGCCTTTTCAGAGGGCATGTTGGTCAAGGCGAACAGGGGCACGCCCCGATGGTTCAGCGCCTCGATGGCCGCAATCGTCTCTGGGATACAGCTGTCAAACATCTCTTCCCAGCGCAAAGACCAGGCGAGGATCGCTTCCTTATAGAGGGGATATTGGGCAATAAGGGGCAACGCATTGTCGGCCATGGACGCGCCGAGATCGTGCTGAACGTGCCAGCCCATACTGCAGACGTCGGTCAAGGAGCGCTCGCGCTCCACCGGGTCAGCAAAAATCTTTTGGTAAAGGCGCGCTGGCTCCCAGCGCACAATGACGTTGCCGACGTCAAACAGGACGCCGACCACCGACATGGACGTCTTAGCCCTGCTTGGCTTTGAAGCGAGGATCGGTCTTGTTGATCACATAGACCCGGCCCTTGCGGCGCACGAGCTTGCAGTCGCGGTGACGCGTCTTCAACGACTTGAGCGAGCTTCTGACCTTCATAACGTCTTCTCGTTTGGTTCTCGAACGGTCCCTGCGCAGGTGTGGCGGGCCCTGTCCGGTGGATAAGGAGCGAGGTCTATAGGTTCGGCTTAACCGCGAGTCAATCATCAGGAGCGCATCCAAGCCCCAAAGGCACATGAATTTTGACCGCACAGGCTTGTGATTGCCAGACCCTAGCGAGCCGCTTTAGACAGGGGCCTATGGATCGGCGTCTTTTCATCCGCCTCTCAGGGGCCTCTATGGCTATCGGCCTGCCTCAGACGGTGCTCGCGCAGGCTCCGTCTGCTGGTCCCGTTGGCGTGCCGGTTCCCGCTAGTCCCGCCTTGCCCTTGACCTCAGGCGATCCGATCTTTGACGCTTGGTCTGCCGACTTCAAAAGCCGTGCGGTCGCGGGCGGTTGGTCGCCTGAGTTGCTGACACGGGAGTTGGCCGGATTGACGCCCGACCCACGGGTCCTCGGCCTTGATCGGCGCCAGCCTGAACTGTCCAGGCCACTTGGGGACTATATACGAGGCGTGGTGGCAGACGACCGCATTACGATGGGCCAGTCCCGACGCTCCAGCCTGTCCTTTCTGCCGTCGATGGAAGAGCGCTTCGGCGTTCCCGGTCAGATCCTGATCGCCATTTGGGGCGTGGAGACTGGATTTGGCGCGGTGATGGGTCAGTATGATGTGATCCGCTCCATGGCTACCTTGGCCGCGCAAGGTCGCCGCCGCGCTTGGGCCGAAGCTCAACTCTTTGCCGCTTTGCGGATGATCTCGACCGGTGAGGCGACACGCGACCAACTGAGGGGCTCTTGGGCCGGGGCCATGGGCCAGACGCAGTTCTTGCCGGAGACCTATGTCAGCACGGGCCTTGATTTTGATGGCGATGGGCGGCGCGATATTTGGGGCTCATCGGCCGATGCCTTAGCCTCTACCGCGAACCTTTTGGTCAAGGGCGGCTGGAAGCCCGGTCAACCTTGGGCGCGCGAAGTGCTCTTGCCGCCAGGGTTCGATTTGGGACTTTCGGAAGGCCCCAACCAATCGACCAATGTCTGGTCAGGCCTAGGCGTGCGGCCAGCCGATGGCTGGGGCTGGGCTTTGGCCGATCAAGACCTGGCCGCGAGCCTGATCTTGCCCTCCGGTGCTAAGGGCCCCGCCTTTTTGATCTTTGCCAATCACATGGCCATTCGCAGCTACAATAATGCCATGGCCTATGCCTTGGCTGTGGGCCTACTGGCCGACCGGATCGCAGGGGCCGCGCCGCTGGTCACCCCTTGGCCCGTCGAGGTCCCGCTCAGCAATGCCGACCGCTTCGGCGCCCAGATAGCGCTGGCACAGTTGGGCTTCGATGTCGGCGAGGCTGATGGCGTGATTGGACTTCGCACTCGCAAGGCCTTTCGGTCTTGGCAGCGTTCGGTCGGTATTCCGGCCGATGGCTATCTGACCCTTGAGGGGGTGCAGGCCCTTATGGCGTCGGCCCTAATGTTGCCGTCCTAGGCATCATTGATGGTGGGGTCGGCTTCAGCCAGATCCTCACCTACGGCCTTGAGAGTCGGATTGCGGAAGGCGAACGCTAAGAGCGCGATCAAGATTACGACATTGACCACATAGGGCAGCGGGCCCTTGAACTCGTACAGCATGACCCCGAACACCGGCGCAATGATGTAGCAGGCCCCGTTTACAGCGGTGATAGCCCCAGCCACCTCGCCCTGTTCAGTCTGATCAACCGCCAAGGACGATCCAGCCGTAAAGCCGGGACGTCCAAAACCATAACCGAGGCTGGTGAGGGCAAAGGCCGTGACCACGGTGGCGTAGTTTGGTGCCAAGGCCATCATGACATTGCCAAGGGCCGCAAGTCCGGCGCCCCAGCGCATCAGCTGTCTGGGGCCAATTCTCAGCATTCGAATCAGGCCCCACTGGGCCAAGAGACCGGCGACTGCGCCAGCCATCATCGCCACACCCGTATAGCCAGAAGCCTGAGCTGGCGTTACGCCCATCTTGTCGATGATCAAAAAGCCAAGGGTCTGGCCATTAATGGCCTGCGCCGAGCCGACCAAAAATCCGTAGATAATGAAGGGCATCATGCGCGGATCGCGCCACAGGCCCGTCTTGCGCTTAAGCTTTGGCTCTAGGGCCTGGGCCTTTACCTTTTCAGCCCAAGCTGCCCGAGATGCTGGACCGTCATCGGGCACGCCGATCTGCACCACGACCATCATCACAAAGGCCACGGTCGCGAAGGCAAACATTGGGCCGGACAGACCCACGACGGGCAGGACGAACAGGGGCGCAACGGCTGGGCCTAAGATGGTACCCAAGCCGAAGGCCGAAGCCAAGGTTGCCAAGGCCCCCGTGCGCTCGAACCGTTCCGAACGATCGGCGACATAGGCTTGGGCGGCAGGATTGGAGGCGGAACCGACCAGACCAAAGATCGCACGGGTCATTGCGGCCCCCGCAAAGATTACCATTGGGAAGGCAAGCTTATGCAATCCTGCCAAGACAACGAGGGCAAAGCCGAGCATCGAAACTCCAAAGCCGGCGAGCCCGGTAACCACCATCTTCTTGCGGCCCACACGATCGGATCTTGTCGCCCAAAAAGGGGCCGACAGGGTCCAGAGCAGGGCTGAAAGCGTGAAAATAGCCGCAATAAACGTATCGCGAATGCCGATCTCTCGGCCGATGGCAGGCAGGACCGACTGCATCGAGGTGTTGCCAGCCGCAACGCTCATCAAAACGCAGAACAGGATGGTGAAGGATCGGCGGCGGGTCTGCTCTGGCGTCGAGGGCAAACGGCCGGCAAAACGGCGTAAGGGATCAAGGGGGCGGCTCATGACGCGCACCATAGACGCGTGATCGGGCTACGCAAACGGTCCCAGATCAATTAATCTGGGACCTTGCGCCGCAGCACCACCTCAGCTGAGCATTCCATGAGTTGCGCAAACTCCAAATTAAGCATTTCAAGTGCATAAGGCCGGATCAACGTTGGGATTATCAAACCATGTTTCAGATTATCGGCATCGTTCTTCTGTTCGGTGCGGTGTTTGGCACCTACATCATGACCGGCGGAAACATAGCCGTTATCGTTGAGGCTGCGCCCCATGAAATGATGACCATTGGCGGCGCGGGTAGTGCCGCCTTCCTGATCAGCAACAGCCTTTCGACCATTAAGGCGACCGGCAGCGGGCTAGGAAAGGCCGTTTCGGGGCCCAAATGGAAGGCGAGCGACTATACGGATCTGTTGTCCCTGCTGTTCTTGTTGACCAAGACCATGAAATCCAAGGGCGTGATCGCCTTGGAAAGTCACATTGAAAAGCCTGATGACAGCACGATCTTTTCGCGGTTTCCAAAGATCGTGAAGGATCATTTCGCTGTGGATTTCATCTGCGACACGCTGCGCATGATGACCATGAACCTTGAAGACCCGCATCAGGTCGAAGATGCGATGGAAAAACAGCTCGAAAAGCACCACCACGAGGCGCTAGAGCCATCACACGCCCTGCAAAGTCTCGCCGATGCCCTCCCCGCCCTCGGGATCGTGGCCGCTGTGCTCGGTGTTATCAAAACCATGGGCTCGATCACCGAGCCGCCCGCCGTGCTCGGGGCCATGATCGGTAGCGCTCTGGTGGGAACCTTCCTCGGCGTGTTCCTCGCCTATGGCCTCGTCGGACCTTTTGCGTCACGATTAAAAGCGGTGATCGACGAAGAGGGAGCCTTTTACAAGATCATCCAAGCCGTCCTCGTCGCCCATCTGCACGGCAATGCGGCCCAAATCTCGGTCGAAATTGGGCGAGGAAACATCCCAAGTGATTCCCAGCCAAGCTTTTTGGAGTTGGAAGAGGCACTCGGTGCCATTCCAAATGTGTGATTTTCCCGGATATGGTGGCTTTTTAGCATCGTAAGTTGGCTTTTGGAGCAGATCACGCTTGCGTGTTTTGCATATGACGGCATATTCATGGGTGGCGGACCAATCGAATCCTTGCCTAATGATCCAATCTCGGGTTATTGGGGCCTAAGGCGCGATTGCAACTGTCGCGCTACAACCTCCTAAGGGGACCAGGCATATGACCTCCGAAGTTCTTCGCAAACTGCTCGTCGCCGGCGCTGCCGTCGCTGCTCTCACCGTCGCCGCTTGCGGCAAGCCTGCTGAAAAGCCAGCTGAAGCTGCTACTGAAGCTGTGGCCGAATCGGCTGCTCCTGCTTCTGACGCTGTTGCTGCTGCCGCTGCTACTGACGCAGCCGCTGCTCCTGCTGATGCAACTGCACCAGCCGTAAAGAAGTAAGCTTCGCTCAACAGCGAAATTTATGAGAAAGGCCGTCCTTCGGGGCGGCCTTTTTTCGTTGTCAGGGCCTGCCTATTCTCGGCCCGCGCCCTGTGGGTTAGATGACCATCATGGCCTCGCCCCTCGATCCTGATCGCACCCTGGTATCACCCGCCCGTCTAACTTGGGATCAGGAGGGCGTTCCCCGTTCCGAGACCTATGGTGATGTCTATTTCTCGGTTGCCGATGGCTTGGCCGAAACCCGCGTCGTGTTTCTCGAAGGCTGCGGCCTGCCGCAGGCCTGGGCTAACCGATCGCATTTTGTTGTCGCAGAGTTGGGCTTTGGTACCGGATTAAACATCCTCGCCCTCCTACAGCTCTGGCAAGCTCAAGCCCCAAAGAACGGGCACCTGCATGTCTTTTCAATCGAAGCCCACCCCCTCACCGCAGAACAGGCGATAAGGGCCCTGAGCACGTGGCCAGAACTGGCGGACCTCTCGGCGCTGCTCATTGCCCAGTGGCCGGGCCAAGCGCGCGGCTTTCACCGAATCGACCTGCCGCATCTGCGTGTTGTCATCGATGTGGCGGTGATGGAGGTCGAAGAGGCGCTCGGCTCATGGACCGGCATGGCAGATACCTGGTTCCTCGATGGGTTTTCCCCCGCCGTAAATCCGCAGATGTGGTGCGACGAGGTCTTGGCTCTGGTCGCAGCCCGTTCAGCGCCCGGCGCGCGCCTGGCCACATTTACGGTTGCAGGGTCTGTGCGGCGCGGACTGGCGGCTCAAGGCTTCAGCGTCGAGAAACGACCTGGCTTCGGCCGCAAACGCGAACGGCTAGAGGCGGTTTGGCCCGGTCTAACGCAAATCGAATCACGAAAAGTCGCGCCCACCGTAGCTGTGATCGGCGCCGGAATTGCCGGAGCAGCGCTGGTGCGGGCTTTCAGCCGCGCCGGTCTAGCGGTTCGCCTGTTCGAGGCAGAGCAGGCTGGCGCTGGGGCTTCAGGCAATCCATCGGCCCTGATGACCCCGAGACTGGATGCGGGCGGAGGTGTAGCGGGTATGCTGCATGCTCAGGCCTATGGTCATGCCCTGAGTGTCTATCATCGCGAAACCCCCCAAGCGATCTTGGCCGAGGGCGTGATGCAGTTGGAGACGGCTCCGGCTGATTCGCGGCGGTTTGATATTGTCACCGAGCAGGACCTCTTCGAACCACAGGATTTTGAACGACTGGATGCGGCTCAGTCCGGCGACCGGCTGGGGGAAACCGCCTTGGTTGGCGGCCTTTGGATGGCGCGGGCCTTGAGCCTTGAGCCTTCGTCGATTCTCCAAGCCTGGCTTGGCCCTGTAACTCAAGGCGCAGTGGCCAGCCTGCAGCGGGAGCCAGATGGCCAATGGACCTTGCGCGATGGGCTGGGCGCCGCACTAACCACCGTCGATCAGGTCTTGGTCGCAGCGGGAGCCGGGGCGAGCGCATTGCTCTGCGACCTGCCGTTCGTGCCGGTGAGGGGCCAAGCCAGTTGGACCGAAAGCGGCGCGCTCCACACGGCCGCTGCTTGGGGCGGCTATGCCGTGCCCACACGATCTGGCGTTCTCTATGGGGCCACCCACGATCGCGGCGAGACCCAAACCGATATCCGCGCGGACGACAATGACCGCAACCGCGCTGTCCTAGAGGCGGGCTTGCCGAAATTGGCGGCCCAGTTGGGGGGGCAAGCTGTTCAGGCCCGGGCGAGCCTTCGAGCGACAGTTCCGGACCAGTTGCCCGTCGTGGGTCAGATGCCCGATCAGCCGGGCCTGATGGTTCTGGGCGCTCTGGGCTCGCGGGGCTTTACCCTAGCCCCGCTGCTTGCAGAGCATCTGGTCGCCGTAAGCTTAGGCTATCCATCACCCCTTCCCCGAGCTGTGATCAAGGCGTTAGAGCCAGGGCGATTTGCAGAGCGTCAACGGCGTCGGTCGTGACCATTTACATGGGCGTTAAAGCGCCTATCTTTGGTTCTCCTAGGGGCGCTTAGATGAAGGATCATCCCACATGTCTGCGCATATTTTGACCCGCAAGGTTTTGGCTTTAGGCGGCCTTTTCTTGGCTCTTGCCTTTGCACAAGCCGCTTGGGCTGACGAACCGACTAAGGCCGCGCCAAAGGCCGCGACACCCCGGCAATGTTTCTATTCAGGCAATATGAGCAGCTTCAAAGAAGCAGGTGATCAGGCCGTCTATGTCCGGGTTGGGATTAAGGACCTCTATCGCCTCGACCTGTTCGGCACCTGTCATGACCTGCGTTGGGCCCAGACCATTGGTGTTGAGTCGCGCGGTAGCTCTTGGATCTGTTCGGGCATTACCGATGCGGTTTTGATTGTCCCCAGCACCTTGGGGCCTGAGCGGTGCTCGGTCACCGGCGTCACCAAATTGACGCCTGCGGAGATTGAGGCCTTGCCTCGCAAAGACCGCCCCTAGGGTCACGGTCAGCAATATCGGTTCATAACTTACGCATTTCAGCGCCTGCGATAGTTTTCCTTGAACGCAAGGGGCGTGCGACCTACTGATCTGGTCTAGTCTTAGCCTATGAACGGGCGTGAAATTTTAGGACGATCAGACCATGATTACCCTTCATCACCTGAACAATAGCCGGTCACAGCGGATTCTCTGGCTGTTTGAAGAGCTCGGCCTGGATTACGAGATCGTTAAACACCAGCGCGATTCAGTCACACGGCTCGCCCCCGACGCGCTGAAGGCCGTCCATCCTTTGGGCAAGTCGCCGGTGATTGTCGACAAGGGCCGCACCATCTTCGAATCAGGCGCCATTATCGACTATGTGATCGACCAATATGGAGCGGGCCGCTTGCGTCCTGCGGCAGGCACATCTGATTATACAGACTATCAGCAGTGGCTACACTTTGCCGAAGGCTCGGCCATGCTCCCCTTGCTGATGGCCATGTATGTTTCGCGCCTTGGTGAAGCAGGCGCGCCGCTTCATCCGCGCATCGGCAGCCAAATTGCCGACCATCTCAGCTTCATGGAAGGCCACCTACAGGGACGAGATTTCATCATCGGTAGCGACCTGACCGGCGCCGATATCAACAATGTCTTCGTGCTTGAGGCGGCCGCGTCCGGCGGACGACTGACGAACTATCCCACGCTCACAGCCTATCTTGCGCGGATGCAGGGACGCGACGCCTACAAGCGCGGCCTCGACCGTGGCGGCATCTACGCCCTCGGTTCATGATCTAACGCTGTACGACCAATTTGTTCTTAGATCACAGGGGGGCGTAGGCGCCTTGACCAATATGGACACCTCAGGACATCGCTCCTTTGCGCCAACGACCCGCGCATTGGATGACAAGGTCATTCTGATCACGGGCGGTACCGGCTCCTTTGGACGGCGGTTCGTCCAGACGGTGTTGAACCGCTACAATCCGCGCAAGGTGATTATCTTCTCGCGCGATGAGCTTAAGCAGTACGAGATGCAGGCTGATCTTCGTGATCAGATGAGCGATGAGCAGATGGGTAAGCTGCGCTTCTTCCTGGGCGATGTCCGTGACCGCGAGCGTCTGACCTTGGCCCTGCGCGGGGTCGATGTGGTGATCCATGCTGCGGCGCTGAAACAGGTGCCTGCAGCGGAATATAATCCGTCTGAATGCATCCATACCAATGTTCTGGGCGCCGAAAACGTGGTCTGGGCCAGCCTCGCCAACCGTGTCCAGCGGGTCATAGCCCTGTCGACGGACAAGGCCTGTAACCCGATCAACCTCTATGGGGCGACAAAGCTGGCCTCAGACAAGACC
Organism: Caulobacteraceae bacterium; assembly: GCA_040399645.1. Classification (GTDB taxonomy): domain Bacteria; phylum Pseudomonadota; class Alphaproteobacteria; order Caulobacterales; family Caulobacteraceae; genus CAISGS01. The sequence continues at coordinate 193,745 of JBBARR010000001.1, read as the reverse complement.
TTCGTCGCGGCCAACAATCTGTCAGGCGATATCGGCGCGCGGTTCTCGGTGGTGCGCTATGGCAATGTGGCTGGATCGCGCGGCAGTGTGGTGCCCCTGTTCCAGCGACTGTTGGCCAACGGCGCTACGGAACTGCCCATCACCGATGATCGCATGACCCGCTTTTGGATCACGCTGGATCAGGGCGTTGATTTCGCCCTGTCGTCACTCGACCTAATGCGCGGCGGCGAAGTATTCGTTCCCAAGATCCCGAGCATGAAGGTCACGGACCTCGCGCTGGCCATGGCCCCGGGTATCGGCTTGAAGAATATCGGCATCCGGCCGGGCGAGAAGTTGCACGAGGTCATGATCTCCGGCGATGACGCACGGATGACCGCCAAGCTTTCCGACCGCTATGTGATCGAGCCCGCCTTTGTCGAATATCCGCGCAAACCGTTCCTGAGTGAAGCAGGCGTCAGCACGGTCGAGGATGGCTTTGTCTATTCCAGCGATAACAATACCGAGTGGCTAAAGGGCAAGGCCCTGCTCGACCTGTTTGGGATCGCTCATGGCTGACACGAAGGCTGCCGCCTTTTTGCCCTATGGTCGGCAGGTCATCGATGATGATGATATCGCAGCCGTGGCGTTGGCCCTGCGTGCTGATTTGCTAACAACAGGGCCACGGGTTGCGGCCTTCGAAGAGGCCTTTGCGGCCAAGGTCGGGGCACGTCATGCGGTGGCCTGTTCTAACGGCACGGCAGCCCTGCATCTGGCTATGATGGCCCTCGGGTTGAAGCGCGGACAGGTCACTATCGCCCCGTCCTTGACCTTCCTGGCCACAGCAAACTGTGCCCGGTTCGAGGATGCGGAGGTTCAGTTTGCCGATGTTGACCCTGACACGGGTCTAATGACCCCTGACACGCTCGAGATGGCTATTTCGCATGTTAACGAACAGGGCGCAGGCGCAGCCAAACTGCGGGCCGTTCTGCCGGTCCACTATGGCGGCAATCCTGCTGATCTGCCGCGTATACGTGCCTTGGCCGAGGCGGCGGGCGCGGTGGTGGTTGAGGATGCCTGCCACGGCCTTGGTACCGCGATGGATTTCGGCTCTGGCCGCGAGCAGATCGGTGACTGTACCCACAGCGCCATGGCCACCTTCTCGTTCCATCCGGTCAAGACCATTGCCTGCGGTGAAGGCGGGATGGTCACCACCAATGACCCGGTCTTGGCTGAACGTCTGATGCGCCTGCGCAGCCACGGCATGGTGCGCCAACCGGGTGCCTTTAGCCTGACTGCCATGGCCTTTGACGAGACCGAGGACGACAGGCGAGAAGCCAACCCTTGGTTCTATGAGATGCCGCAGATCGGCTATAACTACCGTCTGCCCGATGTGCTCTGCGCCCTCGGCATCAGTCAGTTGGCCAAGCTGGACCGATTTGCCGCCCGTCGGCGGACGCTAGCCGCGCTCTATCGTCAGCCTATGGCCGAGCTTGCACCCCTGGTGTCTCTGGTTGCCACACCCCAAGGGGCGGATCCGGCCCTGCACCTGATGGTCGCCCTAATCGATTTCAAGGCGGTGGGTCTGAGCCGCAAACAGGTCATGGACGGCCTAGCCGCCCGGGGCATAGGCAGCCAAGTTCACTATATTCCCGTCCATCGCCAGCCCTACTATCAGGAGCGCTATGGGCTGATCGACTTGCCCGGTGCCGACGCCTTCTATAGCCGCTGCCTGAGCCTGCCGCTGTTTGCCGGAATGAAAGATAGCGACCCCGAGCGGGTGGTCTCGGCGCTCAGGGCCGTTCTGGGTCTATAGGGCACGACCCCCGTCCCCCTTAGGACGGGCGTAGGCTTTCGATCTGTTCTTTCAGTTTGAGTTTTTGGCGCTTCAGTTGTCTCAGTCGCAATTCATCCGCGGCGGGTCGTTGCAGTTCGTCCCGGATTGCGCGATCAAGATTTTCGTGCCGGAAACCGAGTTCACGAATATGCGCTTCAATAGTCATTGGGTTGCGCCTCCTTGCGATTGGCGCTTGAAGTAAATCACCGACCTTGGTCGGCGTCAGATCACAATCAGTTGCTTTGACGATCATTCGCCGCGACCGCTTCAGGAGGCTAGATGGCCCGTCCCGCAGATTCTCGTTCCGCCACGCAGCGGCTGGTGGTGGCTATCACCGGTGCCTCAGGCGCGGCCTATGGCGTACGCATGCTCGAAGCCTGCCAGGATCTTGGCGTTGAGAGCCATCTGGTCATGTCTCGTTCCTCGGTCTTAACCCTGACCGAAGAGACCGGCCTAACCGTTGCGGATGTCTGCGCCAAGGCGTCAAAGGTTCATAAGATCGGCGATGTCGGGGCGTCCATCGCGTCAGGATCTTTCCAGACCCTAGGTATGATCGTTGCCCCGTGCTCGGTACGAACCATGTCTGAGATTGGCGCAGGCGTGACCTCGACGCTGCTGACCCGAGCCGCCGATGTGGTGCTCAAGGAGCGTCGCCGTCTTGTCCTGATGGTGCGCGAGACGCCGTTCCATCTAGGGCACCTGCGTACCATGGTCTCATTGACCGAGATGGGCGCGATAATCGCCCCGCCCCTGCCCGCCTTCTACACACGACCCAAGACCCTCGAGGACCTGATCGATCAGTCGGTCGGCCGTTGCCTTGACCTGTTTGGCCTGTCTTGGGGCGGTGTTAAGCGCTGGGGCGAGGATATAGGCCCGATTGAAAATTCGGAGCCGATGGCACCCCTATGACCCAATTTTGGGACTGGGCCTTGAGCGCCTATGCCCGGCCGGGTGTGGGGCAGGCCTGTCTCGATCTGCAGGATGATCAAGGCCAGTGCACGCCCTACCTGCTCTGGGCGGCCTGGGCAGCGCAGAGCGGACGTGGCCTCGATCAAGCCACACTGGCCAAGGGTGCGGATCTAGCGAGGCGTTGGGAGCGCGCCTTCATCACGCCGGTACGAGCGGTAAGGCGCGCCCTAAAGCCCACCTTTGCTGGGGTCGCTGACGATCTGAGAGAGACCCTGCGCGAGCAGGTCAAGGCGGTCGAGTTGGCGGCCGAGCAGACCCTGATGCTGGCCCTAGAGGCCTTAGCCCTAGATTGCCCTTCCATCTCCGTCCCGGTCCAGCAGGCTCTGGAACAGGCGACCGCCCTTTGGACCCCATCAGCACCCACAAACAGCCTCATGGGGTTATCAAAGCACCTTTGAACCAAGAGTTAGCTTTGCTATAATTGGCTTCCGATCACGCCGGCTGCAAAGGGTATGTCAGCATGAACGATGACGAACCGACCACGGATTCGGACAGCGCCATCAAGGCGCAGATCAACGTGTTTCGGCAGGAACATCAAGATCTCGACGCCGCCATTGTCGCGATTGAAACCATGCCCCAACCCGATCTTCTGCTGATTACTCGCCTGAAACGCAAAAAACTCGGCCTTCGGGACCTCATTTCGTGTCTCGAAGACCGATTAATGCCCGACATCATAGCTTAAGCTCTCGTCCCGTTTGCATCTTCGGCCATAAAGGCCTTACAGTAACCCTATAAATAAAGGGGAATTCTTGACCGACCCTACCGCTACAGTCGCTGAACTAGCCGACAAGAGCCTACTGGTTCTCGATGATGATGCGCCCTTACGCACCCGTCTTGGCCGAGCCCTAGAACAGCGGGGGTTCGAACCCATCCTCGTGGCGACCGTTGCCGAGGCCGTTGCCGCCGTAAAGATCAAGGCTCCGGCCTATGCGGTTTTGGATCTACGCCTCGAGGACGGAAGCGGCCTGACGGTGGTTGAGGCGATCCATGCGGCCCGCCCTGACGCCCGCGTGGTCATGCTGACCGGCTATGGCAATATCGCGACCGCTGTGGCGGCGGTGAAGGCGGGGGCTCTGGACTATCTTCCCAAGCCTGCCGATGCAGATGACGTGGCCAAGGCTCTACTGGCCCAGAAGGATCACAGCCCAGCCCCACCGGAAAACCCCATGTCCGCCGACCGGGTACGCTGGGAGCATATTCAGAGGGTCTATGAGCTGTGCGGTCACAATGTTTCGGAAACAGCGCGGCGTCTCAACATGCACCGCCGGACCCTGCAGCGGATCTTGGCCAAGCGCGCGCCTCGTTAGGTCACTTGGGCTGGGTCGCCCTAGGTTAGGCCTCTGCCGCCAACCGGTCCTTCCAGGCCCGCGATAGTATCTTCAGCTCCGTTCTGACCATCGATAGTGAAATGTCTTCGGCTAGGGTTTCCAGCACGTCAAAGCTGAAGGCTGCCTCGCCGTGGCTCTTCCACGCCGCCTGTAGGGTCCGGTCGGGATAGCTGCCCATCCGCAGCGAGAACCAGAGGCTGGTCTGGTGGGTATCGAGGTGCCGGCTCTCCATCACCCAAAACTGACTGTCCACCACGCAGCGCACCGCAAAGACCCCAGCAGGGGTCTTCATCTCCTTATAGGCCGCGATGGCGGCTTTGCGGTCTTTGGCGTCCATGGAGATAGCCTAGCCGATGATAGGGCCGCCCACTAGGGGGCCACTAGACGTCCAACCGGCGAAGGGCGGCCAGACGGGCAAAGGCCAGCGTCAAGGCCTTGCGGCGGGCGGGGGCCAAGGGTACCGGTGTAGCCGGGGTCAAGATCGCACCATCAAAGCCATCAGCAACGATCAGGCCCGGGCCCTGCGGCAAGATATGTTGCGGAAATTCCGGCGCGACGGCGAAATAGAAATGGTCGCAAAAGGGCAGATAGTCGCCCCATTTCTGGTCGGCTCGGAAGTCTTCCAGCGAGGACTTCACCTCGACAATGACGATCTCACCGCGCCGACCTAGCCCCATCAGATCGGCCCGCCGCCCATTGGGCAGACTGACCTCCGCCACCGGCGCATAGCCCAGCCCAATCAACAGCCTTGCCGCCCCACGGGTGACGAACTGCGTCGTCTGAGGTCGCAAACCGACGGTCCCGCTCCCCCGGACAATATCGAGAACAATTTCCATCGCTATAGTTTGTTCTGGATTTGTTCGTTTTGCAAGGGGCTAGCGCGCCGCCTCGCCCTTGGCCAACGGGGCCTGTTTGGTGAACCGCAGGAGGGCGGTGTTGAAACCGAGGGTCTTGGCGCGGGTGACCAGGAAGGCGATCTCGGCGGGGCCGGGCGTGGGCTGGCGATGGAGCAGCCACAGGAACTTGCCCGAGCGGTCGCTGATAATCGCCCAGCTATAGTCTTCGGCCCGGTCCAGAACCCAATAGTCGCCAAGAAAGGCTGGGCCGAGGAACGAGACCTTGAACTTGGCATTGCGGCTGCCCTCGACCAGCTTGGCGCGGCCATTGACCGAACGGGAAGGGCCATCCATGCCCTTGTCGTGGCAGATATTGACGATCCGGATCATACCGCCGGGGATCTTGCTATAGTCGGCACTCACCGCCTCGCAGCCGCGCTGGAAAATGTTCTCGTAGCGGGCCAGTTCGTAATAGCGGCCGACATAGCGATCGACATCCACTGGCTTGGCAGGCGCGGGGACATTGGGATTGCCCACCGGCGCGGCCACAGCCTGCGAACCAAGGCTCAAGGACGACAGGGCAAGCACGCAAAGGGTAAGAATAGCGAGGGCAAAACGGGGCAAGGCTATCTCCTGCGTCCAGAGGTCCTATGACGGGTTTGGATCAGTTGAACTTGATTTGTATCATTTTTTATGAAATGCCAGTCCCCAGACACAAAAACGCCCCGCCAGACGAACCCGGCGGGGCGTTTTTATTCGGCTCTAAAGCGCTGAGGGCCTATTCGGCGGCCACGCGGATGGACTCGACCACCCGATCCTTAAAGTTGATCGCCTGCAGATAACGGATGCCATCTTCGGCAATGTCGTCGCCGACCATGCGATCCCCTTCGAGCTTCAGCTCCTCCATATCGACATACATGCCGTAGAAGGCGCGGGTGCGGTCAGTGATGATCCCAGCATTGAGCAGAGTCTTGATCAGCACACGGAAGATGTTGGCCGACTCGCGCATGTTTTCGCGGCGTACGTCATCGGTCATGACCTTCTGGAACTCTTCGATGACCTTCATGCCGTCGAGGCCGAAGTCGGCATAGAGCGCCATCTGCTGGGTTGGAGAGACCAGATTGAACAGCAGGGTCTGGAAGCAGTGCGCGGCCCAGTCCTCGATGATCGCATGTTCGTCGGGGTCGAGCTTAGGCACCGTGCGGTCGGCCCAGATCTTGCCGAACTTGTGGTGGAAGGCCTCGTCGGTCATGACCAGCTGCAACAGTTTCTTGCCCAAGGGGTCGCGGATATTGTTGTAGAAGCTGGCAAAGGCACCCATGGCCAGGCCCTCGACCAACATCTGCATGCCGATGATCTTTTTATAGACCTCAGGGGCATGGATGATCTCAACCAGCAGGTCCTTCAGCACCGGGCCGCATTCCAGCGGACGTCCCCAGCGAGTCTTAATGTACTTCGCAAAGCCGGTGACGTGGCGGGCCTCTTCGCGGGTCTGGTTGGCGGCATATTCCTGCGCGCCCTGGTCCTTCAGCACATGGCAGAGCGAGGCCGAAAGGTTCAGGGCCCCTTGCTCGCCATGCAGGATGGACGAGAAGTTGTGCAGCACCATGGTGTTGATGAAGCGGGTACGCTCTTTGGGGTCTGACAGATGGTTGGACACATAGTCGGTTTGCAGGGCCGCGATCATCTCTTCGGGAACGAGGGGCTCGTTCTCCATGTCGAAGGGCTCGTCAAAATCGATATATTTGACGTCCAACGGATCCCAGAAATGGTCATGGGTCGCGGCAATGATCTTGTCGAAGGCGGACGAGCGGTTGTTGTACCGGTCTAGCTCCAGCATCGATTCAAAATTGTCCGGGGCCACGGCGTCATACATGGCGTCCTTGGTGATGTTCTTATCGGTCATCGCAGCAACCTTGCGCAAAGAGATTTTATCCCGTCTGGCCGAGCCAGCAGAATGGCTTTGCTATGGAGACTCAGCGTTGCTTTTCCGTCAAGACGAAAATGACGCAGGCGTCAGGTTTGTGATGCTTTACGCTCACCCTTAATCCCCCGCGCAGGCTGGGCCCAGACCTGCAAAGCTCCAACGGCCGATTGGCCCCAATCTGGATCCCCTCCTTCATGGGGAACACGAGAAAGGCGTGGGCTGAGTTGTAACATCCTCGCCATTCACAGGTTCACGCCGCCGCGCAAATGGGCTAGTCATCAGGGCGTTCCAAAATTCCTTACTGACAACTGATGAGAGTTTTTCATGGCTGACGATTCCGCCTCCGTCGACGTCCTCAATGGCGCCGCCCAGACCCGCCTGCGGACCATCATCGAGCGCGTCGAGCGGCTGGAAGAAGATAAGGCCGCCGTCATGAACGACATGAAAGAGGTCTTTGCCGAGGCCAAGGGTGAAGGCTTTGACGTCAAGATCCTGCGCAAGATTGTTCGCCTGCGCAAACAGGACCGGGCCAAACGTTTGGAAGAAGAAGCGCTGATCGACCTGTACCTGTCGGCGATCGGAGGCCTGTGAAGAAAACCCCTCCCGATCAAAGGGCCCAAGCCCGGCAGATGGCCCAGCGACAGGCTCTGAACGCCCTACGCAAAGCCCGGCGCATCGCTGCCAAGGGCGGCGTTGAACTTTCGGAATGGGAGGGAGAGTTTCTCGGCTCGGTCGAGGAACGGGTAAGAACCTACGGCCGCGCCTTTGGCGACCCTGAAAAAGGTGCCCCCGGCCAAGCCCTATCGATGATGCAGTCGGTAAAACTTAAGGAAATCACCGGTAAGGCTAAGGGCGAGAAAAAACCTATGGCGCGAAAGCCGTTCCGTAAGGCCTTTGGCCGCGCGACGGTTGCGATGGTCATCACCGACGAGGACGACAGCGAATGACCTCCAAGGCCGCCCCACCCCTCGAGATCGAGATCGCAGGCCGCAAAATCGGTCTGGCGCACGAGCCCTTCGTGATCTGTGAACTGTCGGGCAATCATAATGGCAGCCTGGACCGGGCGCTGCTGATGTTGGGGGCCGCCGCCGCGACCGGGGCCGACGCGATCAAGATCCAGACCTACACGCCCGACACCATCACCCTGGACCATGACAGCCCAGACTTTCGCATAGAGGGCGGGCTCTGGGATGGGCGCACCCTCTATGACCTCTATGGCGAGGCTCAGACCCCCTATGAATGGCACGCGGCCCTGTTCGCCAAGGCCAAGCAGTTGGGGGTGATTTTGTTCTCCACCCCCTTTGACGAGACTGCCATTGACCTACTCGAAGGCCTAGACGCCCCGGCCTATAAGATCGCCTCCTTTGAGGTGATCGACCTGCCTCTGATCGCCTCGGTGGCCCGGCGCGGTAAGCCGATGATCATCTCCACCGGCATGGCTAATCTGGCCGAGATCGGCGATGCGGTAGACACAGCCCTGACAAACGGAGCCGCAGGCGTAGTGCTCCTCCACTGCGTCAGCGCCTATCCCGCGCCGATGGACGAGGCCAATGTCCGCACCGTGCCCGATCTGGCCGAGCGATTCGGCGTCATTTCGGGTCTGTCCGACCATACGCCCGGATCAGCCGCTTCGGTTGCGGCCGTGGCACTGGGGGCCTGCGTCATCGAAAAGCATTTTACCTTGGCCCGCTCTGATGGCGGCCCCGATGCGGCCTTCAGCCTCGAGCCTGCCGAGTTCACCGCCCTGACCCGCGACTGTAAGGATGCTTGGCGCGCACTCGGCAAGGTCGGCTATGATCTTTTGGGTAGCGAACAGGCCAATATATCCTTCCGCCGCTCGCTCTATGTGGTTGGCGACGTGGCCAAGGGCGAGGTCATAACCCGCGCCCATGTCCGCTCAATCCGCCCCGGCTTTGGCCTTGCACCGCGTCATCTGGACGCGGTGCTGGGCAAGGTCGCCAAGCGCGATCTGACGCGCGGCGAAGCCTTTCAGTGGGATATGATCTGATCGCGGACGGTCGAAAGACTGTTACATTTGTCGCTTATGCACGGATCAGCCTTAATCGGCTGTGATTGCGACTTTTCCCATAGGATGGCAGACAGCGGTGGAGCGTTTGCCGCTTGAGCTTCGGAGTCCCCCATGCGCGTTGCAATGATCGGAACTGGCTATGTCGGACTGGTGTCCGGGGCCTGCTTTGCCGACTTCGGCCATGTGGTCACTTGCATCGATAAGGATGCCAGCAAGATCGAACGGCTCAAGGCCGGGATCATGCCGATCTTCGAGCCAGGCCTAGAGACGCTGGTTGGGACCAATGTGCGCGAAGAACGGCTGTTCTTCTCGACCGATGCTGCCGCTGCCGTGCGCGGGGCCGACGCGGTATTCATTGCCGTCGGCACACCGTCGCGCCGGGGCGATGGCCATGCGGACCTGTCCTATGTCTATGCCGCCGCAGAGGAGGTCGCCGACCTGATCGAAGGCTTCACGGTCATTGTCACCAAATCGACCGTCCCCGTCGGTACTGGCGATGAGATCGAGCGCCTGATCCGCGAGCGCCGTCCCGACGCGAAATTTGCCGTGGTCTCGAACCCCGAGTTCCTGCGCGAGGGCGCCGCGATCAATGATTTCAAACGTCCAGACCGGGTCGTGGTCGGCACCGAGGATGAGCGCGCCCGCGATGTAATGCGCCAGCTCTACCGGCCCCTGAACCTCAATGAGACGCCGCTGGTCTTTACCAGTCGGCGGACCTCTGAGCTGATCAAATATGCCGCCAACGCCTTCTTGGCCCTAAAGATCACCTTCATCAACGAGATCGCGGATCTGTGCGAAGCGGTCGGCGCAGATGTACAACAGGTGTCCAAGGGCATCGGACTGGATGGCCGGATCGGCTCCAAGTTCCTCCATGCCGGTCCCGGCTATGGCGGATCGTGTTTTCCAAAGGACACGCTGGCCCTGGTGCGGACCGCCGTCGATGCGGGCGCGCCCGTGACCCTCGTGGAGACCACCGTCAAGGTCAATGACGCGCGCAAAAAGGCTATGGCAGGCCGGATCGTCAAGGCGCTGGGCGGCTCGGTTGCGGGCAAGACGGTGGGCATATTGGGCCTGACCTTTAAGCCCAATACAGACGATATGCGCGACGCCCCCTCCCTCGATATCATCCCGGCCCTGCAGGCCTTGGGGGCCAAGGTTCAAGCCTTTGATCCCGAAGGAATGCACGAGGCGCAGCGGCTGCTGAGCGATGTCGATTTCAAGACCGGCCCCTATGAGGCGCTGGAAGGGGCTGATGTGATGGTCATTCTGACCGAATGGGACCGGTTCCGAGCGCTGGATCTAGAACGGGTCAAGAGCCTGCTAAAGAGCCCGACCATTGTCGATCTGCGCAATGTCTATCGCCCCGACGAGATGCAGGCCTTAGGCTTTGCCTATTCGAGCATCGGCCGACCTTAAAGCTGGACCTTAATAGAGCGGATTACGCTGCCACAGGGCCGCGTCGCGGATCAGGCTGTCGAGATCCGAACAGACCGGCTTCCAGCCGAGTAGGGCCTTAAGCTGGCGACTGTCGGCGACGAGGCTCGGTGGATCGCCAGCCCGCCTAGGGCCTACCTGATAGGGCACCTTGAGACCGAGGGTACGTTCGGCCGCCTCGATCATCTGCATGACCGTTACCCCCTCACCTGTTCCGACATTGAGGATGCGGCTGTCACCGCCACCGATCAGGCGCGCAACAGCCAGCACATGGGCCTGGGCCAGATCGACCACATGAACATAGTCGCGGATCGGCGTGCCGTCGGGGGTGTCATAGTCCTGCCCAAAGACTGTCAGGCCCTTGCCAGTGCCAAGGCAAGCTTTGCAAAGCAGCGGGATCAGATGGGTCTCCGGCACATGGCTTTCACCGACTTCGCCGTCCGGATCCGCTCCCGCTGCGTTGAAATAGCGCAGCGCTGTCCAGCGGAAGGCGTGGGCCTCACCAAGCCAGTGCAAGGCTCCCTCAAAGGCCAGCTTGGAGGCACCGTAGGGGTTGATCGGCACGGTGGCATGGGTCTCTGGGATCGGCGAGACGCCGGGCACGCCATAGACGGCCGCCGTTGAGGAAAAGACCAGCGCCTCGACACCAGCCTCGATCAGGGCGCAAGCGAACAGGGTCGCAGCCCCGACATTATTGTCATAATATTTGGCCGGATTGGCCACGCTCTCACCAACCAGACTATAGGCCGCAAAATGGATCGCGGCCTTGATGTCATATCGGCGGACTAACTCTATCACCAGATCACGGTCGCGCAGATCGCCCCGGTGGAAGGGCCCCCACTGAACTGCCGCCCGATAGCCTGTGCTCAGATTGTCGAGGGTCACGGGCAGATAGCCCGCGTGATAGAGCGCCTTGCAGGTCTGGGCGCCAATGAACCCGGCGCCGCCGGCCACGAGGATCGAAGGTCTATCAGTCATGATCTGCCTGCACGGGTTGGGACACGATGCCCGCTGATGGGCTTCATACAGCAAGGTTGGCGCAGTAGAAACCGGGCTCAATCCATGGCAAACAGTTACTGGATACGGCGAGGATGCGCCGATTGCAGCGCGTTAGGCGATCCATGACCCTTCTTGTAACCGGTGCGGCAGGATTTATCGGCCGGGCCGCGTGCGAACGGCTCCTCCTTTCGGGCCAAGAGGTCATCGGCGTCGATAGTTTCAACGCCTATTATGATCCAGCCCTGAAGGAGGCCCGCGCCGCGACCCTGACCCCGCACAAGGGCTTCAGACTGGTGCGGATGGATATTACCGACACCGATGCCATGGCCGCACTGGTCAAGAATAGCGGCGCCCACTGCGTCATTCATCTGGCCGCTCAGGCGGGGGTGCGCCACTCGATCGATAATCCCTTTGCCTATGCCCATTCGAACCTGACCGGTCATCTCAGCGTGCTGGAAGCCTGCCGCCATGCGCCGCGCCTGAACCATCTGATCTATGCCTCGTCCAGCTCAGTCTATGGTGACCGTCCCCTGAACGGTCAGGGCTTTAGCGAGCAGGACCCCGCCATCGCCCCGGCCTCACTCTATGCTGCGACAAAGCGCTCTTGCGAGTTGATGAGCGCCTCCTATGCCCATCTCTATGACCTGCCCCAATCGGGCCTGAGGTTCTTTACGGTCTATGGTCCTTGGGGCCGCCCGGATATGGCCTATTACAGCTTCACCCGCGAGATCCTTGCGGGGCGGCCCATCAGCGTCTTTGGTCAGGGCCAGATGGCCCGCGACTTCACCTATGTGGACGACATTGTCGACGGCATCCTTGGCCTGATCCCCTGCCCGCCTTCCGGCAAAGGGGCCGAGCGCCATCAGGTCTATAATATTGGCGATAGTCAGCCCGTCGGGCTCTTAAAGATGATCGAAATTCTCGAACAGGCCATCGGCCTCCCCACCAAGAAGATCTTCACTGATATGCAGGCCGGGGACGTGACCGCGACCTTCGCCGACATTTCCAAGATCGCAGCGGTCACGGGCTATCATCCAACCACGCCACTTGAGGTGGGATTACCGCGCTTTGTCGATTGGTACCGGCGCTACACACCCGACGCCAAGACCACGCCCTAGGCAAACCGCGCCGAGTCAAAACCACCCCCCCCCGGCAAGATCGGCTGGCCAAAGCGCGGACGTCAAAACTCGGCACGAATAAATATTCAACAATTACATGTGATTGTTGAATCATGAGTCAGAGCCATGACTGGCTCTGATCTTGCTGCGGCCATCGGATCGACAGGTCCTTGCCGGAGCCCCTCATGGCCTTCATCTACCCCATCCGTCCCGTGGCTCGGCCCATCAGCCTCTTGGTACCGCGCCTGTTTGATGTGCTGGTCGCAACCTTGATCTTCACGGTCCTGACCTAGGACGCTAGTCCTCCGCCACCGTTCCAGGCAAGCGTGAGCGGCTATTGAGCCACATGACCCCCAAAAGGTCTGACAGCGACGCCCAGAGGCGGCCAAGATTGGTATATTTTGAGGCCCCCGCCATCCGCGCGCGGTGACCGACCGGTTCAAAGGCGACCTGATAGCCCTCTCGGAGCATCAGGGCGGGCAAATAGCGGTGGATGTGATCGAAATAGGGAAGGCGCAAAAAGGCCTCGCGCCGAAAGGCCTTTAGGCCGCATCCCGTATCGGCGGCCCCATCCTTGAGCAGGCGCTTGCGCACACCGTTGCCGACCTTGGACGCAAACTTCTTGGCAAAACTGTCCTGCCGCTTGACCCTCTGGCCACCGACCAATGCGACCTGATCAGGGCTCGCGACCAGACGCGCAGCGAGGCGCGGCGCATCGGCGGGATCGTTCTGGCCGTCGCCATCCATGGTCACCACGATAGGAGCCCGGGCGGCCAAGATGCCCGTGCGAACCGAGCGGCTCTGACCGCTGTTACGCTGATGGGACAGGACGCGAAGGCTTGGTAATTCTGCTTTCAGGGCATTCAGATCGGCTCGGGTAGAATCGGTGCTAGCATCATCGACGAAAATCATCTCATAGGCCTGGCCCGCAAAAGCAGCGGCGATTTCGCGCGCCAGAGGGCCGACATTGCCAGTTTCGTTGAACACCGGCACCACGATAGAAACGTCAGGGGTCATGGGATCCTATCCAAATTCACTCCCCTCATAGACGGTTTCGGTAGCCAAGGGCAGAGGGGCGATGCAAGACCAAGACGGATGCAAATTTCGGCGCTATCTTGGCCCAATGATGAACTCCTTTCTGGATCGTTGGTCGAGCGGGGCGCGCGGCCCTATAGTGGCGGCGTTGATCGCCATGATCGCTGGCTTGCCGGGCGTCTTTGCCCTGCCGCCTCTGGATCGCGATGAATCGCGTTTTGCTCAGGCCACGGCGCAAATGCTCGAGACCCGAGACTTCGTCAAAATCAACTATCAGGACCAACCGCGCGATAAGAAGCCTGTCGGCATCCATTGGCTCCAATCGGCCAGTGTTAGCCTCTTTTCAGGCGTCGAGGCCCGCCAAATCTGGGCCTATCGTATTCCATCATTGCTCGGTGCGATGCTGGCGGCGGCGGCCTGCGCTTGGGGCGCGGCGGCCTTCTTTGGTCCGCGAGGGGGATTGATCGCCGGAGCCGTTCTGGGCGCAACTTTCCTTCTGTCAACCGAGGCCTCCATTGCTAAGACCGACGCAGTTCTATGCGGGGCCACGACCTTGGCCATGGCCGCCCTTGGTCGTCTCTATGCCGCCTCGCGCGGTGAAGGCACCGAAGGCTGGCGAACGCGGATTCTGTTCTGGCTCGGCCTATCGGTTGCAACCCTGGTCAAGGGTCCGGTCGGACCGATGGTGGTAGCGCTCAGCGGCCTTGCCCTCTGGACCGCAGATCGCAAGGCCCCGTGGGCCAAGGACCTAGGCTGGATCTGGGGTCTGGTGATTTTTGCCGCCATTGTCGGGCCTTGGGCCATTGCCATTACCGTAGCCACGGACGGAGCCTTCTGGGGCGCGGCCATCGGCGGCGATCTTGCGCCCAAGTTGGCTGGGGGTCACGAAAGCCATGGCGCGCCAACCGGGCTCCATAGTCTGCTCGCCCCGTTCCTAACCTTTCCATCGGGCTTTTTGCTTCCTGCAGCCCTGATCCTGGGCTGGAGCCATCGCAAAGAGTCCGGCGTGCGGTTCGCTCTTTGCTGGCTGATCCCGTCTTGGCTGGCGTTCGAAGCCATGCCGACCAAACTTGTCCACTATACCCTGCCGACCTATGGGGCCTTGGCTTGGCTGATCGCTGCGGCAAGCCAACAGCAGATCGGCCGGGTTGGTCGCTATGGTGGTGCAGCCCTGTCCGTGCTTGGAGCCGCCGTCTTTGCGAGCGTCAGCATCATGGCCTTAGCGCGCTATGGCGGTCCCGGCGACCTGACGCCAGCAGCCCTGAGCGCAGCCCTCTTCGCGGCAGCCGGCCTTGCAGGCGCGCTCCTCTTGGTTCGCAATGCGCCTGTCGCCGCCTTAGCCTTTGCAGGCGGACTGGGCATTGCCGCCCATGGCGTGCTCGCAGGCGTCTTGGTGCCTGGACTGGATCCGCTGATGCTGTCCAACCGCACCGCAAAGGCGCTTGATCGGGCGGGTCTGGCCCCACGCTCGGGCCTGATCACGGGGCCGGTGACCGTGGCAGGCTATGCAGAGCCCAGTCTGGTCTTTGCCCTTGGCACCAATACAATCTTGGGCGATGGAGCCGCTGCTGCCGCAGCCCTTCGCCAAGGTCGACCCGCCATCGTGGAAAGCCGCGAACAGGCCGATTTCGACAAGGCTATGGCCCACAATAGAACCAGAGCCGAAAAGGCGGGAACCGTCTCCGGTCTGAACTATTCTAATGGCCGGGAAACGACCTTGACCCTTTATCGCCCCCTATCCGACACCCCCACTGCGGAGCCTCGCTAATGTCTCGCTTCATCACGGTGGTCGAGGTCGGGCCGCGCGACGGGCTGCAAAATGAAAGCGTCCTGCTCGAACCGGCCGAAAAACTCGATTTTATCGCGCGGCTCGAGGCCTGCGGCGTTCAACGGATAGAGACGGTCTCCTTCGTTAATTCGCGCCGCGTGCCCCAGATGGCCGGTGCCGAAGAGATCGCCGCCGCGCTGAGCCCCACTGGGGGCCGGTCCCGCATTGGGCTGGTCCTAAACCTCAAGGGCTGGGAGCGCGCGGTCGCATCAGGCTGTGACGAGGCCAATGTCGTGGTTTGCGCCAGTGATGGGTTCGGCATCCGCAATCAAGGCTCGACGACCGACGAACAGATGGCGGTCTTGGCTCAGATTATGGAGCTGAAGAAGGCCAACGGAGGCCCGCCCGTGACCATGACCCTGTCCACCGCCTTTGGCTGCCCCTTTGACGGCGAGATCGAACAGGATCGGGTCGCCAGCCTATGCCAAGAGGCGGCGGCTCTGGGGGTCGATGAGGTGGCCATTGCCGATACGATCGGGGCGGCTGACCCTTGGATGGTGCGTCGGCGCGTTGAAGCGGTGCGTAAAGTCATTGGCGAAAAGCCCCTTCGCCTCCACTTCCATGACACAAGAAACACCGGCCTTGCCAATGCCTATGCTGGGGTTGAGGCGGGGGTCGATATTTTGGATGCCTCGTGCGGCGGGATTGGCGGCTGTCCCTTTGCACCTGCCGCGACCGGTAATATCGGCACAGAGGATCTGGTCAATATGCTACACCGGGGCGGGTTTGAGACCGGCTTGGATTTGGAGGGGCTCATTCAGACCGGACAATGGATCTGTGAGCGTTTGGGTAAGACCCCGCCCTCATCACTGGCCCGCGCGGGGGCCTTTTCCTTAAAGACAGCGCTTTAGCGCTGACGACGGCGCAAGAGGGGTCTTAAGACCGAGACCAGCAGAATCAATGGCGACATGAGCGTCGCTGAAATCCGCCGCCAAGGATTGTCTGCGCGCTTGCGGAAATATCGCGCAAGGCCCAGGCCCTTCCAATATTCAACCTTAACCGGATGGGTCAGGCTGGTGGAGCCAAGGTGAATGACCTCAGCGTGAGGCTGGAAAATCACAGTTCCGCCCAAGCGCCGTGCGCGCCAGCACAGGTCGATATCTTCAACATGCAGGAAATAGGCTTCATCGAAGCCACCCAACCGCTCAAAATCAAGTTGGCTGGCGCAGAAACAGGCACCAGACACGGTCGGAACAGCGATCGGACCTGTGGGTAGAGGCTGCTTTTCCCGATGGATTTCAAAAGGTGACAGGCTAGGAATGCAGCTTGCCAAATGGCTGAAGGTCAAGATCGTGGTCAGGGGAGAGACTTCGCCGCGCCGCGATCCGCGCTGCTCGGTGCCATCCTTGTTCAAGACCCGCGCGCCAACAATACAGGGCGAGGGCTGGCCATCAGTGGCCAAAACCAACTGCCGAATACAGTCGGGCTGTAAGAAGGCATCGGGGTTCAGGAATACGAGCGCCCGGCCCTTGGCGGCCTTAGCGCCCATATTGGCTCCGCACGCAAAGCCGACATTCCCATGGCCTTGGATCAGCTGAACCTTAGGTTCACGCTCGGCAATAGCCCGGAGCAAGATCTCATCGTCTTGGGGTGAGCCATTATCGATGATGACGAAATCATCGACGAGGGCCTCATCCAAGACATGCTGCAGACTGGACATCAAGGCTGGCCCGGTGCGGTACACCACCATGATCACAGACACGCGACATTGGACAAGAGCTCGAGACTCCGTCGCCTGCACGAGGCCTGTGGTCGCCTTTAGAATGCCAACCAGTTGGTTCATGCCGCAGCAGGCTCCATCAGGTCTGGGGGAGTGGCCTGATGCGCCAGGGTGCTCAGCGCGTCTTGCAGCGTCAATATGGTCTGACCGTCCGAACCGAGATGACGCAAGGCAACCTGACCCGTCTCGGCCTCTTTACGGCCGACAACGCAAATTACTGGGGTCTTGGTGAGACTATGTTCACGGACCTTATAGTTGATTTTTTCGTTACGAAGGTCCGTTTCCACGCGTAGTCCCACTGCCGCCAAGGCTGCCGCTACAGTGCGCGCATAATCATCAGCGTCTGAAGTAATGGTTGCCACAACCACCTGAACCGGCGCAAGCCAAAGTGGGAAAGCGCCGCCATAATTTTCGATCAATATGCCCAAAAACCGCTCAAAAGTGCCCAAAATCGCGCGATGCAACATGACCGGGCGCACTTTTGTTCCATTTTCAGCGATATATTCTGCATCCAGACGTTCTGGTGTTACAAAATCCAACTGCAGGGTGCCGCACTGCCAAGTTCGGCCGATGGCGTCGCGCAGGTGGAATTCCAGCTTTGGACCATAGAAGGCCCCCTCGTTAGGTATGAGTTCGACGCTGACACCGGCAGCCGTCGCCGCACGCTCCAGCTTGGCCTCAGCCTGATCCCAGACCTCGTCGGAACCAGCCCGGACGTCGGGACGCAAGGCCAGCTTGATGCTGTGCAATGTGACGCCGAGTTGGTCATAAACTGAATTGAGCAGGGCCACGAACCGCGTGGTCTCTTCCTCGAGCTGCTCTTCGCGGCAGAAGATGTGGGCGTCGTCCTGCGTGAAGGACCGAACCCGCATGATCCCATGCAGGCCGCCTGAGGGCTCGTACCGGTGACAAGAGCCAAACTCGGCCATGCGCAGGGGAAGATCGCGATAGGACTTTTGACCAACATTAAAGATCTGAACGTGCCCAGGACAGTTCATCGGCTTGACCGCTAGCGTATCGCCCTCGTCCGTCTCACAGACAAACATGTTCTTGCCGAACTTTTCCCAGTGTCCCGATTTCTCCCACAAGGACCGATCGAGGACTTGAGGGGTCTTGACCTCCTGATAGCCCTCTTTTTCCAGGCGGCGGCGCATATAGGCCTCGAGCGTCCGATAGAGGGCCCAGCCCTTCGGATGCCAGAACACCATGCCCTTGCCCTCTTCTTGAAGGTGGAACAGGTTCATAATCCGGCCGATGCGCCGATGGTCGCGTTTTTCGGCCTCTTCGATCCGAGTCATATGCTCGGCGAGATCAGCCTCAGACGCCCAAGCCGTGCCATAGATGCGCTGCAGCTGGGCATTGTTCTGATCGCCGCGCCAATAGGCTCCGGCCAGTTTGGTCAGCTTAAAGCCCTTGCCGACATGTTTGGTCGAGGGCAGGTGCGGACCGCGGCATAGATCCTTCCAAGCCGCGCCCTGATGATAGACAGTGACCGTCTCCTCGTCTGGCAGGCCACGAATGATCTCAGCCTTATAGGCCTCGCCCATCGCTTCGAATTCGGCAATGGCAGCGTCGCGGTCAACCACTTCACGCCGGATGGGCTCATCGCGCTCGACGATCTGGCGCATACGCGCCTCGATCTTTGGCAGATCATCCAGGCTAAAGGGCTCGCCGCGGGCAAAGTCGTAATAGAATCCGTTCTCGACGTTCGGACCAATGGTCACCTGGGTGCCGGGGAACAGTTCTTGAACAGCTTGGGCTAGGACGTGAGCCGTGTCGTGACGAATCACCTCGAGGGCGTCCTCAGCATCACGGGTCAGAATCTCAATTTTTCCCTCGGTCAGCAGGTCAGCGGTCAAGGGACGGTCGAGATCGAGCAGCGTCCCGTCCAGCTTGATGAGAACGGCTTTCTTTTCGAGCGACTTGGAAAGGCCCGCAGCCACATCACGGCCACGGGTCCCGACGGGGTAGGACCGTACCGAACCGTCAGGAAAGACAAGATCAATCATTCATCACACTTCCAAACAGGAGCGGCCTTACGACCATCCCTTAACGCCATCGTCGCCTCGCGCACGCCCGGCGGAGGCGGATCATAACCCCAAGGTACGCCCGGACGGCAGCGACAGATTCGCTTGAAGGCCAACCCTGCCCCTCGAATGGGACCGTGGGCAATCAGGACCGCTGCCGCATATTGCGAGCAGCTTGGCTCAAACCGGCACTGCCGCCCGATCAGAGGCGATAGGATCAGCTTGTAGGCCCTTAGCCCGAAGCTGACAGTACGGTCATAGAGGCCACTCATATCGCCATCATACCGATTCAATGCAACACCACAGAGTGTCCATCGTACCATCCCCACATAATTGCGCCAACCGCATGGGGCGCAAAAGACAGCGCATATGTGTCGATCAGGGCACTTTTTATGGGCAAACCGTGACCGCAGCCTCCAAAGCCGCCTCAAAGGCCAAGAGCGTTGAGGCATGACGGGCTGGATAGTCTTTTACGGGTGCGAGAACACCCAAATCTGCGAACCGGCCCTCAGGCGCTGGACCGGCCTGCTTGAGCATGGATTTTAGAGCGTCTCGCGCCTGACGGATTTCGCCGACGGTGGCGCCTATGATATTGGCCCCCAAAATCGCCGCTGAGGCTTGGCCCAAGGCGCAGGCCTGAACCTCTTGGGCAAAATCACTGACCAAGCCATCGGTCAGAACCAGATCGACGACGATCCGGCTCCCGCAAAGCTTTGCGACCTTTTCGGATGAAGCTTGGGGCGCAGCCAGTCGCCCCGCCCGGGGCATGTTGGCGGCCAAGGCCAAAATGCGGCTGGAATAGAGGTCGTCGATCATTCAGTTAAGATGGGCTCGCCGCCCCGTTCAATCCAGAGCCCCTGGGCGCGATCTCTCATCGCATCACCCATCAGCTTATAACCGGCCCGAAGGCGGCGCTGGAGCCGGTTGCCAACATAGGGGCCAAGCAGGCCGCGGAACACCTCTCCATTGGCAAAGATACTCCCCGTATCACTGACCGCCTCGATCTCGAAATAACGCTGAGCCCTGACCAGGCCACCCATCCAGGCGATGTTCCAATAGATGTGGCTGTGAGGGACCCATTCGGTAATACGCGGCCGAAGCACCTCTTCCTCACCACCGGGCAGGACCTGCTTAAGCGTCAAGATCTCACCAATCCGCACGCTGCCTTGAACCTCTGGATAGAGGGGGTTCCAATGGGTCCAGTTCTCGATGTCATAGAGAACCTCCCAAACGATCCCAGCGGGCGCGGCAATACCGGCGCGGTTTTCAAAAAAGCTGGTCATTGTCCCTTCCCAGTTTTTGCAGATCGAATGGCGTGCAAGCTAGTCATTTGCCGTGTCCCGGAACCGCCACGTCGCGCCCTGCGGGCCGTCCATGACGACGACATTGAGAGCGTTAAGCTCATCGCGGATTCGGTCGGCGGCGGCAAAGTCCTTATTGGCCCGTGCCTCTTTGCGAGTTTGTAACAGAACCTCGACCCGCGCGCTGAGATCTTCATCCGCGCCGCCCTTGAACCAAGCATCTGGATCGGCCTGAAGAAAGCCCATCACGCCAGCGAGGGTCATCAGCTTGCCCTTATGGTCTGGCCCATCTTCCGTGCCATTGCGAATGGACCGATCCAGATCGTCGGCGTAGGCAAACAGACGGCTAAAGGCCAAGGGGGTGTTCAGATCGTCCATCAGCGGGGCGAGGACCTCGTCATCTTCGAGGATGTCCATATTGACCGCCTTAGCGCGCTGCAGCACGCCATAGAGCCGGTCCAGCGCCTTGACGGACTGTTCCAGCAGCTTGGCCGTCCAGTCCAGCGGCGCGCGATAGTGACCCGATAGTAGTGCCCAGCGGATCGCCTCTGCGGGCACCTGCTGCACCAGATCATGGACCAGCAGCACATTGCCAAGACTCTTGGACATCTTTTCGGCGTCCATGGTCAAGAACCCATTATGCATCCAATAGCGCGCAAAGACCGGATGCTCATGACCTGGCCCAGCCTTGGCGCAGACGCTTTGCGCGATCTCGTTCTCATGGTGCGGGAAGATCAGGTCGTGACCACCACCATGAATGTCTATGGGTGAGCCAAGGGCCGCCTCGACCATGGCCGAACATTCAATATGCCAGCCCGGGCGTCCCGAACCAAAGGGGCTGTCCCAGACCGGTTCCGAAAGCTTTGACGGCTTCCAAAGGACAAAATCGGCCCCATGGCGTTTGTAGGGGGCCACTTCGACGCGCGCGCCCGCGATCATGTCATCGAGATTGCGGCCCGAAAGCTGGCCATAGGCGTCATAGTTTTGGGTGTCGAACAGCACATGGCCCTCAGCCTCATAGGCTGCGCCCTTGGCCAAGAGGCCGCTGATCATGGCGATAATATCGCCCATATGAGCCGTGGCCCTAGGCTCCAGATTAGGCCTAAGGGCTAACAGGGCGTCCATATCCGCGTGATAGGCGGCGATATAACGATCCGTAATCACACTAATCTCGACGCCTTCCTCGGCAGCCTTAAGATTTATCTTGTCGTCAACATCGGTGAAGTTGCGCGCATAGACCACCGCGTCCTTGCCATAGAGACGGCGCAGCAGGCGATAGAGCACGTCAAAAGCCACAACCGGCCGGGCATTGCCGACATGGGCGTAGTTGTAGACGGTCGGACCACAGACATAGAGCGTCACGCGCTTGCGGTCGCCGGGTTCAAAGGCGCGTTTGTCGCGGGCCAAGGTGTCGTGGAGCGTCAGGGTCATGGACATCATTCAAAACGAAGTTGGGGCTGAGTTGGGCTAGCCAAAGGCCAATTTAAGCCCATATAACTATTTGTCCTGCGACTAGCCATCACAGGTTTCCACCGTACTGATCCGATCGGGCTTTCTGGTCGTAGAGGTGCAGGGTGTCACGCGTCATCCCGGAACCCTCGTTCCGGCGCAACTCAACCCCAAGGACTCTCCCATGGATGCTCTGGCAAAAGACCGGACCCTCATTGGCAATTTCGGTTCAGACACAGAAGGTCTGATCAAGCCAACCCGCGAAGAGGCCATGGCGGCCGTTCGTACCCTGCTCGCTTGGGCCGGAGATGATCCGCGCCGTGAAGGGTTACTCGACACCCCCAAGCGCGTCGTCGAAGCCTTTGGCGAGTGGTTCCAAGGCTATGAGCAGGACCCAATAGTGGAACTGTCGCGCACCTTTGAAGATGTTCAAGGCTATGACGATATGGTCATGCTGCGCGGCATCGAGGTGGAGAGCCACTGCGAACATCACATGGCCCCCTTCATCGGCAAGGCCTATGTCGCCTATATGCCGACCAACCGGGTCGTGGGCCTGTCCAAGCTGGCGAGGGTCGTCGAGATCTATGCCAAACGCCTACAGACGCAAGAAACCATGACCCAGCAGATCGTGGATGCCATCACCGAAAATCTTGATCCGGCAGGTGTCGCCATCCTGATCGATGCTGAGCACCAGTGCATGTCTACGCGCGGCGTTCACCACCGCCATGTCAGCACCATCACCACGCGGTTCACGGGCCAATTCAAGACCAACCAAGCCCTTCAAGACCGCTTCCT
This sequence comes from Caulobacteraceae bacterium, assembly GCA_040399645.1. Lineage (GTDB taxonomy): Bacteria > Pseudomonadota > Alphaproteobacteria > Caulobacterales > Caulobacteraceae > CAISGS01. The sequence continues at coordinate 171,137 of JBBARR010000001.1, read as the reverse complement.
CGCCCTCGCCAATCCTCGCTGATCGGATGGCAGACTTTCCCGTCGCCGCCAATCAAGAGGCTCTCGCGCGCGGTGCTGAGTTGGCCCCTCGCTTTGACGATAAGGGCCTGATCGCGGCTGTGGCGACCCATGCTGAGACCGGCGAGGTCCTCATGCTGGCCTGGATGAATGCTGAAGCTCTGAAGCTCACCCTCGATACGGGTGAAGCGCACTATTTCAGCCGCTCGCGCCAAGTCCTTTGGAAAAAGGGCGAGACCAGCGGTCAGGTCCAACAGGTCACAGAGCTGCGTGTAGACTGTGATCAGGACGCCGTCTGGATCAAGGTCCTGCCACAGGGCGACGGCGGTGCCTGTCACGTCGGTTTTCGGTCCTGCTTTTACCGCGCGCTAGACCAAGGCAAGCTTGTCGAACGCGATTAAGGCGATCGAGGGGCCTTACCGCGGCTTGGGCGGCGGTCCGGTCACCGCATCGATAACGCGTTTCAAACCAGACAACACGACCTTACGGGCCGCTTGGCCCTCTTCCGTATCATCGTGGCGCATGAGCCGAAGGGCGCTCATGTGGGCTTGGAAGGCAGGATCGCTCCACTTACCCGCCTCTCGCGACCGATCAATCAGTTCGCAGAGGCTGTAGGCCGCCTCGCCCATCTGCACCTTGCCGAAGGCCCCGGCGAGAGCAAAGATCTCGTTGGCGACATTGTAGCAATTGGTCAGGGCCTCAGGATTGGGGTCGGCGGTCACCGACGCTGCAGTGTCCAGAAGCTGAAGGACCTTTTTGTCCATCGCACCCAAGACCTTGTCCCGGATGGATTCCATATTGCTTTCGGCGTCATCCATCGCCTCCTGAACGGTCTTGCCGCCGGGAAGCTTGATCAATTTGGAAAGCCGGTTTTCAAATCGGCGTCTTGTTACCGTCACAGCTGTGCTTTCTGAGGCTGGAGCAATGAGTCAATGGCGTCTTGCGACATGTTCGGTGTGTTCGCGACCCCCACTTCGAGGGGCAGATCATCAGAGCGCCGCCCTTCGGTCCCGTGCGGCGGACCAACAGATTTGAACCGGCGGTCAGGGCCTGAATAGGTGGGGCACTCAATAAAGACCCGATTTTCCCGGCCCACCCAGATCACCCGATCCAGGAGCACACGAGGAATGATGGGCTTAGCGACCAAGAAGCTTGCGCCGCAATCGCGTCCCTTGGTCACATTTGAAACTTGGGTGTGGCCGGACATCAAAATGACCGGCACGGCGCAGTTTGGCTCAATTTTTGAGCTGCGGAGCCACTTTACGAAGTCATAGCCTTCCATGTCTGAAAGCTGTGCGTCGATGATGATCAGGTCAAACAGATGGCTCTTGACCATTTCCATCGCAGAGGCACCGGACATCGACCGGAGCGGTGTTCGCACGCCAAATCCATTAAGCACCTGGACCAGAATATCCATGCCTTGGGAACTGGACTCCATCAACAAAACGGTGGCCCGCTCGAGGTTGATCTTAGCCTTAGGGTTGGTGGGGGAAGACGCCATGTTTGACCTCTAGAAAAGATCGACATCGCCGGGCTTTGTCGCCGCGGCAATGCGATCTTCGGCCCGGCGACCAAAACGGCGCACGGAGTGATCGAGGGTTAGATTTTGACTGGCTTGGGCCGGATTAACTGTCCATTCCGGCGAAAGGCTCGGACCTAGGGCTTCAAGAAAGGACGACAGGGCCGACAGGGCCGACAGGCGTTGAACCAAGGAATCCAGACCCTGGGCCTGAACAATCTGCTCTGCGCCATTGGCACTTTGCGAGGACGCCATAAGTCCTGCCACCAACCCTTGGAACCGATTGCCCATGCCGGCAAGGTCACGGGCCTCAAGCGCTGCAGTCTGTATCACCTCGCACAGGCAGACCTGACCCTCAGAGGAGCCGAGCGCCTGGGATGGACTTACGGGTGTCATAATCAAAAGAGCTCCAACGCGCCGGAGTCAACCGGGGCAGACGGCTTGGTGCGCCGCTCTATTTCAAACACACTGGCCTCATCCTTGGCTAGCGCCATCTGCCGGACCCGGCCGCAAATGGGCCAGAATTGAATCCGCCTTGCGCGTTCGCCGCCCAAGCTACCGCCGGCAAAGCTGATTGCTTCCTGTTTAAGGTGGCGCTCAGCAAAGCGGGCATTCTGCTCGCCAATATCGGTCAGGCCGCTGATGACCCGCGCGCCGCCGAAGAGCTTGGCCTGCAAGCGTTCACGCCGGGCGCCCTGCCGCAGCAGGCCATTGACCAGGACCTCCATGGCATAGGCGGCGTAACGAACAGAATCGGTCGTCACATCTTCACCCTCCCCACCAGGCAGAAGGAAGTGGTTCATACCGCCCAGACCGGCCAAGAGATCGCGAATACAGGCGGCAACGCAGGAGCCCAGGATGGTGGTCACCATGACGCTAGGATCATCGGTGACATAGTGCTCACCCTGAACCAGGTGCACACGTCGTTCAGGCAGCGCAATGGGCTCCTGTTCGCGTGACACTAAGCTCATGTGAGGGGCCCGAAGACCGCTTCGATCTTTTCTTTCAAGATGGTCACGGTGAAGGGTTTGACCAGATAGTTATTGACCCCAAACTGCACGGCGCGCTGGACCAGCTCGCGGTCTGCACGGCCGGTCAGCATAATGAAGGCGGTCTTGGCGATTGGGGGATGGCCACGGATCGCGCGCAAAGGGGCCGGTCCGTCCAGCTTGGGCATGTTGAAATCAGATATGACCAGATGGCTCGGCCGCGCTGTGAGTTGGCGCAGTGCGTCTTCGCCATCTACGGCGTCACGAAATTCAGTGAAGCCCAATTGCTGTAGGCCGTTGCGAACCAAGGCACGCATGGTCATTTGGTCGTCTACGATGAGAACAGAAATTCCCGAGGCCGCTGGCATTACGCCCTCTCCCGCCGGTCTAGATCGCAAAGATTAAGCACCATAGGACCCAAGCGCTCCAAGGGCGCCTGACGCTCTACTGCGCCGATTTCAAAGGCCACGCGCGGCATGCTCTAGACCACGCTGGAAGACTCGTCTTGACCAAGGGTTGAGGCTCCCGCGTCACGCATCATCTTCAGACCCTTGGCACCGTCGTGGCCCATTCCGGTCAGGATCAGACCCACCGACTGACCATCGACTGTGCGCGCAACAGACTCAAAGAGCACATCCACCGAGGGGCGATGGCCATTGACCAGATCAGCAGGCTTGAGGCGGCAGCGCAGTTGGCCAAGGCCGCTCACCTCCAGATGCTGAGCCCCGCCCGGCGCCAGATAGATCTGGCCAACCTCTAAGGGCGCGCCTTCGCTGGCTTCACAGACCAAGGCCGCGCAGCTTCGATTGAGCCGCTCAGCAAAGCTGGCCGTAAAGCTGGCGGGCATATGTTGGGTAATCACGGTTGGCGGGCAATTGGCCGGGAAGTGCGACAGGACGGCCAGCAGGGCCTCAACACCACCGGTCGAGGAGCCAATGGCCAGAACCCGGCCATCGGACTTGAAGGCGTCCGCCTGCGGTTTAGCGACCACCGCCTGACTAAAGGCGCGCATCTTGGCGTGGGCGGCGGCCTTGACCCTATCGGCCAACTCGGCAAAGGCCTCCTTTGCTGCAACCCCGTTCATGGGCTTGCCCACGCAATCAAAGGTCCCACCAAACGATAGCTATAACCCCCTAAATGACACAGGCCAGTAAACAACTCATTTAATCATGAAGTTCTAAGAGAAGAGCGAGAGCTCTGCCTAGCCGCAAAAGGGCTGGGGCGGCGATGCAGCGCCGCCCCACAGGTCGTGACGGCTGGCTAGTTGAGTTCACCCTGCAGGTGGCGCGTAGGCGCAGGGGCATCGTCAGCCTCAAGCCGCTCCATCAGGGCGTCAAGTTCCTGCCAAAGGGCCTTTGGCAAGCGGTCCGCAAACCGGTCATAGGCGGCCGGGATCAAGGACGCCTCTTCGCGCCAAACATCTCGGTCAACGGACAGGAGCAGGTCCATCTGAGCTTCAGACAGATTCAGACCCGATATATCGATTGCGCCCTTGGCCGGCAGATTGCCGATCGGCGTGGCCTGAGCCTGCGCCGTACCCTCGAGACGTTCGACAATCCACTTCAAGACGCGGCTATTTTCACTGTAACCCGGCCAGACGAACTTGCCGCCCTCGTCCTTGCGGAACCAGTTGACGAAATAGATGCGCGGCAGCTTGGCTGCATCGGCCTGTTGGCCAATGGAGAGCCAATGATTAAAATAGTCGCCCATATTGTAGCCGCAGAAGGGCAGCATGGCGAAGGGATCGCGGCGCAGCTCACCGACCTTATTTTCCGCCGCAGCCGTGCCTTCAGAGGCTACGTTCGAGGCCAAAAACACCCCATGCTGCCAGTTGAAGGCTTCGGTCACCAAAGGCACGGCCGAGGCCCGCCGCCCGCCGAACAGGATGGCCGAGATTGGCACGCCCTTGGGGTCTTCCCATTCCGATGCGACGGTGGGGCATTGGCCAGCAGGGGCGGCGAAACGGGCATTGGGATGGGCCGCAGGCTCGCCCAAGGCAGGGGTCCAAGCGCGGCCCTTCCAGTCGGTCAGGCCCTCAGGCGGGGTATCGGTCAGGCCTTCCCACCAGACGTCACCATCTGGCGTCGTCGCGACATTGGTGAAGATGGTGTTGGCGTGAAGGGTCTCTATGGCGTTGCGATTGGTGTGCCTGCCGGTCCCGGGAGCCACGCCAAAGAAGCCCGCCTCTGGATTGATGGCATAGAGCCGTCCGTCGTCGCCAAAGCGCATCCAGCTAATATCGTCGCCGATGGTCTCGGCCTTCCAGCCTGGGATGGTGGGCTGCAGCATGGCCAGATTGGTCTTGCCGCAGGCGCTGGGGAAGGCTGCCGTCACATAATGAACGGTGCCTTTCGGCGAGGTCAGCTTGAGGATCAGCATATGCTCGGCCAGCCAGCCCTCATCACGGGCCATCACCGAGGCGATGCGCAAGGCGTAGCACTTCTTGCCGAGCAGGGCGTTTCCGCCATAGCCTGACCCGTAGGACCAGATCTCGCGGGTCTCGGGATAGTGGACAATGTACTTGTCGTCATTGCAGGGCCACGGCACATCAGCCTGACCCTCGGCCAAGGGCGCGCCAAGACTGTGAACCGCAGGCACGAAGAACCCATCCTCGCCAATGGCTTCGAGCGCGGCTGTGCCCATCCGGGTCATGACGCGCATCGAGACGGCGACATAGGCGCTATCGGTGATCTCAACGCCCAGCGCACTGATGCGCGAGCCGATCGGACCCATGCTGAAGGGCACCACATAGAGGGTGCGACCCTTCATGCAGCCTGCAAACAGGCCCTCAAGCTTGGCGCGCATCTGGTCTGGCGCCAGCCAATTGTTGGTCGGACCGGCGTCGATCTCTTTGTCTGAACAGATAAAGGTGCGGCTTTCCACGCGGGCCACATCGCGCGGATCAGAGTTGGCGGCGAAGGAGTTGGGCCTCTTTGCCGGATCGAGACGCATCATGGTGCCCGAAGCAACCAGCACTGCGGTCAACTGTTCCCATTCTGCATCGGAGCCATCGCACCAATGGACCCGATCGGGGGTCGTCAGGGCGGCGATCTCACGGACCCAAGCGACCAGTTTAGCATGTGTCGTTGGCGCAGGTTCAAGTCCGGGAACAGAGGAAGCATTCGTCACAGGGTCGTCTCCACAATTCGATCCGACCACGCCCTACTGAACTGGCGGCAATCGATAACAAATATAACAAAATCAGACGGCTAAAAGTGCCGTCCGATCCGCTACTGGTCCCAATCACTTCGACGATTTACGCCATCATCGAGCACCGTGAACTGCTGGTTTCAGCCCAAAGGGGTGGGCGGGGACCAAGCCCAATAGGTCACGTTAAAAACCGTTTAGAAGATCAAGACGACCGGGGCAAACCCCCCAAGGGCGAGTCTGGCAATGATTACGCTGTCATCGCAAAAAATGCGGGGCACGGACAGTTGGGCGCGGCGCGAATGCAACGCTGAGAGCGCGCGGGGCCGAATCAGCCATCCCCGTCTTGCACCCAAGGCAATTGAAGCGTATCGCTCCGGCCTCTCTTTAAGAGACAGAGGAGTAATGCGATGGGGTACCGTGTGGCCGTCGTCGGCGCCACCGGCAATGTGGGCCGTGAAATGATGAACATCCTTGAGGAACTGGAGTTCCCCATTGATGAAATCCACGCCGTGGCATCACGAAAATCCGTCGGCATGGAGGTCTCCTACGCCGAACGCACCCTAAAGTGCGTGGCCCTGGATAGCTTCGATTTCTCGACCGTGGACATTGTGCTTATGTCTGCTGGCGGCTCTGTGTCCAAGGAATGGTCTGAAAAGATCGGTGCGGCTGGCCCCGTGGTCATCGACAATTCTTCGGCATGGCGCATGCATCCGGACGTTCCGCTAATCGTGCCGGAAGTGAACCCCGACGCCATCGAGGGCTTCCGCAAGAAGAACATTATCGCCAATCCTAATTGCTCGACCGTGCAACTGGTTGTGGCCTTAAAGCCTCTGCATGATGAGGTCCGGATCAAGCGGGTTGTGGTCTCCACCTACCAGTCCGTCTCTGGCGCGGGCAAGGAAGGCATGGACGAGCTGTGGAACCAGACCAAGGGCGTCTTCGTCCTGGGTGCACCACCACCAAAGAAGTTCTCCAAGCAGATCGCCTTCAACGTCATTCCTCATATTGACGACTTCTTGGACGACGGCACGACCAAAGAAGAGTGGAAGATGACGGTCGAGACCCAAAAGATTCTCGACCCGATGATCAAGCTCACCGCCACCTGCGTGCGGGTTCCCGTCTTTGTCGGCCATTCTGAAGCGGTCAATATCGAGTTTGAAACCGCTATGGATGAGGACGAGGCCCGCGAGATCCTACGCGAAGCCCCCGGCGTTGTGGTCTTGGATCGCCGCGAAGCGGGCGGCTACATCACCCCGGTCGAATCTGTCGGTGAGCATGCGGTCTACATTAGCCGCATCCGCAAGGACCCGACGGTCAAACACGGCTTGAACCTGTGGTGCGTGTCCGATAACCTGCGCAAGGGCGCGGCCCTCAACGCCGTTCAGATCGCTCAGCTTCTCGACCGCAGAGGTCTGCTGGAGCGTTCAGGCTCGTGAGTCCAGAGGCCGCAGCCAAGGAACAGCGCGCTGCGGTCGCTGCGGCCATTTCTTGCTATTTAATGTGGGGATTGATGCCCCTGATGTTCCAAGCCATGGGCCGCAGCGGTATTTCCCCTTGGGAGATTACCGGTCACCGCGCCCTTTGGTCCGTGTTTTGGGCTGGCGCTCTGGTGCTGCTCTCGCAGCAAGGTGGCCAGGTCATGGCCATCCTGCGCGATCCCAAGCTGCTCGGATGGTTGACCCTCTCGGCCCTTTTGATCGGCCTGAACTGGCTGCTGTTCCTGATCACAGTCAATAGCGGCCATACGCTGGAGGCCAGCCTCGGCTACTATATCAACCCCTTGATGAATATGCTGGCCGGGGCCTTGCTGTTTCGCGAGCGGATCAGCAGGGTTGGTATGGTGGCCATCGGCCTTGCGGTGATCGGCGTCCTTTTCCAGACCGCGGCGCTGGGCCATCCGCCCTTCATGTCGCTGGCGCTGGCCCTATCCTTTTGTCTCTATGGGATCTTGCGTAAGCAGATCGCCGCCGATGCGCAGAGCGGCCTCTTCATCGAATGTCTAATCCTGACCGTGCCGGGTCTGGCCTATGTGATTTGGCTGCAAATGCATGGCCAAGGCCATCTGGGCCAGGGCCTTGGCGCAACCAGCCTGCTCCTGCTGCTTGGTCCCGCGACCGTAGCGCCGTTAGCGGCCTTTGGCTGGGCGGCGCGGCGCATTCCGCTGTCGACCATGTCGTTCCTACAGTTCATCGGCCCAACGGTGCAGTTCGCTATCGGGCTGGCCAATGGCGAGGCCTTCACGCCTCTGCGCGCCCTATCCTTCGTCTTTATCTGGACCGGCGTGGCAGTCTTTGCTTGGGGCGCTTGGCAAAGGTCACGGCCTCAAGCCCAAGCCGCCACCTGAGGGTTCAGACCCGCTTGAGCAGACCCACACCCCCGCCCTGTTCAGGCGTCACGACCCAGGACGATAGGGTCTTGGTTTCAAATTCTTTCCGCACCACGGTAGAGACCGCCATTAGATCACCACGCACACTATCCTTGGTCAGGGTCAGGAGCACAAAGCCCTTGGCCGACTGATCGGTAAACAGTACCTCTGGATTGCGGCTGACATAGGCCTCATTGACCGGGGCATCGGGCAAGGCATCACCAAGACCGGGGCTGGTAATTCCCGTCACGCCAAATTCGGCCGCGACGCGGGCCTTACCCGAGGCGTCAAACAGGGCATTGACCCAGAACGCGTGACTGTCGCCAGACAGGACGATCGGGTGGGCCTTGGTAGCTTTAAACAGATCATAGACCCGTTCGCGGGCCGCCGGATAGCCGTCCCAACTGTCGAGATTGTAGGGAACTTCAAGGTCGTTACGCGCCCCCGACTTGATCATCTGCTCGCGGTAATAGACTGGAGCCTTGGCCAGTATCGCACTCCAAGCCTCGGGGCCCATGACCTTAGCCAGCTGCGGACCCTTGACACGGGCCATGACCACCTGATTGCCCAGCACCTGCCACGTCTGGCCCGCCTTAACCGAACGGTCCAGTTCCTGACCCAGCCAAGCCTCTTGGGCAGGGCCCATCAGTTGGCGCGATGGGTGATTGAGCTTGGCGTTGAAGGTGGCTTCGTCAAACCCTAACTGGCCATCAGGCCCCTTGACCATCAGGTCGGCGCCAAAGGTTAGCTGCTTATCGCGGGCCGTTAAACGGGTCTCGGTCATGATCAGGCTGGCAACATCGCCGAACGAGAACGAGCGGTTGATGGCCGAGAGCGACTGACCCTCCGCCGGATCGCGGATGGGCATCCACTCATTATAGGCCCGCAAAGCCGCAGCCTTGCGCGTGGCCCAATCGCCTTCAGTCTCCGGCTGGTGGTTTTCGGCCCCATCGGTCCAGCTGTCATTGGCCGTCTCATGGTCATCCCAGACGACGATCCAAGGTGCACGAGCATGGGCAGCCTGAAGGTCAGGGTCGGCCTTGTAGCAGGCATGGCGCATGCGATAGTCGAAGAGCGACACAATCTCGTGGGCCGGTTCAGGCGCGCGGCCGATCTTGGCACCGATAGACATGCCATAGTCGTCCGGACCCGCGCCATATTCATAGATATAGTCGCCCAGATGCAGCACGGCATCGACACGCTTGAGCTTTGCGATGGCTTGATAGGCATTGAAATAGCCGGCCGGATAGAGCGAGCAACTGGTCACGGCCAGCACCACATCCTTAACGGAACCGGTCGGCAAGGTCCGGCCACGACCGACTGGCGAGGTCACGCCTTGGCAGATGAAGCGATAGACATAGCCCTGACCGGGCTTGAGACCTCCAACATCGATCTTGACCGTATGGTCACGGGCCGGATCTGCCACCGATTGGCCCTTGGTAACGATCGACTTGAAGCTGGCATCGGTGGCCACTTCCCAGCGCACCATAGGCTTAGCCTCTGGCGCCGTGCTGACCCGCGTCCAAATGATCAGACGGTCCGCCAGAGGATCACCGCTGGCGACACCATGGGCGAAGACAGCCTTGGCCTCGCGCGCCGAAGCCGTACCGGCCGATAGAACAGGCGAAGCCGCACCCATGCCCAGAAGGGTCAGCGCTTTGCGACGATTGATGGTCATGTTGAGTCCCCTCGGGAATCATAGCCTGATATTGTCTTTAGCCTGGCTTTGTGACGTTAGATTGTACCTTCCCGCGCGACAAGCGCTGCACCCTCAATCCTGCGGCAAACCTTGAACCAAGATCCGATAAGTTTCGATGACGACCTGCTCGACGAGGCCACCGGTGGCGCCGTTGATGAGGTCGTCGATGGGCGGGTTCTAGAGATTAGGCTGGAAGCCGAACAGGCCGGGCAACGGCTTGATAAGGTCCTTGCAAGCCACCCCGACGTCGACGCCGCAGCGATCAGTCGCGCCCGCCTTCAGGCCCTGATTGGCGAAGGGTCCTTGAGCTTTGGAGGCCGCACGATTCAGTCCGCTTCGCAAAAGGCTAAGGCCGGAACCTATTGCCTGAAACTGCCCGCGCCGCGCACCGCAGAGCCTCAGCCCGAAGATCTAGGCCTGATCGTCCTCTTCGAAGATTCCCACCTGATCGTTGTCGACAAGCCTGCCGGTATGGCCGCTCACCCCGCGCCGGGCACACCATCGGGCACGCTGGTCAATGCGCTTTTGCACCATTGTGCGGGCAGCCTATCGGGCATTGGCGGCGTTGCACGGCCCGGTATTGTCCATCGGCTCGACAAGGATACCTCCGGCGTGATTGTCGCAGCCAAGTCCGATGCCGCCCATGCGGGTCTCTCCGCTCTCTTTGCAGCGCACGACATTGACCGGGTCTATACCGCGCTGGTTCGGGGCGTGCCTGAGCCTCAAGCCGGTCTCATCGTCACCCAGATCGGGCGATCCCCCACAGACCGCAAAAAGATGGCCGTTCTCAAGAGCGGTGGGCGCGAAGCCATTACCCGCTACACGGTCGAACAGACCTTTGGCCCAGAGACCAAACCCTATGCCGCGCGGATCAGTTGCCGCCTAGAGACTGGCCGAACGCACCAGATCCGGGTTCATATGGCGCATAAGGGCACGCCCTGCCTGGCCGATAGCGTCTATGGCGGCGGACCACCCGCCTTGGCCGTCCGGGAAGCCATCGCGGAGGCGGGACTATCACGCCAAGCCCTGCACGCGTCGGTTCTGGGCTTTATTCACCCGATAACTGGTGAAAAGTTGAGATTTGAGATGCCATTACCACCAGATATGGCTGGTTTAGCGACACGGCTGACTGCGCTATAAGGTCCACCTCTCCAATTTGTAATGTGATCCACGCCCTGAAAGCGTAAGTTTTCGTCCGACGGGACTTAAACAGGCCACAGACGCTCCCTATCTATTCACCCGAAGGGGAGGACGACGGGGCACTACGCGTCGTTCGCCAAGATATTAGGGGTTCTACCTATGGCTACTGCAGCTCAATCCTTGTCGGTAATGTCGCCCGATGGCGGCCTGTCACGATATCTGACCGAGGTTCGCAAGTTCCCCATGCTGGCGAGGGACGAAGAGTTCATGCTGGCCAAGCGCTGGCGCGAACATGAAGACCCCAATGCTGCTCACCGACTGGTGACGTCGCACCTGCGTCTGGTGGCCAAGATCGCCATGGGCTATCGCGGCTATGGCCTGCCCATCGGTGAGGTGATCTCCGAAGGCAATGTCGGCCTGATGCAGGCGGTCAAGAAGTTCGAGCCTGAACGCGGCTTTCGCTTGGCGACCTATGCCATGTGGTGGATCCGCGCCTCGATCCAAGAATATATTCTGCGGTCTTGGTCTTTGGTGAAGATGGGTACGACCGGCGCGCAAAAGAAGCTGTTCTTCAACCTGCGAAAGGCCAAGTCAGAGATCAGCGCCTTTGAAGAGGGTGACCTTCGGCCTGAACAGGTGAGCCACATTGCCACCCGTCTCGGCGTGCTGAACGAGGAAGTCATCTCGATGAACCGGCGCCTTTCCGGCCCAGATGCGTCCTTGAATGCACCCTTGCGGATCGACGGTGACGGCGAATGGCAAGACTGGCTGGCTGATGACAATGCGGTGAGCCAAGAGACCCAATTGGCCGACAGTGAAGAGCGCGGCATTCGTACGACCCTGCTGCAATCGGCCATGACTGAGCTTTCAGACCGTGAGCGTCATATCCTGACTGAGCGGCGCCTCAAGGACGACCCCACGACGCTAGAAGGCTTGGCCAGTCACTATGGCGTTAGCCGTGAGCGGGTGCGCCAGATCGAGGTCCGCGCCTTTGAGAAGCTGCAAAAATCCATGATGGCCGCCGCCGCTGAACAGCGGATCGACAGTCACTAGTGGCGGTTTGCCTAAAGGCTCTGAACCATTAAGCCAGACCGACTCTTCTCTCGGCCCGAAACGCTGCTAACAGCATTTTGAACCGGGTTTCCGACGCTGGCCATAGCAGACATGGCGGTCATCAGATTGGCCGCATGTTTGCGCATATTGGCTTTCGTCAATCCACCGGCCTTTACCGACGACAGGACGAAGGTCTTCAGCTCAATCGCCGCCTGCCCGATCGCAAAGTCATGGATCTCTAGGCCGATGGCACTGAGCTGTTCCGCCTGCTTTAGAAGTTCGAGCGCTGAGGTCGTTGGCTCGCTCTCGACCCGCTCAATGGTTGCCTTCATCTGGATGAGGATTGCCCCCATACGCTCCTGTGTCGTCGGCAATTCTTGATCAAACTCTCGCTTCAGCCTGCCGCGATAGCCCCCGGAATTGAAGCGTCGACGCTCTGGTCCAACATAGTCTGACCATTCCACCCAATCGCGATCTTGAAGTACGGCGGCCTCAATGAGTCGATAGAGGTCATGGGCGGTAAAGGGCTTGGCTAGGAATTCATGGACACCGGCATCCCGCGCGCGGTGAATGGCCTCTCGGGTCGAGGCGGCTGTTGTGACAATAATCGGCACCTTACGAAAGGCCATATCGCTGAGCCGGATATCCCGAACCAGATCAAGACCTTTAAATCCGTCGGCCTCGAGCTCGGTTATGATAAGATGGGGGTTAATGTCTCGCGCCATTTCCAAGACATAGTTGGTCCGGTCGGTCTTAAAGACCTTCACTGGACCCATCTGTCGAATCAGATCGGCCATGATGTTGACCGCCATAGGACTTGGGTCAACGATCAGAACGCGCTTCATAAACTTTGAGAGCGCCCGCGCTGAAATCTGTTCTCTATAGGCCAACCGGGGCTCCATCCGCGCCAAAGACGCAAATAAGAATTAAGTCAGCTATTATATTAACATGCTTAAATTTTAAAACAATCCTTCCGGGTATAATTAATCTTGGAAGGGATCGCGCATCAGGATCGTATCCTCACGCTCAGGGCTCGTCGACAATAGAGCGACGGGGGCCTCAATCAATTCTTCTATCCGTCGGACATATTTTACGGCGTTTGCAGGAAGATCCTTCCAACTGCGCGCGCCACGCGTGCTGTCACTCCAGCCCTCCAGAGTCTCATAGACGGGAACAGCGGCAGCCTGAGCGGCCATCCCCGCAGGAAGGTAATCATAGAGCTTGTCACCGATCTGATAGCCGACGCAGACCTTGAGGGTCTCAAAGCCGTCGAGCACATCCAGCTTGGTCAAGGCGATGCCGTGAATACCATTGATGGCGATTGACTGACGCACCAGAACCGCATCGAACCAGCCACAGCGGCGCGGACGCCCGGTGACGGTGCCAAACTCATGACCCCGCTCGCCAAGGCGGCGACCATGCTCGTCAAACTGTTCGGTTGGGAACGGGCCCTCGCCTACGCGGGTGGTGTAGGCCTTCACAATGCCCAGAACAAAGCCCTGCGCGCGTGGGCCAAGGCCTGAACCGGCAGCGGCCTGTCCGGCCACGGTGTTGGACGAGGTCACATAGGGATAGGTGCCATGATCAACATCAAGCAGGGCGCCTTGAGCCCCCTCAAACAATACCCGCTTGCCATCCTTGACCGCTTGGTCGAGCAAACGCCAGGTGGGCTGGGCAAAGGGCAGGATCTTGGGGGCGACCTCCAACAGGGCCGCGAGCAGGGCCTCGGCATCAGCCTCTGGAAGGTCCAGGCCCCGGCGAAGAGCGCCATGGTGTGCGAGCAAGCGCGCGATCTTGGTCGGCAAGGAGTCTGGCTCGGCCAGATCGGCAACGCGAATGGCGCGGCGGCCCACCTTATCTTCATAGGCTGGCCCAATGCCCCGGCCTGTCGTGCCGATCTTACCGGCACCGGCTTGGGCTTCGCGGGCCTGATCGAGGTCGCGGTGCAGGGGCAAGATCAGAACCGCATTGTCGGCCAAGGCCAGCAGCTCGGGACCAATGATTACGCCCTGCGCGCCAATCCGGGCGATCTCGTCCAAAAAGGCCCAAGGGTCGACGACGACGCCGTTACCGATGATTGATTTCTTACCCTGCACCACGCCCGAAGGCAGCAGCGAGAGCTTATAGGTCACATCGCCAACCACCAAAGTATGGCCTGCATTGTGTCCGCCTTGAAAGCGAACCACGACATCCGCGCGATTGGACAGCCAATCGACAATCTTGCCCTTACCCTCGTCGCCCCACTGAGCGCCGACCACGGTGACGTTGGCCAATAGACTATTCCTTAGATGATAGGTCGCAGAGACACGCCACCAAACCGGTGGCGCTAGCGGATTGAACCCAGCTTGTAGATCAAGCGAAGGCCCGCGTCATCAAGCCCTTGGTTCTTACCGCGCGCAAAGACCTGTCCATTGCTCAAATGGACATAGGTCAGTTCGGCAGACCAACGCGGGGTTAGGACCCGTCCGATCGACAGCTCGGGCTGAAACAGTAGGTGTGAGCCAAAATCGATGCGTGAACGGTAAAGTTTTAAGCGCCGCTGGATTTCTGGCGGTGTCAATCCAGGCGCGTTGACCGCTGGAAGACCGGCATCACCGTCCGTATAGGCTAGGCCCAAACCAGGACGGACATAGAACTGACCAGGCAATGAAATCGGCCAAGACAGACCTGCGGCGACAAAATTGCTGGTCCCATCGGAATTGATCGATACGAGCCCATGCACCTGTGGTCGTCCAATCAGGCTGAGGGCATCGATGCGACCAGAGCGCAGCCCGATCTGAAGATCCTCACCGCCCTCTCGTCCTGCCGACCCAACGCCGATGATATCCCCGATAAAGGTTACGTCGTGGGCAAAGACACCGACCAAGATTTCGGCCGCGCGGGCGGTTGAGAACGGCGCCAGGCTAAGCGACAGTGCCGCAGCAGCCCAGATCAAGCGAAGCGACCTATCCATCCTCATGATCTGACCATCCACAATTGTTCTTGAACCCAAAACCTAAACCGATTTGTATTCGGACTATAGGGGCGGAGCGACAGACCGGTTTGCGCCCCGGCCTGTCGCCATTTGGCTTAGAACACCAGGGCGCGGGCTTCCTTAACGTGCGGCAAGGCCTTGACCGCCTGCAACACAGCATCGCTCGGAGCATTGTCAACGCCGACCAGACAGATAGCGTCGCCGCCTGCCGATGTACGGCCCAGATTGAAGGTAGCGATATTGATCCCGGCATCGGCCAGCAAGGCTCCGACCGCACCGATAAAGCCGGGCTTATCGAGATTGTTTACATAGAGCATGGCGGGCGCGAATGGAGCATCGAGATCCATGCCCTTGACCTCGACGACGCGGGGAATGCCCCCGACGACAGTGCCGGCAAAGGCCCGCTCGCCCGAAGCCGAGGTGACCGTGATCCGCATGAGGCTGTCATAGACGGGCGACAGTTCTTGGCGGCTTTCCGAGACGGTTATACCGCGCTCCTTCGCCACGCTAGGGGCAGAGACCATGTTGATCTCGGCCAGCATCGGACGCAGAACCCCGGCAAGGGCGGCGGCGGTTAGCGGCTTAACATTGAGCTTGGAGACCTCGCCGACATAGGCGATCTCGATCGACTTAAGGCCTGAATCGACCATCTGTCCGGCAAAGGCACCGAGCTTTTCGGCCAAGGCGATAAAGGGCTTCAGCTTTGGCGCTTCGTCCGCACTGACCGAAGGGCTGTTCAAGGCGTTAGAGACCGCACCGGTCAGCAGATAGTCGGCCATCTGTTCAGCGACCTGCAATGCAACATTTTCTTGAGCTTCCGCCGTCGACGCACCCAGATGAGGTGTGGCGATAAAGTTAGGATGGCCAAACAGCACGTTCGACTTGGCAGGCTCTTCGACAAAGACGTCAAAGGCCGCGCCGCCAATATGGCCGCTGTCCAGACCGGCCCTCAGAGCCGCTTCGTCGACGAGGCCACCGCGTGCGCAGTTGATGATGAACACGCCCTTGCGGGTCTTGGCGAGGTTCTCGGCGCTCAAGATATTGCGGGTCTTGTCGGTCAGGGGGGTGTGCAGGGTGATGACTTCGGCGCGGGCCAACAACTCGTCCAGCTCAACCTTCTCGACGCCGATCTCGACGGCGCGCTCAGGCGACAAGAACGGGTCATAGGCAATGACCTTCATCTTCAGGCCATTGGCGCGGTCGGCGACAATGCCGCCAATATTGCCGCAACCGATCAGGCCAAGGGTCTTGCTATAGAGCTCGATCCCCATGAAGCGGTTCTTTTCCCACTTGCCAGCTTGCGTCGACAGATCGGCGGCAGGCAGTTGGCGGGCCAGAGCGAACATCATGGCGATGGCGTGCTCGGCCGTGGTGATCGAGTTGCCGAAGGGGGTGTTCATGACCACGACACCAGCAGCGGTGGCGGCGGGGATATCGACATTGTCGACACCAATACCGGCGCGGCCAACGACCTTGAGGTTCTCGGCCTTGGCTATGACATCCTTGTCGGCCTTGGTGGCGGAACGGACGGCGAGACCATCATATTGACCAATGATCTCGAGCAGTTGATCCTTGGTCAGGCCGGTAATGACATCGGCTTGAATGCCGCGCGCTTCGAAAATCTTGACGGCGGCGGGGGACAGTTGATCAGCAATGAGAACGCGAGGGGCCATGATTTTATCTCCGAGGGTCGGATGAAGGGGATGGGCCCTCGCCCCGCCTCGGCGCATTGTGCGCTCAGACAGGTCAGGGCGAGGCCAGAGGTTTGTTTAGGCGGACAGAAGCTCGTCAGCGACGCTAGCAAAGGCCCAGTCAAGCCAGGGGGTGAGGGCGTCCAGATCAGAGGTCTCAACCGTGGCCCCGCACCAGATGCGCAGACCTGGAGGGGCGTCGCGATAGGCGCCAATATCCAGAGCCACGCCTTCCTTTTCCAGCAAGCTAGCCAACTTCTTAGCGAAATCAGCCTGCGCACTGGCATCGAGCGCCGCGACGCGGGCATCCACCACCTTCAGACAGACCGAGGTGTTGGAGCGGGTCGCAGGATCGACGGGCAGGAAATCGACCCAACCGGTCTTGGCCACCCAATCGGCAATGACGCCGAGATTGGCATCGGCGCGGCGACGAAGCTCAGTCAGGCCACCGATCTTTTCCGACCATGTCAGGGCGTCGAGATAGTCCTCAACGCAGAGCATGGAGGGGGTATTGATGGTCGCGCCTTCAAAGATCTCGGCATTGACCTTGCCGCCCTTGGTCAGGCGGAAGATCTTCGGCATCGGCCAAGCCGGGCTGTAGCTTTCGAGGCGAGCGACGGCGCGCGGCGATAGGATCAGCATCCCGTGAGCGCCCTCTCCGCCCAGAACCTTTTGCCAGGAGAAGGTGGTCACATCGAGCTTGGCCCAGTCGAGATCTTGGGCAAAGGCCGCCGAGGTGGCGTCACAGATGGTGATGCCTTCGCGGTCCGCAGAAATGAAATCAGCATTAGGAACCCGCACACCCGAGGTCGTGCCGTTCCAGGTAAAGACCAGATCGGCATCCGCGCGAACCTTGCTCAGGTCGGGCAAAAGGCCGTAATCGGCGTCGAGAACCTCTGTGTCCTTCAGCTTCAACTGCTTGACCACATCGGTCACCCAGTCCTTGCCGAAGCTTTCAAAGGCCAGCATCTGCACCGGGCGTGCGCCTAGCATCGACCACATGGCCGCTTCGACCGCGCCCGTATCCGAGGCTGGCAGGATGCCTATCAGATAGTCATGAGGCACGCCCAGAACCGCACGGGTGCGATCAATGGCGTCCTTGAGACGACCTTTTCCAAGTTTTGAACGATGTGACCGACCGAGCACGGCGCTCGAGAGTTGGTCGAGGTTCCATCCCGGCCGTTTGGCACAGGGTCCGGAAGAAAATTCAGGACGCGCAGGGCGCATCGCTGGCTTAGCGAGGTTTGTCATGTCTGTCTTTCCCATCCTTACAGATGAGCAGCGCCCCGTTGGGGAGGCGTGGCCCGAGGCCGATAGACCCTTTTTCGCTTCGGCGCGCAAGCAGGATTTTGTCGCGGGGGTGCAATAGTTTGGTCGGCTCTGTTCCAGTTTCCTGAGCAGCAGCCCAAAGCAACGGAACCGTTCCCACACCAATAGTCTTCGCTCTGGTTGCGAGCTCTTGGTCAACAGTCACAAAAGAGTCAGAGGATTGAGCAGCCGCTAGGTGACCAGACCATCAACCTCTTCAACCACAAGCCTCACCAAAGCGCACCAAACAAAAACCGCCGCCGGATTGCTCCAGCGGCGGTTTCTTTAATTGCGATAGGTCAGGGCCCTAATGAACCGCTGAAACCTCAGCCTCGACAGCCTGTTCGGCCAAAATGGTCAGGCCTTCGCCGGTGACATCGGCAAAACCGCCTTGGATCGTGAAGGCACGGCGGGTGGTGCCGTCCGTGATGGTCACGACGCCTTCGCGCAGGGTGGTCATGAAGGGCGCATGGCCCGCCAGAACGCCGAAGTCGCCTTCGGCCCCTGGCGCGTCAACCTGATCAACATCGCCTGAGAACAGCTGGCGCTCAGGCGCGACCAACGAGAAGTGCAGCTTGGCCATCGGCTTTAGGCCACTTCAGCCGCAAGACGCTCTGCCTTTTCAACGGCTTCGGCTATGCCACCAACCATGTAGAAGGCCGCTTCTGGTAGGTGGTCATACTCACCGTCACACACGGCCTTGAAGGAGGCGATGGTGTCTTCGAGCGGAACCAGCTTACCGGGGCTGTTGGTGAACTGCTCAGCCACGTGGAAGGGCTGCGACAGGAAGCGCTGGATCTTCCGGGCGCGGGCGACGGTCAACTTGTCGTCTTCGCTCAGCTCGTCCATGCCCAAGATCGCGATGATGTCCTTCAGGGACTTGTACTGCTGCAGGATTTCCTGCACGCGGCGGGCCACCGCATAGTGCTCTTCACCAATGATTCGTGGGTCGAGGATGCGCGAGGTCGAGTCAAGCGGGTCCACGGCAGGATAGATGCCCTGCTCCGAAATGGCCCGGTTCAGAACGGTTGTGGCGTCAAGGTGGGCGAAGGAGGCGGCAGGCGCTGGGTCGGTCAAGTCATCGGCGGGCACGTAGATGGCCTGAACCGAGGTAATCGAACCCTTATTGGTCGAGGTGATGCGCTCTTGCAGATTGCCCATCTCGGTGGCCAGGGTTGGCTGATAGCCCACGGCGGAGGGGATGCGGCCCAGCAGAGCCGACACTTCCGAACCGGCTTGGGTAAAGCGGAAGATGTTATCCACGAAGAACAGAACGTCCTTGCCCTCTTCGTCACGGAAATATTCCGCTTGGCTGAGGCCGGTCAGGGCGACGCGAGCGCGCGCTCCGGGAGGCTCGTTCATCTGGCCATAGACCAGAGTACAGCGCGAGCCTTCGGTCGAACCGTTATTTTCCTTCGGGTCGATATTCACTTTCGACTCGATCATTTCGTAATAGAGGTCGTTGCCTTCGCGGGTGCGTTCGCCCACGCCAGCCAGAACCGAGTAGCCGCCGTAAGCCTTAGCGATGTTGTTGATCAGTTCTTGAATGAGAACCGTCTTGCCCACGCCAGCGCCGCCGAACAGGCCGATCTTGCCGCCCTTGGTATAGGGGCAGAGCAGGTCGATGACCTTAATGCCGGTGACCAAAATCTCAGCAGAGGTGGCCTGATCGGCGAAGGACGGGGCGTCCTTGTGGATCGAGCGGCGCTCGGTGGTGTTGATCGGGCCGGCCTCATCGATGGGCTCACCGATGACGTTCATGATGCGGCCAAGAGTGGCCGGACCAACCGGAACGCTGATGGCGGTGCCAAGGTCTGTTACAGGCTGGCCGCGAACCAAGCCTTCGGTGGCGTCCATGGCGATGGTGCGAACCGTGTTCTCACCCAAGTGCTGGGCGACCTCCAGAACCAGACGCGCGCCAGAGGCGGTGTTGATGGTTTCGAGTGCGTTCAAGATCGAAGGCAGGTGACCGTCGAACTCGACGTCCACAACGGCTCCGATGACCTGGGCGATTTTGCCGGTGGGCATGATGGTCATGGTCGGTCTTTCGTTAGATGGCCTCGGCCCCGGAGATGATCTCGATTAGCTCTTTCGTGATCATCGCTTGGCGCGAGCGGTTATATTCAAGGGTATATTTGTTGATCATTTCGCCGGCATTGCGCGTGGCATTGTCCATGGCGCTCATTTGAGAAGCATAGAAACCGGCATTATTTTCAAACAGAGCCGAAAGGATCTGAATGGTGATGTTCCGCGGCAGCAGGGTCTCGAGAATGGCCTCTTCCGAGGGCTCATAGTCGTAGGTTGCGCCCCCCAGATCGATGACGGCAGCGCCCTCTTCGACCTTGGCTGGGATCAACTGCTTGGCGGTTGGGATCTGAGCAATTACAGACTTGTAACGGCTGTAGATCAGGGTCACCACATCGACCTTACCGGTCTCATATTCGGCCAGCACCAGATCAGCGATCGGCTGAGCGGCGCCCAAGGTCATGACCCGGTTGGCCGACAGGTCGAAGGTCTCGACAAAGCGGTCGCCATATTGGCGCTTAAGCTGGTCGCGGCCCTTTTTGCCGACGCAGATGATGCGCACATCCTTGCCCGCAGCGAGCAGGGAGGCGATCTTCTCGCGAGCAGCGCGAACGATCTGGGTATTGAAGCCGCCGGCAAGACCCCGGTCGGCCGTCGCCACGATCACCAGATGGTTCTGATCACGGCCCGTACCGGCCAACAGGCGTGGAGCAGCGTCACCGGTCACACCGGCGGCGAGATTGGCAATGACGGCGGCCATGCGCTGGGAATAGGGACGCGCCTGCTCGGCGGCCTCCTGTGCCCGGCGCAGCTTGGCCGCAGCCACCATTTGCATCGCTTTCGTGATCTTCTGCGTGGCTTTCACGCTGGCGATCCGATTGCGCATTTCCTTCAGGCTAGCCATCCGGCGTTGCTTTCCCCGTCTTTCAGCGCTTAGGCGAAGGTGGCGCAGAAGGCTTCAAGAGCAGCCTTCAGTTCAGCTTCGAGGTCGGCGTCGAGGGCCTTCTTGGTGCGAATACCTTCCAGCAGGCCAGGGTTCTGGCTGTGCAGGCGAGACAGGAACTCCGCTTCGAAACGGCCCACCGACTTGGTCGGGAAGGCGTCCAGATAACCGCGCGTACCGGCATAGATCACGCAGACCTGCTCTTCGACCTTGAGAGGCGAATATTGCGGCTGCTTGAGCAGCTCGGTCAGGCGTTCACCACGGGCCAGAAGGCGTTGGGTCGAGGCATCGAGGTCCGAACCGAACTTCGCAAAGGCGGCCATTTCACGATATTGGGCCAATTCACCCTTAATCGCACCGGCAACCTGCTTCATGGCCTTGATCTGAGCCGACGAACCCACGCGGCTCACCGACAGACCGACGTTCACGGCCGGACGGATACCCTGATAGAACAGGTCGGTTTCGAGGAAGATCTGGCCATCGGTGATCGAAATCACGTTGGTCGGAATATAGGCAGACACGTCGTTGGCCTGGGTCTCGATCACTGGCAGGGCGGTCAGCGAACCGGAGCCATTGGCTTCGTTCAGCTTCGCAGCCCGTTCTAGCAAACGGGAATGGAGATAGAACACGTCGCCGGGATAGGCTTCACGCCCCGGAGGACGACGCAGAAGCAAGGACATCTGGCGGTAGGCCACAGCCTGCTTGGAAAGGTCATCATAGATTATCAGGGCGTGCATGCCGTTGTCACGGAACCACTCACCCATGGCGCAGCCCGAGAACGGCGCCAAGAACTGAAGGGGCGCAGGCTCAGAAGCCGTGGCCGAAACGACAATCGTATAGTCCAGCGCGCCATTTTCCTCGAGTGTCTTGACGATCTGGGCCACGGTTGAACGCTTCTGGCCGATCGCGACATAGACGCAGTAGAGCTTGGCGCTCTCGTCCGTGCCCGCATTAGCGGCCTTTTGGTTCAAGATGGTATCGATGGCGACAGCAGTCTTACCGGTCTGGCGGTCGCCAATGATGAGCTCGCGCTGGCCACGGCCAACGGGGATCAGGGTGTCGATGGCCTTCAGGCCAGTCTGCACAGGCTCGTGCACCGACTTGCGCGGGATGATGCCAGGTGCCTTGACGTCTACGCGGCGACGCTCGGCCACATCAACAATTGGGCCCTTGCCGTCGATGGGCTCACCCAGAGGATTGACGACGCGGCCCAAAAGGCCACGCCCGACAGGAACGTCCACGATTTCGCCGAGACGACGCACTTCGTCGCCTTCGCCGATGGCGCGGTCTTCACCGAAGATCACGATACCGACATTGTCGCGCTCGAGGTTCAGGGCCATGCCCTTAACACCAGCCTTTGGAAACTCGACCATCTCTCCGGCCTGGACCTTGTCCAGACCGTAGACGCGAGCGATACCATCGCCGACCGACAGAACCTGACCAACGTCAGAAACGTCAGCCTCTTCGCCAAAGCTGGCGATTTGGGATTTCAGAATCGCCGAGATTTCGGCTGCGCGGATATCCATGCCCAGAACCTTTTAACCTATGCCCGTTTCAGAGCAAACTTGAGGGAATCGAGCTTCGAACGAAGCGAAGCATCGAACAGACGCGAACCAACCCGAACCTTTATTCCACCCAAAATAGATGGATCGATCCGAGTTTCAATTTCAGGAGCCTTGCCAAGTGCCTTTTGCAGGGCGCTAGCGACAGCCTTGGTCTGGGCCGCAGTCATCTTCACTGCTGTGACGACGTCCGCCGTCACCACGCCGCGATGGGCAGCCGACAGCTGCTCAAAGGAGGTGATGATCGACGCCAGCGCCGCGACCCGTTGATTCTGGCTCAGAAAGCCAAGGAATTTCTTGGTGGTGGCGTTGAACGCGCCAGCATCGGCGAGAGCCGAAAGCACCTTGCCCTTAACATCAGACTTAAAGATCGGTGAAGGCAGGAGACGACGCAGATCAGCGCTCTGTGCCAACATGGCCTTCAAGGTCTTTAGATCGGCCTCAATGGCAGTGATCGAATCACCGTCCTTGGCCAAATCAAATAGGGCCTGCGCATAACGCGCGCCCACATCCGTCGTCTTGGAATCGTCCGCCACTTAGTCATCCGTCCGATGCGATTATGCCCTGCCAACGAACGTTGTCCGTCATCAGAGCGTAGGGGCCTGTCAGTGCCTGAAGGCGTGACTTCGCGCGTAGAAACACGAGAGAGAAAAGGCCCCGAAAAGCCCTTCAACTCAAAGCCGCGCGGGACATAGCATGCGATCCAAATCGCCGCAACCAAGGCAAATGCTTCCATTTGACGTTCGAGTGCCTATCTGAGGCGCGTCTGGATTGAGTTGGCACTTTCGCGTGAGGGAAGTCTCGACTTAGGATAGACAACCTGGCCGCCACCGCGCGCGTTTGACGCGCCTCGAACGACAATGAGGACACCTCGATGGACAGCTTAATTGCCCTCGCCGCCAGCCCCGCTGCTTGGGCGGCGCTCGTGACGCTGGTCGTCATGGAGGTGGTGCTCGGCATAGACAACCTCGTTTTTATCTCGATCCTGTCGAACAAGCTGCCTGAGGCTGATCGTCAAAGAGCGCGCAGGATTGGTATCAGCTTGGCCCTGATCATGCGCCTGGCACTCCTTTCCGCCATCGCTTGGATTGTCGGCCTGACCGCGCCGGTCTTTACCGCGCTCGGCCAAGAGATTTCGTGGCGCGACCTGATCCTGATCGTCGGCGGCCTATTCCTCGTCTGGAAGGCGACCACGGAAATTCACCACACGGTCGACGTGGCCCCAAGCGACGACATCCTCGACAAGAAGGCGCCAGTAGCCACCAATTTCGCCGCCGCCATCGTGCAGATCCTGTTGCTCGATATCGTCTTCTCGGTTGATTCGATCTTGACCGCTGTGGGCATGACCGAGCATCTGCCGATCATGGTCGTTGCCGTGATCATTGCGGTGATTGTTATGCTGGTCGCCGCCGATCCCTTGGCTGATTTCATCCACAACAATCCGACCATCGTCATGTTGGCCTTGGGCTTCTTACTGATGATCGGTGCGACCCTTATCGCGGATGGCCTCGGACACCATGTGCCCAAGGGCTATATCTACGCCGCCATGGCCTTCTCTGGGCTGGTAGAGGGCCTCAATATGATGGCGCGCAGTGCGTCTGCGACAAAGAAAGGCGGCAGAACACAATAGTCCCGCCTGCGCTTAAAGGAAGCTGTAGGGGTCGACGTCAAAGACCACGCGGACAGAGTTGGGCACCTTGGTCCGCGCTCGCCAAGCCGACAGGAACCCTTGCAGGTCGACGGAGCGGTCGGCGCGGACGAGGAACCGCTTGCGTCGACGGCCTCGCACCAAAGCCTGCGGGGCATCGGCCGGACCAAACACCTCGACCCCCTCCGCATTGGGTACAGCGGCGGCAAGGGCCTGAACATAGGCCTCGAGCGCAGGAATATCGGGGCCAGACGCGATCACAGCTGCCAACCGGCCAAAGGGCGGCAGCTTGGCCAGTTCGCGCTCGGCCATTTCCGCGGCCATGAAGCCATCACGGTCTTGGGCCTTGAGCGCCTGCATGACCTCATGTTCAGGCAGATAGGTCTGCAAGAGGGCCCGCCCGGCCCGCTCATGGCGCCCGGCCCGGCCACTGGCCTGAACCAGAAGCTGGAAGGTCCGCTCCGCTGCCCGCAGGTCCCCGCCTCTTAGGCCAAGGTCCGCATCGACCACCCCAACGAGCGTCAAATTCGGAAAGTTGTGACCCTTGGCCGCGGCTTGGGTGGCGACCAATATATCGATCTCGCCCGCCGTCATGCGCTCGACCAGGTCACGCGCTGCCTCAGCGCTGTGGACCGTATCGGAGGAAAAGACCTCAACCCGCGCTTCGGGGAACCGTTCCTTGACCTCTTCCTCGACCCGCTCGACCCCCGGTCCGATGGAGACGAGGCTATCGGCCGCGCCGCAATGGGGACAGGTCTTGGGCTTGGGCATCGAAAAGCCGGTCAGATGGCAGATCAGGCGACCCGTATAGCGATGCTCGACCAGCCAGGATTCGGTATCGGGCGCAGTCATCCGCTCACCGCAAGCTTTGCAAAGAACCAGCGGCGCATAGCCTCGGCGGTTGAGGAACAGCAGGGTCTGCTCGCCTCGGCCATAGGTCTCGGCCATAGCCTGAACCAGCGGCAAAGACAGCCATCGTCCCGCCTCCAGCACCGTTGATCTCAGATCGATCAGATCAATGTCTGGCAAGACCGCTGCCCCGTGCCGTGCCGACAGCTTCAGCCAGCGATAGCGTCCTGATTCGGCATTCCACAGGGTCTCCATCGACGGGGTGGCCGAGGCCAGAACGACAAGCGCATTTTCCAGCTTGGCGCGGACCACGGCCAGATCGCGGGCCTGATAGATGAAGCCCTCTTCTTGCTTATAGGAGCCGTCATGCTCCTCATCGACAATGATCAGTTTGAGATTGCTGAAGGGCAGGAACAGCGCCGAGCGCGCACCAACCACGATGCGGCAAGTTCCATCAGCGACAGCTTCCCAAAGCTGGCGGCGGCGAGGCAAGGCGATGGCCGAATGCCACTCGCCCGGACGTGCGCCAAAACGCTGCTCAAAGCGCGCGATCACCGCTTGGGTCAGGGCGATTTCCGGGAGCAAGACCAACACCTGCGCTGTGGGGTCAGAGGCGAGGGCTGCGGCAGCCGCCTCCAGATAGACCTCGGTCTTTCCCGAACCGGTTACCCCATCCAGCAGTACAGCGGAAAAACCGCCAGTCTGAACCAGACCGGTCAAGACCTTGGCCGATGCCGCTTGGCTTGGATTGAGTTGGGCGCCGGTCAAGGTCAGATCTGGAACCCCAAAGCCCGGATCAGGGTCGATGAGGATGACCGTAAGGGCCCCATCATCGACCAGTCCCTTGATCACCCCGGCTGAGACCTGCGCGGCTATGGCCAGATCAGGTCCGGAAATAGGCTCGTGAGCTGCGGCCAGAACGCGGCTGCGGGCCGGGGTGGTGCGCGCAGGAACCGTACCAGAGGCCTGAAGCCGCCGTTCTTGCCGAGGACGAGGCGCCCTTGCCCCCCGCAAGGCTATGGAAAGGGCGGCGCCTGGCACATCAACGCTATAGCGCGCGGCCCAGAGCACGAAGGCCAAGGTGGTCGGCGGCAAGGCCTGTCCGGTCAGATGTTCCAAGACCGGCTTGAGGGAGCGATTGGCGCCTTGGCCGTCGCGCAAGGCTGCGACCACGCCGGTCAGGGTCCGGCTGCCGAGCGGCACGCTCACTAAGGCACCGGGCGACAGGTCCATGCCCTCAGGCTCGGCATAGTCGAAGGCCTCGGGTACCGGCAGGGGCAACAGAATTTCGGCGATGCGGCTCATGATTGCGGGCAGCCATGGCCCACGGCCGCGAAGCAGTTTAAAAGCATTATCGCAACCGACATAGGACCCTCGAACATGCAGCTCTTTCTCGATACCACAGACACGGCGGTCCTGAAGGATCTGGCGCAAACCGGCCTTGTTGATGGGGTTACCACCAATCCTACCCTCATTGCCAAGTCTGGACGTCCCATGTTGGAGGTCATTGCTGAGATTTGCGCGCTCGTCGAGGGCCCAGTGAGCGCCGAAGTGGTCGCGCCCGATCTGGAATCGATGATTGCCGAGGGTCGCAAGCTTGCCGCAATTGCCGACAATGTCGTGGTCAAGGCTCCCCTAACGCGCGAAGGGCTGATGTTGACGCGCGCCCTGGCCATCGAAGGGATCATGGTCAATGTCACCTTGTGCTTCTCCGCAGCCCAAGCCCTGATGGCCGCAAAGGCCGGTGCGGCCTTTGTCTCGCCCTTCATTGGACGGCTCGATGACCATGGTGCCGATGGCATGGAACTGATCCACGACATTCGCACCATCTACGACAATTATGATTTCAGCACGGCCATCCTCGCCGCCTCGGTGCGTAATGCCGCCCATGTCCGGGCCGCCGCCTTGGCCGGAGCCGACTGCGCGACCATCCCACCGTCAGTGTTCTTGGAGCTCTATAAGCATCCCCTGACCGACCGGGGCCTTGAACAGTTCAATGCCGACTGGGCCAAGACTGGCCAGTCGATCCTTTAAGGACGGGCACGCCGTGAGCGATCAACCACCAACCCAAAGTGACAAGGACCGGGACGCCGACTGGCATCAGGTGCGGGATTTTCTCGTCCAACATCCCAGCCTAATTCGGGAGGACGAGGCTCTGTTGCAAGAGCTTGGCCTTCGGATCAATGCGGCCAACGTGGTCGAATTTGGTCCCGCCGCTCTGGCCCGCCTGAGCGCTGCCAAGTCTCGCGAATCGAGCGCTCGCAAGGAAATGGAAGACACGGCAGAGGCCAACTTTGCCGCCCAGGCCCAGTCCTATGCGGCGGTCTGTGACTTGCTGGAGGCACGCAACCATTCGGATCTGGCGCGGCGGCTAAACGATGCGGCCCAACTGCGTTTTGGCCTGTCCTGCGGGGTCATTGGCCTTGAGGGACCGGAGCGGACCCCTGCCGGTTGGCGCGCTTTGGGTCCAGGCACGGTCGATTCGGTGCTCGGCCATGAGGGACAGTCTCGGCTTGGTGAGCCACGGCTCGCCGATGTGCTCTTTGGCGAAGATGCCGAGCGCATCCAAAGCGTTGCTCTGGTGCGGATTGTCCTTTGGAACCCCGCCCGCCAAGGGGTCTTGGCCTTTGGCTCCTCCGATCCGGAGGGCTTTACCCCGGACATGGGCGCTGAACTGGTCGCCTTCTTGGCGCGGGTCGTGGAACGGACGGCAGAGCGATGGCCGGTGCTTTAGACCGGCCAAGCGGCCTGAGCACTGCCCAGGACGGGCTGCGCGCTTGGCTGACCTACATGGATCATGAGCGTCGGTCTTCGCCACGCACCTTACGGGCTTATGGCGACTGTGTCGGGCCCTATCTCTATTTCATCGAGACCCATCGCGGCGAGCCCCTGCGCTTTGCCGATCTGGGCAGGGTCACGGCCGCCGAGGTGCGGTCCTATCTGTCGAGCCGCGTCCAGTGCGAGCGGCCCCTATCGCCGCGCTCGCTGTCGCAAGCCCTGTCAGCCATTCGCTCGTTCCATCGCTGGCTTGACCGGCGCATGGGCATGCCCAATGCCGCCATGAGTCTCGTGCGCGGCCCCAGGGTCAAGCCCGGCGTGCCGCGTCCCGTCAGTGAGGATCAGGCCTTTGGTCTGATCGAGGAGGCGGCCAGCGATCTGGAGCACGAGCCGTGGGAGGTAGCGCGCGACTGCGCCGTCCTGACCCTGCTCTATGGCTGCGGCCTGCGCATTTCCGAGGCCCTGTCCCTAACCTTCGCCGATGTGCCGCTGCAGGGCTCGGTACGGATCACCGGTAAGGGCGGCAAGACCCGCATAGTACCGGTCCTGCCTGCCGTGACCGAGGCGGTAGAGGTCTATCTGGCCGAGGTGCCGTTCAAGCTAACGGCCGAAGACGCGCTTTTCCGGGCCAAACGCGGCGGGGCCTATAGTCCGCGGCACGCCCAAGCCCTGATGCAAAACCTGCGCGGGCGATTGGGCCTGCCCGATAGCGCAACGCCCCATGCCCTTAGGCACTCCTTCGCCACTCACCTGTTAGGAGCAGGAGCCGACCTTCGCGCCATTCAGGACCTGCTCGGCCACGCGTCCCTCTCCACCACCCAGCGCTATACGGATGTCGATGCGGCAGGCCTGATGGCGGCCTACGAAAAGGCGCACCCCCATGCCTGAGGATGCGCCCAAAACCGTCTGATTGGCTGATGCCTAACTTAGGCCTGCATGGTCCAGCCCTCGACGCCCATGGCGGCCTGGCGCAGGGCTTCAGAGCGAGTCGGGTGGGGGTGGCTGGTACGGGCCACATCTTCTGACGAGGCCGAAAACTCCATAGCCACGCAATATTCGCCGATCATCTCGCCGACCTGTGGGCCGATCATATGGACGCCGAGGATCTGGTCAGTGGTGGCGTCGGCCAGCACCTTCACAAAGCCCTCGCCCTCATGGTTGATCTTGGCGCGGCTATTGGCTGTGAAAGGGAACTTACCAGACTTGTAAGCGATCCCTGCAGCCTTGAGCTCTTCCTCATTCTTGCCGACCCAGGCCACCTCTGGGAAGGTGTAGACGACACTGGGGACCAGATCATAGTTCACGTGACCGGCCTTGCCCGCGATCAGTTCGATACAGGCTACGCCGTCATCTTCAGCCTTGTGAGCAAGCATGGGGCCATAGGTGGCGTCACCGACCACCCAGACACCCGGGGCCGAGGTCTTGAAGTGATCGTTGGTGATGAAACCGCGCTTGTCCGGCACGATCCCAACGGTCTCGAGACCCGAACCATCCGTGTACGGACGTCGACCAATGGCGACCAGCACATAGTCGGCATTCAACGTCTCAGCCACACCGCCGGCCGAAGGCTCAACCGTCAGGGCCACGCTGGTCTTAGAGGCCTTGGCCCCGGTAACCTTGGTGCCAAGCTTGAACTTTATGCCCTGCTTGGTCAGGATGCGCTGGAAGGTCTTGGCGGTTTCGGCGTCCATGCCCGGGGTAATCCGGTCCAGATATTCCACCACCGTCACCTCGGCCCCAAGGCGGCGCCAGACTGACCCGAGCTCCAGCCCGATAATGCCCGCCCCAATGACGACCATCGATTTGGGGATTTCTGGAATGGCCAGAGCGCCGGTCGAATCGATGATCCGCTTTTGATCGACATCGACGCCCGGCAGGGGGGTGGGCTCAGAGCCCGTGGCAATCACGATATTGAGGGTCTCGAGGACTGTCTCGGTGCCGTCCTCGGCCTTGACCACGACCTTGCCCGAACCGGTAATCTTGCCCCAGCCCTTGATATAGTCGACCTTGTTTTTCTTAAGCAGGAACTCAATGCCCTTGGTCAGGGCCTGAACGCTGTCGGCCTTCTGTTGCAGCATGATCGGCAGATTGACCGTGACCTTGCCGTCGATGCCCATCTTGGCGAAATCCTTGTTCGCCAGTTCATAGAGCTCGGAGGCATGCAACATCGCCTTGGAGGGGATGCATCCGACATTCAGGCAGGTACCGCCAAGGGTGCCGCGCCCCTCGATACAGGCGACCTTAAGGCCAAGCTGGCCGGCGCGGATCGCCGCATTGTAGCCGCCGGGGCCGCCCCCGATAATGACGACGTCGTACTGGGCCATGAACTTTAATCCGCTTTGGGTCGTTGATAGATCAATGAAAAGAAACGGTAAGGACCGGTGTTCTCGGCCCGCCGATTAGAGGTCTAGCAGCAGGCGCTGAGGATCTTCGATATAGTCCTTCACCTTGACCAGGAAGGTCACGGCGCCTTGGCCATCAACCACGCGGTGGTCATAGCTGAGGGCCAGATACATCATTGGACGCACGACGATCTGACCGCCGATCACCATCGGACGGTCCTGAATCTTGTGCATGCCCAAGATGCCCGACTGGGGCGTATTGAGGATCGGGGTCGACATCAGCGAGCCATAGACCCCGCCATTGGAGATAGTGAAGGTGCCGCCCTGCATGTCGTCGATAGACAGTTGGCCGTCACGGGCCTTCTTGCCCAGCGCACCAATGGCCTTTTCAATGCCGGCCAGGCTGAGGGTCTCAGCATCGCGCACCACCGGCACGACCAGACCCTTTTCGGTGCCGACCGCGACGCCGATGTCATAATGGTTCTTGTAGATCAGGTCGGTGCCATCGATCTCAGCATTGACGTCGGGCACGTCCTTGAGGGCCTCAACGCAGGCCTTCACAAAGAAGGACATGAAGCCGAGCTTCACCCCATGGCGCTTTTCGAACACGTCCTTATATTGATTACGCAGGGCCATAACCGCGCTCATATCAACCTCGTTAAAGGTCGTGAGCATAGCGGCGGTGTTCTGAGCTTCCTTAAGGCGACGGGCGATGGTCTGGCGTAGGCGGGTCATCTTGACCCGATCTTCACGCTCATGAACCGGACGCGGTGCGGAGGGGGCGGCGACGACTTTAGGGGCAGCAGCGCGGGCCTCAAGGGCAGCAAGGGCGTCGCCCTTGGTCACGCGGCCATCCTTGCCAGACCCAGCAACCGTGCTGGTGTCGAGACCGGTTTCTGCCGCGATCCGGCGCACCGAGGGGGCAACAGGAGCCGCAGCGGCGACGGGGGCCGGTATAGGTGCCGGAACAGGGGCTACGAAGGGTGCTGCGACAGGGGCTGCGACAGGGGCAGGAGCCGAAGGGCTCGCCGCCGCGCCAGCGGTCACCCGGCCAAGCAGAGCGCCCGGAAGGACCGTGTCGCCCTCAGCGGCCAAGATCTCGGTCAAGACGCCGTCAGCCGGAGAGGCAACCTCGAGGCTGACCTTATCGGTTTCCAGCTCGATCAGCATCTCGTCACGCTTGACCGCATCGCCAACCTTTTTGGTCCAGCGGGCCACGGTCGCTTCGGCAACGGACTCGCCAAGGGCGGGGGTCATGATGTCGGCCATCGGTCTATCTACTCCAGTCAAAACGGCAGGACGCGGTCGCGTCCCAAGGGCGGGACTCGCTCAGGCGAAGGCCTCACCGAGGAAGGTTTCAAGTTCTTTCACGTGACGGCTCATCAGGCCCGCCGCCGTGGAGGCCGAGGCCGGACGTCCGACATAACGGGCGCGCTTGGCCTTGATCTTCATCTTGGCCAAGGTCAGCTCGATCCAAGGATCCACAAAGGTCCAGGCCCCCATGTTCTTGGGCTCTTCCTGACACCAGACGAGCTCAGCGTTCTTGAAGCGCGACAGCTCCTTGGTCACAGACTTAACGGGCCAAGGATAGAACTGTTCCAAGCGCAGCAGATAGACATCGTCAATGCCGCGCTTTTCGCGATCGTCCAGCAGGTCATAATAGACCTTGCCAGAGCACATGATCACACGGCGGATCTGATCGTCCGACTTCAGCTTGGTCGAAGTTAGGGCCGGATTGATCTCGGCATCATCCCACAAAACGCGGTGGAACGACGAGCCATCGGCCATATCCGTCAGCTTGGAGACCGCCTTCTTATGGCGCAGCAAGGACTTGGGCGTCATCACTACCAAGGGCTTGCGGAACGGCCGGTGCATCTGACGACGCAGGGCGTGGAAATAGTTGGCCGGGGTCGAGACATTGACCACCTGCATATTGTCTTCGGCACAGCTTTGCAGATAGCGCTCAAGACGGGCCGAGGAGTGCTCGGGACCCTGGCCCTCATAGCCGTGCGGCAACAGCATGACCAGACCGCTCATCCGCAGCCATTTGCGTTCGCCAGAGCTAACGAACTGATCCACCACCACCTGCGCGCCGTTGGCAAAGTCGCCAAACTGCGCTTCCCACATCACCAAGGTATTGGGGTCGGCAAGGCTGAAACCATATTCAAAGCCAAGCACCGCCTCTTCTGACAGCAGCGAGTCGATGACCTCATAATGGGCCTGACCCGGGCGGACATTGTTCAGCGGCGTATAGTGCTCTTCAGTGGTCTGATCGATCAGGTCCGAATGGCGTTGAACGAAGGTGCCGCGCACGCTGTCTTGGCCAGACAGACGTACAGGGAAGCCCTCATCGAGCAGGGTCGCGAAGGCCAGATGTTCGCCGGTGGACCAGTCCAGACCCTCACCGGATTCAATGGCGGTACGGCGTCCTTCAACCACGCGTTTGACGGTCTTGTGCACGTCAATGTGGTTTGGGACCGTGGCCAGGCGAGAGCCGATATCCTTGAGCTTTTGCAGCGACACGGCCGTATCGAACTTGCGATCATCACCGTCGGGGCGAGCAAAGCCGCTCCAAGCGCCGTCGAGCCAGTCGGCCTTGTCGGCCTTATAGGCCTTACCGGCCTCAAATTCGGCATCGAGAAAGGACTCAAAGCCCTTCAACCAACCATCAAGCTCAGCAGCCGTAACAACACCCTGTTCGATAAGGCGCTGGCTATAGATTTCACGGGTCGAGGGGTGGCCCTTGATCTTGGCGTACATCAGGGGTTGGGTCATGGTCGGATCGTCGCCCTCATTATGGCCGAACCGGCGATAACAGAACATATCGATGACCACGTCCTTACCGAACTTCTGACGATATTCGGTGGCGACCTTGGCGGCAAAGACCACGGCCTCTGGGTCGTCCCCATTGGCGTGCAGGATCGGGGCCTCAACCATCAAAGCCACGTCCGACGGATAGGGGGACGAACGCGAGAAGCGGGGGCTGGTGGTAAAGCCGATCTGATTATTGACGATGAAGTGGATGGTGCCGCCGGTGCGATAGCCCTTCAGCCCCATCAGGGCGAAACATTCGGCCACCACGCCTTGACCAGCGAAGGCCGCATCACCGTGGAGCAGCAGAGGCAGCACGTGACCGCGACCGCCCTCTGGGTCTTGACGAAGCTTTTCCGCCTGCTTGGCGCGGGCCTTGCCCAGCACCACCGGATTGACGATCTCGAGGTGAGACGGGTTAGCGGTTAGGGACAGGTGGACATTATTGTCGTCGAAGCTTCGGTCCGACGAGGCGCCCATATGATATTTTACATCGCCTGAACCACCGATATCGAAGGGCACGGAAGAGCCGCCTTGGAACTCGTGGAAAATGACGCGATAGGGCTTGCCCATCACGGCGGCCAACACGTTTAGGCGGCCACGGTGCGGCATGCCAATGACGATATCGTCGACGCCCAGAGCCCCGCCGCGCTTGATGATCTGTTCGAGCGCCGGTACTGTAGCCTCACCGCCATCCAGACCAAAACGCTTGGTGCCGGGGAAACGTTTATGCAGGAAGCGCTCAAAGCCCTCAGCCTCAATCAGCTTCTTGAGGATCGCCACCTTGCCCTGAGGCGTGAAGGTGATTTCCTTGTCCTTGCCTTCGATCCGCTCCTGCAGCCACTGCTTTTCGACCGGGTCGGAGATGTGCATATATTGCACGCCGACATTGCCACAGTAGGTGCGGCGAAGGATCGAGACGATCTCACGCATGGTGCTGGTCTCGAGGCCCAGAACATAATCTAGGAAGATCGGCCGGTCATAGTCGGCCTCAGAGAAACCATAGCTGGCAGGATCCAGCTCTGTCGTATCGGGCTTTTCGTTGAGGCCCAAGGGATCAAGATTGGCGGCCAGGTGGCCGCGCATCCGATAGGCGCGGATCATCATAATGGCGCGCAGGCTGTCGAGCGTGGCGGCGCGAACCGCTTCGGGCGTAGCCGCTGGAGCCTTATCGGTAATTTTTTGAGCGATCTTGGCCTCGACCGCTGGCCACTGGCCGTCAAGGGCCGATAGCCAGTCGGGACGGGCCTGAGGGGTTTGGCCGCCAACCCAATCGGGCTTGCGGACCGCATCAACCGCATCGGCAGTCGGCTCATGCAGACCGGCGAAAAAGACCTGCCACGACGGCTCTACAGAGGCGGGGTCTTTCGCCCACCGCGCATAGAGCGCCTCTACGAATGCACTGTTGCCGCCGTAGAGGAAGGAGGTCTGCTCAAGAAGTTGATTCAGCCGCCCGGTATCGTCCGCCATAGTCTTCGTTCCTAGGCAATCCGCCGCAGGACATCAGCCGATGCGGATCGCTCCCTTGCGTGTGTAGATCACAGGCTCTTAAGCAACTCGACCAAGGTCTGGCCCAGTGCTGCGGGAGACGGTGACACGCGGATACCCGCGGCCTCCATCGCTGCAATCTTATCTTCAGCGCCACCCTTGCCGCCGGAGATGATCGCGCCCGCGTGACCCATCCGACGCCCCGGAGGGGCTGTACGGCCGGCGATGAACCCGACCATAGGCTTTTTAATCTTGGAATGCTTAATGAAGTCCGCAGCATCCTCTTCGGCAGAGCCGCCAATTTCACCGATCATGATGATCGACTTGGTGGCTTCGTCGGCCAAGAACATTTCCAGAATGTCGATGAACTCGGTGCCCTTGACCGGATCGCCGCCAATACCGACCGCTGTGGTCTGACCCAAGCCCACGTTCGTGGTCTGGAACACAGCCTCGTAGGTAAGCGTGCCGGAGCGAGAAACAACGCCGACCGAGCCATTGGAGAAGATATTTCCGGGCATGATCCCGATCTTGCACTGATCAGGCGTCAGGACGCCGGGGCAATTTGGACCGATCAGACGCGACTTGGACCCGTCCAGCGCGCGGCGAACCTTGACCATGTCGGCCACAGGGATGCCTTCGGTGATACAGACGATCAACGGGACCTCAGCGGCAATGGCCTCCAGGATCGAGTCAGCGGCGAAGGGCGGTGGCACATAGATAGCCGAAGCCGTTGCTCCCGTGCGCTCGCGCGCTTCAGCGACCGTGTCATAAACGGGTAGGCCAACATGGGTCATGCCGCCCTTGCCGGGGGTAACCCCAGCGACCATCTGCGTGCCATAGGCCATGGCCTGCTCGGTATGGAAGGTGCCCTGAGAACCGGTGATTCCCTGGCAGATAACTTTGGTATTCTTGTCGATCAGGATGGACATGCGCCCTGCTTCAGCTTTCTAGAAATCGATCTTCGGATCCAGTGGGATCCAGCTCAGTTTCCGGCCCGCACGGCCTTGACGATTTTTTCTGCGGCGTCCGACAGGTCGTTCGCTGCGATGACGTTTAGGCCGCTCTCATTGATAATCTGCTTGCCGAGGGCGACATTGGTGCCCTCTAAACGAACCACCAGAGGCACCTTCAGGCCGACTTCCTTGACCGCAGCCACCACGCCTTCGGCGATAATGTCACAGCGCATGATGCCGCCGAAGATATTAACCAAGATCCCCTTCACCGCCGGATCGGAGGTGATGATCTTGAAGGCTGCCGTAACCTTTTCCTTAGAAGCGCCGCCACCAACGTCGAGGAAGTTGGCAGGCTCAGCCCCATAGAGCTTAATAATGTCCATGGTCGCCATGGCCAGACCCGCACCATTGACCATACAGCCAATTTCGCCGTCGAGCGTGATATAGGACAAATCGTACTTGGAGGCCTCGATCTCTTTTTCGTCCTCTTCGGTCATGTCGCGTAGCTCGCGCATTTCCGGTTGACGATAGAGGGCGTTGCTGTCGAACGAGATCTTTGCATCGAGGACGCGGAGTTGGTCGTCGGCAGTGACGATCAGAGGATTGATTTCCAACATCTCCATGTCGCGCTCGACAAAGGCCTTATAGAGCGAAGGCAGGAGGGTTTGGATCTGTTTGGCTGCTGCACCGGTCAGGCCCAAGGACGATGCTAAGGTCCGGGCATGGTGCGGGAAAACACCGGTCGCAGGGTCGATCGAGAAGGCCATGATCTTTTCAGGCGTGTGGGCTGCCACTTCCTCAATGTCCATGCCGCCCTCGGTCGAGGCGACGACGGACACGCGAGACGTGACCCGGTCAACCAGCAAGGACAGATAAAGCTCGCGAGCAATGGCCGCGCCCTCTTCGACATAGAGGCGGCGAACTAAGCGGCCAGCGGGGCCGGTCTGATGGGTGACCAGCGTCATGCCCAGCATGCGGGTCGCCTCTTCGCGAACAGCGTCGATCGACTTGACGACCTTAACGCCGCCGCCCTTTCCACGGCCACCGGCGTGGATCTGAGCCTTGACGACCCAGACAGGGCCGCCGAGTACTTCAGCACCCTTAACGGCCTCATCGACCGTAAAGGCGGCAAAGCCGCGTGGAACAGGAACGCCGAACTCTTTGAGGACGGCCTTGGCTTGATGCTCGTGAATGTTCATGAGGTCCGGTCGCGGCTAGAAGATCGCGGAAAACACAGCACCGAACATAGGTTCAGCACCAATCTGGAACCGGGTTATAGAGATGGCTAGCCGCAGGCGCAACCAAACAGGCCAAGGAAAACACGCTTTGCGCCGAATTTGTTCTTTATCGGGCGCGACGTGGGCAGTGGGATTTTGCGCCATTGCGCCCACCACCAGAACAGACGCCCAGCATCGGGCTATGAACGCCCCCTTCTGGCCAAATCAACCGAGCCACAGAGGAAATTCAACCCCCTGAAGACTTAGGCCCAAATAGGGGTGCTGAGGCGGTTCCGCGCCGTTCCAGCTTACCCCAACCAACCTGTGGGCCGCGCACGGCTGTGATCACTGCCCGGACCACGACCGAATACATCAATTGACGATAGCCAAACCGCTGAAGCGGTAGCCAAGGCAGGTCAGACCAAGGCGCTTCACGCTCCATCGCCATCCCCATCACTCCGGCCATCAGGTCAATCAGCACAAAGACGCCCCAATAGAGCAAGATATTGGTTGTCTCATCCGGTGACCATTCTATCGGATGGGCAATGTGGGCCAAGATTGCGCTGACCAAGCCCCAGACCACAGCCAGATCGACCAATGGGGCCACTACGGCCAAGACAATCTGAAACAACCAGATCTGCGGCAGGGCGATGAAGCCCAGAACCGGAGACTTGAAGCTAAATAGGCCGTCGCGATGTTTCCATAGACATTGCAAGGTGCCGAAGGACCAGCGAAACCGCTGCTTGAGCAGGCCCGCCACCGTATCGGGGGCCTCTGTATAGGCCCGCGCGTCGGGATCAAAAGCGACGTCCCAACCGGCACGCTGAACGGCGATGGTCAGATCCTGATCTTCAGCCAGCGTGTTGGGCGGATAGCCACCCAGATCAATCAGGGCCGACTTACGCCACGCCCCAACTGCGCCCGGCACCACCGTCACGGCACCCAGCGCCGCCAGCGCGCGTCGTTCAAGATTTTGCGCTGTGACATATTCTAGCGCCTGCCAACGGGTAATCAGGTTGAGCCGATTGCCGACCAAGGCATTGCCCGCCACCGCGCCAATCTGCGGATCGACAAACCAGCGTGCGAGACGACCTAAGGCTTCAGGCGCAAAGAGCGTATCGGCATCCAGCGCCACGATAATATCGCCCTTGGCCTCGACGAGGCCTCGGTTCAAGGCCAGCGCCTTTCCACCATTCTCAAAGCTCATCAGGCGAACCTGCGGATGGTCCTTAAAGGCCTCCATGACCAAAGCCGCCGTGCGATCTTTAGATCCGTCATCGAGGACGATCACCTCCATCTGGCTCCAGTTGGAGGCGAGGATTTGACCCACGGAATTCACAATGACCTTTTCCTCGTTGAAACAAGGAATCAAGACCGTGACCATCGGCCCTGTGGTTGGGTCGAGCTCTGGCGGCGTGCGTACCTCGACCGCAAACCGATGCACCAAAGAAAGGCTCGCCAAGAAGGCCAAGCGCGCCACACCAAGGGCGATGGCGGTAATGAATAGAACGCGCAGAAACGCATTTACGATGCGAAAAAATCCAAACCCCCAACGATCTAGCGTTATATCAAGGTCACCGCGCGTGGTCGGCGGCATGGCTAGCCTTGGCGACAGTCCTGCCAACTCTGAGACCGTGACCAGCCGATAACCATGGGCGCGAAGGGCATCGATCAGCTTGGGAAGGGCCGCGACCGTGTGCTCCCGATTGCCGCCAGAATCGTGCAGTAAGACCACCTGCCCGCCCGTCTCTGGATTTTCATCCGCTAGCCGCGCCAAGGTCCGCTCAACGATCAGCGTGGCATCAGGCTTTTGCCAATCATCGGGGTCAATCCGAAGGCCGACCGTCAGATAGCCCTGTTTTTGAGCCGCTAGAATCGGAGCCACCTCACGCGGCGTTGAAGGCTCGGCGTCGCCAAAAAAGGGCGGGCGGAACAGACGCATGGATCGGCCGGTCAGCGTTTCGAACAGGCGCTGGGTGACATTGAGTTCGAGGGTCGTCTGAACGGCAGAAATCTCGCCAATATTGGGATGGGTATAGGTGTGACTGCCCACCATATGGCCCTCATCCAGCTCGCGCTGCACCAGATCCGGCCAGGTTTGCATGTTCTCGCCAATGATAAAGAAGGTCGCTGGCGCCTTCTTTTCTTTCAGGATATCGAGAATATCCGGTGTCCAGCGGGGATCTGGACCATCGTCAAAGGTCAAGGCGACAAGCCCCGGATGGGCCCCATAGCGTTTAATCTCATAGGATGATGGCAATACCTCATAATGCTGGTCGACGATCAGGCCGCGGGTGGGATCAACCGTGAAGGACCGCTTGCCTGCCGACGGCGTCGAGGCAACATACAAAACCTCACCCGTGCCATCAAAATCAACGCCCTCACCCGGCCCCATTTTGGTCAGACCCACTGACGACGCGGTCCCATAGGGCTTGCCTAAGAGCGGCCAAATACCAGGGTCCTCAGAACCGAGCCGCCAAACCCCGTAGGCCCGAGGATGCCAAGCGTCGGCGACCTTGATTTGGTTGAAAAGGGTCGGGGCATCCAAGAACCAGACCGCATGCTGCTGCTTTTGGTCATCTTGATAGGCAAAGCCCGGATTGAGCGAGGCATGATCCATGCGCACATCCGCGCCCGCGTCGCGGGCTAGAACGGATGCCTCATGGAAGGTCAGCACATCAGCCCGGCCCTTGCTGGTACCAGAGGCGAGGGTCCAGTCATAACCATAGGCCCCAAGGATCATCATGGTTTTGGCGGGATCAAGAACCCTAAAGCTCTCGGCCATATGGGACTGATACCAGTCCTGCCCGGCCACAGGCCCAGGATCACCGGTCAGC
The DNA here is from genome assembly GCA_040399645.1 of Caulobacteraceae bacterium. Lineage (GTDB taxonomy): Bacteria > Pseudomonadota > Alphaproteobacteria > Caulobacterales > Caulobacteraceae > CAISGS01. The sequence goes on along the minus strand of JBBARR010000001.1, from coordinate 131,778 downwards.
CAATGCTCGTCATAAGCCATCAGCATCAGACTATCGGAGGCCTTTTGCAGCTTGGCGAGGGGCCATTCGGGATCGTCCATTGGGGCGGTGACCCAGACCTCTCGGCCTAACGGACGCAATGCCGCAACGGCTTGGGCGACAAAGCTGGGATAGGCTTTAAGGCCAGCAGTCGACAGGTTCTCAAGATCGAAAACATAGCCGCCATAGCCACGGCGCTTGGCCAGATCGACCAACTGCGCAACCATCCGTTTGCGCGCCACAGGATCGGCCAAGAGCCGGTCGGCCATCTCGCCGTTGAAGGCCATATTCTTGGCATTGAACAAAACGGGCAAAACTGACGGGCGATGGGCTGCAGCCGCGATCATGGCCGTCGCCTGAGGGTCCTCGGTCAGGGTTATCGCCCCCTTGGCGTCTTTCAATGCGATCCATTGCGGGGCTACCACATCCAGTTGGGCCAGGTGGTCGGTCAGGGAATGGCGTGAAAGCTCATCCCAACTGACATAAAATCCAACCGTCAGGGGCTTGGCCTGACCGCCGCGCGTGGCCATGTGCGGATGGGGCACACGGGTCCAACCGGGCTCGGTCTTCAGACTATGGACATTCTCCCGGTGCAGCGCCGACAGGGCCCGTGGGTCACGAAGTTGCATGTCTGGCAAGCGTGGCGCTGTCGCGAGGGTCATGAAGAAGGCGGCAATGACCGCTAAGATGCCAGACACAACAAGGACCAGAACCAGTCCGGCCCGACGCGCGCGCTGACCTGACGGGTCGTGAAATATGGAACTGGCCATGGCGTGACGCGTACCGATTAAACATCGAAGGCGTCTCGTCGGCCCGAATCATGGCCAGACCAAGGCCTTCAGCCCTATCCCATTATCACGCGCCACATTAACCGGCCCGGAAAAAAGGTGAAGGCTCCCGCAATGACCATGCCGCCGAGAAACATGGCGGTCATGGTGCGTTGATGCACCAGAACCTTATGGCGGCGCGCGGCAATGACCCCGGCGGGCAAGGAGATCAGGACATAGCCCGACAGCATGTGGATCCAGGAATAGGCATTCCCATTTAGGCCCGTCATAAACAGGGATGATGCCGCCACGGTGGTCATGAACACCACCCAAATCCACCCCAAGGTCCGGTGGGGCAAGGTGCCCTTGGGCGCGGCAAAGAGCACGAGCCCTAAGCTAAAGGCCAAGAGGGCGGCACCAATGTGGACCTGAACCTTGAGGGGTTGCTCCACCAACAGGTCCAGCCTTGGACGGTGCAGCCCCATGGAGTTGGGCAAGCCGATTAGGGCCGCCGCGCCCACAAACAAGGCCAATAGGGCCAGGCTCAAGAAAAGGGGTGGTATGCGGCGCTTGCCCGCTTCAACGATCATGTTAGGTCCTCTTTCGTCAATCTGTCGCTACCACCTTAAGAGGCCCGATCCGCCGATGCAGCCAGATCTTCGCCAATCACCACCGCCTCTTCGCCAACTGGAAGGCACCACCATTGGCGCTTCGCCAACGGCAAGGTTGTTGATGCGAAATGCCAGGGGCTTGGGCATTGGGGCCATCGCGGCCCTCTTTCTCTGCTTCTGCGGAGCCTTTGGCACGGATGGCGCTCCAGTTGCCCTGCGTCTGGTCTATTGGGCGGGGCTCATGATCGGTGGAAGCGCGATGGGAGCCTTAACCATCAGTCTGATCCAAAGGTTTGAAATCCTCGAAACACGCCCTTGGCTTCAAGGTCTGCTAATCGTCACCCTCATCACAGGGCCGATCACCGCAATGGTCTATGTCGCGTCTAAGGTGCTGTTTCCAAGTCCCGGCGAAACGGTGACGCTTTTGACTTACCTGCCGCAGGTCCTGATCATCACCATCGCAATGACGGCCCTGAACTATGCAACAGAACAGCGCCAACAGACCACCTCTTCGACAGAGGGGCGTACCGAGACGGTTCGGTTTATGGGCCGCTTTCCAGCCAAGCTTAAGGGCGCAAACCTGCTGGCCGTCGAGGCCGAAGACCATTATCTGCGCCTGCACACCGATCGAGGATCAGACCTGATCCTGATGCGCTTGGCTGATGCCATTGGCGAGCTAGCGGGTATTGAAGGCGCGCGAACGCACCGCTCTTGGTGGGTGGCCAAGGCAGGAATTATCGAAGCGGCGCGCGGTGACGGCCGCGCCACCCTGACCCTGAAGGATGGGACAAGGGTTCCGGTTAGCCGCAGCTATGCTGCGGGCCTGCGAGACGCCGGCTGGTTCTAACCCCGCAAGGGGCCTAATCGGCGGGGGCCATGACCCCCGCCGTAGGTTCGCTTACTGCGAGCTAAACCCTATCGGAACAGGCCGAGTAGGGCGGAGGTAGACTGATTGGCAATCGACAGGGCCTGAACACCCAGCTGTTGCCGCGTTTGCAGCGACTGGAGCTTGGCACTTTCCTTCGCCAGATCGGCATCGACGAGGTTGCCCACGCCATTATCTAAGGTGTCCTGTAGCTTCATAATGAAGGACAGATGCAGATCTAGCGCCTTAGAGCCTGTACCCATCTTAGCTAAGGCAGTACTAACCTTGCCAATGGCAGTATTGACGGTCGCAATCATAGCTTGGGCTGTAGACGCTGTGTTAGACCCTATGCTCGACGTACTTAAAATACCGGTCAGGTTTGCACTGCCCAACCCCAAAGACTGCGCAACTACCGTTAACTTGCTGGTTCCCGTCGCATTGGCGAGTGCCATAATATTGCTGCCGCCGGTTTTGATCATGTTGGTGCCGTTGAAGTCGGCATTGGAAACAGTCTTGGCCAGCTGATCGCGCAGAGCCTTGAAGTCTTCATTCAGGGCAGAGCGACTCGTAGTATCAAGCGTGGTGTCCGAGGCACCGAGCGCCTTTTCCTTCATCTGCAAGAGCAGGTCCGAAACGGACGAACCCGCAGCCAGAGCAACATCGAGTGTCGACTGCCCCCGCTGTAGAGAATCTTTCACGGCATTGAGAGAAGTAGAGGTGGCCCGCATCGATTGGGCAATCGCCCAAGTGGAGCCATTATCTTTCGCACTATCGACCTTACGCCCGGTCGAGATGCGCATTTGTGTGGTACCAAGTTCCGCGCCTGTTACGTTCAGATTCTGAAGCGCAATCATAGCCTCGCGGTTCGTATTAACGCTGTATAGCGCCATACCGAGACTCCTTCATCGAGTTGACCGGTTCCATTTTGGCACCGGGGGCGTTTTGCCCGTCGTCAGACCAAAGGTTCTAACAGACGATCACCACTATTATCGATAAGGGTTGTCGGTAGTTTAATAGGTGAGAAATTTAAAAAACTCTTTTTGGGCGTTTAGTGGCGGAACACCCGCACGCCTGTGAAGACCATAGCGACGCCCGCCGCATCGGCAGCGGCAATGACCTCGTCATCGCGGATCGATCCGCCCGGCTGAATCACCGCCGTCGCACCCGCCTCGATGGCCTGGATGAGGCCGTCCGCAAAGGGGAAGAAGGCATCTGACGCGCAGGCGGAATTGTGAGCCAAGGACTGGGGCAAGCCCGCCATCTCTGCGGCTTCACCCGCGCGAAGGGCGGCAATTCGCGCCGAATCCTTGCGGTTCATCTGCCCCGCACCGATCCCTGCGGTCTGGCCATCCTTAGCGAAGATCACGGCATTGGACTTGACGTGTTTGGCCACCGTGAAAGCAAAGACCATGTCCTTAATTTCCTGCTCGGTTGGCGCGCGCTTGGTCACCACAGTCAGGTCGGCAGCCGTCAGGCGGGCATCGTCACGGCTTTGAACCAAGAAACCACCTGCGACGGACTTGAACATATCGCCCTTGGCCTTGGGATTAGGCAGACCGCCGGTGACCAAAAGTCGAAGGTTCCTTTTGGATGCAAACAGCGCGATAGCATCGTCATCCGCCTCAGGCGCGATAACCACCTCGGTGAAGATCTTGACGATCTCTTCCGCCGCTGCCAGGTCAAGACGTCGATTGACCGCGACAATGCCGCCAAAGGCCGAAACCGGGTCGCACTGCAGGGCTTTCAAATAGGCGGTCTTTAGATCACCGGCCACCGCAACCCCGCATGGATTGGCGTGCTTGATAATGGCCACAGCGGCACCGTCGGCGGGGTGAAATTCAGCGACCAGTTCAAAGGCGGCGTCTGTGTCATTGATATTGTTGTAGCTGAGCTCCTTGCCCTGCAACTGCTTGGCGGTCGCCACGCCCGTGCGCGGGTTGGAGAAGGTGTAAAAAGCAGCCGACTGATGCGGATTTTCGCCATAGCGCGTGGTCTGGGCCAAGGTTCCGGCGATCACCTTGCGCTGGGGACTCGTCTGTCCCAATTGCTCGGCAAACCAGCCTGAAATGGCGGCATCGTAAGCCGCCGTGCGGGCATAGGCGCGAGCGGCCAAACTCTTGCGCAGGTCCATGCCCGTGCTGCCATCCGCCTGCAGGGCCGCAATGACCTCCGCCATATCCTGCGGCGCGGTGCAGACACAGACATAGGCGTGATTCTTAGCCGCGGACCGGATCATTGCCGGACCGCCAATATCAATATTCTCGATACAGGTGGAAAAGTCTCCACCCCCCGCGACGGTGGCCTCAAAGGGGTATAGATTAACATAGAGCAGGTCGATGCCGCCGATACCGTGGTCCGCCATGGCCTTCGCGTGCTCGGGCGCATCGCGAACCCCGAGCAGTCCGCCGTGGACAACAGGGTGGAGCGTCTTGACCCGGCCATCCATCATTTCAGCAAAACCGGTCAGCTCGGAAACATCTTTGACCTGCAAACCCGCCGCCGCGAGCGCTGCACGTGTTCCGCCAGTCGATACAAGCTCAACCCCAAGGGCCGAAAGGGCCTTCGCGGCCTCAATCAATCCGGTCTTGTCCGACACAGACAGGAGCGCGCGACGAATCTTGGCGCGGTCGGGTGCAGTGGGATAGGCTGGAGCGGACATGACGAGGGCCTTTGGTCAGGGGCGGATCACTGCGCGCCTGCTAACACGGACAGGCTTTAGAATGAACCCTAAGACTATGGCTATCGCGGATCGGGACAGAACCCCGGCTCCAGGCCCATCAGACCCTCGATAACCGCCTGCTCATTGCGTGATTGGGCCGCCGCCATCAAACTGTGAAAGGCCTCTTGCAAGTCAGACCATTGGGCGGGGTCCGTACGGGCTGCCATCACACCATCCGCAAGCGTCTGACGGACATCTTCGGCAGCGTAGAAAACCTCTTCATAGAGTTTTTCGCCAGGCCGCAGACCTGTATGGGCCAAAACAATATCCTTGTCGGGCCGAAGACCGTGGAGCTGGATCATGCGCCGGGCCAAATCTTCAATCCGAACCGGCTCTCCCATATCCAGCACATAGACCGCCGCCGAACCGGGATCCTGCGGCAAGGCCGCCGCCTGCAGCACAAGACCGGCAGCCTCCTGGACGGTCATGAAATAGCGGACCATGTCGGGGTGGGTCAGGGTCACGGGTCCGCCGGCTGCGATCTGGCGTTCAAAGAGGGGCACCACCGAGCCCGCAGAGCCCAAAACATTACCAAACCGGACAATGGCGGCCTTAGCCTTGCCACCGACCATCAGGGCCTGAATAGCCCGTTCAGCCGCCCGCTTGGTTGCGCCCATGACGTTGGTGGGATTGACCGCCTTGTCGGTGGAAATGAACACAAAGGCTTCGGACAGGTCCCGCGCGAGCCGCGCCACCTGCACCGCCCCGCCCAAATTGGTCATAACCGCTTCAGACGGATTGGCCTCCATCAACGGGACATGTTTGAGGGCAGCGGCATGGACAACGACCTGTGGCCGTTCGCGGGCGAACAGTTCGCTCAAGCGGCCCTGATCGCGCACGTCACCAAGCTCCACGCTCCATGGCACCTCAATGCCCGATTCGGTGAGTTCGCGATCGATGGCGTAGAGATTATATTCCGAAGCATCAAACAGGATGACTCGCTCTGGGCCATAGTTGAGAATCTGCCGGGTCAGTTCAGACCCAATGGTCCCACCCGCCCCTGTCACTAAGACCCGCTTACCCGCCACCAAATCGAGGGCTCGGATCGGATCAAGCACTCTGGGCGGACGGCCAAGAAGGTCTGCGGCCTGAACCGGGGCAAGCCCGGCTGCTCCGCCGGCCATCGATCGTGCCCTTGCTACCCGAACCCCTGCCTCACCCGCAGCCGCTACGATCTGCTCCAGCAAGGCGCGGCTGGGCCTTGGATCTACAACGACGACCTGAGGCAATTGGACATCGCGCTCAGACAGGCCACGCAGAATAAAGGTCAGCCGGCTCAGCGGTCCTAAAACGGGACGACCATCAATGGTGCGGCCCGCGCCTCGGTTGTCGGGGGTGACAAGGCCGGCAATACGCATCGGCAGCACGGCGCGGCGGTTCTCTCGAAGAAAATCTGCAGCATCCTGTTCTGTACCAACCAGCACCATGGCCGGTGCCGAGCGATCTTCAAGCGACAGGGCGGCGCGAACATCTCCGCTGGCCAATCCACTGGCGAGGACCCGCCCCAAACTCATGAACAGGGCGGCCAAACCAATGACCAGAACCGGCGCTGAGCGCGGAAAATCAACCAGCCTATTGACTAAAAACAGCAAGGGCAGAACCAAGATACTGGTCGCGGCAGCGGCCTGTGCAATGCGCCAAATGTCATTCAGTGCCGTGAACCGCCAAACCCCGCGATGGAGTTTGAAAAACGGAAAGACAAGGGCGCTGACCAAGGCAAAGGCCAAGGTCGACTCCCAGATCATGCCATAGGGCGTGGCCTTGGTCTCAAACTGATAGCGGCCCAAAAGTACCACCGCCATCGCTGCCGCCGCCATCAGCAGATCATGGATATAGATCAGCAGAGCGATCTGACGGACAGACCAAAGGGGGATCTTTTGAAAAGGATCTGGCCGAGACCCACTCATATTGAGGGCTCCGCAGCCGCCAATTTCCAGCGAATGCGCGTGCGGCCTTGGCGGGTCAGTGGACTGTGGAGAACAACCTTCATACAGCGCCTCGGCCGTCCGTCCAGAAAGTGAAAACTAGGCTCGATCGTCACACTGGCCGCATCGTTGCGCAACCACCATCCATTGTTGGACGGCCCCATCAGCAAAACACTGCGTCGATCGCGGGCCAAGGTGGCGCGAACTTGAGGGTGAAGGTGAAAATAGACCCCCACCTCAACCTGCCGCGATAGGGATCTACGCGGTGCTAAAGGAAAGACGTCCTCGCCGCGCATTTCATCAAGGCGCGCATCTAAGAACAGCCGACGCTCGTGTAGCAGGCCGTAACTATGGACCCAGCCATCATGAACCGCCTCAAGCCAAACCCCTGCGTCGGTTTCGCTGCGGCTGCAATCAACCGTCAAAGCGGCCCCGTCCAGCCGAACACCCAACCGATTGGCGGCCGCGCCCCTTAAGGGCCAACCCGCAGACCCTTCGCCCAGACAGGCGCTCGATCCCCCGTCACTCAAGCGCCAAGCTTGGCCCTGTGGCAGGCGCGGGCTCCAGCCGCTATTGGTAATGAGCCGTTCGCGGCCAGTCAGAACCTCAATGGCCAAGGGCTGCGCCGTCGCGGTTTGGCTCATGGCATCACGCGCTGGAGCCCCTACATCCATCATGACCGTCAAGGTCCGACCCGACATACGCTGGTAGCCGGAGTGCAGCGCCTGCTGCGGCTCTCGCGCATTTGGATCACGATCCTCATGGGCCCGCGCTGCCGCCACATAGTCTGGATGGCTTTCTTCGCCGCCGTGGAAACAGGCGAGCCGACCATCTGGCAAGGTGAAGAACCGGACCGCCGCAGTAAGTCGATCAATGGCTCTTGATATTTCGACCGGCGCTGCCAATCCGCGCTGCGACAGGGCATCATCAAGGGTTAGGAGATCATAGAGCAGTTCTAGGGTGGCCTCCGGGGAGCGGGTAATGTGGCCACCATCACTCAAGACGCGCCGGGGCAACAGAGCGGTAAGGATCGTCAGGCCCTTGGCCATCAATCGGTCACCGACCGGACCGCTCAGAGCGGTTCCAGCGATGGACGCGGCGGCGGCGCGTTCCGCCGCTCTGGGGTCCCTTTGGGACAGGCACAGAAGGTGGCGGGCCTGGCGCGCCATACTGTTGCAAAGAGCTTGCGTCTCAAGTTCCGAAGCCACACCGGCCAAGTGCCTGAGATGACAGGCAAGGTTAAACACCCTTCGGTCAAGAACCTCGCCGCCCCATGAGAAGCTGTTCCAAAGGCCATAGGCGCGGCGCCAATCCAGGCAGAGCTGCAAGCCATAGTCCAGCCCAACGGGGCGCTCTTCCATCAGAGCATTAAGCCAAGAAAAGCGATGTAGCTCGACCGCAAAGGCTCGGCTTGGGCAGGGCTTATCCCAAGGATCGCCGCTGGGCCCGACCGAAAGGGTCTCTCCGGCCAGAACAAACCGACCTTCAAGCAAGGCTGCGGCCATCCCACTGCGCGGCGGGCGCAGATCGCGCGGCGCGGCTGCGACGCCCTGAACCTTCGGTCCACCCAGACCCCAAAGATGGAACGGGGTGCCGTACCAGTCGGAACTGACCAGATCGGTTGCCGTCTGCGCCACCATCTGGAGCAGAATCTTGAGGGGCCGCGGCTTTGCGGTCTTGGGACGACGTGTGGGCAACAGGGCCACAGCGGGGCCGGTCTCAAACGCCCCTAAGGGCGCGAATATTGTCGGCATAGGCCGAAGGCCCGCCACGGAAGACTGCCGAACCGGCAACAAGGGCCGTCGCCCCAGCCGCGATGCAAAGGGGAGCCGTTTGCGGGGTCACGCCACCATCCACCTCGAGGGGAATGTCGCGGCCCGTCGCATCAATCATGGCCCTCAGACGCTCAATCTTCTTCAACTGTGAGGTCATGAAGCTCTGTCCACCAAAGCCCGGATTGATCGACATGACCAGAATCAAATCGACCTCATCCATCATCCACTCGATGGATTCTGGCGGGGTAGAGGGATTAAAGACCACGCCCGCCTTCGCACCGAGCTGGCGAATGCGCTTGAGCGTGCGGTTCAGATGCGGGCCCGATTCGGGGTGGACGCTGATGATATCGGCCCCCGCCTCGCGGAAGGCTTCCAGATAGGGGTCAGCCGGCGCGATCATCAGATGGACATCAAACGGTATTTTGACATGCGGACGCAAGGCTTTGACGATATCTGGGCCCAGCGTGATGTTCGGCACAAAATGCCCGTCCATGACATCAATATGCAGCCAATCGGCACCGGCGGCCTCGATGGCGCGCGCCTCTTCCCCAAGCTTGGCAAAATCAGCGGCCAGCAGAGACGGAGCGATGATGGGGCGGATCTGTGTCATGGATAGGACTTAGCCCCGCTGGCCTTGTCCGCGCAAGCAAACAAGGGTTAAAACCAATCCATTAGGTGGCGATAAACGTGCCGACCTTCAATTCCAGGGCAAGGTGAGACTATGATTGAGGCGGTAATTTGGGACTTCGGCGGTGTTTTCACAACCTCACCTTTCGAGGCCTTTAATCGGTATGAGACCCAGCGAGGCCTGCCGTTGGACTTTATTCGCGCCGTCAATTCGACCAATCCCGACACCAATGCCTGGGCCCTTTTCGAACGCTCCGAGATTAGTGCTGCGGCCTTTGATGTGATGTTCGCCAAAGAGGCCGAGGCCCTGGGTCAAACCGTTCGCGGGGCCGATGTTCTGCCGCTGCTGTCGGGCGATGTCCGTCCCGCCGTGGTCAAGGCCCTGATGCTCTGCAAGGCTCAGTTCAAGGTGGGCTGCATCACCAACAATGTCTCGGCTGGTGAAGGGGCCGGTATGGCATCGACGGCCGAAAAGGCCCGCTCCGTCGCAGGCATCATGACCCAGTTCGACGCGGTGATCGAAAGCTCCAAAGCCGGGGTGCGCAAGCCAGACCCCCGCATATACCAGATGATGTGCGCGCAGCTGAATGTGGACCCTTCGGCCTGCGTCTATCTGGACGATCTGGGGGTCAACTGTAAGCCTGCCGCCGCCCTGGGCATGAAGGCAATCAAGGTCTCGAACGAAGGCCAGTTGCTGCGCGACCTTTCAGCCATCGTCGGTCTGAGCTTTGAGGGCGCATCAGCGTGACCAGACCAACCAAAATCGGCGCAGCAGCGGCGCTTAGCCAACTGACCGGCTGGCGAAAGGTTGAGGGCCGTGAGGCTATATCCAAGACCTTCCGGTTCAAGGATTTCAATGCGGCCTTTGGCTTTATGACCCGCGTGGCGCTGGAAGCCGAGAAACGCGACCATCACCCTGAATGGTTCAATGTCTATAACCGGGTCGAGGTCATCCTTACCACCCACGACGCCGATGGAGTCAGCACGCTGGATGTGACCTTGGCGCAATTTATGGACGCCCTTGCAGACTAGCTAATTATGATCGTGCCTAGGAGCAGCTTGACCCCCGCCTGACCCACGACCCGATCGGTTTCCTTTTGCAAAAGCTGGGAAAGATAGTCGGCATTGGGGATGGTCCCGGCGGGCAAACCGACCATATAGCCCTGAACGATCTGGCCAAAGGCCGCCTGAAGCCGAGGGGTAGAGGCCTCAGTACGCTTTGAGAGTTTGGGATCGGTCACAAAGACGCCAATCTCCAAGGTTACGACGGTTCGCGCGCCCGAGCTGCGCAAAACATTGACGTTCAGCGCCCTCATTCGAACATAGGGGGTGCTGCCACTGTTCTTTTTCTCGCCTCCATGGCCGCCGCCACTGGCTAGAGCGGGACTGACGAATATGGTCGGCAAGGCCAAAAGCGCGATGAGAAAGACAAGCTGTGCGCGGCGATTGAACATGGTCCAGTCCTCAAGAGCGGGTCGTTCGGATTATTTACAACCTTCTTACATTCACCCCTAGAGCTTTCAGGGGCATGACCAAAGGTCACAGGGGTGTCCATGGGCCTTGACCTAGCGGGCGATCGACACGACATCACCCTAATGAGACCCGGAAGGACAGATTATGAGTGGCGACAGGACCCTAGCGACCGGCCTAAAGCGTGGCCTTTTTCGCCTTTGTCCCAATTGCGGCAAGGGCAACCTGTTCCAAGGCTATCTCAAGGTGCGCAGCGAATGCGACGCTTGCGGCCACGATAATGGGCAATATCCGGCAGACGATGCGCCGCCCTATTTCACCATTCTGCTGGTCGGCCATCTGATCATTGGCCCAATGCTGTTCTTCCCGTTCATTTGGCAGTGGCCGGTTGGGCATGTACTCGCCCTAACCATGCCGACGGTCATTATTCTGACCCTTTGTCTGCTGCCACTGGTTAAGGGCGCAGTGGTCGGTGCGCAGTGGGCAATCGCCAAGCAGGGCTGACGCGGGCCCGCAAAGCAAAACAGCCCCAGAGGGGCTGTTAAACTCAGATCTGAAAGGTCGTTAAACCCTATTCTTCGCGCATGCGCTTCTTGCGGAAGGAGGGGTTGAGCACTTCCTTACGAAGGCGGATGGACTTGGGCGTCACCTCGACCAGCTCGTCTTCTTCGATATAGGCGATAGCCTGTTCGAGGGTCATACGGCGCGGCGGGGTCAGGCGGATGGCCTCGTCCTTGCCCGAGGCTCGGACGTTGGTCAGTTGCTTAGCCTTGAGCGGATTGACATCCAGATCGTCAGAGCGGCTATTTTCGCCGATGATCATGCCCTGATAGGTCTTTTCGCCGCCGCCAACGAACATGATGCCGCGAGCTTCAAGGTTCCACAGCGCATAGCTAGCGGTTTCGCCTTCAGAGTTGGAGATCAGAACGCCATTACGACGGCCTTCGATGGCCCCCTTGTGCGGCTCATAGTGCGAGAAGACGCGGTTCAGAACGCCGGAGCCGCGGGTATCGGTGAGGAACTCACCCTGATAGCCGATCAGCGAGCGCGACGGGGCCATCAAGGCAATACGGGTCTTACCCGCACCTGAAGGACGCATATCGGTCATTTCAGCCTTACGGGCCGAAAGCTTCTCGATCACGATGCCGGAATATTCTTCATCCACGTCGATGAAGACCTCTTCGATAGGCTCAAGGCGCTTACCGGTCTCTTCATCCTTGCGATAGACCACGCGTGGACGCGAGATCGACACTTCGAACCCTTCACGGCGCATATTTTCGATCAAGACGCCCAGTTGCAGTTCGCCGCGGCCCGCCACTTCATAGGCGTCCTTGTCCGAGGTTTCTGCGACCTTGATGGCCACGTTGGATTCAGCTTCGCGCAGCAGACGGTCACGAATGACACGGCTTTGCACCTTGTCGCCTTCACGGCCTGCCAGCGGACTATTGTTCACGGACACCGTGATGGAGATGGTCGGGGGGTCGATGGGCTGTGCGGGCAGAGCTTCCATCAGGGTGAAATCGCAGATGGTGTCGGCGACCGTGGCCTTGGACAGACCGGCAATGGCGACAATGTCACCGGCTTCGGCCTCGTCGATCGGCTGACGCTTCAGGCCCCGGAAGGCGAGGATCTTGGTCACGCGGCCGCGCTCAATTTCAGTGCCGTCACGTGCCAAAGCCTTGATCGCCATACCCGGTTTAATGCGACCAGCCTCAACGCGGCCCGTCAGGAGACGGCCCAAGAAGGGGTCGTTTTCGACCAGAACCGCAAGCATCTGGCCTGCCTCTTCCGAACGTTCAGCCGCCTTAGGGCTCGGCACATGCTCGACGATCTTGTCATAAAGCGCCGCGAGGGTATCGCGCGGATGGGTCATGTCATTGACCGCCCAGCCCTCTTTGCCCGAGGCGTAGAGATGGGGGAAGTCCAACTGCTCATCCGTGGCACCGAGGGCAGCGAACAGGTCGAACGTGTCATTCAAAACCCGGTCAGGATCAGCGTGCGGGCGGTCGACCTTATTCAAGACCAGAATGGGGCGTAGGCCGAGCTTCAGCGCCTTGCCGAGCACGAACTTGGTCTGGGGCATAACACCTTCTTCGGCATCGACCAGCAGCAGGCAGCCATCCACCATACCAAGGATACGCTCCACCTCGCCGCCGAAGTCGGCGTGGCCAGGGGTGTCGATGATATTGATGCGGGTCTCACCCGCCGCGCCATTCCACAGAACACTGGTGCACTTGGCCAGAATGGTAATGCCGCGCTCACGCTCCTGATCGTTGGAGTCCATGGCCCGCTCAACCGTCGCTTCGTTAGCTCGGAAGACCCCCGACTGTGCCAAGAGCTGGTCGACCAGTGTGGTTTTTCCGTGGTCAACGTGGGCGATGATGGCGATGTTACGCATAGGTTGGGTTGTCGTGGACATGGTTTGGGAACCGATTTTGTGCGGGTGCGAAAGGAAACAGGCGCGCGGCTTGTACGCGACTGCGGCCAACAAAGCCACCCCGGCACGACCGAAACTCTATAATGGGTGCAGATCAGTCACCATTTAGCGGCAATCAGCCCCCGGGGCTGCGAGATAAATTCAGACGCCCAACCTTGTTTATCGCCGTCGGGTGCTCATCTGAGAGGCTGTTGGGTCGTCTTGGCCTCACCAGACGGCGCGCCCCTGTCCAGCCAACAGAATTATATTGCGACGCAACAATTTCCCCGGAAATCGTCATGATACTGATTTATTGGGATAAATTTCCGCTACTGTCAAAAAAGTCTACAAAAATGCGTTTTGAACGATGTTTTTCGCTTGATATTTTGTGCATCGCACATTAGACAAGTCTAGTGAGGCGTCGTTGATGCCTCTGCCCCTTCTGGGCGTTTCCTCCCTAATAACTGGCCGCGCCTTATTGGCGCGGCTTTTTTTTGCCAAAATTCCGGTCAGCCCTAAGTCAGGCGTTCTGGCCAGGGCGTAGAGGCCAAGATTTCAATCAATCGATTCAAATTCCGTTTAAGGCTGACAAAACCTGGACTCAGGGTCAGACCGGCCTCATTCAGATAGAGGCGGCGATTAATTTCGATCTGAAGGGCATGGATGCCACGCGACGGGCAGCCATAGTGCTCGGTCGTATAACCCCCGGCATAGGGACTGTTGCGCGCCACCTGATAGCCCATGCGCGTCAGGCTTTCATCGACCAGACGCGTCAGGCCAGAGCCACATGAGGTGCCGTGGCGATCACCCAGCACAAAATCACTGCCCGTTCGCCCCCAACCCCCGCCAGAAGCCGCTGATGGCATAGAGTGCCAGTCGATCAGGACCGCCAACCCGTGGTCCAACTGTGTCTGTCCGAGCAATTCACTAAGGGCCGTATGATAGGGTTGGTGGACATTCTCGAGGCGCGCCTGAGCCTCGGCGGGCGCAAGCCGATGGCGGTAGATTTCTTGCCCCTCCCCTACGATCTTGGCGATGACGCCAAGGCCTGCGGACACCCGCGCCGAGGCCCAGACCTGATCTGGCGGTAGGTCGCCTTCAAACATGTCCGGGTCCAGTTCGAGCGGCGAACGGTTAACATCCAGATAGGCCCGTCCATAGGTCGCCGCGATCAGGCTCGCCCCTTTGGTCGGTCCGCCAGCGATCAGTTGGTCGACATAGCCGTCCTCAGACTGGCGTATCGACAGGCCATCAAGCCGCGTCGCCTCCATAAGCGAAGCGGGATAGTGTCGGCCCGAATGGGGGGAGGCAAAGACCAGAGCGCTCGACTGCACCGCCCGCGTCAGAACGAAGGGCGCGGGATAGAGGTCAAGCTCAGCGAAGATTAAGGGGTCGGGCGAGGTCATTAACCCCATCATCACGACCTTGGCCTAAGGGGTCAATGCAGGCCGCCCAAGACCGCGGGATTTATTTCGGCTTTACACCTGCGGGTTTAAGGTTAGGCCAACAGACTATGGATATGACATGACACGAATTCTCTTGGCAGAAGATGACGAGTCCCTACGCGGCTTTCTTGCCCGTGCACTCGAACGGGCAGGATTTGAGGTGAAGGCCTGCGCCGATGGTGAAGAGGCGGTGGCCGAGCTTGATGATCGTTGGGACCTGCTTTTGACCGATATTGTCATGCCCGGCATAGACGGCATCGAGGTCGCCCGCCTGGCCGCTGCGCGCCAGCCTGACATGCGTATCATGTTCATCACCGGCTTTGCCGCCGTCGCCCTATCCTCGGCCAACCAGACCCCGCAGGGCGCCAAGGTGCTGGCCAAACCTATCCACCTACGCGAGATCGTCACCGAAGTTGAAAAGCTGATGGCCGCCTGAAGACCCTCTGAACACCGCCTGTTCGAGGCCTTTCACATTTCCCCACCAGAGCCGCTTGCCTTGAGCGCGCCGGGTCTGTATATCCCCGCTTCCCGCTCCTCACCGGAGCCCGGTCGGACGCGTAGCTCAGCGGCAGAGCACCTCGTTGACATCGAGGGGGTCACAGGTTCAATCCCTGTCGCGTCCACCATTTTCTTATTTATGATCGATTTGGAAATCCCTTTTGGGATGGTGCCACTTCCTCAACACCGTTTTCCCCGCGAAGGTAGGGATCCGGCAGGATCACTTCCATACTGCGCGAAGGGTACTGGGTCCCCGCCTTCGCGGGGAACGCGGATATGGGCGTAGGCGCAGGTAAGTTCAGCATGGGGCAGGCCCGCGTCATTGCGAGGCGCATCTCGCCGAAGCAACCCAGGCGAACATCTGCTCAGGTCTGTTTCAGTCTTCTGGGTTGCGTCGCTGCGCTCGCAATGACGCGAGCAATAGAAAACAAGGCCCCCTTTGGTCCTACGGACCACTTCTCCCAGAGGGGGAAGATCAAATAATGCGAGTCTTCCCCCTCTGGGGGAAGTGCCGGCGAGGCCGAGGTAGGGGGTCGGTCCTAAAACCACTTTTCCATCCGATAATTATGAATCGCCACGCCCTGAAGCTCGAAATCACGGCGATGAACCACAACGAAACCCTTGCGCAGAAAGAGCCGCCGCGCCGCTTCGCTGGCCTCCGTGAAAAGATCGGTCAGGCCAAGAGCCCGCGCCTCCCGTTCAATATGGTCATAAAGCGCCGCGGCAAGGCCCGTCCCTGTACGGTCGGATCGGCAATAGAGATGGTCGAGGTGGCCATCGACCTCCAAGATCCCATAGGCCAGCGGCTGATCTGATCCCTCGACAGCGACCCAGATCAGATCCCCCGCTTGAGCACGATCCTCAAACCTTTGCGGGCTGGGGGCAGAGCTGGCCCAGACCCCGACCTGCGCCAGATCATAGTCCCGCGCGCCACCCCCGCGCACCGCATCGATAAAGACCTCCGTTAGGATCGGCGCGTCACGGGTCTCGAAAGGACGAATGGAATAGCCGGTCATGACACCCCTATTTATGCGACGGGCTCAGCATGAGTCAAACCGGCGTCATTGCGAGACGCATCGCGTCGAAGCAACCCAGGGGGGCCTCCACTTTGGTTCGTTTCAGTCAACTGGGTTGCTTCGTTTCGCTCGCAATGACGCGGTAAGAAAACAAGCCCCTCACCCAACCCTCTCCCATAGGGAGAGGGTTGGGTGAGGGGGTCATCCACGCGCGCGCCGCGCCTAATCCACCTTCAGATCTGGACGGCTAGCCAAGAAGGCGGCGCGTTCGGCAGGGGTCATGACCTTACCGGGTTTGCGGCGGCTGACCTTGGGTGTTGGCGGCAGGAAGGCGGCGGGCTTGGCGTCCTTGCCCTTGAGGTCGGTCAGGCGGGTCTTGCTGGGCTTGGTCATGATGTCATCCTGCTACACCGTTAAGGGGACTATGGATCCCCGCCCGAACCGGGGCAAGGCCCCTTGGCTAGAGCCCGATCTGGGGGAAGGGAACGCTAAGGCCCTGAACCTCTGCCCCCTGTTCATTGCGGATCGACAGGCGCAAGGATTTGCCGCGCCAATCAATCTCTAACAGGCCCGAATTGTTTGGGGCATAGGCGGGGCCAATCTGCTGGCTGCTCATCTCGTCATTGGTCGCCCTCATGGAGCGGTTGAGGGCCGAGGCCGTCAGCTCGACCATCGGATAGTCCACCAGCCCTGCCTGTCGATAGAGCGCGGCCATGTGCCGGTCCCCCGACAGGATCACCACCCCCTTGGCCTGACTAGTTTTG
The DNA here is from genome assembly GCA_040399645.1 of Caulobacteraceae bacterium. Lineage (GTDB taxonomy): Bacteria > Pseudomonadota > Alphaproteobacteria > Caulobacterales > Caulobacteraceae > CAISGS01. The sequence goes on along the minus strand of JBBARR010000001.1, from coordinate 114,862 downwards.
ATAACGTTAAAGAGGTGCATCCGTTCACCTGGCAGGGTGTGCCACGCCTCGTAGCCATGGCCATCGGCCAGTACCTGCACCGACGAGACGATCAGGCGTAGGTCGGCGGGCTGTTTCAACTGCTCAGCCAGCCAAGCCCACTGGGCCTCGCCCAGCATGGACTTGCGGGCATCATCGTCGGGCACATAACGTTCCTTGCCCTTGGCTCCCGGCTCATCCGTATCCTTTAAGGGGCTGCGGAAGGTGCGGGTATCGAGCATGATGATCTGAACCCTCTGACCCTTAGGACCGAAGATGCGCGCGCCATAGACCCCTGGATGGTCTTGGCCAAGGGCGCTATCCCCCCAAAAGCCGTCAAACAGGGCCTCGGCGCGGGTCTTGCCGCCATAGAGGGTTCCGGCATCATTGGCCCCGAAGTCATGGTCGTCCCAGGTCGCCAAGATCGGAACGGCGCGGTTGAGCGCGACAAAGTCGGCATTCGTCGCCAGATCGCGATAGGCCTGGGTCAGAATGGGCAGGGCCGGGTCGTCGGCGGGATCATCGCCATAGAGATTATCGCCCATGGCCAAGAACAGGTCAGGCTGTGTGGCCAGAACCCCGCGCAGGGCCGGAACCGGCAGGGTCTCCTCCATGCAGGAGCCAAAGGCGATGCGGGTCAGGACCGAATCATCACCCCAAATCTTGGCCGCCGCTGGGCGCTTAATAATCTCTTGCGCCTCTGCCGGATGGGCCAACGACAGGAGGGCCACAAGGCCAAGGGCACGGATCATGGAACACCTCTAGGGACGGACACCACTATTGTGCCGATGATCTATGACTGGGCCGTGACGTCAAACCGATTACGCCAAGAGGCGGGGTAAATCGCGCTTGTGACCTAGCCCCTCCTCGCCCGCCACTGATCCCGGCTCTGTCCCCAGATGTCGATGGAGATTTCGATGGGAGGTGGCATCTGGTCTTGCCGCAGGATCGTTGAACCCAAGCGCGCGGCCACGGCCTGAGAGGCGAGGTTGGCGGGATCGACACAGTGGATCACCTCAGTCCAGCCCAGATGGTCAAAGACCCAGTCGATGGCCGCTGTCGCTGCCTCCGTGGCATAACCCTTGCCTTGAAAGGCCGCCCCTAAACCCCAGCCAACCTCTGTCCCCGGCCAGCCCTCCGGTTGCCACGGCCCAATGCGCCCAACCCACTGACCCGTCGCCCGTTCCACCACCGTAAAGATGGAAAAACCATTCATGGCCCACGCCCCAGCGATGGTCATAAAGCCGCGCCATGCCACAGCGCGCGGTTGCACACCGCCGATATAGCGGGCGGTGGCCTCATCGGCCATAAGTTGGGCAAAGGGGTCGAAATCCTCGGCCATAGGAGGGCGAAGGATCAGCCGCTCGGTGACCAATACAGGTCCAAGATCGCTGCTGACCATATCACGGCTCCGCAATAGAATAAGGCCGCCAGATCGCTCCGACGGCCTCTATTATAGGACGATCAACAGCCTTTAGGCCAGAGCCGGTTCGATCTCTTTACAGGCGGCAATCAGGCCTTGGACCGAAGCCACCGAGGCGGCGAACATGGCCTTTTCTTCGGCATTGGTTTCGAACTCGACGATACGCTCAGCGCCGTCCTTGCCGATCACCACCGGCACGCCGACATAGAGCCCGTCCAGACCATATTGACCCGTCAGATAGGCGGCGCAGGGCAGGACCCGCTTCTTGTCCTTGAGATACGAGGTCGCCATAGCAATGGCGCTTTCAGCCGGGGCATAGAAGGCCGAACCGGTCTTGAGCAGGGCGACAATCTCGCCGCCGCCCTTGCGAGTCCGTTCAACAATGGCGTCCAGCTCGGCCTGCGTCATCCAGCCCTGCTTGACCAGATCGGGTAGCGGCAGGCCGCCCACGGTGGAGTGACGTACCATCGGCACCATGTCATCGCCATGGCCGCCCAGGGTCCAGGCCTTGATGTCCTGCACCGAAATGCCAGTCTTTTCGGCGAGGAAATAGGCAAAGCGCGCGCTATCGAGCACGCCGGCCATACCCACCACCATATTGTGCGGCAGGCCCGAAAATTCGCGCAGGGCCCAGACCATGGCATCGAGCGGGTTGGTGATGCAGATGACAAAGGCGTTGGGGGCATAGGTCTTGATGCCCTCGCCGACGGCCTTCATGACCTTAAGGTTGATGCCCAGAAGGTCATCGCGGCTCATGCCCGCCTTGCGCGGCACACCGGCGGTGACGATGCAAACATCAGCACCGGCAATATCGGCATAGTCGTTGGCGCCCTTGAGGATGCTGTCCTTACCGAACACGGCGGAGGCTTCAGCAATGTCCAAGGACTTGCCCTGAGGCGTGCCTTCGGCAATGTCAAACAAGATGACATCGCCCAGCTCTTCGCGGGATGCGATGTGAGCAAGGGTGCCACCGATCATACCGGCGCCAATAAGGGCAATCTTCGCGCGAGCCATCAAGCGTCTCCAAGGTCTAAGGGGGAAGTGAAAAGGTCCCGCGCGGAATAGACCCGGATGGACGACACTGCAAGACCATCAAAGCGCCAAACAGAATAGACGCCCGACGATCTGACGCTTAAAGGCTGTCCGTACATTTAAGAGGCACACCATGTCCAAGACCAACCCTGGCCGTTATTTCGAAGATTTCCGTTTGGGTGAGGTTCTGGCCCACGCCACGCCGCGCACCATCACGGCGGGGGATGTCGCCCTCTATACCGCCTTCTACGGTCCTCGCTTTGCCCTGTTCAGCGCCGATAGCTTTGCGCAGAGCTGTGGCCTCGGCCAAAGCCCTGTCGATCCTTTGGTGGTGTTCCACATGGTATTCGGCAAGACGGTGCCAGATGTGTCGCTCAATGCGGTGGCCAATCTGGGCTATGCCGATGGCCGTTTCCTTGCCCCGGTCCATGCAGGCGATACGGTCTCGTCCAGCTCTGAGGTCATTGGCCTGAAAGAGAACTCCAATCGCAAGACCGGCGTGGTCTATGTGCGCACCACCGGCGTCAATCAGCATGGCACAGAGGTCTTGACCTATGTGCGCTGGGTCATGGTTCGCAAGCGCGACGAGACCGCCCCCATCGCTCAAGAAGCGGTCCCCACCCTGCCCGCCTCAGTCTCCGCTAGCGATCTGGTGATCCCAGCGGGCCTGTCCTTTGCCCAGTATGATTTTGCTCTGGCGGGCTCGGCCCATGCCTTTGAGGACTATGAGATCGGCGAGAAGATCGACCATGTCGACGGCATGGCCATTGAAGAAGCCGAGCACCAGATGGCCACGCGGCTCTATCAGAACACGGCCAAGGTCCATTTCAATCAATATGAGCGTGCCAAGGACCCGACGGGCCGACGGCTTGTCTATGGCGGCGTGGTCATCTCGACCGCCAAGGCCCTGTCCTTCAATGGGTTGGAAAATGCGGGTCTGATCCTTGGCATCAATGGCGGACGGCACGTGAATCCCTATTTTGCGGGCGCCACCGTCTTTGCCTGGAGCGAGGTGCTCGACCGGACCGAAATCCCCGGCCGCAGCGATATTGGGGCCTTGCGCCTGCGTCTCGTGGCGACCAAGGACCGGCCCTGTAGCGATTTCCCGGATCAGGACAGCGACGGGAAATATCCCTCTGAAGTCATTCTGGATTTCGATTATTGGGCCGCCGTGCCGCGCAAACGCTAATTCCTTTAAGTACGGCTAAATTTCCACTTAAAGCGATTGCGAACTCGGCTGTGATCCGAGATAGGTTTGCAGCGCTTTAAGAGAGATTCTGATGACCTTCGTGCTTGATCCAGCCTTTGACGCGACGTCTGACCTGCTCTGCGACCTGACCCTTTGCGAAGCACGCCTGCAGTTGGATGCCCGTTATGGCTGGATCGTGCTGATTCCGCGCCGCGCGGACATGCGCGAGCTTGAAGACCTGTCGATGGCCGAGCGTTTGGTCTTGATGGAAGAGATTGTCTTGGTCAGCCAAGCCGTCCGCGCGATCAGCGATGCCCTCGGACTGCCGACCGAAAAGCTCAATGTCGGGGCCTTGGGCAATGTCACCGCCCAACTCCATGTCCATGTCGTCAGCCGCCGCAGCGATGATGCGGCCTGGCCGGGTCCCGTGTGGGGCCACAGCCCCGCTACGCCCTATAGCCTTGAATTGCTCGACAAGGCCCGCGCTGGCGCCCTCGCCGTCTTTGAAGAGGTTGGCTTTTTCAGCGCTTCATAGTCACCGGGATCTTACGATTATCGTCCCAGAGATTGCCGGACCATTCGCCGTAAGCTGACGGCGTCAGAACGATTTCTGTCGCCGCCTCACCATCGCGCTCATAGAAATTCATCCGCAGACTATCGTCATCGCGATAGATCTCGGCGATGAAACCAGAGCCGCCGAGGGCCGCTTGGCGCCGAAGGTCGCGCCAAGCCCCCTCAACGCCACTCTTGGCCAGATCCGCCAACTGAAAGCCGAACAGAGGCTTGCCGTCCGCCGCCAATAGCCGCCAAGCCCCTTCGAGGGGACCCTGCTTTTGGTCCACCGCCGAATAGGACTGGCGCACCTGTTGGTCGAAGGCCTCCTCCTGAGGAGTTAAGGGTCCGCCGGGGGTCTTGGCCACCTGATCGATGGTGACAGGCTCTGGATCAGGTGCAGTAAGAACGGGCTGAGCGCAAAGAGGCGCAGGCATGGCCAGCAGGGCCGCCCCGGTCAGAACCATTGCTGCCCACCGCTGAACCATCGCTAGGCGGCCGCCGTTTCGGCGATCGCGGCCGCCACGTCGACAAGGCTCTCAGCCTGCACCAGATGCAGCAATTCAGCCATGCGGCCCTCGACGCGGATCGCGCCTTTGCCCTGATTTTCCGGCAGAGCGAAGGCGGCGATCACAGCCTTGGCCCAAGCGACCTCAGCCTCGGACGGCGAAAAGACGCGGTTGCAGATCTCGACCTGCTTGGGATGGATCAGGGTCTTACCGTCAAAGCCAAAATCGACGCCCTGTTCGCAGATGGCGCGGAGGCCCTCTTCATTATCGATGTCATTATAGACGCCGTCTAAAATAGTGAGGCCATAGAAGCGCGCCGCTGCGACTGACAGAGAAAGGGCGGCATGGAAGGGTGAGCGATCAGGCGTCTGACGGGCGCGCATCTCCTTCGCCAAATCATTGGTGCCCATCACCCAGGTGGTCATGCGGCTGGAGGTGCTGGCCTCAGCGATCTGGGGCAGGTTGAAAAGGCACCGGCAGGTCTCGATCATGGCCCAAAGCTGGGTTGAGGCCGGAGCTGCTGCGATGGCGCTATTATAGGCCGCGACATCAGCGGCATCATTGACCTTGGGCACCAAGATAGCGTCCGGACCGGCCGCCGCCGCCGCCGCCAGATCGTCAGCCCCCCAAGGGGTATCCAAACCATTACAGCGAATAACCAACTCTCGCCGACCAAAGCCACCCGCCTTGATCGCCGCTACCGCCTGTTCGCGGGCCAGAGCCTTAGAGTCCGGCGCCACCGCATCTTCGAGATCCAAGATCACCACATCACAGGGCAGGTTACGGGCCTTGTCGATGGCCTTGGCATTAGAGGCGGGCATGTAGAGGGCGCTACGGCGCGGCTTGGCGGTCTGGGCGGTCTGGGCGGTCTTGGACATGGATCGGTTCCCTTGGATCGAATGGGGACATTATCAGGCTTTTATCAAACGCCTCTTAGCCTCTAAGATAGGACCATGACCACCCGTTATGACGAGACCGCACTGAACGTTTTAGGGCAAGAGCTTTTGCTCTGTTCCAACGCACCCGTAACTGGGTTTTTCCGCAATGGCTGTTGCGAGACCGGGCCCGATGATCTGGGACTGCATACGGTATGCGCCGTCATGACCGCAGAGTTTCTGGCCTTCAGCCGAAGAGCGGGCAATGATCTGTCAACGCCGCGTCCCGACCTACATTTTCCCGGCCTTAGGCCCGGTGACCGCTGGTGTCTGTGCGCGCCGCGCTGGAAAGAGGCGCTCGATGCTGGCGCGGCACCCGGCGTGGTGCTCGAGGCCACTCACGAAGAGACCTTGGCAATCGTTACCTTGGATGTGCTCAAGGCCTATGCGGTGTCGGCCTAACCGCGCGCGAACGCGGCTAGGCCCTTTCCCATCAGGCGATGGTCGCACCGCCGTCAACGACGATGTTCTGACCTGTCATGAAGGACCCCGCGGCAGAGGCCAAGAACACGGCGGCACCGGCGATCTCATTGGGCTCACCGATACGGCGTAGAGGGCTACCGCTGGTAGCGCGCTTGAGGGTCTCTGGATTTTCCCACAGGGCCTTAGCGAAATCGGTGCGGATCAGGCCCGGTGCGATGCAATTGACCCGGATATTGCTGGGGCCATATTCGCAGGCCAGATTGCGAGCCAGCTGGAAGTCCGCCGCCTTGGAGATATTGTACGCCCCGATCACGGTTGAGCCGCGCAGGCCGCCGATGGAGGAAATGATGGTGATCGAGCCATCCTTGCGCTCAGTCATTTCGGGAATCACCATCTGGATCAGCCAGTGATTGGCGATGACGTTATTTTCCAAGATCTTGCGGAACTGATCATCGGCAATACCGGCCATCGGGCCATAGTAGGGATTGGAGGCGGCGTTACAGACCAAAATATCGATCTTGCCAAAGGCCTTGCGGGTCTCGTCGACCAAGCGCTGAAGGTCTTCCTTCGAGGAGATATTGGCGGGCACAGCAATGGCGGCACCGGGATGGGCGGCATTAATCTCAGCGGCCACCTCTTCGCAAGGTCCGGCCTTACGAGAAGAAATCACCACCTTGGCCCCATGGTCGGCCATCCGTTCAGCCACAGCCCGGCCAATGCCGCGCGAAGAGCCAGTGATGATGGCGACCTTACCGGTCAGATCGAAGAGGTTCATGGCGTTTCCCTAATGCGGTTTTTGGTTTCAAACAGGTGTTGAAGCCAACTTGGCGACAGGCTGGCAGCAGGTCAAGTCTGAGCGGTTAGGCCTCAGAAGTCAGGCGGGCTTCAACAGCCGCCAGAGCTGTGCGGGCCACGTCACCCATCATCGGCGTGATCTTAAAGTCCTTGGGCGTATAGACCCGCCGCACGCCCATCTGCTTGAGCATCATGGCGTCCTGCGGCGGGATAATGCCGCCGACGATGACGGGCACATGGTCCATTCCCTCGACCCGCATCAGGCGCACAACCTCTTGCACCAGATCCAGATGCGAGCCCGACAGGATCGAAAGACCGATCACATGGGCTCGGGTATCCTTGGCCCGTTGCACGATCTCGGCAGGGGTAGAGCGGATTCCGTCATAAAAGACCTCCATGCCCACAGCGCGGGCGCGGGTGGCGATCTGTTCAGCCCCATTGGAGTGGCCATCAAGGCCCGGCTTACCGACGAGGAAGCGCAAGGTTTCGCCTAAGGCTTCGCTGACGCGGGCCACTTCCTTTTGCACCTCAGCTTCATCAGGATCCGTGCCCGAGGAGACCACTACAGCCACGCCGGTCGGGCCGCGATATTCACCAAACACATTGCGCAGGGTATCGGCCCATTCGCCGGTCGTCACTCCAGCCTTTGCCGCCGCCAGCGAGGCGGGCATCAGGTTGCGATCTTCCTTGGCGGCGCTGTCCAGATCGGCGAGGGCAGAGATCACCGCCGCGCCATTGCGAGCAGCCTTCCACTGTTTCAGGCGGCCAATGACCTCGGCCTCAAGGCGTGGGTCAACCGTCTCGATGGAGCCTTCGCCCGCCGACAGGGGCGAGACCTCAGTTTCAGGATAGCGATTGACGCCAATGACCGTCATGGCCCCGGTCTCGACCCCGCGAACCCGGGCGGCGTTGGAGGCAACCAACTGGCCCTTCATATAGTCAATGGCCGCAGCGGCCCCGCCCATGGCGTCGATCTTGGCCAACTCATCAATGGCTTGGGTCTTTAACTGCGCGACCTTGGCGGCGACGACGTGCGAGCCGTCAAACAGGTCCTCATATTCCAGAAGGTCGGTTTCAAAAGCTAGGACCTGTTGCATGCGCAAGGACCATTGCTGATCCCAAGGACGAGGCAGACCAAGGGCCTCGTTCCACGCGGGCAGTTGCAGGGCGCGGCAGCGCGCATCCTTTGACAGGGTCACGGCTAGCGCCTCGATCAGGATGCGATAGACGTTATTTTCCGGCTGCTGTTCGGTCAGGCCCAGAGAATTGACCTGAACGCCATAACGGAACCGGCGGGCCTTATCGTCGGTGATGCCATAGCGCTGTTGTAAGAGCTCATCCCAAAGCTCGGTGAAGGCGCGCATCTTGCAAAGCTCGGTCACGAAACGGATCCCGGCATTGACGAAGAAGCTGATGCGAGAGACCACAACCGTAAAGTCCGCCTCCGGCACCTGTCCCCCAGCCTTGACCGCGTCGAGCACGGCGACGGCGGTGGCCAGCGCATAGGCTAGTTCCTGCTCGGGCGTCGCTCCGGCCTCTTGCAAGTGGTAGGAACAGATATTGGTCGGGTTCCATTTTGGCGTCTCGACATAGGCCCATGCCACCATGTCGCTGATCACCCTCATCGAGGGCGCAGGCGGATAGATATAGGTCCCGCGCGACAGATATTCCTTCATCAGGTCGTTCTGCGTCGTGCCCTGTAAGGCTTTGGGCGACACGCCCTGCTCCTGCGCCAGCCCGACATAGAGGGACAATAGCCAAGCCGCCGTCGCATTGATGGTCATAGAGGTGTTCATCCGATCGAGCGGGATCTGATCGAACAGGGCGCGCATATCGCCCATATGGCTGACCGGCACCCCGACCTTGCCGACCTCACCGCGCGCCAAAATATGGTCTGGGTCATAGCCGGTCTGGGTCGGAAGATCGAAGGCTACCGAAAGCCCCGTCTGACCCTTGGCCAGATTGGCCCGATAGAGGGCGTTGGACTTGTCCGCCGTGGAGTGGCCAGCATAGGTGCGGATGATCCACGGGGCGTCTGGCGCATGTTGGAACGGCTTGGCGGACATGTTCGATCATCCTAGTCGGTGGGCTGCAGAGTAATTGTCCGGACTTTATCATTCACCGAGGCTGCGGCAATCCACTGTCTTGATTGGGGAACACGACCGCGGCGCACAATTTCTCGTGTTGCGTTGCAAAAAAGCCTCTTGCCAGCCTCGTAAGCTTGTCCCACGGTATTGACCGGACAAATGAGATAGAGCCCCGCTAGGGGCACGGTCTTGCTTGAAACTAACCAAAACAAGCGGGTCAGAGGCTGACTATTGTCGGGCAGCCTTAAGATCTGCGGGGTTACCACCCCAATCGAGACCACGCCAAGACCGGAACCGCGCCATGACCAGCACAGCTATGACTGCCCCAGCCTTGAAGGACCTCTATGAGATCGGCGAGATTCCGCCGGCCTATCATGTCCCCGCCCGCATGCATGCCTGGACGATCCGTAAGGAACGCCATGGCCGCCCGAACAAGGCTATGCAGCTCGAAGTCGTTGAGACCCCAACCATTGGCGAGGATGAGGTTCTGGTCCTCGTGATGGCCGCTGGCGTCAACTATAATGGCGTCTGGGCGGCGCTGGGCGAGCCGATCAGCCCACTCGATGGCCACAAGCAACCCTATCACATTGCCGGGTCTGATGCCTCGGGCGTGGTCTGGGCTGTCGGCGCCAAGGTGCGCCGCTGGAAGCCTGGAGACGAGGTGGTCATTCACTGCAACCAGGATGATGGTGACGACGAGGAGTGCAACGGCGGCGATCCGATGTTCTCGACCTCTCAGCGCATCTGGGGCTATGAGACCCCGGACGGCAGCTTTGCCCAGTTCACGCGGGTTCAGTCGCGCCAGTTAATGCCGCGCCCCAAGCACCTGACCTGGGAAGAGAGCGCCTGCTACACCCTGACGCTCGCCACCGCCTATCGCATGCTGTTCGGCCACCGCCCCCACATCATCCGTCCGGGCGACAATGTCCTAATCTGGGGCGCCTCGGGCGGCCTCGGCGTCTTTGCTACCCAACTCTGTGCCGTTTCGGGCGCCAACGCTATCGGCGTGGTCTCCTCCGAAGACAAGCGTGATTTCGTCATGTCGATGGGGGCCAAAGCGGTCCTCAATCGCAGCGACTTTAACTGCTGGGGTCAACTGCCCACGGTCAATGGACCGGAATTCAACGACTATATGAAAGAGAGCCGTAAGTTCGGTAAGGCCCTGTGGCAAATCACTGGCGGCAAGGATGTCGATATGGTGTTCGAACATCCCGGCGAAGCGACCATCCCGGTGTCAGTCTTGGTCGTCAAGCGCGGCGGCATGGTCGTGATCTGCGCAGGAACGTCTGGCTTCAACCTGACCATGGATGCCCGCTTCCTGTGGATGCGCCAAAAGCGCGTTCAAGGCAGCCACTTCGCCAATCTGGCGCAGGCCTCGGCCGCTAACCGGCTGGTCATTGAGCGCCGTATTGATCCTTGCCTGTCGGAAGTCTTCGGCTGGGACGGTATCCCAGATGCCCACGAAAAGATGCTCGATAATAAGCACCTTCCCGGCAATATGGGCGTTCTGGTCAATGCCCAGCGTCCCGGCCTGCGGACCGTGGAAGAGGTTTTGGAAATTTCGAACGGAGGCTACGGCCTTGATCAATAGAGATTAAGGGGCGTCAAAACCCCATGATCAAGACCCTTAGGTCTTTGAACCGAAGGCGTCATTGAGCCGTTGAAGCTGGCTCAGCACGGGATTGGGCTCAGCCACCACCTCGGCCTCGACATACATCCGTCGATCCAAATGAAGGGCGTGCCCATAGAGCCGTTCGGATCGCTCCAACAGATCGACCAGTCCGGCTGGTAAGTCGTCTGGCAAAAGATCCGAAGCGCGCTCGGCGGGCTCAGGCGCGAGACGATAGCGCTCTTCGTAGGCGTCAGAAGGCGCGATATCACCGTCTCGCACGGAGCGCTGGACCAGTAGCCAAGAGACCACCTGCATCAGCCGCGTGGTCAGGCGCATGCTCTGGCCCGCATAGGCCAGCGCCGTATTGCGCGACAGGAGTTTGGAATCGTGACGGCCGCCGCCGTCGAGATAGGCGGCCGCCTCTTCGACCAGATCCATACCCTCGGCAAAGGTCCGGGCAAACAGCTCCGATCGGGTGAAGTCCTTCACCTGACTGGCCCGCCAATCAATGACTGCCGCTGTGCCTAAATCGCTCATTGCCGTCCTAGTCTTGCCAAAATCCAGCCGCTCATGACGGCAGACGGGACTGTACAAGCAACCTATATGCCAAAACCGTCCTTAAGCGGAGGGGTCATCGGATTTGAAGCTGAACAGGGCATCAGCAGAGGAGCGGACATTGGCCTTCTTGGCCATCTGGACCTCGATCCGTGAAATTTCCGCCCGAAGCGATAAGATCCGCTCGCTCAACTCATCGGCGCTATAGAGCTCAAGGTCCTCTCGGCCAAGCGCCGACAGAATCTGGCCGCGGCCCGTGCGGGGTTCGGCGGGTTCATCATTCATGGCCTCATCCTCCCTTAGTCACAGTCGCGCCCTTGGTTTCGTGCGCAAGCCCGTCTATTTGTGACCCAACAGATCGCCGATGCAAGCCCATGGGGACATTATGGACGACACTATGATCGCCGTTTCGATTGAAGGCGGCAAGGGCCCGGCCTCGGCCCTGGTCCCTGAACAGCGCACCGTTCCCAAGGCGGGCCCGGGCGAAATCCTCATCAAGACCCGCTCAGCCGGGGTCAATCGCCCGGACATCTTGCAGCGGATGGGCTTCTATCCACCGCCTCCCGGCGCGCCGGACATTCTAGGCCTAGAAGCCTCTGGCGAGGTTGTTGCCGTCGGTGAAGGCACTAGGCGCTGGAAGGTCGGAGATCAAGTCACGGCCTTGCTCGGCGGCGGCGGCTATGCACAATATTGCGTGGTCGATGGGCGTCACGCCCTGCCCGTGCCCAAGGGACTGGACTTTGTGCAGGCTGCAGCCCTGCCTGAAACGGCCCTGACCGTCTATGTCAATGTCTTCGAACATGGCGCCCTGAAGGCGGGTGAGACCCTGATGATCCATGGGGCCACCTCGGGCATTGGCGTCATGGCCATTCAGATGGCCAAGGCTGCGGGCGCTAAGGTCATTGTCACGGCAAGGAGCGCCGAAAAGGCCGCTCAATCCCTCGCCTTGGGCGCAGACATTGCCGTCAATTCATCCTCGGAAGATTTTGTCGCTGTGGCTCAGGCCGCAGGCGGGGTCGATGTGATCTTGGATATGGTCGCAGGCTCCTATTTTACTCAGAACATCGAGGCCCTGAACACCGGCGGGCGTTTGGTCCACATCGCCACCCTGTCGGGGGCCAATGTCGATCTGAACATCATGAAGGTGATGCAAAAGCGTCTGATCATCACCGGCTCGACCCTTCGCCCGCGCAGCGCCGACGAAAAGGCCCGAATCACGGCGGCGGTCGAGGCGACGGTCTGGCCATGGATCGAAGCGGGTAAGATCAAGGCGGTGGTCGACAAGACCTTCCCCCTCGAACAGGCCGCTGATGCCCATGCCTATCTCGAAGCTGGAGCCCATGTCGGCAAGGTTATGTTGGTGGTCTAGCCCAAGACAGGGCGAAAGCCACGACGGGCTCTAGACGGTTCTAGCCGGATCAGGTCATACCCTCCTCGTGACCCCCGAAGCCCGTCTTGATCAAGCCCGTGACACCCTGCGCCGCACCTTCGGGCATGAGGATTTTCGCGGTCTGCAGGCGGGCGTCATAGCCGAGGCCCTCGCCGGACGCAGCGCCCTAGCGGTCCTGCCCACCGGCGGTGGCAAGAGCCTATGCTATCAGATCCCAAGCATGATCCGGCCCGGGCTGGGCATTGTGGTCTCGCCGCTCATTGCCCTAATGGCCGATCAGGTGGCCGGGCTTCAGCAATCGGGCGTGGCGGCAGAGCGACTCGATTCTGACACGATGCTGGACGACCGCTCACGCATCTGGCGACAGATCGAGGCGGGCGAGCTCGACCTCCTCTATATGTCCCCCGAAGGCCTGATGCAGAGCCATATGCTGGACCGCCTGTCTCAGGTGCAGATCGCCCTGATCGCGGTCGATGAGGCTCACTGCGTTAGCCAATGGGGTCATGATTTCAGGCCCGAATATCGCACCCTTGGCCGCCTCGCGGAGATCTTTCCCACCGTGCCAAGGCTGGCCGTGACGGCCACGGCCGATGCGCGGACCAGAGACGACATCCGCGCTGAACTACACCTGTCGGACGCGGCGGAGTTTGTTGACAGTTTCGCCCGTCCTGAACTGGCCCTCAGCGCCGAACGCAAGCGGGGCCGCGGTCATGAGCGGGTCATCGAGTTGGTCAAGGAGCGCCGAGGGCGGGCGGGCGTGGTCTATGCCGGATCGCGCGAAGGCACCGATCTCTTGGCGCAAAAGCTCTGTGATCAGGGCATATCGGCCCTCGCCTACCATGCCGGCCTTGATCGTAAGGTCCGTGAAGAGCGGCTGACCAGGTTCCTCGACGAGGATGATGCGGTCATGGTCGCCACCATCGCCTTTGGCATGGGCGTCGATAAGCCAGATGTGCGTTTTGTCATCCATGCCGACCCACCTGCCTCCATCGAGGCCTATTGGCAGGAGATTGGCCGGGCCGGACGCGACGGTGACCCTGCCGAGGGCATCACTCTCTATGGTTCATCAGACATGGCCTGGGCCCTGCGCCGCAGCCAGGGGCGCGATGTGGATGAGGCAGTCAAGCAGGTGCAGAGCCGTAAGCTGCGCCAACTTTATGCCATGCTTGACGGTATGGCCTGCCGCGCCGCCGCCGTGCGTCGCTATTTTGGTGAGACCGGGGCTGAGCCCTGCGGCGTCTGTGATCTTTGCCTCTCCCCGCCCGTCGGGGTCGATGCTACCGAGGCCGCGCAAAAGGCTCTGTCCGCGGTCCATCGCCTGAGCGGGCGCTATGGCCGGGGCCGGGCCATAGACCACCTCTTGGGCAAGACCAAGGAGCCGGATGCGGCCGAGGTCAGCATGACCACCTTTGGCATAGGCAAGAACCTCAGTGCCGTGGCTTGGCGCGACCTGATGGATCAGCTTCTGTTCGAGGGTCTGCTGGCCGAAGACCCAAATGACGGCCGCCCCCTGATCCGGCTGGGTGATGGCGAAGGCGTGCGGGCCGTCTATCGCGGCGAGCGGCGTATAATGTTGCGCAAGCTGACCCAAGACGCTCCCGCGCGCGCGGGCAAGACCCGCCAGACAAGGATCGGCGGAGCCTCGTTGGAGGTGCCGATCCACGACCGCGCCCTGTTCGAGGCCCTGCGCAACTGGCGAAAGTCAGAGGCCGCACGCCAACACGTGCCGCCCTATGTCATCTTCCACGACCGAACTCTGCTGGACATTGCCAGCGGCAGACCCACCAAGTCATCAGCTCTGGCCAAGACCGGCGGCGTCGGCCAAGGCAAGCTGGACCGCTATGGCGAGGCGGTCTTGAAGGTGGTTCGCGATACCGAGTAGCGGGCCTTAGCCTACGAAGGCCCGTTCGATGACGAAATCACCGGTCTGGGCATTAGAGCCCTCGACCAGGCCATGGGCCTCTAGCATCGCCGCCACATCCTTGATCATGGCCATGCTGCCACAGATCATCGCTCGATCTTCCGAGGCATCAAATTGGGTGCGGTCAATGCCCAGATCGCGGAACAGTTCGCCGCTGGTTGCGCGGTCGGTGATCCGGCCCGGACGCTCAAACGGCTCGCGGGTGACGGTGGGATAGTAGACCAGCTGGGTCTTGGCCTGCTCGCCGACCAGCTCATCGTCAAAAATATCCTTCTCGAACAGATCGCGATAGGCTAGCTCGGCCACTTCACGAACCGTATGGACGACAATGACCTGTTCAAACCGCTCATAGGTTTCAGGATCGCGCGCGACGCTGAGGAACGGGGCAAGGCCGGTGCCCGTGCTTATCAGGAACAGCCGCTTGCCGCCCTTGAGGGCGTCGAGCACCAGCGTTCCGGTTGGCTTCCTACCCATCAAGACCTCGTCGCCGGGCTGGATGTTCAACAGGTGCGAGGTTAAGGGGCCGCCCGGCACCTTGATCGATAAGAACTCGATCTCGTCGGCAAAGCCAGGACTGGCAATGGAATAGGCCCGCAGGATCGGCTTTGGCTCCAGCGCCAGCCCGATCATGATGAACTCGCCCGAGCGAAACCGCAGGCTGGCCGGACGGCTGATGGCAAAGCTAAACAACCGATCCGTCCAGTGCTTCACCCACAGAACGGTCTGGTGATTATAGGGCGAAGGCTTGGCCTCAGGCGCAGGGGGGGTCATGGTCGGTCTTTCAATCAGATTTAGCGCGTCGAAGCCAAAGCCTAACCGCACCCTTTGCGCACCCAATAAAGCGCCAACCCGGCACTCACAAGCGCCGGGTTATAGGAATGACCATTAGAAAAGCTAAAGATGGCCGGGATCGGCCGCCTAGACATCCACCTCAGCATCCAGAGCATTCTCCTGGATGAATTCGCGGCGGGGTTCGACGAGGTCGCCCATCAAGCGAGTGAACATGTCGTCGGCATCGTCGGCATGGTTGACCTTTACCTGCAAGAGGGTGCGGACCTCCTTGTCTAGTGTGGTTTCCCACAGCTGTTCAGGGTTCATTTCGCCAAGGCCCTTATACCGCTGGATATAGAGCCCCTTACGGCCCGCATCCAGGACGGTATTCATCAGATCGAGCGGCCCGCGCACACTGGTGGTCTTGTCCTTGCGGCGGAAAGTGCCCATCCCGGCAAAGCTGTCAGCCATGGCTGGAGCCCGTTCGGCCAGACGGCGCGCGTCGGCGGCGTGTAACAGCACCTCATCCAGCACAACCCGCTCGGAGACCCCGCGCTTGATGCGGCTAAAGACAAAGCCATTGACGTCCCCCGCCTGACCGGACCAGCGGCCATCGCCCTCTTCGGCATAGAGATCAAGGCGCGCAGCGGCGGCTGCAGGATCAGGATTTTCACCAAATAGACCAGCAATGGCTGACTGCTCGACCGCAAAGGCCGGAGCCCGGCCACTCAGCCGCTCAATATGGGCCTTGGCCGCGCGTGAGGACTGGACCAGCGCCAGCAGATCATTTCCTGCCAGACGCTCGCCCGAAGACAGTTCCAGCACCGCCCCATCGACCCCCTCGTCGATCAGGAAGGCTTCCATCTCCGAATCGTCCTTCAGATAGCGCGAGGACTTACCCTTGGCGGCCTTATAGAGAGGCGGTTGGGCGATATAGAGATAGCCGCGTTCCAAGACCTGCGGCATCTGACGATAGAAGAAGGTCAGGAGAAGGGTGCGGATGTGGGCGCCGTCGACGTCGGCGTCGGTCATGATGACGATCTTGTGGTAGCGGATCTTTTCGATGTCGAAATCATCGCGTCCAATGCCGGCCCCCAGCGCTGTGATCAGGGTGCCGATCTGGTCGGAGGACAGCATCTTGTCAAAGCGCGCCCGCTCGACATTCAAGATCTTACCGCGCAGGGGCAGGACCGCCTGATTTTCACGGTTACGCGCCTGTTTGGCAGAGCCACCGGCGCTGTCACCCTCGACGATGAAGATTTCAGACTTGGCCGGATCGCGTTCCTGACAGTCGGCCAGCTTGCCGGGCAGGGAGGTGATGTCCAGCGCCGACTTGCGCCTTGTCAATTCGCGGGCCTTGCGCGCCGCCTCGCGGGCCGAAGCGGCCTCGACGATCTTGGCGACAATCAGCTTGGCCTCGGCGGGATGTTCTTCGAACCACTGGGCAATGCCTTCGCCGACCAGTCCTTCGACGGCGGGCCGGACCTCGGACGAGACCAGCTTGTCCTTGGTCTGGCTCGAGAATTTCGGGTCAGGCACCTTGACCGACAGGACGCAGGTCAGACCTTCGCGGGCATCTTCACCGGTAAAGGTCACCTTCTCGCGCTTGGCCAGACCCGTGCTTTCGACATAGTTGCCGATCACCCGGGTCAGGGCGGCTCGGAAGGCTGCTAGGTGGGTGCCGCCGTCCCGCTGAGGGATGTTGTTGGTAAAGCACAACATGGTCTCGTGATAGCTGTCGTTCCACCAGAGCGACAGATCCAACTCGACCTTCTCACGGCGCCCACGCACTACGATCGGGGTCTTGATGATCGGGCTCTTGGCCTTGTCCAGATGGCGGACAAAGGCTTCGACGCCACCGTCATAGTGCAGGATCTCTTC
The DNA here is from genome assembly GCA_040399645.1 of Caulobacteraceae bacterium. Lineage (GTDB taxonomy): Bacteria > Pseudomonadota > Alphaproteobacteria > Caulobacterales > Caulobacteraceae > CAISGS01. The sequence goes on along the minus strand of JBBARR010000001.1, from coordinate 97,769 downwards.
ATAGGCCTCAGCATCGCGCAGATCGCGGAACTTGATATAGACGCCTGAATTGAGGAAGGCCAATTCGCGCAGCCGGTGCTCGAGGGTCTTGCGATCAAAGATGATGGCCGAAAAGGTCGTCAGGGACGGGTAGAAGGTGACGCTGGTGCCGGTTAGGAAACTGCCGTCATCGCGGTTGGGCGCATCGCCGGTGACCCGAAGCGGGATGACCGTATCGCCACGTTCAAAGCGCATCTCATGGGTCTTGCCGCCGCGCCAGATCTTGAGCAGCAGATAGTCGGACAGGGCGTTAACCACCGAGACGCCAACCCCGTGCAGACCACCGGAGACCTTATAGGAATTCTGATCAAACTTTCCGCCCGCATGAAGCTGGGTCATAATCACTTCGGCTGCGGAAACCCCTTCGCCCTCGTGAATATCCGTAGGGATACCGCGCCCGTCATCGGTGACAGTCACCGAACCATCGGCGTTGAGGGTCACACCCACCTGCGTGGCATAGCCGCCCAAGGCCTCGTCGATGGCATTATCGACCACCTCATAGACCATGTGGTGCAGACCCGAGCCGTCATCGGTGTCGCCAATATACATGCCCGGACGCTTGCGCACCGCGTCCAAGCCCTTGAGAACCTTAATGGATGCCGCACCGTAGTCCGCTGCCTGGGCATCTGCCTCAGCATTTTGGTCGTCTACGGTGATTTCAGGTTCTTCGCTCATCGGTCTTCCGCAATGGTCAAGGACCCGGCATCCACATGAACACCTTGGGCCCGCCCTCTCAGGTCAGAAAACAGCGCCTCGTCCGTGCCCGTTAGAAAGGCTTGCAGGCCAAGCGCCTCGATCTCATCGAAAAGCGCTGCCCGCCTCATAGCATCGAGGTGAGCGGCGACTTCGTCGAGTAACAGTACAGGATTCGGCGCAGAAACTGCACGAGAAAGTCTCGCAGCCTGGGCCAGAACAAGGTTCAAAAGTAGCGCCTTCTGCTCTCCAGTCGAACATTCCGCGGCCGGACGGTCTTTTTGGCGGTGCTGAACAGCCAAATCACCCCTGTGCGGCCCGCTCAAGGCCCGCCCAGCCCTGGAATCGCGCTCGCGGCCCGTGGCGAGGACTCGCGCCAATTTGGCCTCCAAATCCGCCTCTGGCGCACCGGAAAGGGCCATCTGTTCCCACTCGCCCGTCAAGCTCAGATCGGCTTGAGGAAAGGGCCTATCGGCGCGGCCTTCAATTTCGGCCTGGAGGGCCACAATCGTGCGGGCCCTAGCCATCGAAAGGGCCGCCCCACTCGTCGCCGCCTGCGCCTCTAGGGCGGTCAGCCAAACCCCATCGACGGCCCGGCCAGCATCGCGCGCTTCGGTCAGGAGCCGCATCCGTTCGCGCAGGGCCTTTTCATAGATGCTGGCCGCGCTGGCATGGCCGGGCTCCACCGCATGGACCAGACGGTCAAAGAACCGGCGCCGATCAGAGGGGCCTTCCAAGAATAGGCGGTCCTGCTGCGGCGTCAGCCAGACCAACCGCACCCGATCGGACAGACGCGCAGGCGGCACGCTTTGGCCCTGAAGCCGGACCGTGCGGCGCACAGAGCCAGGGCTCTCCAGCCCGGTACCGATACGATAGTCACCGTCGTCGCCCTCGTCTGGATCATCCAGCACGGCTACCACGCTCCAAGCGCGGCCAACAGCCTCCCCCGGCATGCGTCGCCCGATCTCGACCAGCGGCGCGTGACGAAGGCCCCGCCCCGGCGCGAGCAGGGAAACCGCTTCAAGCAGATTGGTCTTGCCCGCCCCATTGGGGCCATAGAGATAGACGGCCCGTCCATCCAAGGTAAGGCTGGCGCGCTCATAGGACCGAAAGTCCGTAACCGTCAGACGGCGCAGGGGCCACCTGGGGGCGACTTGCGCCTCTAGGCTCATGGCTGGCGCCGCGATCAAACCCGCAGCGGCATCAGCACGTAGCGCACGCCCGCATCGGCGGGGTCGAGCACGAGGGTCGGCGAGGCTGGATCGGCAAAGCGGAACTCGGCCGTATTTTCCTGAATCTGACCGGCGACATCGAGCAGATAGCGGGCATTGAAGCCAATCTCGAAGCCTTCGCCCTCATAGTCGACCTCGACCTCTTCGACGGCCTGACCAGCTTCCATATTGCGCACGGTCAAGATCACGCGGCCTGGCTCAACGGCCATCTTCACCGAGCGGGACTTCTCCGCCGAAATCGTGGCCACACGGTCAACCGCGGCTGCGAACAGGGCATTATCGACAATGAGCACGCGGTTATTGTCGCGCGGAATGACCCGGGCATAGTCGGGGAACGAGCCATCAATGACCTTCGAGGTCAGGGCGGCGCGGCCAAAGTTGAAGCGGACCTTGGCGGGGGACAGATGTAGCTCGACCGTCTCGCCGGCCGTTTCCAAGAGACGGCGGGCCTCCTGAACGGTTTTGCGGGGTACGATCACGCCGGGCGAGCCTGCGGCCCCTTCGGGCGCTGGCATTTCTGCCAAGGCCAGACGGTGGCCATCGGTGGCCACAGCGCGCAGCTTGGTCTCACCGTTCTCGATCACAGTGTGCAGGTAAAGGCCGTTGAGGTAGTAGCGGGTCTCTTCGGTCGAGATGGCAAACCGGGTCTTGTCGATCAGGCGCATCAGATCGCCCGTATCGACCAACAGGTGGGTCGACAGTCCTTCGGACGACATGACCGGGAAGTCCCCCGCAGGCAGGACCGGCAGATTAAAGCGCGAACGGCCCGCCGACACGGTCAGGCGCGGATCGTCACCGTCAAAGGACAGCTCGACCTCAGCACCATCGGGCAGCTTGCGGACAATTTCGTAAAGGGTGTGGGCCGGAGCGGTGATCTGACCAGGCACCTCGACGCGGGCCGGCACCTCGTCGGTGATCTCCATATCCAGATCAGTGGCCGAGAAGGTCAGGGCCCCGTGGCCGGCCGACAAAAGGACGTTGGAGAGAATGGGTATGGTGTTGCGGCGCTCTACGACGCTTTGCACATGTCCCAGAGCCTTTAGCAGGGCTGCCCGTTCAATAGTCAGCTTCATCTTGTCTTCCGATCCGCAGGCCTAGACAAACCGCCCCTAAGGCCATGAGAAATGCTTCCCTGCGGAACGACCAAAAAGGATGACAATCCAGTCGGCAGGGTTATCGAGATTAGCTGAAATGACGCGTTGGGGAAGGGGGGCGAGCGCGGAATCTCGCTCTGACCATCCAAGGTTAACAATTTCTTTAGCCGCGAAGCTTGCGGGTAAGGGTTTCTAGGTCGCGCGCCAATTGTGGATCTTCGGCGCGGAGGGCCTCAATACGGCGCACAGCATGCAAAACCGTCGTGTGATCGCGGCCCCCAAAGCGCCGCCCAATGTCGGGCAAGGACCGCGTGGTCAATTGCTTGGCTAACCACATGGCCGCCTGCCGAGGACGCGCGATGGAGCGATTACGGCGCTCGGAGATCAGGTCGACCTGCTTGAGGCCAAAATGCTCAGAGGTCGCCTTTTGGATGTCATCAATAGTGATGCGCCTTTCCCCGCCGCGCAGATGCGGACGAAGGATGGCTTGGGCCTCATCCAGGGTCAAGCTGGACACGCCCTCGCCAACGCGGGCCACGAGGGTGTTGAGTGCACCTTCCAGTTCACGGACGCTTTCGGTAAAGCGATCGGCCAGAAACTGAAGAACCTCTGGGCGGGCACTCGCGCCGATCAGACCTTGCTGACGGCCAAGCAGATCCAGCTTCTTTTCCAAGATCCCAAGGCGAAGGGTACGGTCGGCCGGCTCAATACCACAGACCAGTCCGGCCTGCAGATGAGAGCGCAAGCGTGCGTCAATCTCGTCAAGGGCTGCTGGGGCCCGATCCGAAGAGAAAACCACCCGGCGACCATCTTCCATAAGGGCGGTCAGGGTGTGGAACAGTTCTTCTTGGGTTGACTGTTTCCCACCGACAAAATGAACATCATCGATCAACAGAAGGTCAGCGGCGCGGAGCTCTTCCTTGAAGGCCGCTGTCTGCTTATCCATCACAGCGCGAACAAAGGTTGAGAGGAACCGTTCGGCGGTCAGATAGATGACCCGCTTGTCCGGTGCCGTCCGCATGGCCTGCCAGGCCATGGCATTGAGCAGGTGGGTCTTGCCAAAGCCATAGGGCCCATGGATCAGGACGGGATTGAAGTGCCCATCGCTCCAAGAGGCAACCCGCTTGGCAACCGCTAGGGCAAATTCATTTGCCGGGCCCGCAACGAAGCTATCGAAGGTGAACCGTTCCTGCAGACCGGCCATTCGAGGCGCGCGCGCATCGCCTGCGACAGTCGGCGCCGATGAGGTCGGCATGTCCGATGAGACGGGCTCAATAATTTCGATCAGATCTTGGTTGGCCAAGTCCATATTGGCGCTGGCGGCCTGACGGGCGGCCCCGGCCAAACCCACATCGGCTTCAAACTCTACGCGTGACTTGAGGTCCAAGCGGCGACCTTCGGGATCATTCATCGCCCAAAGTTCACAAATCCGGCGCCAAGCGTTGCGGCGGATCCAGTCCCGCGCAATGCCGGTTGGGGTCACAATTACAAAATGACCACTGCTGGACTCGCGCAAAGCTGCTTGAGACAGCCAAGAGCCGTAGGTGTCATCACCCAATTCAGATTTCAAAGCCACACAAGCAAGGTTCCATAGGGTCCCTGCCTTTGTGACCGTTGGGGACTCTGCCTGAATCTGAATTGCCGCCCCCTTTGAAACCGTCATAGACCCGCCCCGCCAACCGTTCGAATCTCATCCCAAGGATGAAATATTAGTTTAAATCTTAAGGGTTTTCTTTTCAGCCGAACACAGCACAAAAGCCGCATTCAAAATCCAGCCGAAAACCCCGCCCCCTCCAGTTGATGAGGCCTACGCAAAATAGAGGTCCCAAATCCATCCAGCACCGAAGCGCGATGAAACCTCGAAGATAAGCTCAAAAAAACATACAGTTACCCATCGCAGAACTGACTATAGCTCCGCGTCATCGTTTTCATCCGTGGTGAGATTTAAGACGTTAGTCACGCGACATTAGCCTCGCCGCAGGGCCGGTCAACGGGGATTCTTCGCTTTTTTTAGTGATATTTTTGTTGACTCTAAAAAGCTCTACAAATGCCAAGGGTAACGCTCTGTTCACGGTACAATTTTTTCGCGAAAACGACTAAAACCGGCGGCACAGGAGCGCCGTCGGCTTTAAATTATTGAGTTATTTCTTAGCTTTATCTAAATTACGACCCAGAGTGGGTGCGGGTTAAGCTGCGTCCAACTTCTTAAGTTGTGCGGCTAAACGTGAAACCTTCCGCGAGCCGGTGTTCTTATGAACGACGCCCTTGGAAACGGCACGCATAAGCTCCGATTGAGCCTCAACAAAGGCACCCTTAGCAGCGGCAATATCGCCAGCCGACAAGGCCTCTTCAAACTTGCGCAGGAAGGTACGAACGCGCGAACGACGCGCCTTATTGACCTCAGTGCGGCGCTCAATCTTGCGGATCGCCTTCTTGGCGCCGGGCGTATTGGCCATGTGTTTCGAACCTTCGATGCGGACAAGCGCTTATCACGTCGTGCGAGGCGCTGAATTCAAGAGTGCGCGGATATACTGAAAGCCAAGGCCCACGTCAACGCAGCAGTCCAAGCTTCTTTTCAGAATCTGGTCTGAGGGCACGCAGATCATGGTCCCTCAACCCGATATCCTAGCCCCCGAAGCCGTTCGGGCACACCCTCCTTACCGAGCAGATGGCCAACCCCAACAATCATCACAGTTCGACCGCGCCCAGCCATACGCCGCTTGATGGCCTCGACCCAGCGCAGATTGCGGTCACGGATCAAGGTCTTGTAGAGCGTGGGGGTCAATTGCCTGATGGGCTGGAGGGCTTCACGCTCTAGGGCGACAAGATCTGCCGCCATCCAGAATGCTAGTAGGGCCTCGTAGCTATCGGGCTCCTCATCCATTCGTCTTAATGTTTCTTCAAGTGAAGCAACCTGCTCGGCCTCACTGTCATTGGCCAGAATATCGATCTGTTGTTCCGGGGTATCAAAAGCTCTGCGCTCGACCTTGACGTCCAGCCCCGTCGATAGCACCTGCTCGACACCATCCCTGGCCCACGCCCCCTGCCTTTGGAGGGCCGCCACCGAAAGGGTGGCCTCCGCCAGCCAAGGTCTAAAACGCTCCAACTGATCAGGCCTTATCCCAGCCCGAGTTGAAGCCCGCGCCAGTCGGGCACGGCCCGCGATCGAAAGTTTGTCACTGAGGTGGCTGCCCTTGCCGAGCAGGCCCCTGTTAAGGGCTAATTCCGCGATACGTGATTGGGTGGCCGGATCGATTGGTAACTCAAACCAGACATCATCAGTCTTAGCCAAGGCGGCGCTCAGGACCGGGGGTTGCCAGTCAAGATCGGCAGGTAGGATATGGACGGAGCCAAAAATAATCAATTCAGAATCGGCATCTCGGACAATCCAAATCGGCGGCTGGGCAAGGCTCGGACCGGCCAAAAGGGCGACCAGCCCCCCGATCGCCAAGGCCCTCAATCTCCAAAAGGCAAGGTCGATTAACGTCATGATTAAGATCCCCGCCTTAAAGTCCGCGTTAAACCTGACAGACCGGGCAGAAAAATGTCGAACGCCCCGCCTGTACGGTCCGCTCAATCACGCCTCGGCACGATGGCGTCACACAGGACTCGCCCTCGCGGCCATAGGCGCGGAATGTGTGCTGAAAATAGCCCAGCGCCCCATCAGCCCCCGCATAGTCGCGCAAAGTCGATCCGCCGGCCTCGATGGCCTCTGCCAGCACGTCCTTGATCGCCGCCGTCAAGATCTTGATCTTGGCCTTAGAGATCAGGGCCGCAGGCTTGATCGGTGAGATAGCCGAACGGTGCAGCGCCTCGCATACATAAATATTGCCCAGCCCCGCCACCACGCGCTGATCCAAAAGCAGGGTCTTTGCCGTCTGCTTTCGGTCCTTAAAGGCCGCGACCAGAACCGAGGCGTCAAACTCGGGGCCGAGCGGCTCTGGCCCCATGGCCGAAAACCACGGGTGCTGATCCAACCGCGCCGTTTCAATCAGCCCCATAAAGCCAAAACGCCTAGGGTCCGAATAGGTCACGGTGGCCCCGGCTTCGGTCATGAACAGGACATGGGCATGTTTGGGATCAGACGCAGGCGCATGAACAAAATCGCCCGGCCTTTGCCTGGGACCCCCCAACTCATCAATCTCAAACCGCCCCGTCATGCCCAGGTGCATAACGAGGGTGTCGCCTCGATCCAGCCGCGCCAGCAGATATTTCGCGCGCCGCTCTAGGGCGGTGATGGTGGCGCCCGTGAGGCGCTGCACAAAGCCTTCGGGAAAGGCAAAGCGTAGGTCCGGGCGGCGCTGCTCGACCCGCGACAGGCGCGCGCCCTCCAGAACCGGCTGAAGCCCTCGGCGGACGGTCTCGACCTCTGGTAACTCAGGCATGGGGTAACTCAGGCATGGGGTAGCTCAGGCATGGGGCAAATGGACCACAATGGGGCTCCGCAAACGCAGGAATGTTATTAGGACGCTTTGTCAGGTTTGCGGCAGAAGGCAACCGGGTTTAAAGCAGAGCCATGAGCGAGCCTTCCCCACACCCCACAGCCACCTTTGGATTCACCGACGTCGCGGCGTCCGACAAGCCTGGCCTCGTGCGCGGTGTGTTTGATCGGGTGGCCAAGCGCTATGACCTTATGAACGACTTGATGAGCGCAGGGGTCCATCGGCTCTGGAAAGATGCGGTGGCATCGCGGCTTAATCCGCAACCGGGCGAAGTGATCATCGATTGTGCAGGCGGCACCGGCGACATGGCAAGACGCTTTGCCAAGATGGCCCGCGCGGCCAAGCAAAGGCGCGGCGGCGAAGATGCCCGCATCTATGTGATGGACTATAATGCTGAGATGGTGGGCGCGGGCCGCGAACGCGGCGGAGAGCCTGAAATCGTCTGGTCCGTGGGCGATGCCCAGCAACTCGCCCTGCCCGACGCCTGCGCCGACGCCTATGTCATCTCTTTTGGCATTCGCAATGTCACCGACATTTTGGCCGCCTTGAAAGAGGCGCGGCGGGTCTTGAAGCCGGGCGGGCGGTTCCTTTGTCTGGAATTTTCCCATCCCGTGACCGAGGCCCTGCGCAAGGCCTATGACGCCTATTCCTTCGCGGTCATTCCGGCCATTGGCGAATGGGTGGCCAAGGATCGGGCCTCCTATCAATATCTGGTCGAGAGCATTCGCCGCTTCCCCGATCAGGCGACCTTTGCCGCCCTGATGCGCGAGGCTGGCTTTTCGCAGGTCAGTTGGACCAACTTTACCGGCGGTGTCGCGGCCATGCACCAGGGCCGCGCAATTTAATGGCCCTCTTGCGTCTTCTTGGTGCCGGATGGGTTCTGGTTCGGGCCGACGCGCTTTTGCCGCGCGAGGCGCAAATCCTGATGCCCGCGCCGCTTGTGGCGCTTGGTAAGATATTGCGACTATTGGCTGGTCCTCAATCGCGCCGAGGACGGCCGGGCGAGCGCCTTGCCAAGGCCCTCGAAGGGCTTGGTCCCGTCGCCATTAAGCTGGGTCAGTTTCTGTCCACCCGAGCGGATATTTTAGGCGTCGATTTCGCCGACGACCTATCGCGGCTGAAGGATCAGCTTCAGCCCTTTGACACCAAGCTGGCCACAGCCGTGGTTCAAGCCGGCATTGATCGGCCCATCTGCGACCTTTTCGTTGAGTTTGGGCCTGCCGTGGCAGCCGCCTCGATCGCTCAGGCCCACCGCGCAGTTTTGGCCGATGGGCGCGTCGTGGCGGTCAAGGTTCTGCGGCCCGCTATAGAGCAGGACGTGGCCAAGGACGTCGCGGTGCTGACGCTCGCTGCCGATCTAGCCCACCGGCTTATACCGCTCAGCCGCCGCCTCGCACCGCGCGATCTGGCCGCCACCGTGTCACGGTCCTTGACCTTAGAGCTTGATCTGCGGCTCGAAGCGGCCGGCGCCGACGAACTGGGCGAGGTCATGGCCAAGGACGGCTGGATGAGCGCGCCCAAGGTAGTTTGGGAGGGGGTCGGCAAGCGCTTCTTGACCCTGACCTGGGCTGAGGGTCAGCCCCTCTCGTCCGCCAAATCGCTAGAACAACCCGGCCTCGACCGCCCCGGCCTTGCCAACGCCTTGATGCGTGGCTTCTTGGCTCAAGCCCTCGATTACGGGGTATTTCATGCCGATCTGCATGAGGGAAATCTTTTTGTCGGTCCGCCCTCAGCCATCGTCGCGGTCGACTATGGCATTATGGGGCGTATCGGACCGGACGAGCGACGCTATCTGGCGGAGATCCTCTGGGGCTTTCTGCGCCGCGACTATCGACGGGTCGCAGAGGTCCATTTCGAGGCCGGTTATGTGCCCGCCATCCATTCGGTCGACGCGTTCGCTCAAGCCTTACGCGCCGTGGGCCAGCCGATCTTTGGCCGCAGCGCCAAAGATGTGTCGATGGGCCGACTGCTCGGTCAACTGTTCGAGATCACCGCTCTGTTCGACATGCATCTTCGCCCTGAACTGGTGCTGTTGCAAAAGACGATGGTCACGGTCGAGGGTGTGGCGCGGCGGATCGATCCGGAGCATGACATCTGGGCCGCCGCTGAGCCCGTCGTGCGCCGTTGGATCGCCCGCGAACTATCACCGACCGAGAAGGTCAAGGGTCTCGTCCAAGACGCCATAGGGGCACTGCAATCCCTTGCCCGTTTGGCCGAGGCCGAACGTAAGGCAAAGCCCGCGTCAGAGCTGCCCAACGCCCCGGGCATCAGCCCGTTCTGGCTGGCCTTAAGCGTCAGCACCGCCCTAACCTTGGTCGCGCTATTGCTGATCAAAGCACTCTACGGTTAGCGCCCCCAATAACGCGCCCGTAATCTCCGCCAAACCCAATAGAGGCAGAAGACATAGAAGGCCAGTCCCACCAGATAGCTGGCCCAGGTCGCGATCCGGGCCCTCACCAATCGCGCCCGGTTTTCTCTTCCCAATCTTGGAATTCCGGGTCGGATGGGGTTTTGAGCACGATCTGGCCGCCCGTTGGATCGTCGGCCTGTTTCTTTTAACGATCGACCTGCTACTATCAATAGTCGGCTCCGTCTTCGGGTTTGAAGACGGCCTTGTGCGTACCGCTGTTGGCCATGACGGCAAAGATATTGGTTTTGGCGACATAGTCATCCAGACGATCCGCGCTGAAAGCCTTTCCATTGCGTTCAAACTGGCGTTCAGCGCTTTCTTGGGCGCTATAGCGGCGGCTTTCCCCGCACATGGGCACGCGTCACAAGACCAGAGGCCGCCTAAGGTTAGATCGGCCAAGGCCGATAGGATGACACCCTTAATCATGCGCATTTCCAGCCACGAAATTCACCATCTAAAGTAGATTTAGTCCGATATTCGACCTTGTCAGGCGCGGGGCTTAGAGGACGAACCATCGCGCCATTTGCCCGCCCGCCCGCAAAGCGCTATGCAATCGCTCTGGCTTGGGAGCACAGCACGGTGAGCGACAAACGGGTCCTGTTGATCGTGGGCGGCGGTATTGCCGCCTACAAATGCCTTGAGCTGGTGCGCCTGCTGCGCAAGTCCGGCATCGCGGTGCGCTGTATCCTGACCAAGGGCGGCGAGGCCTTTGTCACCCCCCTGTCGCTGGCGGCCTTATCCGAAGACCGGGTCTATCAGGAGTTGTTCTCGCTGACCGACGAGGCCGAGATGGGCCACATCCAGCTCTCACGGTCTGCTGATCTGGTGGTGGTGGCCCCGGCGACCGCAGACCTGATGGCCCGAGCGGCCAATGGTCTTGCTAACGATTTGGCAACCACAACGCTCTTAGCCACCGATAAGCCGGTCCTGATGGCCCCGGCCATGAATGTTCGGATGTGGAACCATCCCGCCACCCAACGCAATGTCGCCACCCTCGCTGGCGACGGCATCAGCTTTGTCGGACCCGATGAGGGCGCCATGGCCTGCGGTGAATTTGGGCGAGGTCGCATGGCCGAACCGGCCGCCATCTTTGTCGCCATCATGGAACGCTTTACCCAAGAGCAGGTTTGCGACCTGCCACTTAAGGGTCGCCGCGCTCTGGTCACGGCCGGTCCAACGGTCGAGCCGATCGATCCTGTGCGCTTAATCACCAACCGCTCGAGCGGCAAACAGGGCTTTGCCATTGCTCAGGCCCTGAGTGCGCTTGGGGCCGAGGTGACCCTTGTTGCCGGACCGGTCGCCCTGCCCACCCCACCTGGCGTGCGCCGCATTGATGTGGAGACGGCGATCCAGATGCAAGCTGCCTGCCAAGCGGCCTTGCCCGTAGATGTTGCGATCTGTGTGGCCGCCGTGGCTGACTGGCGCCCCGCTAAAGAGGGAACCCTCAAGATCAAGAAGGGGCCAGACGGTTCGCCTGCCATCAACCTGATCGAGAACCCGGACATATTGGCTGGCCTCGCCGCCAGCGGCCCGAACCGCCCCAAGCTGGTGATCGGCTTTGCCGCTGAAACCAACGATGTCGAAGCCCATGCCCGCGCCAAACTGACCAAAAAGGGCTGCGACTGGGTGATAGCCAATGATGTGACCCAACCCGGTGTGATGGGCGGCGAGGACAATACAGTCCTGCTGGTCACACACGAGGGCATCGAATGGTGGGAAAAGGCCCCCAAGTCTGACGTCGCCAGACTGATCGCCACCCGAATTGCTAAGGCCCTGATATGACCCTTGCCACTGGACTAGCCGCCCCAACCATCGCCGTTGTGCAGATGGCCCATGCCCAAGGCCTGCCCCTGCCTGCCTATGAGACCGCCGGTGCCGCAGGTATGGATCTTCGCGCCGCCGTCGAGGATGAGGCTCCGGTGGTCCTGCGTCCCGGTTCGCGCGCCATGGTCCCGACGGGCCTTTGTATCGCCGTTCCAGCAGGCTTTGAGGTTCAAGTTCGCCCTCGGTCTGGCCTCGCCGCCAAGGCCGGGATCACCTGCCTGAACAGTCCCGGCACAGTCGACAGCGACTATCGCGGCGAGTTGAAGGTTATCTTGATCAATCTTGGTGCAGAGGATTTCATCATTCGGCGCGGCGAGCGCATTGCCCAGGTGGTGGTCGCGCCGGTGGTTCAGGCCGCTTGGCAGCTGGTCGACAGTCTCGATGAGACTGCTCGCGGCGCTGGCGGCTTTGGGTCAACCGGGGTCTAGACCCTAGGCCTTCAGGCCCAACACATCTTGCATGTCATAGAGGCCTGGCTTGGACTGGGCGACGGCCCAAAGGGCAGCCTCCACCGCACCCCGGGCAAAAAGGCCTCGGTCGCGCGCCGAGTGAGACAGGGTCAAGATCTCGTCTTCGGCGGCAAACAGCACACTATGCTCGCCAACAATGCCGCCGCCGCGCAGGACGCTAAAGCCGATATCACCTTCCTTGCGCGGACCGGCCAGGCCATCCCGGCCTCGATCCGAATGGCTGGCCAGATCAATGCCGCGCCCAGCCGCTGCAGCCTCGCCCAACATCAGGGCAGTCCCAGAGGGTGCATCGATCTTGCGACGATGATGGGCCTCATGAACCTCGATATCATAGGCCTTTGGTCCCAGCGTCCGCGCGGCCTGACGCACAAGACCGAGCAGCATATTGACGCCGAGCGAAAAGTTGCCCGAACGGACAATGACGATCTGTGTTGCCGCCGCAGCAAGCAAGGCCTCATCTTCAGCATCAAATCCGGTCGAGCCTACGATCAGGGCCGGACGAACAGTTCCGACACCACGCGGCTCGGCGCAGGACCGTGCCAAGGCAGCAGACGCCTTGGGCAGGGTGAAATCGATAATGACGCGGCTGGCCTCGATGGCCTCGACCGCTGAGGTGAGAATTCGAGACCCACCGAGGCTGCCCTCTGTCCCCGCGCGATCAAACAGGGCGCTGACGGTCACATCACCTTGCGCTTCGCTGCGGCTATCCAGCGCAGTGGTCACCACCCGCCCCATGCGCCCGAGGGCCCCGGCAACACCGATATTGACAGCTGATGACGAGGTCATAATGAACCGCTTTCCTTCAACAATAGGTCAATTGATAGACTGCCATCTGTCGCAACGGCAATGGTACAAAACCCTAAACAGATGTTTGAATAGGCCCCCATCAGGATAATTACCCTATTTATTCGGTAGAATTTGCCTCAACCCCTCATGGATACGGTTGTGACAGGGGGGCGGCGCCGTTAGGGTGCGGCCTCAATTTGAACCTGGCTTGCAATCTCCGCGGGACATCATGACCACCGAAAAGCGTACTTTCACTGACGAAGAAGCCTTGGCGTTCCACAAGTACCCAACGCCGGGCAAGATCGCCATAATCCCGACCAAGCCCATGGACACCCAGCGCGACCTGTCACTGGCCTATTCGCCCGGGGTTGCGGTACCGGTACGCGCCATCGCGGAAAATCCAGACCTAGCCTACGACTATACGTCCAAGGGCAATCTTGTGGCGGTAATCTCAAATGGCACGGCCATTCTGGGTCTCGGCGATCTGGGGGCTCTGGCCTCAAAACCGGTGATGGAAGGCAAGGCTGTGCTGTTTAAGCGCTTTGCCGACGTCGATGCCATCGACATTGAAGTGACCTCCAAGGACCCCGACGAAATCATCACCGTCATCAAGAATATTGGCGTTACCTTCGGCGGCATCAATCTGGAAGACATTAAGAGCCCTGAATGTTTCCGTATTGAGAGCGAGCTGCAGGAACTGCTCGACATTCCGGTATTTCACGATGACCAACACGGAACGGCGATCATTTCGGCCGCTGGCCTCATCAATGCCTGCCACATTCAAGGTCGTCGTCTCGAAGATGTGAAACTCGTCCTCTGCGGCGTCGGCGCGGCCGGCATTGCCTCGCTCGACCTGATGAAGGCCATGGGCGTGCGCGCGGAAAACTGCATCGCCGTCGACACCACCGGCGTCATCTATCGCGGCCGCACCGAGAGTATGAACCAGTACAAGTCGGCCCATGCGGTCGAGACCAGCTGCCGGACCTTGGCCGATGCCATGGTCGGCGCAGATGTGTTCATTGGCCTATCGGCCAAGGGCGCTCTAACCCAAGAGATGGTCAAGTCTATGGCCCCCAATCCCTTGATCTTCGCCATGGCCAATCCGGATCCGGAAATTACGCCGGAAGAGGTTCATGCCGTGCGTCCAGACGCCATCGTCGCGACGGGGCGTTCGGACTATCCCAATCAGGTCAATAATGTTCTGGGCTTCCCCTACATCTTCCGCGGCGCGCTGGATGTACGGGCCCGCCGGGTCAATCATGAGATGAAGATCGCCTGCGCCAACGCCTTGGCACAGTTGGCCCGTGAAGATGTGCCCGATGAGGTGGCCGCTGCCTATCATGGCCGCCAGCTGAAGTTTGGCCCGCAATATATCATCCCCTCGCCCTTCGATCCGCGCCTGATGAGCTATGTCCCCCCCTTCGTGGCCCAGGCGGCCATGGATACGGGCGTGGCGCGCAAACCCATCGAAGATATGGACGCCTACCGTGCCTCGCTGGCCCAGCGGCTCGATCCAACGGCAGCCTTCCAACAAAAGATCTCCGGCGCTGTGCAAAGCGCACCAAAAAAGCGCGTCGTCTTTGCGGAAGGCGAAGAGGCCTCGGTCATCCGCGCCGCCTATGCGTTCCAAAGCCAAGGCCTTGGCCATGCCATTCTGGTAGGACGCGAAGAGCTGGTTCATCAGAACATGCGTTTGGCCGGGATCGATCCGGCAGAAAACCCGTTGGAAGTGGTCAATGCCCGCATGTCCGAGCGCAATTCGGACTATGTCGACTATCTCTATAACCGCCTGCAGCGTGAGGGTTACCTGCAGCGTGACGTCCAGCGCCTGATCAATCAGGATCGCAACTCCTTCGCCGCCTGCATGGTGGCTATGGGCGACGCGGACGGCATGGTCACCGGCGTTACCCGCTCCTACGATCAGGTGCTCGAAGAGGTGCTGCGCGCCATCGACCCGGCCCCTGCTGGCCGGGTCATGGGCATGTCCATCGTCCTAACCAAGGGCCGGACCCTGTTCATCGCCGACACCAATGTAACCGAAATGCCCGAAGCCGACGAACTGGTCGAGATCGCTATTGAGGCGGCTCGCGCCGTGCGCCTTCTGGGCTTCAAGCCGCGTCTGGCCTTCATGTCCTATTCCAGCTTCGGTACGCCGCTGGGTCTGCGCTCTGAAAAGGTGCGTGAAGCCGTAGCCACGCTCGACCAGATGGACGGCATCGACTTTGAATATGAAGGCGAGATGAGCCCGGAACTGGCCCTCGACGCCACGGCCCGCGCCAACTATCCCTTCAGCCGCCTGACCGGTGACGCCAATGTCCTGATTATGCCGGCCATCCACTCCGCCTCGATCTCCACCAAGCTGGTGCAGGCGCTGGGCGGGGCGACGGTTCTGGGTCCGATCTTGCTGGGGATGTCGCGCGCCGTGCAGATCTGCCCGCTCTCATCGTCAGTGTCTGCCATTTTGAACATGGCGACCATGGTGGCCTATGACCGGCCCTTGGCCGACATCACGGAAGACTAGTGATCATCCCGTCCTCTTGCCGCTTCGAGCGCCGCCGGAGGCGGGGTCTGCCCAAAGATCTAGGCCGCGCAGGCCTCAAAGCCCGCCCGCAGCTTGGCCTCGTCAAGATCGCGGCCAATGAACACCAGACGGCTGTGACGCTGATCGGTGGCATTCCACGGGCGCTGGAAGTCACCTTCTAAGATCATGTGGACGGCTTGGAAGACCAGACGCCGTTCATCGCCCGCCACATCGATAATGCCCTTAGCTCGCAAGATGTCGGGGCCTTGCGCTGCGAGCAGGTCATTGAGCCAGGTCGTGATCTTGCCCCCATCGACCGGGCGGTCGAGGCGAAGGCTGATGCCGCGAATATCGTCGTCATGAATGTCAGACGCCTTTGCACGATCATGCCCATGCTCGTGATCTTGGCCATGATGGTGATGGTGATGGCCATGGTCGTGGTCATGGTCACAATCTTCGTCATGGACGTGGCCATCCTCGCCATGGGCAGGGTTGAGGAACTCCGGCTCGATCGAGACGATGCGCGCCAGATCAAAGCCGCCGCGGCCTAGGATCGCATCAAGCGGCACGTTCGAGCGCTGGGCCCGGTGGATAGGGGCGAGCGGATTGAGACGGCGCAAGCGCGCCTCAACCATCCGCAGGTCCTGTTCGGAAACCAGATCGGTCTTGTTCAAGACAATCTGATCGGCAAAGGCAATCTGCTCGCGGGCCTCGCGGCTGTCTGACAGGCGAAGGAGCACATGCTTGGCGTCAACCACGGTGGTGACACTGTCCAACTGGGTGCGTGCCTTGACGTCCTCATCGACAAAGAAGGTCTGGGCCACCGGCCCCGGATCGGCCAAGCCTGTGGTCTCGACAATGATCGCGTCAAAGCCGCCCTTGCGCTTCATCAGGCCCGACAGCACTCGAATCAGGTCGCCGCGCACGGTGCAGCAGACGCAGCCATTATTCATCTCGAAGACCTCCTCGTCAGCCCCGACGATCAAGTCATTGTCGATGCCGATCTCACCAAACTCATTGACGATCACCGCATAACGCTTCCCGTGATCCTCAGAGAGGATGCGGTTGAGCAAGGTGGTCTTACCGGCGCCGAGATAGCCGGTCAGGACGGTGACGGGGGTCTTTGAGGTAGGAGCTTGGGTCATAGGGAAACTCTTACAGACAAGGTCGCATAAGGAAAAGCCGCTTCAGCCTTCCAGATGGGTACGGCCGGGCAGGTTTTGAAGCAGGCCATTATTAGACCCGACCAGCGCCGAAAGGATAAAGAGGCTCGCCGCCGTCAAGGTCATGGTCGCGCCGGGCTCGGCTCCGAACCGATGGGCAAGAATTAGGCCCGCACCGCTGGATAGGGCCGAGATCAGCACCGCTACTCCCGCCTGCCCGACATAGCTCCGCGCCCAAAACCGCGAGGCGGCGGCAGGGATCATCATCAGGCCGACGGTCATGAGGGCTCCAAAGGCCCGAAAACCCGCCACCAGATTAAGGGCCACCAACATCATCAAGAGCAGGTGGAGCAATCCGCCCGGCAATCCCGAGGCCCGCATGAAGACCGGATCGGCGCTCTCAGCCAAAAATCCGCGAATGAAGAGGGCCAGCGCAAAGAGGGTTGCGGTCGCCGCACCCGCCGAGACCAAGAGCGCTGTGGCATCCAGCCCCTTGGCGGCACCGAAGAGGAGATCAAACACCACCTCGGCATTGGCATTGCGCCCTAAGATCAAGACGCCCAAGGCCAAGGCGCTGAGATAGAAGACGGCAAAGGCTGCATCCTCCGGCATGCGCTTGGTTCGGGCCAGTAGACTGGACATACCGGCAACGATAAACCCTGCAAAAAGGGCCCCGACCGTCATGGCGACAGGATCGGGACCGGCAATCAGATAGGCCAGAGCCGCGCCCGGCAAGATACCGTGGGACAGGGCGTCACCAACAAGGCTCATGCGCCGTGCGATCAACATAACCCCAAGCGGCGCGCCGCCCAAGGCCAAGGCTAACCCACCAGCAAGCGCCATGGGCAGGGCAAACTCGGCTCCGGCATGAACTGCGCTCACGCCGCGTGGTCCCGATTGCAGACCCCGGCGCCATCGCTCCAAGCCTCGGACAGACGCCGTGCGGTCAAAAGGTGTTCCGGAGCCAAGGCTTGCTCGGTAGGAGCCCAAGAGACCTTTTCACGGGCAAGAAGCAGGGTGTCAGCGCAGGTGTCTCGCACCATGTCCAGATCATGCAGCACCATCACCACAGTCCGACCCTCGCTGGGCCAGCGCTTGACTAGGGCAATGAGGTCGTCGCTCGTGCGGGCATCCAGAGCGGTAAAGGGCTCATCCAAGAGAATCAGCCGAGCATCCTGCACCAGAACACGCGCAAAGAGCGCCCTTTGCAGTTGGCCACCCGACACAGACCGAAGGGCGCGGCCCTCAAAGCCGGACAGACCCACCGCGCGCATGGCCTCTTCGATTCGGTGGCGGTCTTGATGGGTCACGGCCCCGAAGAGACCCCGACGCCCCCAAAGTCCCAGAGCGACCAATTCGCCAAGGGTCATGGGAAAATCGCGATCGACCCCGTGATCTTGCGGCAGATAGGCGATCTGGCTGGGCTTTAACCCACCGCGGTCCACGCGCCCAGACAGGGGGGCCAGTGCACCCGCCAAGCCCTTCAGCAGGGTCGACTTGCCAGAACCGTTCGGACCCACCACCGCCGTGACCCGCGCCTCATCAAAGGCCCCGTCCAGATGATGGACCGCCGGACGACGCTCATAGCCAAGGGTCAGATCGTGAAGGCGCACAAGGCTCATGTCCGGTCCTAAGCCCTTAGGGACCAAAAGACCGCTGCCCACACCAAAGCGGACGCAGCAGCGGCCAGCACTAGGCGGGAAAAGAGGCTCATATTGACGAGATCTAAACTAATCTTACGCATGGGCTCAGTTTAGCACGTTATAGTGTAACATGCGAGGCCGCGGTTTTGGCGCTCAAGAGGGCCTCAATATGCAGAACCTGCGCCCTCTTGCATGGCTGGCGTTGACTCAGCAAAAGACGGCTGTATAAGTCCTGCCTTCGCCCGCTGGACCACTAGCGGGCCCATCTTTTTTGCGAATAGGGTCTAGGCCTCGCCGGTACGTCAAGGCGTGACTAGACTGCACCAGAGAGGCCTAATTCGATGTACGCGGTGATTAAGACCGGCGGGAAGCAATACCGGGTTCAAGCAGGTGACCTGCTTGTTGTCGAGAAGCTTGACGGCGAACCCGGCGCAGAAGTCGCCTTCAATGAAGTTCTGATGCTCGGTGAGGGCGCGGACGTCATCGTTGGGGCCCCAGTGGTCGAAGGCGCATCCGTAAAGGGCGCTCTGATTGAAACCCGCAAGGGCGTCAAGGTTAAGGTCTTCAAGAAGATCCGCCGTCAGGGCTATCGCCGCACCGGCGGTCATCGCCAGCTCGAGACGGTCATTCGCGTGACATCTGTCAGCGGCGCTGGCCTGAGCGAAACCTGGGACGGCACCGTGGACTTTACGCCGCGCGCCATTCTCAACGCCAAGGCTCGTGGCCTGACCAATCTGGTCGCCGAGCTGGAAGCTGCCCACGCTCCCGTGGTCGCTGCCCCTACCGCTGACGCCGCCCCGGCAAAGAAACCCCGTGCAAAGAAGGCGGCTCCAGCAGCAGACGCCTCCGAAGGCGCCGAAGCCTAAGGCTTCGAGACAGATTTAGGAGTTCCAGATGGCTCATAAGAAATCAGGCGGTTCTTCGCGCAACGGTCGCGATTCCGACGGTCGGCGCCTCGGCGTCAAGAAGTTCGGCGGCGAGAAGGTCCTCGCTGGCAACATCATCATTCGTCAGCGCGGAACCAAGTTCTTCGCCGGTGAGAACGTAGGCATGGGCAAGGATCACACCCTTTTCGCCCTTGAACACGGTAATGTAAAATTCATCACCAAGCGCAACGACCGAACCTTTGTTACGGTCGTTCCGGTTCAGGAAGCCTTGGCTGCCGAATAGGCGTCCGCCCCCTTCCCCCGGATCGCGCCAAGTTCGCTGCGCTCCGGAGACAAAACACCCAAGCGGGGAGTCCGGACCACGGACTTCCCGCTTTTGTTTTGGACCAAGAGGCCAGCCATGGGCCAGACCCTCAAACGGATTAGGACCGATATTCAAACCCAGCGCCTGCGGCTGCGAACCCCTGTAGCCAAGGACGCGGCCGCGATTGCTGCGCTGGCCGATGAGTTTGACGTGTCACGCATGACAGCGCGCATGCCGCACCCCTATCTGCGCATAGACGCTGAGGGCTTTATTAGCCGCGCGGCGCAATCGGCCTCGTTCGACAACCAGACCCTGGTCATTGAGCATCAAACCGAAGGCGCCATCGGCTCGATCGGCCTGTTCCCGAGCGAAAGGGGCCAGCCTGAGATCGGCTATTGGATCGGCAAGCCCTATTGGGGCCAAGGCCTCGCCTCCGAGGCTCTGCGCGGACTGCAAAACTGGGCCGGGGCGGTACAGGGACGGCGCTATCTGACAGCCGGGCACTTTGCCGACAATCCGGTCAGTGGCCAGGTGCTGATCAAGGCTGGCTTTCTCTATACCGGCGAGGTTCGCACCCTCTATTCTCAGGCCCGAAACACCACCGTGCCCTCGCGCATGATGATCTGGCTGGCCTAAGGGCCCTAGAGGGCCGATTTCAGATGGGCAATGACCTCGTCCACCGCCGCGCGGGTGGGCTCACCGGCGGCATCAATCAGATCACCGGTAAAGACGCTGTGCGGCGGGACCATGCCTTGGGGATTACCGGCACTGTCGGGAAAGCTTGTGCCGACAAACCCATCGCCAAGCGCCGCCTGAAGGGCCTCAAAGCGCGCCGGGCGACAGAGGCGGTCGCCTTCAAAGCGATAGCCTCGGACCACCAGTCCCTCGTCGCGAATGCGGGCCTGAACCTTGGCCAGATCGGCGGGTGAAATATCGAGTTGACCCTGATCGCTCGCGGGCATGCTGGGCTGGCTCAGGATCGGAACCCGCACAACGGGGTCCACCGCCATAGACAGGGCAAAGCCGCCGGTCAAACACATGCCTACAACCCCGACCCCCTTACCGCCGCACTCCTCATGCGCCTGGACCGCCAAGGGCCGCAGCCATTCCACAACGGGACTGGAGGCACCTGTCTTGAACAGATGAAACTCGCGCGAGACACAAAGCCCGGCTATCTTGGTCAGACTGATCTTGGCCTCGTTGGTCGCGTCAGGTCGCCCCAGCAAGATCGGCGCATAGACGCGAAGGCCCGACGCCGCCAGCCATCGGCAAAATCGTGCCACGGGCGGTGTGAAGCCAAAGATCTCATGAATGACGATGACGGCAGGCCCAGACTCGCCCAAAGTCAGCACAGGCTTGGTTTTTCCGTTGTATTTCAGATCCCGACGCGAAAAATCGTCAATGTCAGTGCCCAGAAGCGTCGTCATCTCTTTCCCCATCCGCCCATTTGTCGATATGAACGCTGATGAAGTTTCTAGACCAATGCAAGATTTACATCCGCTCCGGTGACGGAGGTGGCGGTTCCGTGTCCTTTCGCCGGGAAAAGTTCATCGAATATGGTGGCCCCGACGGCGGTGACGGTGGCAATGGCGGTGATGTTTGGATTGAGGCCGTCGACGGTCTCAACACCCTGATCGACTTTCGCTACCAGCAGCACTTCAAGGCCGATACCGGCGTCCACGGCATGGGCCGCAATCGGCATGGCCACAATGGCGAAGATATTGTTCTTAAGGTTCCCGTCGGCACTGAGGTGCTGGAAGAGGACAAGGAAACGGTGGCCTGCGACCTCGATCGTCCCGGCATGCGCGTGCGCTTAGCCAAGGGTGGCAATGGCGGCTTTGGTAATGCCTATTTCAAGAGCTCGATCAATCAGGCACCCAAATATGCCAATCCCGGCCTAGAGGGTCAGGAAAAGTGGATCTGGCTGCGGCTGAAACTGATCGCCGATGCCGGACTGGTGGGCCTGCCCAATGCCGGCAAATCGACCTTCCTTGCTGCGGCCTCGGCCGCCAAGCCCAAGATCGCCGACTATCCCTTCACCACCTTGACCCCCAATCTTGGGGTGGTGGACCTGTCGACGCAGGAACGGTTCGTGCTGGCCGATATTCCCGGCCTGATCGAAGGCGCTTCGGATGGCGCCGGTCTTGGCACTAAATTCCTAGGCCATGTCGAACGCACCGCCGTGCTGATCCACCTGATCGACGCGACCCAAGAGGATGTGGTTGGCGCTTGGGCGACCATTCGCGGCGAGCTCGAGGCCTATGGCGCGGGCCTCGCAGACAAGCCCGAGCTTCTGGCCCTCAACAAGGCCGACGCCCTCTTGCCCGAGGAACGGGCGCAAAAGGTCGCTGAGATCAAGGCCGCAGCTGGCATCACCCCCTATGTCATTTCGGGCGTCTCCGGCGAAGGGGTGCGCGATATTCTGCGCTTGGCCCACGGCAAGATCCGCGCGGCGCGGGTCATAGAAAAGGCCGCAGCCCTCAAGCTGGGCAAGACCTTAGCCCCGACCGAGGACGATCCCGACAAGGACTGGGCCCCATGAACCGGCTGACAACCGCCCACCGGGTGGTGGTCAAGGTCGGCTCAGCCCTTCTGGTCGATCCTGCTGCCGGACAGGCCAATCATGCTTGGCTGGCCAGCATGGCCGCCGATGTGGCGCGGATGAGGGCGAGGTGCCAGCAGGTGCTGATCGTCTCGTCCGGATCGGTCGCCTTGGGGCGTCAACGTTTAGGACTGGGCCGCCGCGCCCTGACCCTGCCCGAAAAACAGGCCGCTGCCGCTGCGGGCCAAAGCCTTCTGATGCGGGCTTGGGAGCAGGCCTTCGAGCCTCATGGTCTGACGACGGCCCAGATCCTTCTGACCCGCGACGATACAGAGACCCGCCGCCGCTGGCTCAATGCCCGCGCGACCGTGGAGACTCTTCTGGAGCTTGGGGCCACGCCGGTGATCAATGAGAATGACACGGTGGTCACCGAAGAGATCCGCTATGGCGATAATGACCGCCTAGCTGCCCGCGTAGCCCAGATGATCGGGGCCGATATGCTGGTGCTGCTGTCGGACATTGACGGGCTCTATACGGCCGATCCGCGAAATAGCCCCTCAGCCCAACACATTCGCGTCGTTCACGAGATCACACCCGAGATCGACGCCATGGCGGGCGGCGCCAATAGCGGTGCAGGGGTCGGCACCGGCGGCATGGCCACCAAGCTGATCGCCGCGCGCATAGCAGGCGGTGCAGGCTGCGCGACCCTGATCACCCTCGGGTCAGGCCAAGCCCCCCTGCAGGCCGCCGAAGAGGGGGCTCGCTCGACCCTGTTTGAACCCTCCACCACACCTGCCGCCGCCTATAAACAGTGGATCGCCGGATCTCTGGCCCCGCAAGGGCGGGTGACGGTGGATGCGGGCGCGGAACGGGCCTTGCGCTCGGGCAAGAGCCTCTTACCTGCTGGCGTGCGCGCCGTCGAAGGCCGGTTTGAAAAGGGCGATGCCGTGGCGATTGTCGGCGAAGATGGCCGTGAATTTGCGCGAGGTCTGGTGCGTTACGACGCGTCAGAAACCGAGCGGGTTCAGGGCGTTAAATCCAGCCAGATCGAAGCCATCTTAGGCTATTCGGGCGGTCCGACCCTGATCCATGCCGACGATCTGGCCCTGCTTCACAGCTAGGCTCAATCTTCCGAACCCTGCCAATTCCAGCGCCTTGCGCTTGTTCTGCTTGCCAAGCTCGCTTTCAGGCGGCAAAGCGGAGTTATGATCGAAGAGAGCAAAAGCCTTGATGGGGTGATGGCAGCGATGGGCGAGGCGGCCCGGCGCGGCGCTGAGGCCTTGCGGCTGTCCTCTGCCGAGACCCGGACCGCTGCGATCTTAGCCATGGCCGGAGCGGTTCGCGCCTCTACAGGCACCATCTTGGCCGCCAATGCCAAGGATCTAGCCGCTGCTGAATCCCATGGCGTCACCGGCCCGATGTTAGAACGCCTGATGCTCAATCCTGACCGGATCGAGGCCATGGCGGCAGGTCTGGAAGCCGTTTCTCAGATCCCCGATCCGCTGGGCAAGGTCACCGAACATTGGGTCCGCCCCAACGGTCTAGACTTTAGTAGGGTCCGCACCCCCATTGGCGTCATTGCCATCATCTATGAGAGCCGCCCCAACGTTACGGCCGATGCTGCGGCCCTGTGCATCCGCTCAGGCAATGCCGCCGTTCTGCGCGGTGGTTCTGAATGTCTGGCATCCAATATGGCCATCCACGCGGCGGTGACCCAAGGGCTTGAGGCAGCCGGCCTGCTCGCCGCCTGCGTCCAGACCGTGCCAACGACCGACCGCGACGCTGTGGGCCTGATCCTTGCCGGCCTAAAGGACACCAACGGTCATCGCTGCGTTGACCTGATCATTCCGCGCGGTGGCAAGAGCCTTGTCACCCGGGTGCAGGCCGATGCGCGGGCACCGGTTCTGGGTCACCTTGAGGGCCTTTGCCACACCTTCGTCCATCAAGATGCCGACCTCGCCAAGGCCAGGGCCATCGTTGTCAATGCCAAGCTGCGCCGGGTCTCGGTCTGTGGCTCGCTGGAGACCTTGCTGATCGACAGAAGCGCGGCTGAGCGCTTGCTGGTGCCCATCGCCTCTGATCTGGTGGCTCAGGGCTGTGAGTTGCGCGGCGACGAAGCCGCCTGCGCCCTTGTTTCGCAAATGATCCCCGCGACGCTCGAAGACTGGACCACCGAATATCTGGCACCGATCCTATCGGTCCGGATCGTCGAAGGGGTCGCCGGGGCTGCCGAGCATATTCGCCTCTATGGCTCGGGCCATACGGACGCGATCATCACCGAAAATACCGCTGTGGCCGAGGCCTTCATCGCCGAGGTCGATTCAGCCATCGTGCTGGTCAATGCTTCGACCCAGTTTGCCGACGGCGGCGAGTTTGGCTTTGGGGCCGAGATAGGCATCGCCACCGATAAGTTACACGCAAGAGGGCCCGTTGGGGCAGAGCAACTGACGACGTTCAAATATGTGGTTCGCGGGACAGGCCAGACGCGGCCCTGAGGCGGGGCGTCCCAAGGCACTGCGTCCCGGGTTTCACCTGGAGCGGGGCCAAAGGGTCGGTCTGTTCGGTGGCTCCTTTAATCCCCCACATTCGGGCCATGCCCATGTGGCCCGCACCGCTATGGCTCGGCTCGATCTGGACCGGGTCCTGTGGCTGGTTTCACCGCAAAACCCTCTCAAGACGGCGGGCGAGACCGCAGACCTGTCCGAGCGCATGTCCCAGACCCGCGATGTGGCCAAGACCGCCAGCCAAGGCCTGTCGATGATCGTGTCGGATGTGGAGTCCCGCATTCAGGCCCGCTACACGATTGACACCCTGCGCACGCTGAAGGCCCGCCATCCCGGAGTTCAGTTTGTCTGGATCATGGGCGCGGACAATCTAGCCCAGTTCCACCGCTGGCGCGGCTGGTTGCAGATCATGCAGCTCATGCCGGTCGCAGTCATCGCCAGACCGGGCAGCTTGCTACGCAGCCGCTTTGCCCCAGCGGCCAAGCGCTTTGCCTCATCGCGGATCGACGATGCCTCCAGCCGTGGCTTGGCCAGCTGCCCCGCACCGGCTTGGGTCTATCTCAATGCGCCGCTCAATCACGTCTCCTCCTCGGCCATCCGTGCAAGCGGCCGGAGCGTAAAAAGCTGATTCAGATCAACGGTGACCCGTGCGCTAAGATGTGATAAGGTGTCGTTTCATAGTGATCAAAAAGGAGTTTCACGCTGAATCGTGAGACCGCGCCAAGCGCGACCGAGACCTCGGCAAACCTCGCCGACGCCTCATCAATAGACCCTTCGACCGACCGTGGCCCTGCCCTGTCGGCAGATTTTCCCGCCGGTTCTGTGGAAGCTCTGATCCTTGCTCGTCTCGAAGACGACAAGGCTGAAGATCTCGTCTGCATCGACCTGGCGGACAAGAGCTCCGTGGCGGACTGTCTGGTCGTGGCCTCCGGGCGGTCGCACCGGCACGTCGGCGCTATGGCCGATCACCTGATCCGCTCCCTCAAGGAGGCTGGGTTCGGTAAGGCGCGTGTCGAGGGCATGCCCCATTGTGACTGGGTGTTGATCGATGCGGGTGACGTCATTGTCCACCTGTTCCGCCCCGAAGTGCGCAGCTTCTACAATATCGAGAAGATCTGGTCGGTTGAGCCACCGGCTCGGCCCATCGCCATCTGATCAGGCCCCTCGGATCTGATCCGAGGGACCTTAAACAAGCCCGCCCATGAAGATCACCCTTCTGACGGTCCATCGCCTCGGTGCCTCACGCGAGGCGTCGCTGGCGCGGGACTATTCTGCGCGAGCCACAGCGACGGGGCGCGCCTTAGGGCTGGGACCTGTCGAGATTATCGAGGTCGAGAGCCGCAAGCCCGGAAAGGTGGCCGAGGCTGAAGTCCTGTTGGCTCAGATCACAGCCTTAGGGCCAGCATGGCTCGCGGTCTGTGATGAGCATGGCACCGCGCGAAAATCCCGCGATCTGGCCAGCCATATTGGCCGCCTTCGCGATGACGGCCATCGGCGGATGATCATCATCATCGGTGGCGCGGACGGGCTGGATGCGAGCCTTCTGGCCAGCGCCAAGGAAACCATCGCCTTTGGCATCCAGACCTGGCCCCATGCCCTTGCAAGGGTCATGCTGGCCGAACAGATCTACCGGGCCACCACCATCCTTTCCGGTTCGCCCTATCATCGCGACTGACAACTGGGCGAGCCCGCGCAGATCGGCTAGGCTTGGGTCCATGCAGCTTCGCTTCGGCGCTCTCTTGACCGTGATCCTCGTTCTGACCGCCGGAGCCGTGGTCGGAGCCGCCCCACCA
The DNA here is from genome assembly GCA_040399645.1 of Caulobacteraceae bacterium. Taxonomy (GTDB): domain Bacteria; phylum Pseudomonadota; class Alphaproteobacteria; order Caulobacterales; family Caulobacteraceae; genus CAISGS01. The sequence continues at coordinate 71,422 of JBBARR010000001.1, read as the reverse complement.
CGCGAGGACCTTGCCCGCATCGAGGCCCGCGCCAAGGCCCGTCAACAGGATCTCGAAACCCTCCGCGCCCAGGCCACCGAAGCACGCCGTGACGTCAACAGCCTGCGCAGCCAACTGATCCAACTGGCCAGTGAGCAAAACCGCAGTGAACAGACCGCCAGCGATAGCCGCGCCAAACTGCTTCAGCTGAACCTACGCGAAAGTGAATTGGCCAACAGTCTGGGCAAAAATCAAAACCAGCTTTCGCGGCTCTTAGCTGCCCTACAACTCTATGGTCGCAACCCTCCCCCGGCCCTTTTGGTTCACCCCTCCAACGCAAAGGATGCGGTTCGGGCGGCGATCCTCATGCGGGCCATCACCCCCGAACTGCACAACCGGGCCAAGGGCTTTAGCGCTGAGGTTCAAGAGATCGCGCGGGTGCGCCGAGAGACTGCGGCAGCCAGTGAGACCCTGTTCACCGCCGAAAGCGACATTGCCGACCGCCGCGCCAAGATCGAGGCCCTGTTGCAAGAAAAGGCCGCGCTAGAACAGGCCGTGACCGCCGATGCGCAACTGGCCAGTGAGGACCTCAAAAGGCTGGCGGCGCGGGCCAAGAGCTTGCGCGAACTGCTTCAGGGCCTGCCACGCCAAGCCAGCCCATCGGCTAAGGGGGTGCCGCAAGGTCAGACTGACGGACCCGTGATCCGCAATAGCAGCTTCATCAACCCCTCGGCAGGCACCCTGATCCGCCGCTATGGCCAGACGGCACCCCGCACCGGCGCGGCGGGCAGCGGACGATCCGAAGGCTGGACCTGGCGCACCGAAAAGGGCGCCAGCGTGCGGGCTCCAATCCAAGGAACCGTGGAATATGCTGGCCCGCTCAAGGGCTGGGGGATGGTCTTGATCCTGCGGCTGGGCGGTGGCTACCATCTGGTCTTGGCGGGTATGGATCAGACCACCGCCGAAGCGGGACGCACCCTGTCGGCAGGCGAACCGGTGGGCCGCATGAGCGATCAAGACCGACCGACGCCAGAGCTCTATATGGAGATCCGCCGCGACGGTTCGCCCGTCGATCCCGCGCGCTGGCTGGCGAGCCTGCGCTCCCCGAACAGGGGTTAAAAACCGGCAAATCCGCCGATCACGGACCTATCATCGTTAACCAGACTGAAATATCGAGGTTGCAGGCTCGATCTTGTCCGCACGCCCTTTCGCTTTTGGTCAAATCGGTTATCGATCTTTCCAGTACCCCGCTGATGCGGTGCCTTAGAAAAGGTGCAGTATCCAAACTGAGTGTCTCACTCGCTATTTCAAGGTCGCCATGCGTAAGTCCCTCCTGATCGGTGTTTGCTGCTTTGTCCTCGGCGCGGGGAGCATGGGCTATATCAGTCAGAGCGCTCGTGCGTCGGCCAATGCGCCGCGCGGCGATACCTTCAGGATGCTCGAACTGTTCAGCGAAGTCCTATCGACGGTTCAGAGCCAATATGTCGCCCCCACGGAAGACAAGAAGCTCATCGAAGCGGCCATCGACGGCATGCTGACCTCGCTTGATCCGCACTCAGGCTATCTCAATGCGCAAAGCCTTGCTGAAATGCGCGATCAGACGCGCGGCGAATATGGCGGGCTCGGTATTGAGGTGACCAGCGAAGAGGGCGCAGTGAAGATCATCTCGCCGATGGACGACACCCCCGCCGCGCGGGCGGGCCTACAGGCAGGCGACTATATTACGGCCATCAATGGTCAGAGCCTGCTGGGCCTCGCGCTCAACGAAGCCGTGAAACAGATGCGCGGGAAAGCTGGCGAGGCCCTGACCCTCACGGTCGTACGCGGCAAGACCGAGCCCTTTGATGTCAAGCTGGTTCGGGAAATCATCAATGTGAAGTCGGCCAAGGCGCGGATGGAAGGCGACTATGGCTATCTGCGGGTCTCGGCCTTCAACGAAAAGACCACCGCTGAGGCGACCGCCGCCCTGCAGGAGCTGATGGCCAAGAACCCCAATATGAAGGGTCTGGTCCTTGACCTGCGCAACAATCCCGGCGGTCTCCTCGATCAGGCCATCGGCATTTCGGACATGTTCCTCAGTGGCGGTGAAGTGGTGTCCCAGCGCGGGCGCAATGCCAAGGACATTGAACGCTACAATGCGCAAGCCGGCGACTTGACCGGGGGGCTGCCCATGACGGTGCTGATCAATTCCGGGTCGGCCTCGGCGGCGGAAATCGTTGCCGGCGCCTTGCAAGACCGCAAGCGCGCTGAGTTGGTGGGCCTCACCAGCTTTGGTAAGGGCTCGGTCCAGACGGTCATCCCCCTTCGCGGCGGTGCCGACGGGGCCTTGAAGCTGACCACCGCGCGCTATTACACGCCCTCGGGCCGCTCGATCCAAAAGACCGGTATCGAGCCGGACCTTGAGGTCGCGGTCAGCCAAGAACAGGCCGAGCTGCTGGCCAACCGGACCTTCCAATTTAGCGAGGCCAGCTTCTCCAATGCGCTCGACGCGCAAGAGGGCAAAATCCGTCGTGGTGCGCACAAGCCTGCTGAAGCACCGCCGGCTGGGTTTGATCTGAAAACCGGTGACTTCCAGCTGACGCGGGCCATCGATGTGTTGAAAAATGGCGGCGTGGCCAAGACGCCAAAGATGCCAACGCCTGCGGCCAAGCCGACCATGGCCGAGCTGCTGGCCCCCAAGACCCAGGCCGTAGTAAGCCCCACTAAGGCGTCCGCTCCCGCCGTGGCGGCAACCAAGCCTAAGCCCTAGACGCGAATATCGAGCAGCGAGCCCGGCCGAAGGATGCGGGTTGGGCGCGCGGCATCGGCTGTACCCATATCCTTGATCGGTTCAATCCGTGCAGGAACCAAGGCCGGCTCGCTTGTCTGAGCCGCCTTGAGAACCTGCGCATTGTCCCCTAGGGCCGCATCAAAGAACAGTTTTTGCGCCAAGGTCCGAGCATCGGGCCGCGATGAGGCGGGCCGAGGGGCCGGGGTGATGGGACCGGTTTGGGGTGATCCTATGGGCAGGGGCAAGCGCGCGACCTTTGCTGAAAAGCTAGCGCGACCTTGACCGATTTATGGTTAGCCAAGAGTTAAGATTGGCGCGATGGGCCTAATGGCCCTTTTCCAGCAGCGCCTCAGCATCGGCGGGCGTCATCGGTCCAGTAAATTTGGCTAAGACCTTGCCGTCGGCCCCAACGAGGAAGCTTTCCGGCACGCCGGAAATGCCAAACTCGACACCTGCTCGGCCCGTGCGGTCGACCAGAACCTTATAGAAGGGGTTGCCAAGGCGCTGAAGGAAGGCCTCAGTCTTGGCAGGGTCATCCTTATAGGCAATGCCAATGATATTGATCCCTTGAGCCTTCAGGGCGAGCAGGACCGGATGCTCCAATTCGCAGGGCGCACACCAGGAGGCAAAGATATTGATTACCGTCGGTGTACCTGTGGCCGCTGCCATGATCGCCGCCTGCCGGACGCCTTCAGGTACGCCAGCGTCGAGGGTGGGTAGGCTTAAGGCTGGTGCCGGCTGGCCGACCAAGGCTTGGGGCTTAAAGTTTGGGTCACGGTGTAGACCGTAGGTGACAAACAGGACCGCCAACACCGCCAAGGCCACGAGGGGCAAGAGGGCCATCAGCCGTTTCATGGAAGGGACCGGTCCCCAGTCTCAGATTGCAAGGCGTTGGAACGCAGGGTCTCGAGACGCTGGGCCTCCTTGCGCCAGCGCCGCGCGCTCAAAAGGCTATCGACCACCATCCAGCCAATGACGAGGGCTGAAATGGCGAAGGCGGGCCAAAGGAAGGCGCCATATTTTCCAGGATCAAGATCGAGCATGATCAACCCGCCGCCTGAAGGGCTAGGCTATTGGCCCGCTTGCGCCAGACCTCAGAGCGCACACGCACCATCCAAAGACTGCCAAAAAGAGCCATATAGCCAATGGCCATAAGGGCTAGCGGCCACAGATAGGCGGGCGGCATGGTCGGGCCACCGGCTCGAAAGACCGAGGCCGGCTGATGCAGGGTGTTCCACCAGTCGACGGAAAACTTGATGATCGGCAGATTGATCAGCCCGACCAAGGCTAGAATCGAGGCCGCGCGGGCAGCCTTGACCTCGTCATCAATGGCGGCTTGAAGAGCCATATAGCCGATATAGAGCAGGAAAAGAACCAGCACTGAGGTCATGCGCGCATCCCACACCCACCAGGTGCCCCACATGGGCCGCCCCCAGAGGGACCCCGTCACGAGCGCTAGGAACGTAAAACCAGCGCCCAGCGGCGCACAGGCTCGCCCGGCCGCATCGGCCAGAGAATGGCGAAAGACCAGTCCCATAAAGCTGGCCCCGCCCAAACAGGCATAGCAGAACATGGCCATATAGGCGGCTGGCACATGGATGAACATCATCCGCACCGTATCGCCCTGCTGATAGTCTTCGGGCACGGTAAAGGTCAGCCAAAGACCAATGGCGATCAGGATGGCGGCGATGATACCCACGAGGGGCGCGGCCCACCGGGAAAAGTCCATAAACCGTTGAGGATTGGCGAGGGCTTGGAACATCTAATCTCGATAGCGGGGGTGCGGTCTCGCGGCAAGTGCGTGTTTGTCGCTGGCCACACTCAAAACAGGATATGGTTCAAGACAGGGCGTTTCTACAGGCCGCGGCCATGGCAAAGGGTCCAAGGGCCGCGGCAGCCAGTCCATAGGCGGCGAGCAGACCCAAGGCCGGGTGCCAGTCGAGACCCCCGGCAAAGGCCTCAATGGCGCCTGCGCCAAAGATCACGGGCGGCGCGAAAAGCGGCAAGACCAGCACCGCAATCAAGACCCCGCCGCGCTTACTGCCCAAGCTTAAGGCGGCGCCAATGCCGCCAGTAAAGGCAAGACCCAGCCCGCCGATCAGGGCGCTGACGAAAATCAGAGGCACCAGGCGAAGCTCTGCGCCCAAAGCCACCGCCACCACGGGCGCAGCCAAGGCCAGAGGTGCGCCATTGGTCAGCCACTGGGCTAGGCCCTTGGCAAAAGCGACCGCCTCTAGCGGTACGGGGCCGAGCGCCAAGAGGTCCAAGGTTCCATCCTCATAGTCCCGCTCAAACAGGCGTTCGAGCGATAGCAGGCTGGCCAGAGCCAAGGCCAACCAGGCCGAGCCCGGCGCGACGGCTGCCAGACGGGCGGGAGAGGCCCCTACAGCAAGGGGCAGCAAGGTGGCGGTCGCGACAAAGAAGGTCAGGGCCAAAAGCGGCCCACCGCCACGGCCCCAAGCCATGGCCATTTCTCGGCGCAACATGACCCAAAAGCCGTTCATGCTGATGGCCCCATCGCACCGGACAGGTCGCAGGCCCTAGCGGCAATCGGGAGGGGATCATGGACCGCCGCAATGATCATGCCCCCGCCAGCCACATGCTCAGCCATCAGGTTGCCAAAGACCGCGCGCCGCGCCGCATCCAGCGGGGCCATGGGCTCATCGAGCAACCAGAGGGAACGGGGACTGGCAACAAGGCGCGCTAAGGCCAAGCGCCGTCGTTGACCAGCAGAAAGCTTGCGTACCTCCAGTCGCGCCAAACGGTCCAGATCAAGCTTGGCACTGGCCGCTCTCGCACTGGCCTCAGTACCCCCGGTCCATTGAACCTGAAACAGCAGCTCTTCCCACGCCGTTCGGGTCGCCTTGAACCCATCTTGGTGACCCAGCAGATGCACCCCTTGGCTGCGGGCATCTTCGGGCTCGAGATCGCCTTGAGGGCCCTCGAACTGCATGTTGCCCGCATGAGGCCGGATCAAACCCGCAATGGCCCGCAAGAGGCTGGTCTTGCCTGAGCCATTGGCACCGGTGAGGGCCACGGCCTCGCCCGCTCGCACTGTCAGGTTCAGCCGCTGAAACAGCAGTCGTTCGCCACGGACAATGGCCAAATTTTGCATGTGGACGGCGCAAATCATCCCTCTTCATAGACTAGGTTGCGCCTAGACAGAATGTCCGTTTCAGATGAATGGACGAAGGCCCCTTAGGCGAGTATGAACAGCACGCCGTGCGGGGCTTACGCGGCGCGGGGGCGGACGCTGTGTGTCCGGTCCAAGATGCGCGCGATCCTCCGCTACCGATGTTCGGACGGCACAGGACAGTCCCGGGGACGGGACCTAACGAAAGGATCTTTTCGTATGTCATCGCATGATAGCCTAAAGACTCGCCGCGACCTCGTTGTTGGCGACAAGACCTATGCCTACTACAGCCTGCCTGCCGCCGAAGCGGCGGGTCTGGAAAACATCTCGCGACTGCCCATGTCCATGAAGGTGTTGCTGGAAAATCTCCTGCGTAACGAAGACGGCAACAGCGTCGGTGAAGCCGATCTGCGCGCCATCTCGGCCTGGATAGACAATAAGGGCAAGACCGAGCACGAGATCTCGTTCCGTCCCGCCCGCGTGCTGATGCAGGACTTTACAGGCGTTCCGGCCGTGGTCGATCTGGCCGCCATGCGCGATGTCATGACTCATTTGGGTGCTGACCCTGAAAAGATCAATCCGCTGAACCCCGTCGATCTGGTCATCGACCACTCGGTGATGGTGGACTATTTCGGCAGCGCAGACTCCGCGGCCAAGAATGTCGGACGCGAATATGAGCGCAACCTCGAGCGTTACCGCTTCCTGCGTTGGGGCTCGTCGGCCTTTAACAATTTCCGCGTCGTGCCTCCCGGGACCGGCATCTGCCATCAGGTCAATCTGGAATATCTGGCCCAGACCGTCTGGACGGCAGCCGCCGCTGATGGCGCTGAACTGGCCTATCCTGACACGGTCGTCGGCACCGACAGCCACACCACCATGATCAATGGTCTGGCCGTTTTGGGCTGGGGCGTGGGCGGCATCGAGGCCGAAGCGGCCATGCTCGGCCAACCCATCCCGATGCTGATCCCTGAAGTGATCGGCTTCAAGTTAACCGGCTCCATGCCAGAAGGCGCGACCGCCACCGATCTGGTGCTGACCGTCACCCAGATGCTACGCAAGAAGGGCGTCGTCGGCAAGTTCGTGGAATTCTACGGCGAAGGCGTCACCGCCCTGACCTTGGAAGACCAAGCGACCATCGCCAATATGGCCCCTGAATATGGTGCCACCTGCGGCTTCTTCCCCGTCAGCCAAGCCACCATCAACTTCCTGACCGCCACAGGTCGCACGCCTGAGCGCGTGGCTTTGGTTGAGGCCTATGCCAGGGCCCAAGGCATGTGGCTCGAGCCCGGCGCAGAAGATCCCGTCTTCTCCGACACGCTCGATCTCGATCTCGGTTCGGTCCAGCCCTCAATGGCTGGCCCCAAGCGTCCGCAAGACCGGGTACTGCTCAGCGAGTCGGCCGCAAAGTTCAGGGAAGCTCTGGCCGGTGAATTCGGCAAGCCCGGCGATCATGTGCGCGTTGAGGTTCTCGGCGAAGGCCATGACCTTGGCAACGGCGATGTGGTCATCGCGGCCATCACTTCTTGCACCAACACCTCTAACCCCAGCGTCCTGATCGCTGCTGGTCTGGTGGCCAAGAAGGCCAATGAACTGGGTCTCAAGACCAAGCCTTGGGTCAAGACCTCGCTGGCCCCCGGCTCGCAGGTGGTCACCGACTATCTGGCCAAGGCGGGCCTGACCGAGCATCTGGATGCTCTGGGCTTCAATCTGGTCGGCTATGGCTGCACCACATGCATCGGCAATTCCGGCCCTCTGGCCGAAGCCGTGACCAAGACCATTCAGGACGCCGATCTGGTCGCCGTCTCGGTCCTGTCAGGCAACCGTAACTTCGAAGGCCGGGTCAATCCCGATACCCGCGCCAACTATCTGGCCTCGCCGCCTCTGGTGGTGGCCTATGCTCTGGCGGGCAATATGAGCATCGACCTAACGACCGAGCCTCTGGGCACAGGTTCGGACGGTCAGCCTGTTTTCCTCAAGGATGTCTGGCCAACCTCTGCTGAAATTGCCGAGATCCAGCGCGCCGTGGTCACCAATGCCCTGTTCAGTGCCCGCTATAGCGACGTCTTTAAGGGTGACCAACATTGGCAGGGCATCGCCGTATCTGGCGGTCAGACCTATGGCTGGGAAGACGATTCGACCTACGTCCAAAACCCACCCTACTTCACCGACATGAGCATGACGCCCAAGCCGGTGACCGATATTGCTGAGGCCCGCATCTTGGGCATGTTCGGTGACTCCATCACCACCGACCACATTTCTCCAGCCGGTTCGATCAAGGCCTCGTCCCCTGCAGGCAAGTATCTGATCGCCAATGGCGTCGATCCGATCGACTTCAACGGCTACGGCGCACGTCGGGGCAACCATCAGGTCATGATGCGCGGCACCTTCGCCAACATCCGCATCCGCAACAAGATGACGCCTGAAATCGAAGGCGGTGTGACCAAGCACTATCCCTCGGGTGACGTGATGGCCATCTATGACGCAGCCATGCGTTATGAGGGCGAAGGCCGTCCGCTAGTGATCTTTGCTGGTAAGGAATATGGCACCGGCTCGTCACGCGACTGGGCGGCCAAAGGCACCAAGCTGCTCGGCGTCCGCGCCGTGATCGCGGAGTCCTTCGAGCGGATCCACCGTTCCAATCTGGTCGGCATGGGCGTCCTGCCCCTGCAGTTCAAGATTGACGGCTGGCAGAAGTTGAACCTCATCGGTGACGAGATCGTCTCCATCCGGGGCCTAGCCGATGTCGCGCCGCGCAAGACCTTGACGGTTGAGCTCTATCGTCCTTCCGATGGCCGGGTCGCTCGCTTCCCCGTCGTCTGCCGCATCGATACCCCGACCGAACTTGACTATTTCAAGAACGGCGGCGTTTTGAACTATGTGCTGCGGAACCTGGCCCGCGACGCTGGTTAATCCACAGCCTTTGAGACTAAACCGCCGCACCTGACGATCTTTTTCAGGTGCGGCGGCGCTCCTCACGCCAAGTTGAGGGGTTTTTTGATGGGAATCTGGCTTAAGTGTAGCTCATGCGTATTTTGAGACCCTTGATCCTTGGCCTTGTAGGCCTCTTGACCCTCACGACCTCCCTTGTCCTGACCTCGGCCAGCGTCTTGGCCAAGAGCCCTGTGGTCGTCGAACTGTTCACCAGCCAGGGCTGCTCGTCCTGTCTGAAAGCCGATGGCCTGATCGGTGAGGTGGCTGATCGTCCGGGCATCTTGGCCCTGACCTATGCGGTCGACTATTGGGACTATCTGGGCTGGCGCGATACCTTCGCCAAGGAAGACTATTCGACCCGCCAGCGCGCCTATATGAAGCGCATGAGCGGCCGCGAGGTCTACACCCCGCAAATCGTGGTCAATGGCACCGCCGAGACTGCCGCTATCCATACCGACAAGGTCGATCACCTGATCAGCAAAGCGCAGCACGCCAAAGGGCTACCCAGCCCCCAGATCCGTCAGCGTTCCGAAACCCGCATTAGCGTTGGCTCAGGTCGCTATCCCAAGAACGGGGCTGAGGTCTGGCTGGTGCGCTTTGATCCCTCTGACCAGTCGGTCGAAATCAAGCGTGGCGAGAACCGTGGCAAGACCATGATCTATCATAATGTGGTCCGTGAACTGGTGCGCCTCGGATCGTGGACAGGACAACCACGCTCCTACACTCTGCCCGCACCGGACGCCGACAGCGCCGATGATGGGCTTGAAGGTGTGATCCTCGTCCAAGGCGCGAAGGGCGGCCGCATTCTCGGCAGCCTGAGCCTCAAGGCTCCTGAGACAAAACCCTGATCTGGTGGGCGGTTCGACGCTAGCCGCATGGCAAAAAATACTCTCTAATCTTTTCCAATCGGAGCCCGGCAAACGGGTGACCCTTAAGGAAGAGGCGAAGATGAGCAGGATTGTGGCAAATGGCTTAGCGAGCGATCGGTTCGCCGGCGTGCGAGCGGCCTTCGAGGAAAACCTGAATAATGGCGCGGACATTGGCGCCGGCTTTACTGCGACCGTGAACGGCGAAACCGTGGTTGACCTTTGGGGCGGCTTTGCCAATGAGGCCAAGACCCGCGCCTGGGAAAAGGACACCATCGTCAACGTCTATTCCACGACCAAGACCATGACCTTCTTGGTAGCCCTGATGCTGGCCGACCGGGGCGATTTGGATTTCGATGCGCCGGTGGCCAAATATTGGCCCGAATTTTCTGCCAATGGTAAGGCCGGCGTCAAGGTCAGCCACCTGATGAGCCACTCGGCGGGCCTGTCCGGCTGGAAAGAACCCCTCGCGCCAGCCGATCTCTATGATTGGGAGAAGGCCACCAGCCTACTGGCCGCGCAGGCGCCGTACTGGACGCCCGGAACGGCCCCCGGCTATCACGCCATGACCCAAGGCTATCTGATCGGGGAGGTGGTGCGCCGCATCACCGGCCAGACTATCGGCACCTTCTTCCGAAAGGAGGTGGCCGAGCCGCTGGGCGCAGATTTCCACATTGGCATGGGGCCAGAACATGATGCCCGCGTCGCTGACCTGATCCCCCCGTCCGTGGGCGGTATTACCGCTGACGGCGAGGCCAATGAGCTATCGGCCAATATGCAGTCCAACCCGCCGATCAATCCGCTCTCGACCCGCGACCGGGCCTGGCGCGCGGCAGAAATTCCAGCAGCGGGTGGTCAAGGCAATGCACGGTCGGTCGCTGAGATCCACGCGATCTTGGCCAATGGCGGCATGGCCAAGGGCAAGCGATTCCTGTCTGAAGCCGGTTGTAACCGCGCCCTAGAGGTTCAGATCGAGGGCAAGGACCTGATCCTCGGCACACCCGTACGCTATGGCATGGGCTTTGGCCTGAAGTCAGAGATGATGCCCCTGCCCAATGATCGGTGCATCTATTGGGGCGGCTATGGCGGCTCGCTGATCATTATCGATCTGGAGAACCATGCCACCTATGCCTATGCCATGAACAAGATGGCCGCGACCACTTCGGGCGATCTGCGCGCCTTTAGCCTGGTTATGGCCACAATGCAGGGCCTGACGCCCTAAAGGCCTTTGGCGGGCCTGTGAGCTATCTCGCAGGCCCGTTTCGAGCAGAGGGCTAGACCCGCAGCATCAAGCCGCCGTCAACACCCAGCGCCTGAGCCGTGACAAAGCCGCCATCGTCAGAGGCGAGGAACAGGGCCGCCCGCGCAATATCGATTGGTGCACCCAAACGCTTCATCGCCGCCTTCTTGGCCCAGATCTTGGCAATGTCGGGATTGGCAAAGCTGGCCGCCGTCATGCCGGTGGCGATGGCCCCAGGCAAGATGGCGTTGGCCGTGACCCCATGGCGCCCAAGCTCGAGCGCGAAATTATTGATCATACCGACCACCCCCGCCTTTGAGGCCGAATAGGCGACCAGCCCATTGTCGCTGAACTTGGCCATGATGCTGGCCGTGGCGATGATACGGCCATAGGGCGAGGCGATCAGGTGCGGCACCGCTTGGCGCGTGATGCGGAACGAGGCCCGCAGATTAACCGCCAGCACCCGATCAAACATCGCGTCCGTGGTTTCTGAGGCCGGAGCGCTGCTGCTGACACCGGCATTATTATAGACCACATCGATCTTTTTGAAGGCTGCGAGGGCCGTATCAATAATGGTCTTGGGCGCGTCATCGCCGGTGATGTCGATGCCAAGGCCTTGGATATCGCCCGTAAAGCTCAGATCGGTGCCGGGGCGGTCCACGGCAAGAACTCTGGCGCCTTCAGAAGCAAAGAGCTCAGCGGTCGCGCGGCCAATGCCGGATGCGGCGCCCGTAATGATGCAGGCGCGGCCCGCGAGACGGCCAGTGGCAGTGGTGGTCATAAGGTTTCCTCCTCATTTTCAGGAGCCTCAACCGGGTCCCTTCATTTGCTCCAAACAGCATGAAGCCCGCACGGTCTGAGGGGAAGACCGTGCGGGCTCTTTATGCCGCTTTATTCGCTCTTTGCAGCTCGGCCGATCAGGGGTTGGGCGGCCGAGCCCTTTAAGAACATTGCGCCTATCGAGCGATGGGGCCCCGGGATCAGGGTGGGCTGGGGGGGCTGTTCAGGGTCCGAGACCTTGGGGCTTGCCACCGTTCGACCAAACCAGGATCGCTGGGCAAACAGGCGCGTCCAAGTCGGAAATAAGGTCATTTCAAGGCGCTTTTGCTGCGCCTGCGTTTAAGGCCTAGTCAGCGTGGCTTTCGCGCAACGGCTTTTGACGCGGTGAAATTTATCGGTAGGCTCAGTCCATGAGCGTTGATCCTTCCGGCAGCCCTGCTGCACCCGTCACATTTTTTGAACGACGCGAGTTAGAGCGGCTCTTGCGGCTCTATGGCCGGATGGTCGCTGTGGGCGAATGGCGTGACTATGCCATAGACGGCCTGCGCGACTATGCCCAGTTCTCGGTGTTCAAACATGCGGCCGAGCAACCGATCTACCGGATCGAAAAGCGGCCCGCCCTCGCGCGCAAGCAGGGGGCCTTTGCCGTCATTGGTCAGGGCGGCATGATCCTCAAACGGGGCCATGAGTTGGAACAGGTGCTGAAGATTTTCGACAAGGGCCGTTTCGCCGTCGTCGACTAGAGCCCAAAAGAAAAAGGCCCCAGCTTTCACCGGGGCCCTGACATTTTCACTCAACCCAGATTTAGCGGCGGGTGCCGAGGATCGACAGCAGGAACTGGAACAGGTTGATGAAGTTCAAATAGAGGCTCAGCGCGCCGAAATTGGTCGCCACGCCCATCGCGGTCTTGTCGCCGCCCATCTGGTAGTAGCTCATCTTCAGGCGCTGAGTGTCATAGGCGGTCAGGCCCGCAAAGATCAGCACGCCCAGCACATTGACCATGAAGGCCATGACCGAAGAGTGCAGGAACATGTTGACAATTGAGGCCAGCATAATGCCGATCAGACCAATGATCAGGAAACTGCCAAAGCCGGTCAGGTCCTTCTTGGTGGTGTAACCGACAAGGCTGAGCGCCCCGAAGGCCGTAGCCGTAATCAGGAAGGTCGAGACGACGGATGCGCCGGTATAGACCAGCATCACCACGCCCAAGGACGCCCCCATCAGGGAAACGATCGACCAGTAGGTGATACCGGCTGACTTTTCCGTCGGGTTACGAATGGCAAACCCTGAAAACAGAATTACGCCGAGAGGGGCGAAGGAAACAATCATGCCCAAGATGGTCATACCGACCAATCGGCCCTCGACGACGCGGAACATCAGGTCGCGCACCGGCGGGAAGCTGGAGGTCAAGAATGCCAAGGCGGCCGACAACAAAAGGCCTAAGGCCACCTTGTTGTAAACACCCAGCATGAAGGATCGAAGGCCCGTGTCCACCGACATGTCGGCGTGATCCACTGGGATCGGACGCGCATAGCCGCGGTTAAGGTCGCTCATCGAGTCATAGCCCTTTTCTAACGCCCAACATTGGGCACCTCTCCTATATTGGGTGAATAGCGCAGTTTCGCAAGCTCCACGCCATAACGGTTTTGTTAGATTGGCGAAAGATCACGTTTGGGTTTGCATCAAACGCCCGTTTGAACCAGAAAGTGCGGCTTAATTCTTCCTTTGCGGGAGGGTGTTCATTTTGCGTAATGGCCTCAGGGCGGGGGAATTTGATGGACTATTCTGAACTTGGCCGCACCGGCCTTCAGGTCTCACGCGTGTGCCTAGGCACCATGACCTGGGGCGACCAAAATACTGAGGCCGAAGGCCATGAGCAAATGGACTATGCTCTGGATGCCGGAATCAATTTTTGGGACACGGCCGAAATGTATTCGGTCCCGCCAAAGCCCGAAACCCAAGGCTCCACCGAGCGGATCATCGGCAGCTGGTTCAAGGCCAGCGGCAAGCGCGACAAGGTCATCTTGGCCAGCAAGATCGCTGGCCGTAGCCCCATGAGCTGGACCCGTGAGAACGAGTCCATGACCCGTCATACCAAGTCTCAGATCGATGAAGCGGTCGAGAAGTCGCTCAAGCGTCTGCAGACCGACTATATTGACCTCTATCAGATGCACTGGCCAGACCGCGCCCTGCGGGTCTTTGGCGGCATGACCTATGCCGACTATCCGATGGATTTTGAGCCGTTCGAGGACATTCTGGCCAATCTCGGTCGGCATGTCGAAAAGGGTAATATCCGCCATATTGGCGTGTCCAACGAAAGCCCTTGGGGCGTGATGCGCTTTGTCGCCGAGGCCGAAAAGCATGGCCTGCCGCGCATCGCCTCTATCCAGAACGCCTACAGCCTCGTCAACCGCGTCTTCGAACTGGGCTTGGCTGAAATTGCCATGCGCGAAGATGTCGGCTTGCTGGTCTATTCACCGCTCGGCCAAGGCTATTTGACCGGCAAGTACCAGAACGGCGCCCTGCCAGCTGGTGCGCGCAAGACCCTCTATAACCGTCTTCAGCGCTATGAGGGCCCCGGTGCCGACGCCGCGATTTCGTCCTATCTTGCCCTTGCAGCCCAACTCGGCGTCCTGCCTGAGACCTTGGCTCTGAAGTTCTGCGACAGTCGCCCCTTCGTGACCTCGACCATCATCGGCGCCTCGACCATGGCCCAGTTGAAGATCGATATTGACGCCTTCCAGATGGAATGGACCTCAGACATCGAAAAGGCCGTCGAGGCCCTTCACTATGCCCAGCCCAATCCCTGCCCCTAGGGCCTGAGGCCCTTTAGCCCATAGGCCGCCATGATCCGCCTGTTCGCCGCCTTGGCCATCCCCGATGGGGTGGCCCAGAGCCTTGCCCCCACCCAACGCGGCATAGTCGGCGCAAGGTGGCGACCAGCGCAGGCCCTGCACTTGACCTTGCGCTTCTTTGGCGATGTCAACGAGGTCGCGGCCGAAGACCTCGATGCCGAACTGGCCAAGGTCACAGGCAAGCCCTTGACCCTCAGCCTGTCCAGCGTTGGGGCCTTTGACGAAGGCGACCGCATCACCGCCATCTGGGCTGGACTCCAAGACCATGAGGGACTTCGCGTTCTGGCAGGCCGCTGTGAGGTCGCCGCGCGCCGGGCGGGGCTCAAGCTCGATGGCCGCAGATATACCCCCCACGTGACGCTCGCCTATCTGGGCCGAACCGATTCCGCTCAAGTCACTGCTTGGCTCGCTAATCACGGCGACCTCAAGTCCGAACCCTTCACCGTCGCTCAGTTTGGGCTCTATTCCAGTTGGCAAACCTCTGAAGGTTCGCGGTACACGGCCGAGCGGATCTATCGGCTGTAGAGCCCCTTGCTGCTCAAGCCTCCTCACGCTGAGCCTGTCGAAGCACGAGGAGGCCCCGCCGCCTCAATAGATTTTGGAAATTGAATAGGTTGGGCCTATAGTGCCTCCATGCTCCCGTCCTTACGCCAACTGCACTATCTCAAGCTTCTGGCCGAACATGGCTCCTTTAGCCGTGCGGCGGAGGCGGCCCATGTCACCCAGCCGACCCTGTCAGCGGGGATACAGGAGCTCGAGAAGATCCTCGGCGCGCCGGTGGTGGACCGGGCGCGGTCGGGTGTGATCCTGACGGCGGTGGGCGAGGATGCAGTGCGGCGCGGCGGTGAGATCTTAGCCCAGACCGAAGATCTGGTTCAGGCGGCTAAGAGCGCGGGCCAGCCCCTGTCTGGCCGGTTTCGGCTCGGCGTTATTCCGACCATCGCGCCCTTCTTACTGCCACGCGTCCTTCCGCTGCTGCGCACGCGGTTTCCCAAGCTTCGCCTATTCCTGCGCGAAGACATGACGGCAAAGTTGGTCGTAGCCTTAAAGTCCGGCGCGCTCGATGCGGCCCTGATTGCCCTGCCCTATGACACGACCGGCCTGCGCACCGCCCGCGTGGGAGATGATGAGCTGATGGCCGCCTTGCCGCCCGGCCACCATCTGGGCCATGGCGGTCCTGTATCGATGGACAGTATCGACAGTGACGATTTGATCCTGCTCGAAGACGGTCACTGCCTGCGCGATCATGCCCTGTCCTCGTGCGGACTGGAGCCGCCCAAGGCCAATAGCAAGACCGGCGAGAGCCATTTTGCCGCCACATCCCTGCACACCCTGGTTCAGATGGTCGGATCGGGACTGGGCGTTTCGTTACTGCCCGCCATGGCGGTGAAGTCAGGCCTCGCCGAGCGGGCCAGCGTCACCATCCGCCCGGTTGGCCTCACCGGCGGCGAGCGTCCGCCCTCTCGCGAGATCGTCGTGGCTTGGCGGGCGGGGTCCAGCCGCGCGGTTGAGGGGCGGCTTCTGGCCGAGGCCCTGCGGGTCTAGCCTGCGCTACAGCTCGCCCCGCCAAGGACGCAGAACTTGGCGCAGTGCGGGTGGTTGAGCTGAACCGACCCGAGGCTGGAGGCCAGATCGGGGCCCAATTCAAATTGCGGATCATAGGGCAGGAGCGTGCAGGCCACGACGGCGGGCCGATCAGCCCCCCTGCGCTTCACCACCATGCGGCTAGAGGCACACATCAGGTCGGCGGGGTCCTTATGCAATATGCCCCAGCAGGCGGTGGTGATTTCCGGCACATCGACCCGCGCATCCATCTCTGGAAACAGGACCAAGGCCGCTGGGTTGCTGACATCAAGCGCCACGCCCATGCCCCCAAACAGGGCCTGATAGCCCGCCCGCGCCTCCTCAGCGGTCTCGTCGGCGAGCGTTCGACCCGCCACGGCGAGATTAAATCCGTGTGCGGACAACCAGTGTAGGCCCCCGAGCGCCTTGGGCCAACTGCCCACACCGCGCTCGGCCTCATGGACCAGGCCCGTATAATGATCGAGGCTAACGCGAAGGGTTAGGCGATCGCCATATTGCGCCTTGAGGGCCAGCAATCCGTCCTTGCGATGGTCCATCGGCTTCATGGCGTTGGTCAGCACCAAAACCTTAAGGTCACGCTGTAGCGGAACGGTAATCAAGGACAGGATGTCGGGGTTCATGAACGGCTCGCCGCCGGTCAGGCCGATCTCTTCCACCGGCAGATTCAGGGCCGCGATCTCATCGAGATAGGCCAAGGCCTCCGCCGCCGTCAGATAGGACAGGGCATCATTGGTCGGCGAGCTCTCAATATAGCAGTTCAGACAGGTCAGGTTACAGAGGGTCCCCGTATTGAGCCACAGGGTCTTTAGCCCGGCCATATCGACGCTGGCCCGCACCTCGCCCTTGGCGGTCAGATGGGGGTCATGAAACTTAGCCCTGTCCAAAAGCGTCGGGTGAGCCGCCACAAAGGGCGAAAGCTTGGAGATGATCTGGTCCATGACCGCCTAGTCCATCAGCTTTCGAGACAGATAGACCATCTCAAGACTGACCCGCTTGGCCGACTCTTTCAGGTTTGCCGCCGCCGCGTGGCCGCCATCGGTATTTTCGTAATAGAGGAACGGCAAGCCCATGGCCTGCATCTTAGCCGCCATCTTGCGGGCATGGCCCGGATGGACCCGGTCATCCTTAGTCGAGGTGACAAAGAAGGGCTCCGGATAGGCCGCCCCCGCCTTAAGATTATGATAGGGCGACAGGTGGCGTAAAAAAGCCCCCTCGACCGGGTCGGCGGGGTCGCCATATTCGGCCATCCACGAGGCGCCTGCGAGCAACCGATTATAGCGCAGCATGTCGAGCAGCGGCACTTGGATCACAACCGCATTCCAAAGATCCGGCCTTTGGGTCAACTCGACCCCCATCAAGAGCCCGCCATTGGAGCCGCCTTGGATGCCCAGATGGCGCGGACTGGTGATCTTGCGCGCAATCAGGTCCTCGGCCACAGCGGCGAAGTCGTCATAGATGACCTGGCGCTTGGTCTTTAGGCCCGCCTGATGCCAAGCCGGTCCAAATTCGCCGCCGCCGCGGATATTGGCCAGCACATAGACCCCGCCGCGCTCGAGCCACAGCTTGCCGGTCAGGCCCGAATAGGCCGGGGTCATGGAGATCTGAAAGCCGCCGTAGGCATAGAGGAGCGTCGGGGCTTTGCCGTCGAAAGCCAGATCTTTGCGCCGCACCACGAAGTAAGGAACCTTGGTGCCGTCCTTGGATGCCGCCTCAAACTGTTCAGTGACCAGACCGCTGGCATCGAACCGTGCTGGAGCGGACTTGGCCTCATGGGTCTGACCCGAGGCGGCATCGGCCAGCCAAAGGGTGGTGGGCATCAAGAAGCTGGTGGCCGAGACAAAGAGCTGATCATCCCGGTCACTGGCCGTAACCACGCCCAAGGTGGCCGGGGCGGGCAGGTCAAGGGCCTTGCCGGCCCAGCCCTTGGGGCCATGGCCATAGCTCATGATCTGTCCGACGACATTGGTGGTCAGGGTAAAGACCAGACGGGTCTTGGTTGATCCGACCCCGTCGATGGATTGACGGGCGTTGGGGGCGAAGATCAGTTGGGGCTGGACCGATGCCGGATCGGCGATGGCCTTGGCCAGATCAAAGCTGACCAGAGCCCCTTGCGCAAAGGTCTGGCCACCGGCCTTGGGCGTCCAAGCCTCTTCCAGCGTAAAGACCGCCTGACCGTCGAGATAGGCGTGAAAGCTTGATTTGGTTGGAACCGGCAGGCGCACAGGTCCCTTGGCCGTCAGGATATGGAATTCACTGTCAAAGAAGCCGACCGCGCGGGTGATATAGTCGGCCACATGGCGGCCTTCTGCATCGCGAATGACCCCCGGCCAGACGCCGACATCAGTCTTGGTCCCTGAGAAAACCTCGGTCGCCTCTGATAGGGCCTGACCGCGCTTGAGGCGCTTGATCGTGTAGGGATAGCCGGACTCGGTGACATTGCCCGCCGTCCATTCACGGCCGACCAACAGCATGTCCTGATCAATCCAAGCGGCCTGTTGCTTGCCGGCTGGCAGATGGAAACCGCCCGTGACAAAGGTCTTGGCCTTGGCATCGAACTCACGCACCTCGACCGCATCCTTGCCGCCATCGGAGAGGGATACGAGGCAGAGCCGCTCTTCTGGGGCCAGACAGTTGGCGCCCTTATAGACCCAGTTGGCGCCCTCGGCCTTGGCGAGCGCGTCAATATCGAGAACCGCTTCCCAAGCCGGGGTAGCACTGCGGTAGCTTTCAAGGCTGGTTCGCCGCCAAAGGCCCCGCACAGCGGTTTGGTCCTGCCAGAAATTATCGATCGCTCCGGCGCGAAAGGACGGCATCGGCACCCGGTCGGTGGCATTGACGATGGTCAGGGCCTGCTCATTGAGGCTGGCAAAGCGCGGATCGGCCTGCAGTAGATCTAGACTACGTTTATTCTCCGCCCCCACCCAATCTAGGGCCCGCTTGCCCTCCACCTCTTCCAGCCACTGAAGGGGGTCGGCGGTCTGTTCGGTCATGGGGGAGGCCTTAGGGGTCGAGGGAAGGGTTTGGGCAAAACTGGAGGCACCAAGGCCTGTCGCCACAATGAAGGTCAGGGCAGCTAGTGTGCGGGTCAGGGCGGGATGGGTCACGGCGTCTCGGTCGTCATGGGCGGGCTGATTTAGACTCTAACCCTAGATCATTGCTCTGAGGCGGCAAGAGACCTTTATCGCTCGGGCGCTGCCTAGGTGCATCACGGGCGCAGTTAGCCTATATGGAAGTTATGACCCACCGGTTTTTAAAAATGAACGGACTTGGCAACGACTTCATCGTCGTCGATGCCCGCCAGAGCCCCTATCGCCCGACCGATGATCAGGTCCGAGCCCTGTCGGCACGCGGCGATGGGGCCATTGGCTGTGATCAGTTCATCGTTCTAGAGCCTTCAAGCCGCGCCGACCTATTCATGCGAATCTGGAATGCTGATGGCACGCAGGTACAGGCCTGCGGCAATGCCACCCGCTGTGTGGGCCAACTGCTGCTCGACGAGACCGGCGCGGCCAGCGCCACCATTGAAACAGCAGCCGGGCTCCTCGGCGCGCGCCGTCCGTCTGAAGGCCAAGCCGGCGTCACGGTCGATATGGGTCCGCCCGGATTGGACTGGACCCAGATCCCCCTGTCGCAAGCGATGGATACACGCGGCATCGTGCTTCAGGTCGGCCCGATCGACGCGCCCATCCTGAACACACCGGGCTGCGTCAATATGGGCAATCCGCATGTGGTTTTCTTTGTCCCCGACATTGAGACGGCCCCGGTGCGCGAGGTGGGCCCTATGATTGAACACCATTTTCTGTTTCCCGAAGGGATCAATGTCGGCTTTGCCCAGATCCTCGCCCCCGACCGTATCCGGCTTCGGGTCTGGGAACGGGGCGCAGGCCTGACCAAGGCTTGCGGAACCGGGGCCTGCGCGGCTCTCGTCGCCGCCCACCGCCGAGGCCTAACCGACCGCGAGGCCACCCTGGTGCTCGACGGCGGCGAACTTCATATCGCTTGGCGGGCCAGTGATGACCATGTGCTGATGACCGGCGCTGTCGCCCTCGACTATGAGGGCCATCTGCCGTGAGCGATTCCCTCGTCCCCGTCCTTACCCCCGTCGCAGACCTCGGTGTCGAGGTGGTGACCTTTGGCTGCCGCCTCAATGCCTATGAGTCCGAAGTGATCCGTAAGCGAGCAGCTGAGGATGGGCTGAGTGATGCGGTGATCTTCAACACCTGCGCGGTGACCGGCGAAGCCGTTCGCCAAGCGCGCCAAGCCATTCGCAAGATGCGTCGTGAGCGGCCAGATGCCCGCCTGATCGTCACGGGCTGCGCGGCCCAGATCGACCCCGCCGCCTTCGGGGCCATGGACGAGATTGATCTGGTGCTTGGCAATGCCGAAAAGACGCAGGCTGGAGCCTATGCCATCGCCGCCCCAAACGCCCCGCGCGTGCGGGTCAATGACATCATGTCGGTGCGCGAGACCGCAGGACACCTGATTGACGGGCTCAAGGAGCGGGCGCGGGCCTATGTCGAGGTGCAAAATGGCTGCGATCATCGCTGCACCTTCTGCATCATCCCCTTTGGCCGGGGCAATTCTCGCTCGGCCCCTGCGGGCGAGGTGGTCGAACAGATCCGTCGCCTGACCGCCGAGGGCTATCGCGAAGTGGTCCTAACCGGCGTCGATGTCACCTCATGGGGTAGCGACCTGCCCGGCAACCCCACCCTTGGCCAGCTGGTGGCACGGATCTTGAAGCTGGTGCCCGACCTGCCGCGCCTTCGCCTCTCTTCCATTGATGCGGCCGAGATCGATCCTGACCTCCTACGCTGCATGGGCGAGGAACCGCGCCTGATGCCCTACCTGCACCTGTCCTTGCAGGCTGGGGACGATATGATCCTCAAGCGCATGAAACGCCGGCACTCGCGTCAGCAGGCGCTGGATCTGGTCGCCAGCGTGCGGGCCGTGCGCCCCGATGTTGCCTTCGGTGCCGACCTGATTGCCGGCTTTCCCACCGAGACGGACGAAATGTTCGACAATACGGTGGCTTTGGTCGAGCAGACGGGCCTAGCCTTCCTGCATGTCTTTCCCTTCAGCCCCCGTCCCGGCACCCCCGCCGCGCGGATGCCGCAACTTGACCGTGGCCTGATCAAGCGCCGCGCCGAGCGCCTGCGAGCCGCCGGAGACGCCGCCCTAATCCGCCACCTCGGGGCCCAGATCGGCAAGGTTCTTTCTGGATTGGTTGAGCGGGCCGGCACGGCACGGGCCGACGATTTCAGCGAAATTCGTTTTGATGCCGAGGCCGACCTTAGCCAAATTCTGGGTCAGATCGTTCCCATGCGTATCACTGGCCATGACGGCAAGAGGTTGACGGCAGTTCTGGTCCCAAAAGGTCGGACCTAGGCCCCTAAAACGCAAAAATCCCCGGGGTCATCAAGACCACGGGGACTGCGGCCCGCCGAAGCGGAAAGATCAGATCGGACTAGCTGAGGTCTTCGTTGATCAGGCCAACCTTGAAGAAGCCGTCGGTCTGGAGCTGGTTGACCACGCCCATAAAGTCCTCATAGCGGACTTCCTTGTCAGCGCGGATCATGACGGTCTCTTCGGTGGGCTTGGCCACGTCGAAACGCCTGGTCAGATCAGCTGCCAAGGTTTGGCGCGAGGATGGCTTGTCGACAATATAGATCGCGCCATCGCTCTGGATTGAGATGAAGGTTGGCTCTTTCTTTGGCTTTTCCTTCGGGGCTTGCGCCGGGGGAAGGTCAACCTTGATCGCCACAGTCGCCATCGGTGCCGACACCATGAAGATGATGAGGAGCACGAGCATGACGTCCACCAGCGGGGTCACGTTAATGTCAGAGTTCTGACCAAGGTCGAACTTATCGCCTGAAGCGCCGGAAATCTTGCCCGCCATATCTCATTCCCTACTGGGTCGCCTCTATCTGGGCGACCGAATCTCGTTGCAGCCCCTGCTGCACAGGGATCCGGTGGAACTAAAATCAGAGAAACGTCGTCGGGGCAAGCCAGACAGGCGATTCTTCATAACAGTTTCGCAAATGTCTCTCAAAGTTGGCTGGGCAAACCCGGTCCTCGTGGGTTATTGCCCTTATATGAGCCAGATGTTCGACGCCTATGTCACAGCCGCCCTTTTTTGCGGGGCCGGCACCTTCTTCGCCCTCGGGGACGGAACGGTTCGTCTCGATGATGGAACCGGGCCCAAGGCCCCAAACGTGCAGGCCCATGAAGGCGCCGTTCTCTGCGCCGCGCCTCACCCGTCCGGCGAGGGCCTGATCACCGGCGGGGACGATGGCAAGCTTGTCTGGACGCGCCGCGCGGGCGACGATCTGATCTGCCAGACCTTGGCCGATGCCAAGGGCTGCTGGATCGATAGCCTGGCCACCAGCGCCGTCACCGGCCTGATCGCCTATGCCACAGGCAAGACGCTGATTGTGCTGGACGCCACGGACACAAGTTTTGCCCGCACCTTTGCCCATGAGAGGTCCGTGGCGGCCATCAGTTTTGATCCCAAGGGCCGACGGTTGGCTGCCGCGACCTACGGCGGCGTGGCCCTGTGGTATGCGCGCATCGCCGACCAGAAGCCTCAGTTTCTAAAATGGGCCGGTAGTCATGTCGGGGTCTGTTTCAGCCCCGATGGCAAGTTCGTGCTCTCGACCATGCAGGAGAACCAACTGCATGGCTGGCGTCTATCGGACAGCAAGGACATGCGCATGGGCGGCTATCCCGCTAAGATCAAGAGCCTGGCCTTCTTGGCCAAGGGGCTGATATTGGCGACGTCAGGCTCCAATGGCGTGGTGGCCTGGCCCTTTGTCGGCGCGAATGGTCCGATGGGTAAGGAGGCCGCTGAGGTCGGCTATGATCAGGCCGCCCTGGTGACACAGGTCTCCGGCGCGTTGAACCATAACGTGCTGGCCGCCGGTCTTGATGATGGCCGGGTTTGGGTCTGCGATCTGCGGTCGCAGAAGATCGAGACCCTCAAGGGCGAAAAGGGCGCGGCGATCAGCGCCCTGAGCGTCAATAGCCGGGGCGACCGGCTGGTCTGGGGAGACGAGGACGGTCAGGCTGGAACCTTCGCCATCCCCGCCCTCTATCCTTAAGACAAGATCAGTCAAAGCCGCGCAGGTCAGCGACAATATCCAGCCCATCTCGGCGGGTGCGCCAACCATTGATCGGGGCGGTCTCGTCGCGATAGCCCAGTGCCATGCCAGAGAACATCATCATTTCCGGCGGCAGATCGAGAAAGTCCGCAATGGTTTGGCCCCAGCGCGCCCACGCCTCCTGCGCGCAGCTGTCCAGCCCACGCTCTTTGGCCAGCAACATGACGGTCTGCATCAACATGCCCATGTCCGACCATTGGGCTGAGCCCAGATTACGGTCGATACAGAAGAACAGGCCCACCGGCGCGCCAAAGAACTCATGATTCTTAGCCATCTGCATCAGCCGGCCAAGCTTGTTTTCACGGGCCACACCGATTGAGGCATAGAGGTCTTCGCCGCACTCGAACCGGCGGGTCCGATAAGGGTCCCACAGATTGTCTGGATAGATCGGATATTGGGTGAGTTCTGCGGCTGGATTGGCCGCCTGTTTTTCAACAATCAGGGCCTTAAACCGGGCAAGTTCCGCGCCTGCAAGGGCATAAATCCGCCAAGGCTGGAGATTGCCGCCGGAGGGCGCGCGCAGGGCTCGGCCCAAAAGGTCTCGTACCAGTTCACCAGGCACAGGGTCAGGCTTAAAGGCGCGGATCGAGATACGCTGTTCGACGGCTTCACTGACATTCATGATCGGACCTTACGGGACAGACGGGGGCCATGTTAGGGGCGACAATAGGTTGGGACGCAGTTAGCATCCCGCCGCAGGGTCAAGGCAAGGGGGTGCGTGTGCCTAAGAAATCTAAATCCAAGCCACGTCCGACCGCCAAACCCCGCGCCGCTTGGGGCAAGCCACGCGGCTGGATCCAACGCCTGATGATGATCCTGTTGATCGTCGGGGTCGCCCTGCCCGTGACCTTGACCCTGATCTATCGCTTCGTGCCGCCGCCCATCACCGTCCTGATGGTTCAGCGCAGCATTGAGGGCAAGGGACTGTACTATCGCTGGCGCGATCTGGATCAGATTTCCCGCGCCCTACCACAGGCCGCCGTGGCCGCCGAAGATGCGCGCTTCTGTGAGCACTATGGCTTTGACTTCAACGCCCTTGAGCAGGCCATGATCCATAATGATCAGCGCTCCGGCAAGATCAGGGGCGGCTCGACCATCAGCCAACAGACGGCCAAGAACGTATTCCTCTGGCCGGACCGATCCTATGTCCGCAAGGGTTTAGAGGCCTATTTCACAGTCCTGATCGAAGCCCTTTGGGGCAAGCATCGGATCATCGAAGTCTATCTCAATGTCATTGAGTGGGGCCCCGGCATCTATGGCGCAGAGGCCGCCGCCCAGCACTATTTCCATAAGAGCGCCAGTCGACTGACCCCGCTGGAATCCTCGCGCCTGACCGCCATACTGCCAAGCCCACTAAAATGGCGCGCAACCAAGCCGGGTCCCTATGTGCAAAAGCGAAGCCGTCGCATCGGCGGAGCTGTAGGCACCATCCGAAATGAGGGCCTCGCCGCCTGCCTGTCCTGAGGACAAGTTCTTACTTTACGTTGCGACCCTTGACTTAATTTGCGCCCCGGTTACCGATATTGCTAACACTGGCGATGCGAAGATCGCTGCCGAACCCAAAATCTGACCTTAGGGACTTATGATGACATCCAAGCTTCTGGTTCGGGTCGCGGCAGCCGCCCTGACGCTGACGGCCTATAGCGCTGCCCAAGCCGCAGCCCCCAAGCCCACCGCTGCAGAGGCCATCGCCTTTGTCACAAAGGCCGAAGCGGATCTGGCTAAGGTCAACACCTATGCCGCCAAGGCCGCTTGGGTGCGCGCGACCTATATTACCGAAGACACCCAGTGGCTCGAAGCCAAGGCTGGGGCCGAGCAGAATGAAATGGCGACAAGGCTGGCCATGCAGGCCGCGCGCTATAATGGGGTCAAGCTTGATCCTGTAAACCGCCGCAAGCTCGAACTGCTCAAGCGCTCGCTGGTTCTGCCTGCCCCCAACCGGCCCGGTGCCGCTGACCGTCTAGCAATCTTGGCCTCCAAGCTGGACTCGACCTATTCGACCGGCAAATTCACCTATCAGGGCAAGACCCTGACCCTGAACGACGCCGAAAATATCTTGGCCTCATCACGCGATCCTAATGAGACCAAAGCCGTTTGGGAAGGTTGGCGCACCATCTCACCGCCGATGAAGGCCGACTATGCCGAACTGGTTTCCATGGCCAATGAGGGCTCGCGCAGCCTCGGCTATCAGGACACCGGGGCCCTGTGGCGCAGCGGCTATGATATGGACCCCAAGGCCTTTGCGCAGGAGACGGACCGGCTGTGGAAACAGGTCGAGCCCTTCTACAAGAACCTGCACTGCTATGTGCGCGGGCGGCTGAATGATCGTTATGGCTCAGCGGTTCAGCCCCGTACCGGCCCAATCCGCGCCGACCTCTTGGGCAATATGTGGGCGCAGGAATGGGGCCATATCTATGATGTGGTCGCGCCAAAGACCCAAGGCTCGAACTATAGCCTAGACCACCTGCTGGTCAGTCACGGCTATGATCCCATCAAGATGGTCAGGACCGGAGAGGGGTTCTATTCGTCCGTCGGCATGGCCCCCCTGCCCCAGACCTTCTGGGAGCGCTCACAGATCACCAGGCCGCGCGACCGCGAGGTCGTCTGCCATGCTTCGGCTTGGGACGTGGATGATCGCTCGGATGTTCGCATCAAGATGTGCACCCAAGTGACGGCCGAAGACTTTGTCACCGTCCATCATGAGCTGGGCCATAACTACTATCAGCGCGCCTATCAGGACCAACCCTTCCTGTTCAAGGGCGGTGCCAATGACGGCTTCCACGAAGCCATCGGTGATTTTGCCGCCCTGTCGGCCCTAACGCCAACCTATCTCAAGCAGATCGGCCTGCTCGAAACGGTGCCGGGCGCGGAAGAAGACATTCCGTTCCTGCTCAAGACCGCCATGGACAAGATCGCCTTCCTGCCCTTTGGCCTCTTGGTCGACAAATGGCGCTGGCAGGTCTTTTCCGGCGAGGTTAAGCCTGAAGGCTATAACGACGCCTGGTGGGCGTTGGTGAAGCAATATCAGGGTCTGGTGCCGCCTAGCACGCGTCCAGCCGACGCCTTTGACCCCGGCGCCAAATATCACGTGCCGGGCAACACGCCCTATATGCGCTATTTCTTAGCTCGAATTTACCAGTTCCAGTTCCACCGCGCCGCCTGTCAGCAGGCCGGCGTGACAGGACCACTGCATCGCTGCTCGATCTATGGCGATCAGAAGGTCGGCAAGAAGTTCAATGCCATGCTGGAAATGGGCCAGTCCAAGCCTTGGCCAGAGGCGCTCGAGGCCTTTACCGGTCAGCGCCAAACTGACGCCAGCGCCATGACCGAATATTTCAAGCCTCTGGATGACTGGTTGACCGAACAGAACCGGGGCGAAACCTGCGGCTGGTAGGCCAAATCAGGTCAAGCCAGCTTGATCTCTCTCAGGCGCTCTTGAAGAAAATCCTCGGCCGTTATGGGTTCATAATGGTCGGGGGCTTCTGCACTGATGCAAGAGGGCAGGGTCTGGATCAGATAGTCTGGCTCGAAATGTAAGAAAAAGGGCGTTGAATAGCGCGAGACCCCGCGCCGCTCCGGCGGGGGATTGACCACCCGGTGGGTCGTCGAGGGCAGGGCCTGATTGGTTAGGCGCTGGAGCATATCGCCAATATTACAGACCACCGCGTCCGGCGGCGGCGCGATCGGTAGCCACTGACCATCACGGTCGAGCACCTGAAGGCCCGCCTCCTCTGCGCCGAGCAGCAGGGTGATGACGTTGATGTCCTCATGGGCCCCAGCGCGCTCACCTTCGGCATCGGCCGGAACCGGCGGATAGTGCAAGAGCCGCAGCACGCTGTTGCCCAGATGGACCTTGTTATCAAAAAAGTCGCGCTCAAGTCCCAGATGGTGCGCAATCGCGCTGAGAACCTTTCGTCCCAGATCATCCAAGGCAAGGTAGAGCCCGCCGACATAGGTCTCGAACCCCTCGATCTCGGTGGGCCAGAGATTGGCGGGCATGAAACGGTTAAACCAATGGCCATCGGGCAGATCGCGCCCCATATGCCAGAACTCTTTTAGATCGACATGGCTGCCCCCCTTGGCGGTCTCGATACCAAAAGGCGTATAGCCGCGCGCGCCGCCGCCGCTGGGCAGGCGGTAAGCCGCCTTGACCTCGGTCGGCAAGGCAAAGAAGGACTTGGTGCGCGCAAGAGCCCCCTCAACCAGTTCGGGCGAAAGATCATGATCGCTAACCACAGCAAAGCCATAGCGCGCAAAGGACTGGCCAAGAGCCTGCGAAAAGGCCTCGAAATCCAGGTCAAACAGGGTCAGAGACACCGGCGCGATGGCGCAGTCGGATGCGACGAGGGATGACACAACAAGGCTCCTAACCAAATCAGGGCAGCCTGACCATCATAGCGGCTCGCACCGCCCCGCATAGGGCCCCAAGATGCTAAGAAAACCAGCAACTTCGTCGCAGGGGATTCAACACCAAAGGTCCGGCTCGCTAGTGGCCCAAGAAGACGGTATGGCCTAAAGAATGGTTCACAACCCGATAGGAAGCGATCATGGTTCAGAAAGTTCACTTAGATGCTGACGCAGCGCTCGCGGGCCTGCTGTTTGACGGGATGACGGTGATGGCCGGGGGCTTTGGCCTCTGCGGCATTCCGGAAAATCTCATCGCGGCCATGAGGCTGGCCGGCGTCCGAGACCTGACGGTCATATCGAACAATTGCGGCATTGATGGCTTTGGCCTCGGCATCCTGCTGGAAAGCGGCCAGATCAAGAAGATGATCAGCTCCTATGTCGGCGAAAATAAGCTATTTGAGAAACTCTATCTGTCCGGCGAGTTGGCCTTAGAATTTAACCCGCAAGGCACCTTGGCCGAACGCATCCGGGCAGGCGGTGCAGGTATTCCGGCCTTCTTCACCAAGACTGGCGTCGGCACGCTGGTGTCCGAAGGTAAGGAGATCCGCAATTTCGACGGCGATGACTATGTGATGGAGCGCGGCATCAAAGCCGACCTGTCGATCATCAAGGCATGGAAGGGCGATACCGAAGGCAACCTGATCTATCGAAAGACCGCCCGAAACTTCAATCCGATGATGGCCACGGCGGGCAAGGCCTGCGTCGTCGAGGTCGAGCATCTGGTCGATCCGGGACAGCTAGATCCCGACCACATCCAGACCCCCGGTATCTATGTTGACCGGATCATCGCTGGGGCCCAGTTTGAAAAGCGCATCGAGCGGGTCACCACCCGTCCGCGGGACACTGCCTCCGGAAAGGAAGCCGTCTAATGGCCTGGACCCGTGAAGATATGGCCGCCCGTGCGGCGCTCGAACTGCAGGACGGTTTCTACGTCAATCTGGGCATCGGCATCCCGACCCTTGTGGCCAACTATATTCCCGAAGGCATAAGCGTAACGCTGCAAAGCGAAAACGGCATGCTTGGCATGGGGCCCTTCCCCTTTGATGGCGAGGCCGACGCGGACCTTATCAATGCCGGAAAACAGACCATCACCGAACTGGCCCAGTCGTCCTATTTCTCGTCGTCAGATAGTTTTGCCATGATCCGAGGCGGCCATATCAACCTGTCGATCTTGGGCGGGATGCAGGTGGCTGAAAATGGCGATCTGGCCAACTGGATGGTTCCTGGAAAGATGGTCAAGGGCATGGGCGGGGCCATGGATCTGGTCGCAGGCGTGCGCCGCGTTGTCGTGGTGATGGACCATTGCGAAAAGACCGGAGCGCCCAAGGTGTTGAAGCGCTGCAACCTGCCCCTGACGGGCGCAGGCGTCGTCGACCTCCTGATCACCGATCTCGGCGTCTTCGATATTGACCGCAAGGGCGGCGGCATGCGCCTGACCGCGCTGGCGTCCGGCGTGTCGCTGGGCGAGATCACCACCAAGACCGAAGCGGCGTTCACCGTCGCCCTTTAGGGGGCGCTAGAGCCCGTTCTGGGCTATCCAGTCTAAGCAAGCGGCCGCAACGTCCAGATAGCCCGGCTCACCGGGCAACCAGTGGCTCATTTCCGGGAACACCGAGACGGTTCCAGACAGGCGCGCGGCCGTCTGGCGCACGGTGGCGGGCGGGTGGATCACATCGCGGCCACCCGCCACGGCCAGAACCGGGACCTTGATCCGCTCGGCTGGCACCATGGTGGTCATGAAGGGGTCGAGCCACCAGTTCAGGGTCTCCCAAAGGGCGCGGCCACTTTCTGGAGACATTCGTTCGAATATGGCCCGTCGATCAGGGCTGGAGAGCCGGTCAAGACTATAGCCCTTGGCCAAGGCATAGTCCGGCGCGACCGCCTGGCTCCAGAAGGGGCCGAGAGCGTAGAGGCTGACGGCGCTAACCGCCTCCTCCATCGTGCCGCCCTGAATGCCCCAAGGAGCGGATGGGGCCAAGAGCACGAGCCCGGCCACCTGAGCCTTAGAAGCCGCCATCTGGGCCACCAATCCGCCAAGGGAGTGGCCCATCAGGACCGGCGGCGTCTCACAGCTTCGAATGAGATCGGAAATGTCGCTGGCATAGTCGTCCATGGACAGGCCCGCCGTCTTGCCGCTTCGCGTACCGCCGCGCAGATCGGGCGTGAGGCAGATATGACCCGCAGCCTCAAAGGGCGCGCGGAAGAGGTCAAATGTCCAGCCGCCACAAAAGGCACCGTGAACCATGATAATCGGCGTCAAGAAAACGTCCTTTTCGCCATGCGCCTGCCACCGTGGCCGACGCGCCTTACCGCTGAACTATAGCGGCCCAACCCCCGGCGCGCCTATAGGCCATTGCAAATGGGGTGATTAATCCACCGGTTTTGCAAAGGCGGTGAAAGCCTCAGCAATCGTCGCATAGACGTGCCGTTTGAAGGGCACAATGGCCTCTACCGCTTCGGCCATCGTCGCCCAGCGCCACTCATCAAACTCGATCTCATCATGGCCCGCCAAGTCGATTTCGCCATCATCGCCAACAAAGCGATAGGCGTACCAGACCTGCTTTTGGCCGCTCCAGCCCCTAGCCCGAGGCGTGCCCAACAGCTCAGGCGGAAAGTCATAGACGATCCAGTCTGGCGTTCGGGCCAAGAGCGCAACGGATGACATGCCGGTCTCTTCGTGCAATTCGCGCAGCGCCGCCGCATCGAGGTCTTCACCGTCGTCGACGCCGCCCTGAGGAAACTGCCAATTATAGGGTCCTTGCGCACCGGCGCGGCGGCCAAGCCAGACACGGCCAAGGCGATCAAAGACAACGACCCCGACATTGGGCCGATAGGCAGACATATCCGGCATAGATCTCGAACCCTTCGCTGCCGCCCTTAGCGACGCGTCATGACCGCCGAGGCCGGCGCCAATTGAAAGCCCCGAGCCGACGCCTCGCGGGACCACCGGGCCAACTGGTCAATCGTCACGGGATAGGCGCTGCCGACCCCCAAGGCCTGACCATTTTGCTTGGCCGCGAGTTCTAAACCCTCAAGCTGCTTTCCGATAGAGTCGGCGGACAGTTGCTGACCATCCACCACACGGTCGGCAGAGGCGCGCTGCACGTCACCCACGCGTGTAAAGGCGGTTCCATCGTCGATAAAGGCCAGGCCGCGCTGGCGCAGAACATCGAACAGAGCATTCATGCCCGGATCTGAGGCGATGAATTTTGAGCCAAGATAGTTGGCGAGGCCAAAGTAGCCGGTGGCTCGCCCCATGACCCATTCCAAACGCTTGGCATTTTCTGCAGGAGGGCTCGCCGACATCAGGCCTTGCGGGCCGGGATCATTGTCTGGGTAGTCCAGCGGCTCCATGGGCACCTCGAGCAGCACCTCATGACCCTTGGCCCGAGCGATATTGACCCAGGTCTGTAATCCATCAGCATAGGGCACGAAGGATAAAGTGGTCTCGGGTGGCAAGGCGTCAATGGCCTGCTGGGTGATGCGCGGATTTAGGCCAAGACCTCGAACGATCAGGGCAATCTTGGGGCGCCCATCAGATTTGAAGGGCCGCGCATAGGCCTTCGAAGAGGTGCGGCCATCCGCGCTAATGATCGGAAGAGATCCGTTAGGACTTTTAGCGAACAGCCCAGCGATCGGCGCGGGCTGAAGCGGGCCAGACGTCGGACCCGACCAGCTTGGCGTCGGACCTGCGAGCGCGGCCTGACCCCCGACCGAGACCCGAACGACTTTGGGCGGCTCGGTAAAGAGCTCCATCGGCTCGGTTTTGGTCTTGGTGCCCGGCGGCGTACGAACCTTTGACAGGGCCTCGGCCCATCCCGCAGGCGCAGGGGCTGCGTTCTTGGGCAGGACCGGCATATGGACGCGCGGCTCGCCCGCATGGGGATCGCCCAAAAAGGCAATCAAGAGGCCGCCGATCAGCAGGGTCGGGCCAACAAAAGCCGCAAAAATCAACGGCACAGGAGACGGTTTCGAGCCGTGCGCCTTCGCTGTCTTGCCGGTTGCAAGATCCGCTGACGCATCAAAGTTGAGCCGTGATTTTTTAGAGACCATGGATGGGTGCCCGACGTCTAACCGGAAAGTCCGTCGTCGCGATTAAGAAACCACTAAACTTGCCCCATCTTCTACAGGAAGACGGGGCAAGCAAGCGACTTAAAGCCCCTTAACGATACCTTCGACCATTTTCTTGGCATCGCCGAACAGCATCATGGTGTTGTCGCGGAAGAACAGCTCGTTCTCGACACCCGCATAGCCCGAGCTCATACCGCGCTTAATGAACAGCACGGTGCGGGCCTTTTCAACGTCAAGGATCGGCATGCCATAGATGGCGCTGGTCGGATCGGTCTTGGCCGCAGGATTGGTCACATCGTTGGCGCCGATGACGAAGGCGACGTCAGCGGTTGAAAACTCGCTATTGATGTCTTCCAGTTCGAAGACCTCGTCATAGGGCACATTGGCTTCAGCGAGCAGGACGTTCATATGTCCGGGCATACGGCCCGCAACTGGGTGAATGGCATATTTGACCTCCACGCCCTCTTCTTTGAGCTTATCGGCCATTTCGCGCAGGATGTGCTGGGCTTGGCTGACGGCCATGCCGTAGCCAGGAATGATAATGACCTTTGAGGCATTCTTCATGATGAAGGCGGCATCCTCAGCGGAGCCCTGCTTGACGGGGCGGGTCTCGACATGGCCTCCGGGACCGGCTGCCGCCACATCAGCCCCAAAGCCGCCGAGGATCACCGAGATGAAGCTGCGGTTCATGGCCTTACACATGATGTAGGACAAGATTGCCCCGGACGAGCCCACGAGCGCGCCGGTAATGATCAGGGTGGTGTTTTCTAGCGTAAAGCCCAAGGCCGCCGCTGCCCAACCCGAATAGGAGTTCAGCATCGAGACCACCACCGGCATGTCTGCGCCGCCAATGGGGATGATCAGGGTGATGCCGATGATCAGGGCCAAAGCAAAGATCGCCCAGAAGGCCCAGATGGCTTGACCGCCGCTCACGACCAGCACGACCACCAGAGCCAAGATGCCAAGACCCAGCGCGATATTCAGCAGGTGACGGGCGGGCAGCAGGATAGGCGCACCGCTCATATTGCCGTTCAGCTTGGCAAAGGCGATGACCGAGCCGGTGAAGGTGACAGCCCCGATCGCCAAGCCCAAGGAGAGCTCGATCAGAGACTGGGTGTGCACCAGACCATTTTCGCCCAAAATGCCATAGGCGGCGGGCGTATAGATGGCTGCTATGGCCACCAGACAGGCGGCAAGACCGACCAGAGAGTGGAAGGCGGCAACCAGTTGCGGCATGGAGGTCATGGGCACGCGGCGAGCGATGATCGCACCGACCCCGCCGCCAACCGCGACGCCGCCGACAATCAGGCCAAGGGTGATGGGATCCACCGCGCCTTGATTGAGCAAGGTCAGTAGGGTCACGCCGACGGCAATGGCCATACCAAGCATGCCCATATTGTTACCCCGGCGCGAGGTCTCGGGGCTGGACAGGCCACGCAGAGCCAAAATGAACAGGACACCTGAAATCAGGTAGGCGATGGCGGCGATATTGGCGTTCATGTGCGTCGTCGCCCCTATTTCTGCTTTTTCTTGTACATGGCCAGCATGCGCTGCGTGACCAGAAAGCCGCCAAAGATGTTGACGGCGGCGAAGCCTGCGGCCAAAGCCCCTGCCCCCTTAGAAATCCAGACCGAACCGGTCGCCTCCGCCCCATCAACTCCGTGGGCCGCCGCAGCCAAGAGGGCACCAACGATAATCACCGACGAGATAGCGTTAGTCACAGCCATCAAGGGAGTGTGCAGGGCGGGGGTGACGCTCCAGACCACATAATAGCCAACAAAGATCGCCAGCACGAAAATGGCCAGACGAAATACGGTGGGATCAACGGCTTCCATAGGTCTAGGTCCTCTTCAGCGGAGACGTGGAATAGGTGGCACTGGCAAAGCTTATCAGGTCCTCAGCATCATATTCATGCCGCTCAGCGACCACATGGCCGGACTGATTGCGATAGACTAGAATATGATCTTCGAGCCCTTCGCAAACGCCAATGGGATCAAATTTGAGATTGCGCACCCGAGGCAGAGCGGTGCGGACATAGAGTTCTAACGCCGACTTGCCATGCAGTTTGCCGTCTTCGGACATGCCCAGACGAGCGACAAAGGGGGAGTGGAATTCAACCTCATCGGCATAGAGCGCCAAGATGGCGTCTGCCTCACGGCCATTCCACGCGGCGAACCAGCGTTCGGCCTTGGTTTCCATCAGGATCGTCCTCGACTAGTTCGGCTTAAAGGCGGGATGCACAATGGCCCCGCCGTAGGTGAGGGCCGAAGCCTTGAGAATCTCATCGTCCAGATCAGCGCTAACCTTGCCCTCCTGCAGGCCCAAGAGGCTAACAAAGGCAAACAGGTTGCGGGCATAGAGGGCGCTGGCATCGGTCGCGATGCGGCCGGGCAGGTTGGGAATGCCCATGATCTTGGCACCATTGGCGGTGATCACCGTCTTGTCTAGCTCAGCACCGACCACATTGCCGCCCTGCTCGATGGCAAGATCGACCAAAATCGAGCCGGGCTTCATTGAAGCGACCTGTTCGGCGTTAACCAGCTTCGGCGCGGGACGTCCAGGGATCAGGGCTGTGGTGATGACAATGTCTTGCTTGGCAATGTGGCTGGAGACCAACGCCGCCTGCTTGGCCTGATAGTCGACGCTCATTTCCTTGGCATAGCCACCCGCGGTCTGGGCGTTCTTGAACTCTTCGTCCTCGACGGCCAAGAACTTGGCTCCCAGGCTTTCGACCTGTTCTTTGGTGGCGGGACGAACATCGGTGGCGGTCACAACCGCACCCAGGCGCCGCGCTGTGGCAATGGCCTGAAGGCCGGCGACGCCAACCCCCATGATGAACACCTTAGCCGCTGCGACCGTTCCAGCTGCCGTCATCATCATAGGCAGGACGCGGCCATAGGCCTCAGCCGCTTCGATCACAGCGCGGTAACCGGCCAGATTGGCCTGAGACGACAGGGCATCCATGACCTGAGCGCGGGTGATTCGCGGCACGAACTCCATGGCAAAGGCGCTCACCCCCTTAGCGGCCAGAGCCTCGATCATGGGGCGGTCATTATAGGGGTTCATCAAAGCGACTACGATCGTGCCGGACTTGAGAGCCGCGATCTCTGCGTCAGAGGGCCCACGCACCTTGAGGACAATATCCGCTAGCGCAAGGCTCGCGGGGCCTGAAGCCGCAATGGTCGCGCCAGCGGCAGCGTAGTCCGCATCAAGAATGGACGCGGCGAGGCCCGCGCCCGTCTCTACGGTGACTTTATAGCCAAGACCCATCAGCTTTTTGACGGTTTCCGGCGTTGCCGCGACGCGGGTCTCCCCAGCGCGTGTTTCCTTGGTGACGGCGATTGTCGCTGTCATTCGGTTTCCCCCGGCAGTCATGAACAGTGGCGGGGAGGTTAAGGAAGGAATTTGCCTATTGTCCAGCCCGTATCGGCAATGGACGCAAAAAAATGCTGCGGCGCATCAATTAGGCCGCATATCAAAGCCCAAGGCCGTGGCCTTAGAGCAGCCAAACGCTGAATTTAGTGAGCGGCTGGCTTTTCGCGCAGCAGGACAATGCCGCCGACTGCGACGACCACAGCGCCAATAAAGCCGGGCAAGAATCCCGCGGGCGTACAGAACCAGACGACCAGAGCCACGAGGCTGGCAACGATCGCCAAGCTGCCCCACTTGGTCAGGCCCATAAAGGCGCTGTAGGTCGAGGCCTGCTCTTGGATGTCCATAGCGCCGCGCTGATAGTCGTGATCGTGATCGGCAGAAGGCGTGGCCATGGTCAGTCTCTTTGGCAAGTCGTTGAACCTAGAATGGGGGCTTATACCATTCAGCCTTGCGCCTCAAGCGTGACGACCCGCCGCAAGAGCTTGCGATCCGTCTGGTTTTTTTCGCCATATGACTTACGACAGGCTTAGCGCCCTAACGGAGCCACCCCATGAGCCGTTCCATCGCCCGCGCCCTGCACGGGATCATCAGCCTCGCCACCACCGCCCAAAGCCCTAGACGGCGCGCCATGACCCTTTCGCGGCTGGTGGAGCGGCTGGACAGCTCTGCGGCGACCGCCATCAAGACGGACCGCGGGCCCCTTCAGGTTCTGCCCCTGCGTGGGCCCCATCTGGCCGCCGCCGCTCTCGACTTCGACAATGAAGAGCCTGAGCTTCTGATCTGGATCCAAGAGATCGCGGCGGGCGAGGTCCTGTGGGATGTCGGGGCCGCGACTGGCCTCTTTGCGATGTATGCCGCCCTCAAGGACGGGGTCGGGGTCTATGCCTTCGAGCCCAAGGCCACCAGCTTCGGTGTTCTGGTGGAGCATCTGGCCCTCAATGGGCTGGGCGAGCGGGTCTTTCCGCTCTGTGTGGCCCTATCTGATGAAACGGGCCTGACCCGGCTAGAACTGGCGTTCATGGCGCCGGGCTCTGGCGGCAATTCGATCGCCGGCGCGCCCAACCAGTTTGGCGAATATAACTCGGTCTTTAGTCAGGGCGTCCCGGCCTACCGGATCGATGATCTGCGCGCCGCCTTCAACCTGCCCGCGCCGCACTATCTGAAAATCGATGTGGACGGGGTCGAGGGGGCCATCCTGCGCGGTGCCGCCGCGACCTTACCGATGATCAAGTCCGTTCTGGTCGAGGTCGAAGGCGACAATGCTCGTGAGGCCACCACTCGGATCGAGCCGCCGCTTTTTGCGGCTGGCTTTATCGAAGACACCGCCGTGCGCACCACTGGCTCAGGCCGTAACCGCCTCTATCGTAATCCGAACCCAAAGCGAGGCTAAGCCCTCCGCCATCAGCGCATAAAAAACCCCTCCGGCCGAGACCGGAGGGGTGATCTATTTCAGCGTCTGATTAGGCCTAGGGCCTACCAGTTGTAGCTGATGCGCGTGTACATGAACCGGCCGTTGAAGCCGAACGGCGAGAAGCTTGGGAAGCCAACCGGACCATTGGTGTTTACGTTGGTTGGGGTCATGTTGGGATATTCATCCAACAGGTTGTTCGCACCAACGGCTAGGTTGATCTTGTCCATCAGCTTATAGCGGGCTTCGAAATCCACCAGCGTATGAACGCCAGTATTATAGTCTAGCGTTGCGGTGTTGTTGGGGACCAAGACTTCACCATAACGGGTGGCCTTCAAGGTTGCGCCCATCTTGTCCTTCGACCATTCGGTCGTGAAGACGAATTTTTCTTGCGGCGTACCCTCTTCGAAGGTCAGGCGGTTGCTACGGGCGAAAAGCAGTGGCGGCACGGGCAGGGCCGACAGCTGGCTGGTCGTTGGCAGACGCGTCACTTCGGTCTGGTTGAAGTTCCCAGCCAAGGTGAAGTCAAGCTTACCCATCGCATCGGCATCAAGGCGATAGCGTGCCACGATGTCCAGGCCTTTGGTCGTGGTATCCACGCCGTTGATGAAGAAGCGTGCCGCACCCAGGGCGCCACCGGCTCCCGGAGGGTTGATGAGCTTGTAGATGGCAATCGCCGTTGCCGTGCCGGTCGGAGCGCCTTGGATATTTTCCGACAGGACGATGCGGTTATTGATCTCGATATAGTAGGCATCCGCCGTCAACTCGAAGCTGCCAACGTGATAGACTAGGCCACCGGCATAGTTGTTAGACTTTTCAGGCCGCAGAGCCTTGCCGCCCAACGCCCCAGCAGTTGCGCTCGTGGCTGGGAAGGTACCGACTTCAACCGGGGTCGAGATGCCATTGATGGCGATGAAGTTGGTCGAGGTGGCCGTGAAATATTGCTGCTGTAGCGAAGGCGCACGGAAACCGGTCGAAACCGCGCCGCGAAGGGCGAAGGCTTCGTTGAAGTCATAGCGCGCGGCGACCTTGCCGGTGCCGGTCGAACCAAAGTCCGAATAGTCTTCGTAGCGGACGGCGACATCAACGTCGAAGGCCTTGGTCACTTGCGTGTCAAGATCGGCATAGAGGCTGAAGGAGTTGCGTGACTTGTCGACGGCGTTTGCTGGCTGGAAGCCGGGGAAGCCTTGGGCACCAGCAGCCTTACCGGCCGCGCCACCGAAGATGTAAGAGGGCGAAGTGCCCGCCGTGATCTGATAGCCTTCCGAACGATATTCAGCGCCGAAAGCCAATTGCGAAGGCGTCGCCAAACCAAGCGACACGGGACGGCTGAGGTCCAGGTTCGCGGTCAGCATGTCATATTCCATTGCGCCTGCATTGAAGGTGGTCGGCGAAGCCGCACCCATCGAGGCATTGACCGAATTTTCGACGCCGTACTGAACCTTGTTCTTGCCGTAGCTGAGGCTTGCATCAACAGCAAAGCCCGACAGGTTGCCCTTCACACCGCCGCCAGCAGACATGTCATCAATGTCCGTCGTGATCAGGGGCAAGAAGCCGTTCGGGAAGATCGTGGTCACATTGTTAGCGTTAGTGGCCAGGCGCGGATTGGCCGCACTGTCACCGACGCGGTTTTGATAGCCGAGCCAACCGTAGGCTTCGAATCCTTCAGCCAGAGGCATGCCGGCATTGGCGTAGAAGGTCTTGCTCTCAACGCGTGGGTCGCCGAAACGGGCCGTGACCTTGAAGGGGACGGTACGCGGGTCGAGGTCCGAACGGTTGGTTGGGTTACGGAAGCTGTAGTCAGCCGAAACGGTCAGATAACCGTCAGCGCCAAGCGGCAGGCCTTGCCAGCCGGACAGGGTGTAGACATTGCCGTCATGAGCGGTGCGGCCGCTTGGATTGCGGGCCGTCTTCACTTCGGTGTTGTACTCACCCCAGCTGGCCGAGACGCCGCCGCCGTGGCTGGCTTCGCGCAAACGTAGGTTGATGACGCCGGCGATTGCGTCCGAACCATATTGAGCCGAGGCGCCGTCACGCAGCACTTCGACGCGGTCGATGGCCACGGCTGGAATAGTGTTCAGGTCGACCGCTGCAGAACCACGGCCGATCGAGCCGTTGACATTGACCAGGGCCGAAGAGTGGTAACGCTTGCCATTCAGCAGGACCAGGGTCTGGTCAGGCGCAAGGCCGCGAAGGGTCGCTGGACGCACGCTGTCGGTGCCATCGGTGATGGCTGGGCGCGGGAAATCCATCGAAGGAATGAGGTTGGCCAAGGCTTGGCCCAGCTCTGGGGTGGCTTGCTGGGTCAGGGCAGCGCTGCTGACCACGTCCACGGGCGCAAGGGTTTCGAGCTTAGAACGCTTGGCGACGCGCGAACCGGTGACGACCAGTTCGTCAACGCTGGCAGAAGCGGCCTGAGCGTGAACAGAGGTGGCCATGGAGCCTAGGATCAAGGCGGGAGCCGAAAGGCCCGCAATAAGGAATGTCTTATAGTTCATTGGAGAATCCCCGATGTTACGCGCCGAGGGCCAAGATCGCAGCGATCATCGAGCTACAGCTCCGACCTTCCACGCGGCCTCAGTCGCTTATTGGAGTTCATGTGGGGCCGATAACCATTGCTTTCAACTGCCGATCCGTTTTGACAGCCAGTTGAAAAAAGACCGTTGCAAAAATGTCAAAGAGGCCAAGATGCCAATAAACCCCGAACAGCGGCGACAAAAGCCAGCGGCTGATCAATCATGACATGGTGATCTGCATCCGGAATAGCGACCTTTTTAAAGCCCGCCGGGACCTTGGCGAACATATAGTCCATGGTTTCTTGGCCCATGAGGTTGGACCGCTCCCCCCACATTAAAGCAATGGGGCAAGCCATCTGTTCCAGAAGGTCGCCCAGATCGCCGATCGCGAACCGGCCCCACATCTGGGGATCAAACTTCCATGACCAGCCCTCGCCCGATCCATCCTCAAGCACCACAGGCTTGAGTGAGGTGCGGGCGATATAGTCGGCAATATAGAGATTGTCGCAGCCCTGTGGGGGGGCCAGCCGAAAGCGGGCCAACGCCTGATTGAGATTTGGATAGATCTGCTGCATCGGATTACGCGGCGGCGGACCCTTCCAACGCTTGTCTGGCGGCTGAACGCTAGAATCGAGCAGGACCGCGCCGCGAATCTTTTCTG
Organism: Caulobacteraceae bacterium; assembly: GCA_040399645.1. GTDB lineage: Bacteria > Pseudomonadota > Alphaproteobacteria > Caulobacterales > Caulobacteraceae > CAISGS01. The sequence continues at coordinate 31,689 of JBBARR010000001.1, read as the reverse complement.
GAAAATGGGTCGCGCAATACATCAGCGGGAAGCCGCCAAACGAATGGCCAATGATCAGGGGCCTTTGGCCATCAGCCTCCAACTGAGCGGCCTCAACAGCGGCGAAGATCTCCTTAGCAAAGACCTCGCCCGTATAGGTCTCGCGCCAGCCCGAATTGCCCATGCCGGACCACGAAATGGCCGCCACGCGATAGTCCTTGGCCAGCAAAGGCGCGGTAAAGGCCCACCAATCGGCATGGGCCCCATTGCCGTGCAGGAGCAAAAGGCCGGGCTTGCCGACCTCGCCCCAGGTCAAGAGTTCAATATCGACCCCCTCGACCGGGATCATCCACCGCTCGGGCGCATCGGCAAGGGCCGCTTCAAACCAGGCCGGAGCGGGCGGCTTGGCGCCCGCAAAGGGCGCCAAGGGCGAACGGATGGATTCGGGCAGAGCGGCCAGTTGCGCGCGTCTTGGATCTTCAGTCATGGTTCAAGCCCTATAGGGTCGGTTGCGCTCATGGTCAGTGCGCTGTTCGATCACTTTGAAAATGCCGGTGCCGGTCAAGATGGTGCGATGACCGCACCAGACCCGGCCCCGGATTGTAAACATATCGGCCTCTTGCAAGACCACTTCTCCCGCGCCCTCAACCCAGTCACCCAGCTTGGCGCTGGATAGAAAGTCGCAGGTCAGCCGAACCGTCACCCACCAGCTCGATTGCTTGGCCGAGACCGCATGGCCCCAAGCCATATCGGCAAAGCTCATCATCATGCCGCCATGGGCGTTCATCATACCGTTGGTGTGGTGCTCTTCGACCAGAAAGGCGCGGCGGTAGTCGTTGGGCCGGCTGTATTCGTACAGCGGCCCGATCTGACGGCCAAAACCACGGTGCCAGTTGAGCAGACTATAGCCCTCTGGGATCACATGGCTCTGACCCGGCGTGAGTTCGTCAGACATAAATTTCGGCACCTCTATTTCGCGCCCCCTGACTAACCGCCGATGACAGAAAGGCAAGCCTTACCCTAGGTAAGACAGGTCACGCGGTGAGGCCTGCCGCCCCTAGGGCCGCCGCCTGTCGCTGAGCGAGCACCGTTTCATCGAAATCGGCCAGTGACGCTTCAAACAGGGCGCGCCAATTGAGCTCGGCTCCCAGATGCAGGAACGCGGCCCCCAGGCCAATCGCGGCGCGGTCCATGAATACAAATTCACGCGGGATGGTCACGGGACCCTTGTCCTTGAGGGCTTGGCGCACAGCCATGGCCTCGGCGCGGCCATAGTCACCGGGCGCGACCCCATCGGCAACGCTGCGCACCCGATCATCGAGCAGGGGCCCATAGATGAACCGCGCCCAGACATTGAGCACATCGATCAGATCATCGCTCAGTCGGGTAAAGCCCCAGCTGTGATAGGCCTGCGCCTGCCCTGCACGGTCGTTGGTCAAGAGACTGCGGTATAGCAGGACCACCCCGGCCACAAAACGCGGCGGGAAGATCCGAACACAGCCAAAATCGAGCAGGTTCAAGCACCCGGCATCGGGCGTGAAGCTATAGTTGCCCAGATGGGGATCGCCATGGATAACGCCGAGCGTGGTCATGGGCGACCACCAGGCTTCAAACAATTGCTTAGCAATGCGGTTGCGGGTCTCGAGCGGCGCGGTCTTGAAGCTCAACAGCCCCTTACCGTCCAGCCAGTCCATGGTCAGGAGCCGACCGGTTGACAGCTCCGGCACCGCCTGCGGCACAGCGATGTCGGAGCGATCCGCAAAGAAGGCGCCATAGAGCGCCATCTGTTTGGCTTCGCGGCCATAGTCCAGTTCCTCCCGCAGCCGGTCAGCGATCTCGTCGGCCATCTGGCTCGGATCAATCGAGCTTTCAATCCGGCGAAAGAGGCTAAACAGGGCGCGAAGCTGACCAAGGTCGCTCTCAACTGCACTCAGCATGTCGGGATATTGCAGCTTCACGGCCAAGGACCGGCCATCGCGCCCCACCGCCCGGTGAACCTGCCCGAACGAGGCGGCAGCCGCAGCCTGAGGTTCAAACTGCGCAAAGCGAGAGGCCCAGTCTGGACCAAGCTCCGCCGCCATCCGCCGCCGGACAAAGGGCCAACCCATGGCCGGGGCATTGGTTTGCAGCTCGGCCAACTCGGTGGCAAATTCAGGCGGCAAGAGATCTGGGACGGTCGCGAACATCTGCGCGGCCTTCATCAAGGGCCCCTTCAGGTTGCCCAGAGCCGCACGCAGGGCCTTGGCATTGCGCAGATCGGCATCGCCGCCGCCGAACAGGCTATTGACGCCATAGGTCGCAGCGGCCCCCGACAGACCCACACCCACCTTGGCAAATCGGCCTAGCCGCCCGCTCAGTCGATCGCGTTCTGGATCCTGCACCATGGGATGGATTTCCGCCCTAAATTACGCTCAGACCAGAGCCTCAAACGCATCGACAAGACCCTCAAGCCGGGCACAGGCCTACCGCCAGAAGGTCTTGTCGCGCGGGTCCAGCCCAAAGGGCTTCAGAGCCTCTACATAGGTCCGCGTCCCGCCGGCGGCGAGCAGTTCCTCATAAAGAGGCGCAAAGGCCTGCGGATTTTCCCGCCGCTTCTCCATCAGGGGCCCGACCAGCAGGTCCCCAAAGGCATAGGCATAGGCATAG
>JBBARR010000001.1:0-28964 GCA_040399645.1 Caulobacteraceae bacterium | reverse complement strand
CTTCTCCATCAGGGGCCCGACCAGCAGGTCCCCAAAGGCATAGGCATAGGCATAGAAGGGGGCGTGGGAGAAGTGGGTCACATAGGACCAAAAATGCTCATAGTCAGGATTAAGGGTCACTGCCGGACCCAGGCTCTCGCCCATAACCTCAAGCCAAAGACCCCCGATCTGGTCAGGCGACAGTTCGCCCTCGACCCGCGCGGCATGGAACCGGGTCTCAAACCGGTGGAAAGCGATCTGGCACACCACCGTATTGAGGCCATCCTCAATCCGCCCCACCAAAAGCACGCAGCGTTCCTGTGGGTCGGCATCAGCAAGAAGCTGTTCAAAGACGAGACCCTCACCAAAGATCGAGGTGGTCTCGGCCAAGGTCAGGGGCGTGTCGGCCAGCAAGGTCCCGCGCGGTGCAGCTAGGGTCTGATGGACCGCATGGCCAAGCTCATGGGCCAGGGTCAGGACATCGCGGCGCTCGCCCATATAGTTGAGAAACACAAAGGGGTGATGGTCCGAGGTCACCGGATGGGAATAGGCCCCAGAGGCCTTGCCCGGCCTTGGCTGAGCATCGATCCATGGTCGATCAAAAACATCCCGTGCCCTCTGGGCCATGGCTGGCGACAGCCGCGCAAAAGAATCCAGTACCAGAGCCTTGGCCTCATCCCAGCTATATTGCCGAGGCCTTTCCTGATCGAGCGGGGCATTGCGGTCCCAATGATCAAGGGTCTCGCGGCCCATCGCCTTGGCCTTGAGGGCATAGTAGCGGTGCGCCAGACGCGGATAGGCCTCAACCACCGCCGCTTCGAGCGCCTCAACCGCTTCAGGATCAACCTCATTGGCAAGGTGACGCGCATGGGCGGGTGAGGCATGGCCGCGCCAACGGTCCTCGCGACCCGTTTTTCAAAGGCGATGGTGTTGAGACAGAGGGCCAGGACCGGCTCATTGGGCTTTAGAGCAACGGCCAAACCCTCGGCGGCCTCACGGCGGCAGGCGGGATCACAATCAGACAGGCGATTTAGCGCTTCAGGCAGGGTCAGGGTCTCTTCACCGACGGTTGCCCGCAAACGGCTGAGGGTCTCATCAAACAGTCGGCTCCAGTTGGCCAAGGCTGGGGCCCGGTCGATCAGCAATCGCTCTAAATCTGGACTGAGCTCATGGGGCCGAGACAGGCGTACGCGCCGAAGCCATGGCCGCCAACGTGCTGTGCTCTCACCCGCCCGCAAGGCCGACTCGATCTCCCACTCTTCGAGCTGGTTTAGTTCCAGCGTTAAGAACAGGCTATCTGCGCCAATGGCGGCTGCGCGCGCGCGAATATCGGCCTCGAACTTTGACCGCGCAGGATCATCCCGCGCTGTGGAAGCGGCAAGACCGGCATAGGCCCCAACACCCCAAAGGAGATTGACCGCCTTTTCATAGAGGCCAAGACCTGAGTCTAGTAGGAGGGCCAAACGGTTAGTATCACGGCGCGCGGCAATAAAGGCCCCCTTGAGCTTGACCAATTCCGCATTGGTTTTTGCCGCCGCCTCAAGATCTTGACCAATCCTCGGGTCATCCATGCCCAGATAGAGATCGTCCAGGCTCCAGACCGGCAAGGCCTCTAGGGGCCATTGATACCGCCGCTAGAGGCTCCATCCGGTGCGGCCAAGGAACCGCCAAAGGCGCTATTAGCAAAGGGGCGGGCGAGGGCGGGGTAAGCGTGCGAATCCTTCCTGCCCCTGAATGGACTGCAGGACCGCTCGGTTCAATTGAAACCCATCGCTAATTATTCTCTTTTTCTGCGCCGCCTTAAACGGCCCCTTTACCCTGCTGCGTCTAACACTGTCCCAAAATGGGCCTCCATCGACAATGGGGGGCCTTCGTGAAGGTGGTGTGGTTATGACCAAGACAGTTCTGGTCGTCGATGACGACCCGACGCAGCGCCGGCTGATCCAAGCGGTGCTCGAACGCGAGGGATTCGCTGTCGTTCACGCCAACTGCGGCGAGCAGGCCCTTGATCATCTCAGCGGCGGCAAGACCCTTGATGTGGTCATGCTCGACATGGTTATGCCCGGTATTGGCGGCATCGAGACCTTGAAGGAGATGCGGGCACGCGGCCTTAACCAGCCCGTTGTCGTCCTGACGGCCACCAGCGGCATTGAGACTGTGGTTCAGGCCATGCAGGCTGGCGCGCAGGACTTTTTCGTCAAGCCTGCCTCACCCGAACGGATCATTGTATCGATCCGCAATGTCCTGCAGTTGGGCGAACTTCATGGCGAGGTCAGCCGCCTGAAAAAGCGGACGACTGGAAAGTTAACCTTTGCCGAACTGATCGGCACATCCGCTCCCATGACAGCCATCAAGCGGATAGGTGAGCGGGCGGGGAAGACCTCGATCCCCGTGCTGATCCTTGGTGAAAGCGGCGCCGGCAAAGAGATGATCGCGCGGGCGGTGCACGGCGTATCGGATCGCGCGGGCAAACCCTTCGTCGCGGTCAATTGCGGCGCGATTCCTGAAAACCTGATGGAATCGATCCTGTTTGGTCATGAGAAGGGGGCCTTCACCGGCGCCTCTGACAAACATGCTGGCAAGTTTACCGAGGCCCATGGCGGGACCCTTTTCCTTGATGAGGTCGGGGAATTGCCGCTCGAGATGCAGGTCAAGCTGCTCCGCGCCCTGCAGGAGGGCGAGATTGATCCGGTGGGCTCAAAGCGCCCGCAGCGGGTCGATGTGCGGATTGTCTCGGCCACCAATTGCGATCTGGCTAAGGCGGTTGCCGAGGGCCGGTTTCGCGATGACCTCTATTACCGGCTCAATGTCTTTCCGATTGAAGCCCCCGCCCTGCGCGATCGGCGCGAAGATATCCCGGCGCTGGTCACCCATTTCATCCAGCGGTTCAATGTCGAGGAGGGCCGCAGGATCATGGGGGCCAGTCCCGAGACTTTGGCCCTGCTTTGCAACCATGACTGGCCCGGCAATGTCCGCCAGCTTGAAAATGCGATCTATCGCGCCATCGTTCTGGCCGACGCGCCCTTCCTGCAGCCGCACGATTTCCCTGCCCTATCGGGCCTAACCGCGCCGCAAGCCGCACCAAGCCTGAACCATGATCTGGGAGCAGGCTTGCCTTCGGTACAGGATCTGCTCGCCAGCCTGCCGCAGGATGTTTCGGTTCGGCTATTGGATGAGAAGGGCCACCTTCGGACCCTTGAAGAGATCGAGCGCGACCTGATCCAGTTGGCCATCGAGGTCTATGCCGGACACATGTCCGAGGTGGCCCGACGCCTCGGCATTGGCCGCTCGACTCTCTATCGCAAGGTCCGCGAGCAGGGCCTAGACGTGCCCTTCAGCGAGGCGGGATGACCCGCCCCGCTCAGGGGTGAGGGGGACCTAATCCTCTTCGGAATAGTCTTCGTTGGTAAAGTCGTCGAACACCGCATCCAGACGGACGGGCTTGGCGACGGGCTCTTCCTCAACGATCACGCCGGTTTCCGCCGCAGGCATCAGGCTTGGACCTTCGGAAACGATACCGCGCTTGGCGTCATCCTTGATTTTCTTGTCAGCCGCCTTGCGCACAACGCCGTCCAGTTCAATCTGACCAACCAGACCCAAGGAGACAGGGTCGACCGGTTTGATGTTGGCGGCGTTCCAGTGGGTGCGATTACGCACCTGATCGATGGTCGCCTTGGTGGTGCCCAGCAGCTTACAGATCTGCGCGTCGGTCACTTCAGGGTGATTGCGCAAGAACCAAGCGATCGCGTCCGGACGGTCCTGACGGCGCGAGACCGGCGTATAGCGCGGGGCCTTCTTGGTCGGCTTGAGCAACTCGGCGTGACGGCTCTTTTGCACCTTCATCTGATGGGCCGGATTGGCCTGGGCTGCATCCAGCTCTTCGCGTGACAGCTGGCCATTGGCGATGGGGTCAGCGCCGCGAATGTCGCGCGCCACTTCGCCGTCGGCAATGCCCTTCACTTCGAGCGGGTGCAGGCCGCAGAAGGCAGCGATCTGTTCAAAGGTCAGCGAGGTATTGTCGACAAGCCAAACTGCGGTGGCCTTAGGCATCAAAATGTCGGTCATGACGTTCATCCTTGCAAAGCCCGTTCTGATCGCAGCCTGCGCCCAGAAACGACGGCGCCCGACCTTGCGGCCGGGCGGGTTTATTATACTCAGATATACCCAGACGGGGGTCTTAAGCAATGCGGATTGCGGTTTTGCTCTAAAAACAACAGTTCTAGAGCCGAAGGCGGCTCTCGATCACCGTCTGAGCCTGCCCGCTTATCAGGACCCTATCACCGACAAACTCGCAACTTAGATCTCCGCCCCGACCCGGGTAGGCCTGATGGAACGACAGGCGTGCGTGCCCCAGCTTTTGCGCATAGAGCGGGGCAAGGATGCAGTGGAGCGATCCGGTCGCGGGATCTTCTGGAATACCAGAGCCCGGCGCAAAGAACCGGCTGACCACCTGATAGGGGCTGGCGGGATCGCCCAGAGCCACAACCCCGATATTGCCAGGACCGCCGGTCGCTTCGCCGGCAATGCCTGCAAGGGCGGCAATATCGGGCTTCAAGTCGCGGACCGTCGCCTCGTCCTTCACCACCGCCACCAGATAGGGGCCCGCCCAGACCTCCTGCACCGACACCCCAAGTGCAGCCTCCAGTCCCTCTGGAACCGAGGTTTGATGTGGGACCTGAGACGGGAAGTTCAGGGTCAGCAAGGCACCCTGTCGGCCCACCCCTAAGGGGCCAGACAGGGTGTCGAAGGTCACTGCGTCCAGTTCTGGCGCGATTTCCGTCAGTAGAATATGGGCGCTGGCAAGGGTGGCGTGGCCACAGAGCGGTACCTCCATGGCCGGGGTAAACCAGCGAAGGCCATATCGCGCCGGATCCGGGGTCTGCAGCAGGAAAGCGGTCTCGGCCTGATTGTTCTCCATAGCCAAGGCCTGCATCCAAGCGGCATCAGGCCAAACCGCAAAGGGCTCGACCACACAGGCTGGATTGCCGCGAAAGAGGGCCGAGGCAAAGGCATCGACGGTCCATTGGCGAAGGAGAGCGGTCATGGGCGCGGCTTTCAGTCAGGGTTCAAACAGCCCTATCGGTTCGCTTACAGACCCGCAACCTTCAGTTCCGGCCAGCGATTGCGCGCCGACACCACCGTGCGCTCAAAGCCAGGGCTCAGCCCGCGAAGAGGATTGGGGCGGATGGTCATAGAAAAGAGGTCGTCCAGGCCAAAGGGCGCGGCAACACTGATGCAGTCATCCGCCTCCAGCCGCACCCCCACAGCATAGGTCGGAGCAACAAAACGAGACAGGGCCTCGTCGGTCGAGGTCAGGGGCTCATAGGGCTCGTTAAAATGGTCGGGGAACCAGATATGGACTCGGGCCTGATTGCGCACTTCGACCGTGTCGCAAAAGGGGGGCTCAAAGGTTTTGGCGGCGAGCTTGATCCAAAGATCTTCGGCTTCATAGGACAGGTCAGAGCCGTCAAAATAACCCAGATCATAGTCCTTGATTGCGTGGTCGGGCTCCCGGCCCGTCAGGTGGTTCCAGACCGTCTGATAGATCGCCCCCGAAAAAACCCGCCAGTCGGGCATGGCCAAGGCTCTGGCCGTGGTCAAGACGCCCATCAGATTGGAGCTTTGGCGCAAGATGGCGACGAGGCGAGCGGCTTGATCAGTCTGGGTCATAGCCTAGACCTAAACAGATTCAGATCGGACGAAAAGGCCAGCCATGGTCCAGCGGCCCGTGACCGGCCCCGTAGCCCGGCGCGCGGGTCATGGCCTCGATCAAATAGCGCCTGGCCCGCTCAACCGCCTGCGGCAGACCCAGGCCTTGAGCGATGCCCACTGCGCAGGCCGAGGCGAGGGTACAGCCGGTGCCATGGGTATGGCGGCTCTGGATTCGCGGGCTTTGCAATAGGGTCTCGCCGGCTGAGGTGATCAAAAGATCGGTGACCCAGTCCCCAGCCAGATGCCCCCCCTTCATCAGTACCGTCTTTGCGCCAAGCCGCATCAGGGCCTCCCCGGCGCGGCGAAGATCGTCGAGGGTCTCAACCGCCAAACCGGTTAGGGCCGCGGCCTCTGGCGCATTGGGGGTAAGAAGTCCGGCGCGGGGTACCAGTAGATCACGAATGGCCGCTATGCCTTGAGCCTCCAAGAGCGGATGTCCGCCCTTGGCGATCATGACCGGATCGATGATGGCCGGAAGGCTAGGTGCGCTGTCAAGTAGGGCGCAGACCGTCTCAACCATGGCCAGAGTGCCTAACATCCCGGTCTTTATGGCGTCCGCGCCAATATCATCGAGCACAGCCCTCGCCTGAGCCGTGACAATATCCAACGGGATCGGATGAACGCCAAAGACACCGAGGCTATTTTGCACCGTAATGGCCGTGACCGCGGTGGTGGCAAAGCCGCCCAGGGCCGTGACCGTCTTGATGTCGGCCTGAATGCCTGCGCCGCCGCCGCTGTCAGACCCGGCAATGATCAAAACTCGTCCGGCCATGGCTAGGGCCTCGCCTCTTCGATGGCTTGCCAGACCCGTAAGGCCTGAACCGTCTCACGCACATCATGGACCCGGATCACATCGACCCCCGCCTTAGCCCCGGCCAAGGCCGCAGCGAGAGAGCCGCCCAGCCGATCGGTGGGCTGCAGAGCCGTCGGATCGATGGCTTGGACAAACCGCTTACGGCTCACGCCGAGCAGGACTGGAAAGCCAAGGGCCATGATCTGATCCAGATGGGCCAAAAGGGTCAGGTTATGGCTCAGATTTTTGCCAAAGCCGATGCCCGGATCAAGGCTGATAGCGTCGCGTGCCACGCCTGCGGCCATGGCCGCTAGCGCCCGCTCGGACAAGAAAGCACAGACCTCCGCCACGACATCCTCATAATGGGGGGCAAGCTGCATGGTGCCCGGCTCGCCCTGCATATGCATCAGGACAATCGGCACGCCAAGCTCTGCGGCCACCAAAGCGGCACCATAAGACCCGCGTAGGGCGGTCACATCATTCCAGATCGTTGCGCCCGCCCGCACGGCGGCCCGCGCCACATCGGCCTTGAGTGTATCGATACTGATGGGACAGGAGGTTGATTGGCGAAGGGCCTCTATCACCGGCAAGACCCGATCCATCTCGGCCTGCGCCGACAGAGGCTGGGCACCTGGACGAGTAGACTCCCCGCCAATATCGAGCATGTCCGCACCCTGCTCGAGCAGCCTCAGGCCATGGTCGACAGCGGCCTGAACCGACAGAAACTGACCGCCATCCGAAAAGCTATCGGGGGTGACATTGACCACCCCCATAATGTTCGGTCTGGCCATCGCCTTAGGGGTCACGCAGGCTCAGGGCCGATGCTGGGTGTAAGAGGTACCGAAACCGAAGGGACGATAGGCTTCTTGTCCTCGGCCTTTTCACGCACCGGCACCACACCCTTAAGCGCGCCAATGATCTCGTCGCCCGAGAGGGTTTCGAACTCCAGCAGGTTCTTGGCGATGGCGTGCAGATCATCCAAGCGCTCAGTTAGGATACGGCGCGCCTCGGTAAAGCCGCCCTGGACCAGAACGCGCACTTCACTATCGATCAGTTGAGCGGTCTGTTCGGAGACGTTCTGGGTGCGGGCCACCGAATGGCCAAGGAACACCTCGTCCTGATTTTCACCGTACGAGACCACACCAAGGGCGTCGGAATAGCCCCATTTGGTGACCATCATGCGAGCCAGACGGGTGGCCTGTTCAATGTCGGATGAGGCCCCGGAGGTGACCTTTTCCTTGCCAAAGATCAGCTCTTCGGCCACACGCCCACCCATCAGGATGGCGAGGCGTGAGGTCATCTGCTCATAGGACATGGACAGCTTGTCCCGTTCCGGCAGTTGCATGACCATGCCCAAAGCCCGGCCACGCGGAATGATGGTGGCCTTATGGACAGGGTCGGTGTGGGAAACGGTCAGGGCGACCAGAGCGTGGCCACCCTCGTGATAGGCGGTCATGCGCTTTTCGTCTTCGGTCATGACCATAGACTTGCGCTCAGCGCCCATCATGACCTTGTCCTTAGCGTCTTCGAAGTCCTTCATGGTGACCATGCGACGGTTGCGGCGTGCGGCCATCAGGGCCGATTCATTGACCAGATTGGCCAGATCAGCGCCAGAAAAGCCGGGCGTTCCCCGCGCGATAGTCTTGACGTCAACATCGGACGACAGGGGCACATTGCGCATGTGGACGCGCAGAATCGTCTCGCGGCCGGTAATGTCGGGATTGGACACCACGATCTGGCGGTCAAAACGGCCGGGACGCAAAAGGGCCGGATCTAGCACGTCGGGACGGTTGGTCGCCGCCACCAGAATGATACCCTCATTGGCCTCAAAGCCGTCCATCTCGACCAGAAGCTGGTTGAGGGTCTGCTCACGCTCATCATTGCCGCCGCCCAGGCCTGCGCCGCGATGGCGACCAACAGCGTCGATCTCGTCGATAAAGATGATGCAGGGCGCGCTCTTCTTGGCCTGCTCGAACATGTCGCGCACGCGGCTGGCGCCGACTCCGACAAACATCTCAACAAAGTCTGAGCCGGAAATGCTGAAGAAGGGCACGCCGGCCTCACCGGCAATGGCGCGGGCCAAAAGGGTCTTACCCGTACCCGGAGGGCCGACTAGAAGCGCGCCCTTAGGAATCTTACCCCCAAGCTTTTGGAACTTGCCGGGATCCTTGAGGAACTCAACGATCTCGTTCAGCTCTTCCTTGGCCTCATCGACACCGGCCACATCGTCAAAGGTGACCTTGTTCTTATTTTCGCTCAGCAGCCGGGCTTTGGACTTGCCAAAGCCCATGGCCCCGCGCGCGCCGCCCTGCATCTGACGCATGAAGAAGATATAGACACCGATCAACAGCAAGACCGGCAGGGCATTGAGGAACAGGCCCATCGGCGTAATACCGCCCGCAGGTTTGACCTGAATGTCCGCGCCGCTAGCCTGCAGGCGCTTGACCAGTTCATCCTGGTTCATCGGGGTGACGACATTGTAGCTTTTACCGCTGGAGTCGCGGGCCTCGACCACATCATTGCGGAAAACAGCCGACTTGATCTGACCGCCGTCCACTTTGCTCAGCAGCTGCGAATAGCTGATCTCGCCGACCGCGCCCGACTTGGAGCTCGGGTTCATCGCGCTGTAGATCCCAAGCAGGATCACAACAATGACACCCCAGATGGCCAGATTACGCAAATTCATGGTGGTCGCCTTTTTTAGCCTTAGGACCTCAAGATAGGGTGTCGCTGCCGGTTTTGCCATGGGCGCAATTGACGAACAGCATCATCCGACGGCTCGCTCGGAGATTATTCTGCCACAGGCCGCCTTAAGACGCTGCAAAATCAGGGACTCTGCGAACTTATTGACCATAGGCGACTCACCCTTGAAGGCCGGAAGGCTGACCGTTCCGTCTGAGTGGGCTACCAAAGGCAAGGTGGAGCGAAGAGCCGCAGGCAGATCTGCAAGCCTAGTACGATCGAACGAGCTTAGCCTCTTGGCATGGCCGCGCAGCGCGATGACCTGTTCACCCGCCACCGCGCCTTCAATCTGAAACCGGCCATCCCAGACCGCGGATGAGGACCCCATTGGCATTAGATCAAGGGCCGCTAAGCCCTTTCGACCTGCCTCGCGGACGATCCAGACCTGATCATGGCTTGCCCGCACCTGCGCGCCCGAAAGGGTGGCGGTGAAGGCAGCTTCGCCCCGCAGGGCTGTGGTTAGGCGCTGAAGGGCGCCATAGCGAGGCGTAGCGTCATGGCCAGAAACCGAAAGCAGGGCCCGGGCCAGGAAACTTTCCAAGCCCCGCCCTATGGTCCGCAAATCCGTGTGGTCCAAGACCAAGGCCCCGTAGGCGGTCCATAGTCCCAGATCCTTTGGCCAATAGATCGGCTCGGGATCAGAAGCCTCTGCCAGAGCCCCGGCCTCAAGGTTCGCCAGCGCCATCCGAGCGCGCGAGCGACCAAAGCGGGGGTCCTGATTGGCCGGATCTTCAATCCAATCCAGACCTCGATCGGTCAAAAAAGCCCGCAATGCTTCCCGGCTCTGGTCCAAAACGGGACGCAGCAGGAACAGGCCCCGCCCTTCTGGCCAAACCGGTGAGGGACCCCAAGTTTTTAACTGACCAAGCGTCGAGGCCTCGGTCTGGCGCATCCAGTCAGACTCGTGCCGGTCATCTTGCGTGTGGCCGAAGATTAGCACCTTGGCACCGCGAGCCTTGGCCGCTGTCGCCAAGAGCCGGTGCCGCGCAGACCGCGCTGCTGCTGGAAGGCCGCTAGCTTCCGCGCTTGGGCGGTCCGCTTCCCAGACAAGCGGTAGCGGTTCAGCGCCCAGACTGGCGGCGAGTGTCGCGCAGTGCCGAGTCCATCCTCGTGACGAGGTTTGCAGTCCATGATCGAGGGTCAAGGCTAGAACCTTGCGGCCTCGGTTGGCGGCAAAGTTCAATGTTAAAAGCAAGGTTGCTAGACTGTCGCTGCCACCTGAAAAGGCCACAGCGAGGGGCGTTTGACGATCACCATCCAGATACTGAGCCAGTCGGCGCTCGGCATCAGACTGTAGGACACCGCTTGGATCAGACTGGCCTAGGCGCATTTGGCGCGAAGGCGGGCCTTGTCAGCCCGAGCCTTAGTGGCGGGTGCCGCCGCCGGATAACGACGGTTAAACTCGTCAAGGGCGCGGCAGGCATCGGACGTTTTTTTTAATTCAATCAATGACATGGACAATTTTACTACCGCCTCAGCACCCCAAACGGTAGGCGGCCACCCGCGAATTGCCTCGATATAGGCTGCGGCCGCATCGGCATAGGACCCGCTGATGAACAGGGTCTCGCCCAGCCAATAGCGCGCCTCAGGCCCATTGGGGGCGGTGTCGCCATATTGGTCGACATAGTCGTGAAAGGCGGCTGACGCGGCGGGGAACTGACCATCGAGCAACAATTGTTTGGCCCGTTGAAAGGCCGCGGTCCGTTCACCGGCAGAGGTGGCGACGACAGGCGCTTTGACAGTGGCTTGAGGCTTGGGGGCCGCGACAGGAGCGGGCCCCCTAGCGGGCGCGGCGGCTTCTGGTGCTGGCTTTGCCGCTTGGGTGGCCGCTTGAGCCGCGCTGGCCAATTGACCCTCAGCAGCCGCCATCCGGTCTTGCAGGGCATGATTGTCCGACTCCAAGGCCTTCAGATCACGCCGTGCCTTGGCCAACTCTTGGCTTAGACTATCGATCTGGCCGGTGGTCTGGCGCAGGGTCAGTTCCAGATCATCAATCCGAGCACGCAGGGTCGCGATCTCGGGATCTGGGCCCGCCATCTTGATCTCGACCGGCTGACCGGTACTGCGCGCCTGAAGGACGATATCGCGCACTTCGCGCAACTGGCGCTCGATCCGGTCAAAGCGCTTGGCGGCCGCATCGTCCGATTGGGCACGCGCTGAAGAGACCGAAGCGCAAAGGCCAAGAGCCAGGGCCATTACCATCGCCAGGGCTGGCCGAAAATTAGGGTGCGCACATAGGGTCTTCATCAGGTCACCCATCAGATCAAAATCAAACTATCAAGGCCACAATGGGCCAAGCCGCCCCTGAGGAAAAGGGGTCATAAACAGCAAGAAGGGGGCCGCAGATGCAGCCCCCTTCCCACTCTAAAGTACACAAGACTAGGGGGTGCCTATTTAGACGCGCCGCCGGTCAGGGCCGTGTGGGCATTACGGTTCTTGCCCCAAGCCTCTTGGGTGATTCCGCCATCGATAGGCTTTTCCTTACCGTAGGACACGGTCTCGATCCGGCTTCCGGCCACACCCTTGGAGACCAGATAGTCCCGCACGGAGTTGGCCCGGCGAGCGGCGAGGGCGAAGTTGTATTCACGGGTACCGCGCTCATCGGCATTGCCTTCGATGCGCACCTTGACGTTGGGATAGCGTGCCAGCCAAGCGGCTTGAGCGTCCAGCATAGCGCTGCCCTCAGCCCGCAGGGCGTGAGAATCATAGTCGAAGAACACGCGCTCACCGACATTAACGACAAAGTCCTGAACCGATCCTGGGGCGGGTCCGGCTGGGACGACGGGCGCAGGTGGCGTAGGTGCAGGCGGCGGCGCGGGCTGTGGGGCCGGCGCTGGCGCCGGTGTTGGCGCAGGCGGTGGTGGGGCTTTGCGGGTGGCGCAAGCGACAAGCGACGCGGCGGCGGCGGCGATCAGGGCCAGTCTGACAATGGCTTTGATACTGGGGATCACGAACTTCTCCTTTGGGTTCATAGGCGCTGCAGGGCCGGCCCTGACCCAAATTGGACCGAGGCCAAAACGGGATCAAAGGGTCGATTGACTGATTTCATTTCGCCCTAACGTGGCATCATGAACAAGGACTGACAATAGGAACCTGTCCTAGAGGAAACCCCTGCCCTATGATGCTGGAAATTTCTAGTTCAGCAAGGGCGACCAAGCCGGGTCCGAACCTGAACCGGAATAGGGCGCGGGCCGCACGACCCGGCCACTAATATCGACGGTCCAGAGCTTTGGCGCGACCCCGGGGGCCTCGCGGAAGAACATCAGAACCCGGCCATTGGGGGCCCAGGTTGGACCCTCGTCCAGATAGCTGGTGGTCAAGAGCCGCTCATCGGTGCCGTCGGGCCGCATGACGCCAATATGGAACTGACCACCCGTCTGTTTAGTGAAGGCAATAAAGTCGCCGCGCGGGCTCCAGACCGGCGTGGTATAACGGCCTTCACCCGAAGACAGCCGCCGCACATCGCTGCCGTCAGCCTTCATCAGATAGAGTTGCGGACTGCCGCCCCGGTCCGAATTAAACACGATCTGACTGCCGTCTGGCGAATAGGAGGGCGAGGTGTCGATGGCTGGGCTGCTGGTCAGGCGCGTCGAGACCCGGCTGCTCAGATCGATCACGAATATATCGCTGTTGCCGCCGCGCTCGACCGACAGGGCCACCTTCTGTCCATCGGGCGAGAAGCGCGGCGCGAAGACCATGCCAGAATATTGACCAAGGATCTCTTGGCGCCCGGTCTCGATATTGAGCAGATAGATGCTGGACCCATTATCGCGCAGGACCATGTAGGTGACCTTTTGGCTGCTGGCCGAATAGCGCGGGGTCATGACCATGGTCGAGCCGCTGGTCAGATAGCTCGGATTGGCCCCGTCCTGATCCATGATCGCCAGACGCTTGATGCGCGCAATGCGCGGGCCGCTTTCGGCCACGAAGACCACGCGCGTATCAAAATAACCCTTTTCGCCGGTCAGGCGCTCATAGACGGCATCGGAGATCTTGTGCGCCATCCGGCGCCAATTTTCCGGCGTTGAGGTAAATTGTAGGCCCAAAAGCTGTTGCTCAGAAAAGACATCCCAGAGCCTGAAGTCGACGCGCAAGAGGCCGTCAGGATCGACCGTCACCTGGCCATTGATCAGGGCCTGGGCGCTGATCGCCTTCCAGTCTGGAAAGCGGGGCTGAACATTGACGTCCAAGCTCTTTTCTACAAAACCCGCCGGGTCAAGCGGCCTGAAAAAACCGGAACGTTCCAGATTGCCTGACACCACCTTGGCAATGTCGGCACCATAGGGTCCAGCGCCTGTAAAGGCTGGAACCGCGACGGGCAGGGGTTGCAACGTGCCCTGATTGACCTGAATTTCGATCTCCGCGCGCGCGGAGGCCAAGCCTGCAGCACCCCAAACAAGGCAGGCGATCATGGCGACAAGCGCCAACAGACCGTTTCGGAACAGGGTCATGGGCAGGGACTTCCTCATCAATAGCCTCGACATTGCTGGCGAGCATCAAAGGCGACCACAAAGGAGCGCCAATTGGCGAAATCCTCTGAGGGCAGTTCATCATAGGGCGCGGCGCGGGCCACTGCCGTCAAGGCGCGGGTTGCGGCGGCGCGACGGACACTGTCGCCAGGGCCATTGATCCGCTGCTCATCGACCAAGACCGCGCGCAGCAATCTTCCATTGGGATCGAGGGTCAGGCGAACCTTGACCACGACATTGGCAGAGCCTTCGACCCCGCAGTTCGGGTTCCAAAGCCGTCCGAGCTTGGCACTGATCGCCGCCAACTGGTCCAGTGTCGCGCCTCGCCCGGCACCGACCGCCTGACGGGCAACAAGATCAGTCTGGGCGCGGGCGGCCCCCTTTGGGGCCGACGACGGCTTGGCGCTGGAGGCGCTCTTGCCAACACTGGCAGCAAGGGCATCGAGATCAAGGCTCGGCGCAGGCTTGGCGGCTGGGGTCGGCTTTTGCGGCCTAGCCTTGCTAACGCTAGCGGCGAGCTGGTCCAGATTAAACGCAGGGGTAGTCTTGGTGGGCATTGGCGTTGGCTTTGGCGTGGATTGGGGCGTGGGTTGGGGCTTGGGTTGGGGCGTGGGTTGGGGTGTTGGTTGGGTCTTGGCCGGAGCTGGAGGCGGCGGGGTCACCACTTCGGGCGGAGCCGTTTCGCTTGGTACCTCTATCGCAGCCTCTTGCACGGTCTCGGCCATCTCGGCTGCGCGCAAATCCGTCACCTCGGCGCGCGTCACCAGCGTGACCGGCGTTACAGCCATAATCTTGGTCGGCGCCGCCCACGGCCAAGCGAACACGCCCGCCAGCAGCACGATCAGATGAAGACCGGCTGAGGCCGCATAGGCAGGATAGCGATCGGACAGGGCGCGGGGCATCGAACCGTTACGGAGCCTGATCGTCAGCGGGCACGCCGGAGCTTGGCCCGCCAATGTCGGTAATCAATCCAATGGAGGTAAAGCCTGTGCGCGACAGGCTGGCCATGACCTGCGCCACGGTTTCGTAGGACGCCTTGCCGTCGGCGCGCACAAAGACCTGCCGTTTTTGGTCCTCACCGGACAGGGCCATCATGCGCGGTGCCAGTTCGGCAAAGAGGACCGGGCGATCTTGGACAAAGAGCTTACCATCGGCCGCGACGGAGACGGTCAGGGGCTCGTTCTGATCATTCAGGGCGCTGGCTTCGGTCTTGGGCAGCTCTACCGGAACCCCGGCAGTCAGCAGGGGTGCCGAGATCATAAACACGATCAGCAGCACCAACATCACATCGACCAGTGGCGTGACATTGATTTCCGAGAGGGCACCTCGACCACCTCGCCGCCGGCTGCGGCGCGATCCAGAGGACTGGCCTTGAGCGCTTGAACCTGCCATTGGCCCTAGACCCTATCGCTCAGGCGCCGTGCAATGGCCCCGGCCAGATCATCGGCAAAGGCTTCAAGACGGCTCGTGAACCGTCCCGCATCGCCCGACAGCTTGTTGTAGGCCATGTAGGCTGGAATAGCGGCGGCCAGGCCGAAAGCAGTGGCAAATAGGGCCTCGGCAATCGACGGCGCGACGACCGACAGGTTGGTGTTCTTCTGAACCGCGATGGCTTGGAAGGCATGCATGATGCCCCAGACCGTTCCGAACAGACCGATAAAGGGTGAGGCCGTCGCCACGATAGCAAGACCGCCAAGACCGTCCTCCGCCTGCTCGCTCTCGCGGGCAATGATCCCATCAAGGCCCCGGTCTAACCGCTGGAGAATGAAACTGGCCTTAGCCTCGCTATTACCGTCATTGGCTCTAGCCTCATACCAGGTCCGCAGCGCCGATTGCAGGAGGCGGGCTAGGGCTTGACGTGGCTCGGAACCCGCGGCGTCAGCAACCTCTTCCAAGGTTCGCCCTGCAGCGATGGCATCCTCGATCTGGTCGGCATCGTGGGCGAGGGCGCGGAACTTCAAGACCTTGTCGATGATCACCGACCACGACCAAAGCGAAGCGCCCAGCAGACCGAGCATCACGCCCTTAACCACCCAGTCGGCGCGCAAGAACAGGGCAAGGGCGGAAAAGCTTTCAGGAGCAAGGGCGGCAGTGGCGGCGGCATTCATGGATCAAAATCTCGTCAATAGAAGGGGGCGGGTTGATCGGTGAAGTCAGCCTTTCTGGCCGCTTGGGATGGTGAAACTATGGCAAGGTTGGATCGGGCGAGGCAAACCATGGCGTCAGGGCCTCGGTCAGGCCAGAAGGTGGTTTTCGTGGGCGACCGTCCATCGTGATACAGGCGGCCTCAACATCGGCGGTCGCAATCACCTCTGCCCCGCGCAAAATGTGCTGGCTGATGAATAGGCGAGGGCCCTTGACCCGGTCGTAGGTGGTGACCACTGTCAGGGCGTCATCAATGCGCGCGGCGCGCTGAAACCGAATATCCATGCGTGTGACGACAAAGGCGGCGGGATCCTCGCGCTCCAACAGATCCGTATGGCTCACCCCCGCTACACGAAGGAAATCGGACCGACCCCGCTCGAAATAACGCAGATAGTTGGCGTGATAGACCACCCCGGTAAAGTCGGTGTCCTCGTAATAGACCCGTACCGGCAGATGGTGCTCGCGGCCTATAAAAACGCCGGTGGTGGGAAGAAGGGGCTGGCTCATAGCTCCTCCTCATCAAACAGGGCTACTTGCGCGCCGGGCGGAACGGTACGGACCTGAGGCGGTGGTTCCTTGAGGCCCAGATGTAGATAGGCACGGCCGCAGGCTATACGTCCGCGCGGGGTGCGCTGGATAAAGCCCTGCTGCATCAGATAGGGCTCGATCACATCTTCAACCGCGTCGCGGGCCTCAGCGATGGCATAGGCCAGGGTCTCGACCCCGGCTGGCCCTCCGCCATAGTTGTCGATCAGGGCGCGCAGATAACGACGATCCAGACTGTCTAGGCCAAGCTCGTCAACCTCCAAACGGGCCAAGGCTCTGGCCGCATGGGGCTGATCGATCACGGCGGCACCATCGGCGGCGGCAAAGTCACGAACCCGGCGCAAGAGCCGTCCGGCCACGCGCGGGGTGCCTCTGGCACGAGCCGCAATCTCGCCCGCACCCTCAGGCGTCAAGGGCGCGCCCATCTTGCGCGCCGCTTGGATCAGCACGTGTTGCAATTCGCCGGGGGTATAGAATTCCAAGCGCAAGGGGATGCCGAACCGGTCGCGCAGAGGCGTGGCCAACATGCCCGCACGGGTGGTGGCTGCCACCAACGTGAAGGGCGATAGGTCAATACGGATCGAGCGGGCGCTCGGCCCCTCACCGATCATCAGGTCCAGAACATGGTCCTCCATGGCCGGATAGAGGATCTCTTCGACATTGGACGGCAGGCGGTGGATCTCGTCGATGAACAGCACATCGCGCGGTTCCAGATTGGTCAAGATAGCGGCCAGATCGCCCGCCTTGGCCAGAACCGGACCAGAGGTGGCGCGGAAATTAACACCCAATTCGCGGGCGATAATCTGGGCCAAGGTGGTCTTGCCAAGGCCCGGAGGACCAAAGAGTAGCACATGATCGAGGGCCTCATTGCGGCCCTTCGCGGCATCAATGAAGATCTTGAGATTGGCCTTAATGGGCTCTTGGCCCACAAATTCGAAGAGGGTTTGGGGGCGCAGGGCCTTATCGGTGGACTCAAGCTCCTCGGCCTCACCATCCACAAGGCGGCTCATCGACCCATGTCCTTCAAGGCCGCCTTGATCACAGATGACAGCTCAGCCTCAGGGCCAAGCTCGCCCACGGCCTGCTCGACCGCGCGGCGGGCAGCGGGCTCTGCCAGACCAAGACCCATCAGAGCCGCAACCGCCTCGCCAGACACAGACGGGGTGGGACGCGGGGTGGGGGCCGAGGGGACAAAGGTCTGGACCAGCCCGTCGCCGATGGACTTGCCCTTGAGTTCAGTGACAATCCGCAGGGCCAGCTTGGGCCCCACCCCATTGGCGCGGCCGACTGAGGCCTTATCATCGCGGGCAATAGCGGCAGCCAGATCAGCCGGCGGCAGAACATCGAGCACTGAGAGGGCGGCCTTGGGCCCCACGCCCTGAACCGATTGTAACAGTACAAAGGCGCGGCGGTCCTCGCGGTCGACAAAGCCATAGAGCCGGGTACCCGCCGCCTCAGTGGTCTGGCTTTCAACATGGACAATGGCCTCTTCGCCCGCCGAGGGCAGGCGCGACAGACAACGAGAACCACAGCGGACCAGATAGCCCACCCCACCCACATCGATCAGGGCCTCTTCCTCGCCAATCTCAATGACGGTTCCGCGCAGACGACCGATCATGCGGTGCTCCCTAGGCTCTTGGTTAGGGTTCGAACCTGACGGGCATGGGCATGGGCAATGGCCACGGCCAAGGCATCGGCGGCATCGGCCGTTGGCGATCCAGCGGTGGGCAGGAGGCGAGCAATCATAAAGGCAACCTGATCCTTATCCGCCCCGCCGGTGCCGACCACCGCCTTCTTGACCACCTTGGCGGCATATTCCGCGACCGGTAGTCCCGCCTTAGCTGGCGCGATCAGGGCGGCGGCGCGGGCATGGCCAAGCTTGAGCGTCGAGGCGGCATTGGAATTGAGGAAGGTTTCCTCAACCGCGGCCTCATCGGGCCCATATTGCGCGATGACATCGGTAATGGCATCGAACAGGGTCAACAGCCGGATGGCAAAGGGGGCCTTGTCATCCGGGCTGATCACCCCGTGCGCGACATGGGACAGCCGCGCTCCGGCAATGGTGATAATTCCCCATCCGGTGTGGCGCAGTCCAGGATCAAGCCCAAGGATTCGAATCGCGTTCGTCATGTGTTCGCATCTTGACCTGTCCCCGTCGTGGCGAAAAGAGTCTCAACGCTCCCATTTGACGCTTCTTTGACCGAAAGACCGGCCCAGAGGTGCAATTGCGGACCAAAAGCGGGGGTTTGGCCTAGCCGGCGTACTTGGCGAGGTCTTCATCGGACATATCGTAATTGCCATAGACGTTCTGGACATCGTCATCATCGTCGAGCGCATCAATCAGCTTGAACAGGGTCGCGACATCGTCCCCGGCCACGGGATTTGATGATTTGGGCTTCCAGATCATGCTGGTCGACTTGGCCGGACCAAAACGCGCCTCGAGCACCTCGAGTACTGCGTTCATGTCTTCGAAGGCCGTGGTGATGACGTGGCTCTCAGGATCGGACTCGGCATCCTCTGCGCCCGCCTCAATCGCGGCCTCCATCACATCGTCCTCTGAGCCCACCGCTGGCGGATAGACGATCTGTCCAACCCGGTCGAACATGAAGGCCACCGATCCGGTCTCACCCAAATTGCCGCCATTCTTATTAAAGGCCGTGCGGACATTGGCTGCGGCCCGGTTGCGATTATCGGTCAGGACCTCGACGATCAGACCGACGCCGCCGGGACCAAAACCCTCATAACGGATCTCTTCATAGGTGTCGGTCTCGCCGCCCAAGGCCTTTTTGATCGCCCGGTCAATATTGTCCTTTGGCATGGATTCAGCCCGCGCATTGGCGATGGCCAGTCTTAGCCGCGCATTGGCCGTCGGGTCTGGAACCCCGCCCTTGGCCGCTAAGGTGATGTCCCGCGACAGTTTCGAAAAGATCTTGGAGCGCTTCTTGTCCTGCGCGCCCTTACGAAACTGAATGTTTTTGAATTTGGAATGCCCGGCCATGGTCGAGGAACAATCTTTCTAGACGACAGAGTGATCCAGCGATTCTAGCCCTCGGAGGGCGGGTTTGTCATCCCTTGCCGTGCGTGAGCCTCTCAGTTCGTATATTGGGTCGCAAAGTGCTTGCGTTCGGAAATATATCGGCATATGTTTCTACCATGACCCAAACCTCCTTCCTCGCCGTGATCCGGCTATTGAGCGCCCAAGCCCTTCTTGAGCAGAAATTTTCGCAAGAACTCGGCTCGGTACATGGACTGTCGCTCAATGACAGTCTGCTGATGATGCATTTGGAACAGGCCCCGCTATTGCGGCTGAGCCGAGTGGATCTGGCTAAGCGGCTCTGTGTCAGTCCCTCAACCGTCACCCGCATGACCTTGCCGCTCGAGAAGTTGGGCATGTTGGGGCGTGAGGCCGATGCCCGCGACGCAAGGCTGGCCTATGTCACCCTGACCGATACGGGCCGCAAGGTGATCGGCGCGGCCCGCCAAACCTTGGAACGCAAGTCCAAAGAGGTATTTAAGGATCGCTGGGGCGCCGAGGAGATCGAAAACCTCGCTGATCTCTTGGGGAGATTGACGGCCAGTCAGCCGAACGACTTGGTCTGACCCCCTACCTGCGCGGGGAACGTGGTTGAAACAGAGGCGACGAAAGGAATTTTCCATGCCCACAATCAAAGCGACGGAACCCCAGTCCTTTAAGATCACCTACACGATAAAGGACTGCAGCGATTGCCCAAGCCGCAAGCACGATCCGAACTACGGCAATGTCTGCCTTCATTGGGATGATGATCCGATTGGCGGCAAACGGCTTTATGACCAAAACCGCAATGGATTGACTGAAAGTTGCCCTGTCATTGATTGGATGAAAGGCGCGCCCTAAACCTGCGGAATATGATTCGATAGACGCCCGCCAACCCGGATCGGTTCGACGCGGCGGGCAAGGCCGGAGGCGGGATCGGTCTCAACGAAAACGCCGCAGATCGTCGCGGGGCCTGAGGCGGGCTGATAGCGGCCCTGACTGATGCGGGTTGTAAACCGCCGCAAGGGCTCTTCCTTCTGATTGCCGATAACACTGTCATAGTCGGCGCAGGCCCCGGCATCGGTCTGATAGGCCGAACCGCCATTGAGGATCTGACAGTCAGCGGTGGGCACATGGGTGTGGGTGCCGACGATCAGGCTGGCGCGTCCATCACAAAAATGACCCATGGCCATTTTTTCGGAGGTTGCTTCAGCATGCATGTCGACAATGGCCGCATCGCAGACCTGACCCAGAGGACAGGCGTCAAGCTCGCGGTCAACCGCGGCAAAGGGATCATCCAGCGCATCCATATGGACCCGGCCTAATAGATTGATGACCAGAACCCGGTGGCCGCGATCGGTCTCAAACAGTTGCGATCCTCGCCCTGGCGCATCGGCCAAGGGTGGATAGTTGAGGGGCCGGATCAGGCGCGGCTCGCGGACAATATAGGTCAGGGCCTCTTTCTGGTCCCACGAATGGTTGCCCAAGGTCAGGCAATCGGCCCCCGCCTCGAACAGTTCTCTCGCCGTATTTTCGGTAATGCCAAAGCCCGCCGCGGCATTCTCGGCATTGACGATGACAAACTCCAGATCCAACTGGCGGCGCAAAGCGGGCAGATGGTCGGCCAGACCGTCTCGGCCTGACTTGCCGACCACATCTCCAAAAAAGGCAAAACGCATATTAAAGATCCTCTCGCAGAGCCATATAGCGCGTCTGCGTCAAAATACCGTCTAAAGGCTGATCATGATCTTCTCGGGGCACCGAAGCCACCCTTTGAGCCTCGAAAGCCAGACCGATCGCCACGACCGGATGGCACGCCCGCAAGGCCTCAAGGGTGCGATCATAATGGCCTTGCCCATAGCCCATCCGGTGGCCTAGGTCATCAAAGGCCAGTAGCGGTACGATCACTAGGTCGGGGGTTAATTGCGGCGCATCCGGACTGGGCTCAGCCACACCAAAGGCGCTCTTGACCAAAGACTGGCCCGGCGACCAGAGGTGAAAGCTTAAAGGCAGGCAAGAGCCCTTCGAGGCCGTGCGCGGCAAAACGATCTGCGCGCCCGCTGCCGCGAGTCTTGTTAGCAAAGGCGCAGGATCAATCTCGCTACCCATCGGCTGATAGCCAGCGACCACCGAAAAACGGCCAAGATAGAATTGTGGGATGTGCTCAGCAGCAGCTGCACCTGCCCCGGACCCTTTGCGGAAGGCTTCAGTCCGCACGGCCTTCATCTGGGCCCGCAACATCGACTTGGCGGAAGCGGCAGAGGCGTGAACCATCGGTGTTTAAGGCCCAAGACCCTGCAACCAAGGCCGACAGAAAAAGGGTGGCGGCGCCGTAGCAGCCGTGAAGACGTGTTCAATCCCCTCGGACCTGGCTTGCCAGGTGGGCCCCGTATGCCCGAAACCACGGTCGCGGGCAGGAACAGGTCCCTATGAGGTTGATTAAGGTCCCCGGGATTAGAAGTCTTCGACGCGAAACACAGCAAGACCCGCCGCCCCTAAGGTAGGGGACAGCGGGCCTGACCTCAAGCCTCGAATGAAATCTAACGGCCCGCGCGCCTCAGGCGGATTCTGTCGATCCTGCGGCCCGATGGACCAGAGCCTCAATCTTGCGCGCAGCCGTGTCCAAAGCCTTGGCGCTGTTTTGCTCAATACGGTTGATGTCGCCCGCATAGCGCGCCGCCTCGCCCTGAGCCTTAACCAAGCGATTGCGGGTATCGGTCAGATCGTCGGCCATCATCAGGGCGGCCATCAAGAACAGCCGCGCTTCAGTTAAGGCGCCAACCTCACCTGCGATCTGACGAACCTGCTGATCAAAGACCCCAGCAATCTCGGTCAGGTGGGCCTCCTGCCCGTCCTCACAGCCGATAACATAGGGCTTGCCATTAATGTCGATGGTGATCTGCGCCATGATCAGGCCTCCGCGTCCGATGGGGCCATCAGGGTCGAAAAGAGGTCAACCTCTTCAGTCAGGGCGGATTTGATCCCGACAATAGCCTTGCCGAGCGCGGTCGATGCCTGCCGACCGGCCTCAGCCAAGTCCTGCTCACGGGCGCGCGACGCATCCAACTCTGCGGCCAGACGCGAGCGATCTTCTTCAAATAGACCCGAACTGCCCGGCTGGGCCGCGCTCATCGCAACACCGAGCCGCCCCTCGAGCAGGCTCACCGCCCGTTCCAGCCGCAAAACGGCCAGATCGACCGCATTATCCCCGGAGAGGTCTCGCATGGCATCCGTCCTTAAGGTCTGTTGCTCGCCCAAACAAACGGCCCGCGCCCGGCGTTCAACATGGGACCTATTCTATAGCCATGATGCAAACTGGCACAATGACTAGGTGGGACGAGGTGGCAATCGATGCTTTAGGGCTGGGCACCCTTGGGTTTCCTTGACCTCAGCGGCGCAGCATGCGACCTCCGGCTCACGAATTGTCTCTGATCAGGACCTCAGCATGACCGCCACCCCACAAGATATGGCAAATGCCATTCGTGTATTGTCCATGGACGCCGTGGGAAAGGCCAAATCCGGCCATCTCGGCGCCCCAATGGGCCTGGCCGACGCCGCCACCGTGCTCTGGTCCAAGTTCCTGAAGTTTGATGCCGCCAAGCCCGATTGGGCCGACCGTGACCGGTTCGTGCTGTCGGCAGGCCACGGCTCGATGCTGATCTATTCGCTACTGCACCTGACCGGCTTCAAGGCCGTCACCAAACAGGAGCTAGAAGCCTTTCGCCAATGGGGTTCCAAGACCCCCGGCCACCCTGAATTTGGCCATACCCCCGGCGTGGAGACCACCACCGGTCCCTTGGGCCAGGGCATTGCCACCGCCGTCGGCATGGCCATGGCTGAACGTAGCCTCGCGGCCCGCTATGGTGACGAACTGGTCGACCACCGCACCTGGGTCATGGCTGGGGACGGCTGTCTGATGGAGGGCGTCAGCCATGAGGCCATCTCCTTGGCTAGCCGTCTGAAACTGTCCAAGCTGACCGTGATCTGGGACGATAATGACGCCACCATCGACGGCAAGGTCAGCGTGTCGGAATCCGGTGACCAGATCGGGCGTTTTAAGGCCGCGGGCTGGGCGACCAAGACCGTCGATGGCCACGATATGGGCGCGCTGCGCCGGGCCATGGCTTGGGCGCTCAAGCAGGATCGTCCCAGCCTAATCGCCGCCAAGACCCTGATCGGAAAGGGCTCGGCCAATTTCGAAGGCAATCCCAAGACCCACGGCACCTTGGACGATGGCGAGATCGCCGCCTCCAAGGCCAAGATGGGCTGGACTGCGGCTCCCTTTGAGGTGCCGGACGATATTGCCAGCGATTGGCGAAAGGTCGGCAAGCGCGGCGGGAAGCTGCGCCGGGCCTGGGAAGCGCGCCTCAAGGCCTCTGCCAAGGGTGCTGATCTGACCCGCGCCATGAAGGGTGATCTGCCCGCTGGGGCCTTTGAGGCCTTAAGTGCCCATATTGCCAAGACCGTCGACGAGAAGCCTAACAATGCCACCCGCGTCCATTCGGGCTCGGCGTTAGAGGCCCTGATCCCATCGATCCCAGAAATGATCGGGGGGTCCGCAGACCTGACCGGCTCTAACAATACCATCGTCAAGGGCATGCAGCCCTTTGATGGCCCCGACTATGCGGGCCGTTATGTCCATT
Source organism: Caulobacteraceae bacterium (assembly GCA_040399645.1). Classification (GTDB taxonomy): domain Bacteria; phylum Pseudomonadota; class Alphaproteobacteria; order Caulobacterales; family Caulobacteraceae; genus CAISGS01. Next base: position 4,922 of record JBBARR010000001.1, on the reverse strand, counting down.
ATGGGGTGCGCGAGTTTGGCATGGCTGCGGCCATGAACGGTATGGCCCTGCATGGCGGTGTCATTCCCTATTCCGGCACCTTCCTTGTCTTCTCCGACTATTCGCGCCCAGCCATCCGGCTGGGAGCCCTGATGGGCACGCGGGTGATCCATGTCATGACCCACGATTCCATCGGTCTGGGCGAGGATGGCCCGACCCACCAGCCGATCGAACATGTCGCCTCCTTGCGCGCCATGCCAGGCCTCTTGGTTATGCGCCCCGCTGACGCCGTGGAGACCGCCGAATGTTGGCAAGTGGCCCTGACCGAAAAGGCCATGCCGACCGTGATGGCCCTGTCGCGTCAGAAGGTTCCGGCCGCTCGCACCATCGCCTCTGCTAGCAACCTGTCCGCTCAGGGGGCCTATGAACTGGCCGGGTCCGATCTGGGCGAGGCCAAGGTCACCCTGTTCGCATCCGGCTCGGAAGTCTCCATTGCTCTGGCTGCCCGCACCCTTTTGCAGACGGAAGGTATCGGCACGCGGGTGGTCTCCACCCCCTGCTGGGAACTGTTCGACCGCCAGTCAGCCAAGACCCAAGCCGCCGTTATCGGTAAGGCCAAGGTACGGGTTGCCGTCGAGGCCGGGGTCCGCATGGGCTGGGAGCGCTTTGTCGGCGAATCAGGCGGCTTTGTCGGCATGAGCAGCTTTGGGGCCAGCGCACCCTATGAAAAGCTCTATGAAGCTTTCGGAATCACCGCAGAAGCGGTCGCAGAAGCGGCTAAAAGCCGCCTCTGAAGCCACACAGAACCATCTAATCGCAACCGCTTGACCGTCAGCGTTGATGACAACGCTGGACATCAGGCACGGGCTCTTGACTTCACCGATGGGTGTCGCAAAACCGCCTACAAAGAGGATCGCGGTTGCGGTCTGCGTCGGCTCGCGCCGAATTTAAGGAGCATTTTCCCATGGCAGTTCGCGTCGCCATTAACGGCTTTGGCCGTATCGGTCGTTTGGTCTTGCGCTCAATCATCGAGCATGGCCGCACAGACATCGAGGTTGTGGCGATCAACGATCTGGGGCCTGTCGAAACCAATGCCCACCTCCTGCGATATGACAGCGTCCATGGCCGCTTCCCCGGTACCGTAACCTCAGGCGAAGACTATATCGATGTCGGCACTGGCAAGATTAAGGTCACGGCGATCCGCAACCCCGCCGACCTGCCGCACAAGGAACTGGACGTCGATATTGCACTGGAATGTACCGGCATCTTCACCACCAAGGCCGCAGCCGCTGCCCATCTGGAGGCCGGTGCCAAGCGGGTTCTGGTTAGTGCCCCTTGCGACAATGCCGACAAGACCATCGTCTATGGCGTCAATCATAATGAGATCACCGCTGAAGATCTGGTTGTATCCAACGCCTCTTGTACCACCAACTGTCTAGCGCCCGTCGCCCAGGTGCTTGACGCCCTGTGCGGCATTGAGCGCGGCTATATGACCACCATCCACTCCTACACCAATGACCAGCCCTCGCTGGACCAGATGCACAAGGATCTCTACCGGGCCCGTGCCGCATCTGTGTCGATGATCCCGACCTCGACCGGCGCGGCCAAGGCCGTCGGTCTGGTCCTGCCCAAGCTGAAGGGCAAGTTGGACGGCTCCTCTATCCGCGTTCCTACCCCCAATGTTTCGGTAGTCGACCTCAAGATCGTCCCGAGCCGCGATGTGACGGTCGAAGAGATCAATAGGGCTCTCACCGATGCTGCCAATGGCTATCTGAAGGGCGTTCTGGCCGTGTCATCGGACCCTCTGGTCTCGGTCGACATCAACCATATCGATGCCTCATCGACTGTGGCCCTGCCTCAGACCCAAGTCATTGATGGCAAGCTGGCCCGGGTCTTGGCCTGGTATGACAATGAGTGGGGCTTTGCGACGCGGATGAGCGACACCGCCCTGGTCCTAGCGAAATTCATCTAAGGACCGCTGATGTTTCGATCGCTCGACCAGGCCGACCTTTCTCAAAAGCGCGCTCTGGTGCGCGTCGATTTCAATGTGCCAATGCATGACGGGATAGTCAGTGATGACACCCGTCTTCGCGCCGCCCTACCGACCATCAAAAAGCTCCGCTCCGGCGGGGCCAAGATCATCTTGCTGGCCCATTTCGACCGGCCCAAGGGCAAGCGCGTCGCGTCCATGAGCCTTGCGCCTATCGCAGGCCCCCTGTCTGCCCTTTTAGGCGCCCCCGTCGCCTTTGGCGATGACTGTATCGGCCAAAAGGCCGAGACCGCCGTCGCCGCCATGCAGGCGGGCGATGTGCTGCTCTTGGAAAATCTGCGCTATCACGGCGGCGAAGAGGCCAATGATCCAGCCTTCGCTAAGGCGCTTGCCCGTCTGGGCGACCTCTTTGTCAATGACGCCTTTTCCGCCGCGCACCGCGCCCATGCCTCAACCGAGGGGCTCGCGCGCCTGATCCCCGCCTATGCTGGGGAGGCCATGCGCCGCGAACTGGAGGCCCTCGAAAAGGCGCTGGACAAACCGGAACGTCCGGTGCTCGGCATCGTCGGCGGCTCTAAGGTGTCGACCAAGCTTGACCTGCTAAAGAACCTCGTCACCCGGCTCGATCACCTCGCGATCGGCGGCGGGATGGCCAACACCTTCCTGTATGCGCAGGGATGGGATGTTGGGGCCTCCTATTGCGAGAAAGATCTGGCGGACACGGCTCGCGAGATCATGCGCCTTGCCGCCGCTAGCGGATGCGAGCTGTTATTACCCATCGATATTGTGGTCGCCAAAAAAATGGAGCCCAACGCACCGGCCCGGACAAGGGCGCTCGGCGCGGTGGAATCAGACGAGCGCATCTTGGATGCTGGCCCACAATCGGTCGCGCGCCTGATTGCGGCCATGGGGGCTTCCAAGACCCTGATCTGGAACGGCCCGCTCGGCGTTTTTGAAATGCCCCCCTTTGATAGGGCCACGGTCGCAGCAGCCAAGGCCGCAGCGCGGCTGACCCAATCGGGGGCTCTGGTCGCCGTTGCAGGCGGTGGAGACACAGTTTCGGCCCTTAATCATGCTGGCGTTGCCGCCGATCTGACCTTTGTGTCGACGGCAGGCGGGGCCTTTTTGGAATGGATGGAAGGCAAGACCTTGCCAGGCGTCGCCGCCCTCGAGGCTTAAGGCCCTTTCGAACTGAATTTAGAGACGGAGAACAATTATGGCCCGCATCACCCTTCGCCAGCTTCTCGATCACGCCGCCGAGCATGACTATGGCGTGCCAGCCTTCAACATCAACAATATGGAGCAGGGCCTCGCCATTATGGAGGCTGCCGACGCGGTCGATGCGCCGGTGATTATTCAGGCGAGCCGCGGTGCCCGCTCCTATGCCAATGACATCATGCTGGCGCGCATGATCGATGCTCTGGTCGAGATCTATCCCCACCTTCCGGTCTGTATGCACCAAGATCACGGCAATGGTCCGGCGACCTGCGCCACAGCCATCCAGTACGGCTTTACCTCGGTGATGATGGATGGCTCGCTGGAAGAGGATGCCAAGACCCCGGCCAGCTATGAGTACAATGTCGAGGTCACCCGCCGCGTCACCGAAATGGCCCATAGCTGCGGCGTCTCGGTCGAGGGCGAACTGGGCGTTCTTGGCTCACTGGAAAGCGGCATGGGGGAGGCTGAAGACGGTCATGGGGCTGAGGGCGTCCTGTCGCATGATCAACTGCTGACAGATCCCGATCAGGCCGTTGATTTTGTCCGCCGCACTGGTGTCGATGCTCTGGCCATCGCTATGGGCACCTCGCACGGCGCCTATAAGTTCACCCGCAAGCCGGACGGCGACATTCTGGCGATGAATGTGATCGAAGAGATCCACCGTCGCCTGCCCAACACCCATCTGGTCATGCATGGCTCCTCGTCGGTGCCCCAAGACCTCCAAGACATCATCAATGCCCATGGCGGCGAGATGCCCCAGACCTGGGGCGTGCCGGTCGAGGAGATCCAGCGCGGCATCAAGCACGGCGTGCGCAAGATCAATGTTGATACGGATAACCGCTTGGCCATGACTGGCCAGATCCGCCGCATCCTCAGCGAAAATCGCGAAGAGTTTGACCCGCGCAAATATCTCAAGCCCGCCAAGGACGCCATGGCCGCCGTTTGCCGCGCCCGCTTCGAACAGTTCGGTGCGGCTGGCCATGGTTCGAGCATTAAACCCATCGCGCTGGCCGCCATGGCCAAACGCTATGCGGCGGGTTCGATTTAGGTCGGGCCTTGACGCAGACCTCATCGCGGCTTAGCGGCTGGGCATGACCCATCGTTGCCGCCTCTATCTGATCACGCCGCCCGTCATTGATGACGCCCCGGCTTTCGCGAGTCTGCTTGAGCGGGCGCTGGATGCTGGCGATGTGGCCGCCATTCAGGTGCGCCTGAAGAATGTCAGCGAAACCCATCTGGCGGAGGTGACCAAGGCCGTTCTAGCGGTTGGTCATGACTATGAGGTCGCGGTTCTGCTTAATGACAGTCCCGAGCTCGCCGCCAAGTTTGGCTGTGACGGGGTCCATATTGGTCAGTCTGACGGCACACTCAAGGAGGCCCGCAAGATCTTAGGTGCAGACGCCATGATTGGTGTCACCTGTCACGATAGCCGCCATCTGGCCATGGAGGCCTCCGAAGGCGGCGCGGACTATGTGGCATTTGGGGCCTTTTTCCCGACCCAGACCAAAGAGACAGATTTTCAGGCCGAACTGGAAGACCTGACCATCTGGCAAGAGAGCATGATGACCCCTTGTGTCGCTATTGGCGGCATTACGATCGACAATTGCGATGCTATTGTCGAGGCCGGCGCAGACTTCATCGCCGTCTGCGGCGGCATCTGGAACCATCCCGAGGGCCCGGCCGCAGCCGTCGCGGCCTTCAATGCAAAGTTCAAGCAGATCCAAAAAACTGCTCA